>NZ_CANROA010000033.1 GCF_947632095.1 uncultured Microbacterium sp. | reverse complement strand
GGCTGCGAGTACCACGTCACCACCCCCAGCGACCAGATCTGACCGGAGAGCGCCATGTCCACCACACTCATCGTCGGCGCCTGCCAGGCAGGCGTCCAGATCGCCTCGGTGCTGCGCGAGCGCGGCGACACCGGCCCGATCCTCCTCGTCGGCGAAGAGGCGCACCGCCCCTACCAGCGACCGCCGCTGTCGAAGGGGTGGATCAAGGGCGAGCTTCAGCCCGATGACGTCATCCTCCGCACCCGCGAGTGGTTCGCCGAACGCGACATCGAGCTCGTCACCGGTGACCGCATCGTCACGGTGCACCGTTCGCCGGACGGCACCGGTGTCGCCACCACCGAGGGCGGTCGCCGCATCGAATTCGACCGCCTCGCGCTGACGACCGGGGCATCCGCCCGCCGGCTCCCGCTCGAGGGCACCGACTATCACGGCGTGCACTACCTGCGCGACGCCGATCAGGCCATCGCCCTGCAGCCCGCGCTCGCCGACGAGCAGGCGAAGAACGTCGTCGTCATCGGCGGCGGATTCATCGGACTCGAGACCGCGGCCGTCGCCCGCGGCCTCGGCAAGAACGTCACCGTGCTCGAAGCCGCGCCCCGGCTCGTCGGCCGCGTCGTCGCCGAGGAGACCAGTGCCTTCTACCTCGATGCGCACCGCCGACGCGGCATCGATGTCGTGCTCGATGCCCGCATCCGCGGCATCCTCGGCGGAGACGCCCGCGTCGCCGGAGCCCAGGGCTCCGTCACCGGCGTCGAGCTCGAGGACGGCACCGTGATCCCCGCCGATCTCGTGCTCATCGGCGTCGGCGTCATCCCGCGCACCGAACTCGCCGACCAGCTCGGCCTCGCGGTCGACGGCGGCATCGTCGTGGATTCGGCGGCCCGAGCATCCGATGGCATGACCGTCGCCGCCGGCGACTGCACCCTCATGCCCAACCCCTACCCGCTCGGGATCGGCGGCAGCATCCGCCTCGAAAGCGTCAACAACGCCCTCGAGCAGGCGAAGATCGCCGCCGCGACCCTCCTGGGCGAAGAGGCCGAGTACCGGTCCGTGCCGTGGTTCTGGTCGGACCAGGGCGATCTGAAACTGCAGATCGCCGGGCTGTCGACCGGATATGACCAGGTGATCGTGCGCGGCGAGCCCGACAGCGAGAAGTTCTCGGTGCTCTACTACCGCGAAGGCCGCCTCATCGCCGCCGACGTCGTGAACCACCCGGTCGAGTTCCTCGCCGTGAAATCCGCGCTCGCCAAGGGCGGGACGATCCCGCCGGATGCCGCCCGCGACACCACCGTCCCGCTCAAATCCGCCGTCGTGCTGCCCGACGCCGCGACCGTCTGAAAGCCGGAGAACGACATGACCCTCCCCGCCGTCACCCCCGTGGACACCACCCCCATCTCGGCCGCCGCTGCGCACGACGACCTCGACCCGCTGTGGCGCGCCATCGTCGCCGAGTCGCGCTCGCGGCAGAACGACATCCACCTGCCCATCTCGTTCGCCTTCGCCGAGCGGCTCTGCCAGGCGCACCCCGAGGCAGACTCCCTCGTCGTACGGGTCGCGATCCTGCTGCACGACACCGGCTGGGCGCGCGTCGACCAGGACCGCATCATCTCGGAGGGCTTCGCCGGAGACTGGCGCCGGGCCGACGTGCGCTACGAGCACGAGCGGCACGGCTGCGACATCGCCCGCGAGGTCCTGCCGCCGCTCGGCTACGACGACGCGTTCATCACTCGCGTCACCGACATCATCGACGGGCACGACACCCGGCAGGAGTCGCGCTCCATCGAGGACTCGCTCGTGCGCGATGCCGACCGGCTGTGGCGCTTCACCCCGACCGGCATCGCGTTGGCCTCGCAGTGGTTCGGATTCACCCCCTCGCACTACTGCAGCCGGCTGCACGCCGAGATCATGCCTGAACTGCTCACCGACGCGGCCGTGCAGATGGCGACCGCCGAGCTCGACCGCGCCGAGCTGCTGTTGAAGATCGAGCAGTTGTCATGACCCTTCTCACAGACGACCCCGTGGCGGCGATGCGCGATCGCCACCGCGAGGCCGCGGCAGGACTGCCGTACACCCGCGTCAGCGGCCACCGCATCGGCGGGGTCGAGACGACGGCGACCTCCCCCGTGACCTCACCGGTCGTCGATCCGGCGACCGGTGAGGAATGGGGGTCGGTGCCGGAGGCGGACGAAGCAGTCGTCGATGCCGCGGTCGCAGCCGCTCGGGCCGCCCAACCCCAGTGGGCGGCCCGAGCACCCTCCGAGCGTGCGGATCTGCTGCGCCGCATGGCGGATGCCGTGGAGCGCAGGGCCGATGTGCTGAGCATCACGAACACGCTCGAGAACGGCTCGCCCGTCTCGGAGACCGCCGGGGCCGCGGCGAATGCGGCGTCCATCCTGCGGGTGTTCGCGAGCCTCGCCTCGCACCTGGAAGCCGGAGACGTTCGGGCGTTCCCGACCGGCGGAGCGGAGACCGTCGTCGCGCAGGACCCCATCGGCGTCGCGGCGCTCATCGCACCGTGGAACTTCCCGATCAACCTCGTCGTGATCAAGCTCGCCCCCGCACTCGTCGCCGGGTGCGCCGTGGTCATCAAGCCCGCCGGCCCCACGCCGCTGTCGATCCGGTTCCTGCTGGACGCGGCCGACGAGGCCGGCATCCCGCCGGGGGTCATCAACCTCATCACCGGCGAGGGCGCGACGGGCGAGCTGCTCGTGCGGCATCCGGGCATCGACAAGGTCGCCTTCACCGGGTCGACGCCGGTGGGCCGGCGCATCGCCGCCGCCTGCGGCGAGCTGCTGCGACCGGTGACGCTGGAACTGGGCGGCAAGTCGACGGCGCTCGTGCTGCCGGATGCTGATCTGGATGCCATGTCGAAGGTGCTGATCCGCAGCAGCATGCGCAACACCGGGCAGACCTGCTACATCTCCACGCGGCTGGTCACGACGCCCGACCGCTACGACGAGCTCGTCGACATGGTGACGGCGACGGTCGCAGCGGCCCCCGTCGGCGACCCGCTCGACCCGTCGACCGTGTTCGGGCCCGTCGCGACCTTCGCGCAGCGCGACCGCGTGCTCGGGTACATCCGCGCCGGCGTCGCCGAGGGGGCCCGGGCCACCGTCGGAGGAGACGTGCCAGAGCCCATCCCGGGCGGGGCGTTCGTCGCGCCGACCGTGTTCGCCGACGTTACGCCCGATATGACGATCGCGCGGGAGGAGATCTTCGGCCCCGTCATCACCCTGCTGCGGGCCGATTCGATCGATGCCGCGGTCGACATCGCCAACGACACCCCGTTCGGCCTCGGCGGGATCGTGTTCGGCGGGGACGAGGATGCCGCGTTCCGCATCGCCCGGCGCATGGACACCGGATCGGTCGGGGTCAACATGTTCGCCTCGAACCACTACGCGCCCTTCGGCGGCAGGCACGACTCCGGGCTCGGGGTCGAGTACGGGCTGGAGGGGCTGGCCGCGTACCTCACGCCGCAGTCGGTGCACCGCCGCGTGCGCTGACGCCCGCGCACTGGTTGCACCTGGCGGAGGTTGTTGCACCTGGCGGAGGTTCTGTGGAAGAAAGTCCGCCAGGTGCAACAACCTCCGCAGGGAGCAACGCCGATCGCCCCCGCCCGGCCCCGAAACGCCGCACAGCGTAGGATTTTCCTATGCAGATGAACGAGACGCGCGCCTGGAACCGGTTCTATGCGCCGGGCACCCCGATCGACATCGAACCGGTCACCGGTTCGCTCAGCGACCTCCTCGATGAGCGCGTCGCCGAGTGGGGCGACCGCCCCGCGATCGCCTTCTTCGACCGCACGGTCAGCTACCGCGAGCTCGGCGACCGCGTCGCGCGCACCGCGAACGGTCTGCGCGAGCTGGGCGTGAAGGCGGGCGACCGCGTCGCCCTGATCATGCCGAACGCGCCCCAGCACGTGATCGCGTTCTACGCCGTGCTGCGCCTGGGCGCCGTCGTCGTCGAGCACAACCCGCTCTACACCCGCGATGAGCTCGAGGTGCAGTTCCGCGACCACAACGCCCAGGTCGTGATCACCTGGGACAAGCTCGTGCCGACGCTGCGCGAGCTTCCCGACGATGTGCGCCCGCGCGACATCATCTCCGTCAACGTCACGACCGCGATGCCCCTCTCGATGCGGTTCGCGCTCGGGCTGCCGATCGCCAAGGCCCGCGAGTCCCGCGAGAAGCTGACGGCTCCCGCCCCGGGCACGATCCCGTTCGCGAAGCTCGAGAAGAGCGCACCGCTGGCCGCGTCGCACCCGCGCCCCGCAGCATCCGATCTGGCGTCCCTGCAGTACACCTCCGGCACGACCGGAACCCCCAAGGGTGCCATGATCACGCACGCCAACCTGTGGTCGAACGCCCGCCAGGGCGGTGCGTGGATGCCGGAGTTCACCCGCGGCGAGGGGCGCATCTACGGCCTGCTGCCGATGTTCCACTCCTTCGGCGTGCTGCTGTCGGTCATCTACTCGGTCGAGACCGGTTCGTGCGCGGTGCTGTTCCCGACGTTCGATCCCGCACTGGTCGAGAAGGCGGCGAAGAAGTTCCCGCCGACGTTCGTGCCCGCCGTGCCGCCGATGTTCGACCGCCTCGCGCGCGTGGCGAAGGAGGGCAAGCTTGACCTCTCCGGCGTCGTCTACGCGATCTCCGGCGCGATGACCCTGACCCCGGCGGTCGTCAAGCGCTGGGAGGATCAGGCCGGCAGCATGCTCAACGAGGGCTACGGCCTCACCGAGACGAGCCCCGTTGCCCTCGCGAACCCGTTCACCGACCACCGCAAGATCGGTGCGATCGGCATCCCGTTCCCGTCGACCGACATCAAGGTCGTCGACCCGAACGAGCCGACCCGCGAGGTCGAGCTGGGGGAGTCCGGTGAGCTGCTGATCCGCGGCCCGCAGGTGTTCCAGGGCTACTGGAACCGCCCCGAAGAGACGGCCGCGACCCTGCTCGAGGGCGGCTGGCTGCGCACCGGCGACCTCGTCGTGCAGGACGAGGACGGGTTCGTCACGGTCGTCGACCGCAAGAAGGAGATCATCATCACGGGCGGCTTCAACGTCGCACCCAGTGAGGTCGAGCAGGTCATCGTGACGGTTCCGGGGGTTGCGGCATCCGCCGTCGTCGGCATCCCCCGCGGAAGCGGAGCCGAGGTCGTCACGGCGGTTGTCGTGCTCGAAGAGGGCGCCACCTTCGACGAGGATGCGGTCCGTGCCGTGGTGCGCGAGCACCTGGCCGAGTACAAGCGTCCGAGCGCCTACACGGTTTGGGAAGAGCTGCCCACCTCGCTCATCGGCAAGGTGCTGCGCCGTACGGTGCGCGACACGCTCATCGCCGACCGCAAGGCGACGCGCGCGATCGAGGACTGACCCCGAAAGCACGAAGGGGGCGCACCGGTTCGACCGGTGCGCCCCCTTTTTCGTTTCGTGGGGTCAGGCGGGGACGGATGCCTCGGCTGCGGCCTCATCGGAGTCCGCCGTCGTCACCGCACCGCGCTTACCGCGGTAGGCGGCGATCGCGAGGACGATGCCGATGACCGAGGCCAGCACGACGAGGGCGCCGACGCCGCGGAAGCCCAGCAGCGTGGACGAACCGCCGTCGGTCAGTTCGAGGCTGGAGAGCGCGCCGTAGATGCCGACGGCGAGCGAGGTGCCGACGCAACCGGCGATCTGGAACCCGGTGCTGATGGCGGTGATGCCGTGCGGGGCGAGTTCGCGGTCGAGGCTGGCGAGCGCGAAGGTCTGTGCGGGGCCGACGACGAACGCGGTGCCGAGCACGGCCGGGATGTAGAGCAGCGCGAGCAGGACCACCGAGCCGCTGCCGGCGGTGATCACGACGAGCGCGACGAAGACCGCCATCACGAGGTAGCCGAGGGCGATGCTCACGCGTCCGCCGTGGCGGTCGAAGAGGCGTCCGGCGATCGGGCCGAGAACCACGGTGAGAAGGATGCCGGGGGCCAGGGCCAGCGATGCGCCGAGGGGCTCGACGCCCTGCGCGGACTGCAGGAAGATCGGCACGACGACGTTCATCGCGAAGACGAAGAGCAGACCGAGCATGGTCATGAGCATTCCCAGTACGAAGGGCGTGTTGCGGAACGGGCGCATGTCGATCAACGGGTTCGAGATACGGTTCTGGCGAACCACGAACAGCACGAGCGCGATGATGCCGACGACCATGGCGCCGAGCGCGATGAGCAGCGAGCCTTCGAAGACGGTGGAGACGCCGTAGAGCAGGCCGACGAGGCCGATGGTGATGAGCAGGAACGAGGCGACGTCGAGCACGGGGCGGCCGAGTTCGGCGACGTTGCGCAGCAGCAGGGCGCCGAGGATCAGGACGATCATCGAGAGCGCGCCGAAGACCCACATGAGCAACGGCCAGGGGGCGATGGTCAGCAGCATGCCCGACAGCACGATCGCCAGCGACGGGCCGAGGGTCGTCATCGCGGCCATGATGCCCATGGCGAGGCCGAGCTTCTTGCGCGGCGCCACGGTCAGCGTGATGTTCATGCCGATGGGGGTCAGAAGTCCCGTGCCGATCGCCTGCAGCAGACGGCCGACGAGCAGCACCTCGAAGCTCGGGGCGAGGGCGCCGATGATCGAGCCGACGACGAGGAACGCGACGGTGATGACGAACAGCGGCCGTGTGGAGAAGCGGTGGTAGAGCACGTTCGCGACCGGCACGAACACGGCGGCGACGAGCAGGTAGCCGGTGGCGAGCCACTGGACGGTGCCGACGGTGACGTCGAAGTCCTGCATGATCGGGGTGAGTGCGACGTTGAGGAACGTCTCGTTGAAAGTGGCGAGGAAGGCGGCCGCGGCGGCGACGGCGATCATCCCCACCGCCTGACGGGGTGTGCGCGTGGGCACGGAGGAAGACGACAAGAGGGGCTCCTGACACGGGGTGAACGGGCGGTGCGCGGTTCGACCGTGCCGTGTCAGAAGCTGCCGCAGTGGGGACGTTCGTCGTGTCGTGTCATCGAATGCGTCATTGCGGCTCGAGGCCGTCGTCCATTGTATCGGCGCCCTTCCTGAGAAATCAGGAAAGCGGGACTCAGGAGCGGTCGAGAACGAAGCGGGGCCGGGCGGCGAAGATGCCGAACAGGGCCTGCAGGCTCATGGTCACGAGCAAGGTCACGAGCGATGGTGCCCAGCTGCCCGTGCTCGCCTGCACGGCGCCGAACAGAGCGGGACCGATCGCGGCGATGGCATAGCCGACGGCCTGCGACATCCCGGACAGGGCGGATGACGTGCTGGCGTCTCGGGCGCGTTCGGCCATGAGGGTCAGGGAGACGCCGAGGGACATCCCCGAGAAGGTGCCCAGCGGGATGACCCAGAAGCCGATGAGGTCGGGCAGGAGCATGAGCCCGATGATCCCGGCGATGCCGAGCAGGGGGAGGGCCGCAGGGGTGATGCGGGCGCCGCGGCCGCGCATGGCGGCGGCGATCGCGAGCGAGCCGACGAGCGAGAACACCTGGTAGACCATGACATCGATGCCGGCCAGTGTGCTGTCGCGGCCGGTGTCGAGCGACATCGTCGCGATCCAGGTGACGAGCACGTAGAAGGTGGTCGATTGCACGCCCATGTATCCGGCGACCTGCCAGGCCACGGGGTCGCGCCAGATCGCGGCGCGGGACGCCGCGGTGCCGGCCGCATCTCGGGTGCGCGCCTCGTGTCGGATGACGGACCACCAGGCGAGGATCGCGATCGGGGCGAGCGCGGCGCCGGTCACGAGCAGCGACAGCCGCCATCCGGCTCCGGCATCGGCGCCCGTGGCATCCGCGATCGGAACCGCGAGACCGGATGCCACCGCACCCGCCCCGCCGAGGATCGCCGAGTACACGCCCATCATCAGAGGAACCCGCAACGGGAAGTCCCTCTTGATGACGGCGGGAAGCAGCACGTTGCCGATCGCGAGGGCGATGCCGATCAGGGCCGTTCCCACCCACAGCCAGATGCTCGAGCCGGGGATGGATCGCACGACGACCCCGAGCAGCAGCAGGCCGAGGGCGGCGAGGACCGCGGCGCCGAGGCCGAGGCGGCGGCCGAGCCCGTGGGCGAACGGGGAGACGACCGCCCAGGTGAGCAGCACGATGGTCGAGAGGGACCCGAGGAGGGCGAGCGGGATGCCGGTGTCCCCGGCGATCCGGTCGATGACCGGACCGACCGCTGTCACCGCGGGGCGCATGAGCACGGCGACCAGGCACAGCGCGACGATCCCGAGCCAGTGTCGAGCCCTCATGTGCATCCTCTCTCCGCGCGAACGCGCAGTTCCCGTCGCACTTTCTGTCGCGTGCCAGTGTGGCAGGCCGACAGAAAGTGCGACGGGAACGAGTGTGTCAGGCCGAGGCCTGCTGCGTGGCGCCCGAGTTGGTCTTCGCGCGCTGGATCTCGCCGTAGATGTGGTGGCGGAGTTCAACGAAGCGCGGGTCGGAGCGCGTCGTGAGCTGGTCGCGCTCATCAGGCAGGTCGATCGTGATGTCGTCCTGCACGACGGTCGGCCGGTTCGACAGCACGATGACGCGCTGGCCGAGGTAGACCGATTCGTCGATGTCGTGCGTGACGAACAGCACGGTGACACCGAGGTCCTTCCAGATCTTGCGCACGAGGTCCTCGAGGTCTGCGCGGGTCTGCGCGTCGACCGCGGCGAACGGCTCGTCCATCAGCAGGATCTGCGGGCGGTAGGCCACGGCGCGGGCGATCGCCACGCGCTGCTGCATGCCGCCGGAGAGCTGCCACGGGTACTTGTCGCCGGCATCGGCGAGGCCGACGGCGACGAGGGCCTCCTGCGAGATGCGACGACGCTCGGCCTTCGCGATGCCCGCGCTCTTCAGCGGCAGCTCGACGTTGCCCTGCACGGTCATCCACGGGTACAGGCTGCGCCCGTACTCCTGGAAGACGACGGCCATCGTCTTGGGCGGGCCGGTGATGGCCTTGCCCTCGATCTCGAGCCGGCCCGCGGTGGGCGGCAGGAGCCCGGCGATGCACTTGAGCAGCGTCGTCTTGCCGGCGCCGGATGGGCCGACGATGCAGACGAGCTGCCCCTGCGGGATCGAGAAGGTCAGGTCGCGGATGGCCTCGACGGCCTCGGCCTGCGGCGTGGGTGCCGGGTAGACCTTGCGAAGACCCTCGACGAGGAGGACGGGGGTGTTGTTGTCAGGACTCACGCTGCACTTCTCTCAATCCGTGGTACCAGCGAAGGATGTAACGCTCGGCGTAGCGGAAGATGACCGCGAGGGCGAGGCCGAGCAGGCCCAGAACCAGGATGCCGCTCCACATTTCGGGGACGGCGAAGTTCCGCTGGAACTGGACGATGGTGAACCCGAGGCCCGCGGAGGTGTACCAGAGCTCCGAGATGACCATGAGGATCAGGGCGATGGACAGGGACTGGCGGACACCGGCCATGATCTGCGGTGCCGCGGCGGGCAGCGTCAGGTAGCGCAGCCGGTCGAGCCGGCCGAGTCCGTAGCTGCGGGCGGTCTCGCGCTGCACCTCGTCGGTGGCGCGCACGCCCTCGACGGTGTTCAGCAGCACGGGCCAGAGCGATCCGAAGATGATCACGAACACCTGCATGCGCCAGTTCACGCCCATGACGATCATGAGCAGGGGCAGCAGGACGGGCGGCGGGATCGCGCGGAAGAACTCCAGGAGCGGTTCGAGCAGGCGGCGGACGGTACGGAAGGATCCGATCAGGATGCCGAAGACCACACCGAAAGCGATGGAGCCGATGACTCCCAGGCTGAGGCGGCCGATGCTCGGCAGCACGTCGCGCTGGAAGCGCTCCCCGAACCACGTCTCGAAGAACGTCGTAACGAGCTCCGGCGGAGTCGGCACGTAGAAGCTCGGGTTGACGACCGATGACATCCACCACAGGGCGATGAGGATCGCGGGCAGCCCCAGCAGGAACAGGACGGACTTGAGGAACTTCATCCCATCGCCTCGATTCGTACGGAGGTGTGCCAGGCGAGCACGCGCCGCTCGACGAAGCGGGCGACGAGGTTGATGGCCACGCCGATGAGTCCGGCCGCGACGATCAGCGCGTACATGCTGAGGGTGTCGCCGCCCTCTCGTGTCTCGGCGATCTGCTTGCCGAGTCCGGGGGATCCGATGAGCATCTCGGCCGTGATGGCGAGGACGAGGGCGACCGCCGCGGCGAGGCGCAGACCCGTCATCAGGTAGGGCAGCGCCGTCGGCCAGACGACGTGGCGCACGCGCTGCAGGCGGCTGAGCCCGTAGCTGCGGGCGGTCGCGTCGGCGACCGGGTCGACGTCCTTCGCTCCGTAGATGACCTGCAGCAGGATCTGCCAGAACGCGGCGTAGACGATCAGGAGCAGGCTGGACTGCATCTTGGTGCCGAACAGCAGCACCGCGAGCGGGATGAGGGCCACGGAGGGCACAGGCCGCAGGAACTCGATCGTGGAGTGCGTGAAGCGCTCCATGAAGCGGCTCGATCCGATGATGAAGCCGAGCACGATGCCGGCGATCGCGGCGATGAGCAGGCCCACGAACCAGCTGGTCATGGTGTCGCCCACGTCCCGCCAGAAGGCCTTGTCGATGACGTATTGGCCGAAGCGCACGAGCACGTCGCTGGCGGCGGGGATGAAGCGGGAGTTCACCAGGCCCGAGCGGGAGGCGATCTCCCAGATGGCGAGGAAGCCCACCACGCCCACGAGGCCGAGCAGCGCTCCGCTGTTCTTGCCCACCCAGGAGGTGCGGCGGCCGAGCCGCCGCACCTCGCTGTGCGTGTTGATGACTGCGGTCACGGCAGCAGGTTGTCGAAGTCCGGCTCGGCCTTGAGGACGCCGTACTCCTGGGCCGCGGCGGCGAGCTTCTCGATCGAGGCGCGGTCCATCTCGGTCGGGAACGTGGGCAGCGTGATCTCGGCGAGGACCTCGGGCGGGGTTGAGGTGTAGGTGGCCATGACCTCGCGGACGACGTCGGGGTTCGCGTCGGCGAACTCGAGCGACTTGGTCATCGCGGTCTGGAACTTCTCGAGCAGGTCGGCGTCGATGCTGTTGAGGGAGAAGTAGGCGGCGATGTCGAGGTTCGTGTCGAAGTCGGCGTAGGCGTAGGTGATGACGTCGAGGCCGGCGTCCAGAGCGCTCGTGACGAACGGCTCGACGACGAACGCGGCATCGACCTGGTCGTTCTCGACGGCGGCGATCGCGTCGGGGAAGGGCACCTCGACGAAGCTGATCGTGGACGAGTCGGCGCCGTTCTCATCGACGACCGAGCGCACGACGGTGTCGTTGATGTTGCCGACGCTGTTGGATGAGACCTTCTTGCCGGCGAGGTCGGCGGGCGAGGAGATTCCGGAGCCGGGCTTGGCGATGACCGCGCCCATGTCCTTCGTGGTGTCTCCGGTCGTGCCGACAGCGGCCGAGACCATCTGGATGTCGAGGCCCTGGTCGGCCGCGACCATGAGGGAGAGCGTGTTGCTGAAGCCGAAGTCGTAGTCGCCGGAGACGACGGCGGGCACGATCGCAGCGCCGCCGGTGGCGGTCTCGATCGTGAGGTCGAGGCCCTGCTCCTCGAAGAAGCCCTCGGCCTCTCCGACGTAGAGGGCGGCGGTGTCGGCGATCGGGATGACGCCGACCGTGATGGGCGTCAGGTCCGCAGAGCTGCCGCTGTCGCCGCCGGATCCGGTGGCCGGGGCATCCGAATCGGTGCATCCGGTCAGTACGAGTGCGCCCGCGGTGATCGCAGCGAGGGCGAAGATGCCTGCCTTTTTCATGTCACTCCGTCGTGTCGGCGGACGGCCCCAATGCCATCCGATGACCCGACGCTACTCACGAGCCGATGACGCTGTCAATTCTGTTTACGAAATTGATAACAATCCGCGAGAGGGGCGTCAGAGGGGAACGGGGACGGCTTCGGCGAACTCCTTCAGAGTCGCGATGACGCTGCCGACGTGAATCTCCATCGCGGCACGGGCACGGGCGGGGTCGCGCGTGCAGACGCCCTCGATGATCTCGAGATGCTCGGGCAGCGATGTGCTGGGCCGCCCCGGCACGAGGAAGAGTCGGAACTGATGGCGCACCATCTGCCCGTTGAGCTGCTCGAGCACCCGATCGGCAGCCGCATGCTCGGCGATCTCGCGCACCGTGGCGTGCAGGGCGACGTTGAGCTCCGAATACCGCATCAGCTCATGACCGTCGATGGCCTCGACCATGTCGGCACCGATCTGACGCAGCACCGTGATCTGAGCATCCGTCACCCTCTCGGCCGCCCGGGCGGCGACGAGCCCCTCGACCGACTGGCGGATCTCGGTGATCTCTATCGCCTCGGTCGGGGAGATCTCGCGCACCCGCGCACCCCGGTTCGGGGTGAGCTCTATCAGGCCCTCCGCCTCGAGCTGGATCAGGGTGTTGCGCAGGGTGAAGCGGCTGGCGCCGAACTCGGTGGCGAGATCCGCCTCGATGAGGCGCTGGCGCGGGGCGTAGACGCCCCGCAGGATGGCGTCGCGCAACTGTGCGCGCACGTCGGTCTTGTCAGGCATCGGCGTTCCTCTCAAGGGCGGCAAGATTGTTGACAATGTAGCCGATGAGCGTGCGGTTGGCGATGGGTGGTTTCGTCGAGCGTCAGGACTTGCGGGAGCGACAATGCGAGCCCGCGCTCAGCGCGCGGAGCCGACGGGCTCCTCGGTCGGAGCATCCTGCGCCGGGATCCCGAGGTCGGCCTTCTTCGCGGCCGGGATGCACGCGGCGATGATCGCGGCGACGACCGAGACCCCGGCGCCGAGGATCAGCGCGGTGCGGAAGCCCCATTCGGTGGGAACCGCGGTTCCGCCGAGGTCGGTCGTCATCTGGGCGAGCACGAGACCGATCACGGCAGCGCCGGTCGTCGTGCCGAGCGAGCGCATGAGCGTGTTGAAGCCGTTCGCAGCTCCGGTCTCGCTGCGTGGGACCGCGCTCATGATGATGGCGGGCATGGCGCCGTAGGCGAAGGCGACACCGCTGTTGATGACGATTCCGGTGAGCAGGAGCCCCCATGTGCTGCCCATGCCGACGAGGCCCACGCCGTAGCCGGCGGCGAGGATCGAGACGCCGAGCACGAGGGTGAACTTGGGTCCGCGCGTGCGGATCAGTCGACCGCTGACGGGGGAGAGGAGCATCATCATGAGGCCGGCAGGAGCCATCCACAGGCCCGCGGCGAGGATCGACTGGCCGAGGCCGTAGCCCGTTGCGCTCGGCAGCTGCAAAATCTGCGGCATGACGAGCATGCTCGCGTACATGCCGAAGCCCACGAAGATGGATGCGATGTTGGTCAGCAGCACGCGGGGCCGCGCCGCGGTGCGGAGGTCGACGAGCGGGTCGGTCGTGCGGGTCTCCCAGAAGCCCCAGAGCACGAGCACGATGACGGCGAGGGCGAGCATCCCGAGGGTGAGGGGTGAAGCCCATCCCCATTCGGAGCCCTTCGAGACCGCGAGGATCAGGGAGACGAGGCCGATCGCGAGGCCGATCGCACCTAGGCCGTCGAAGCGCTGGCCGGCGGCGCCGGCGGCGGTGACGGGGATGAAGCGCCAGATCGCGAGGGCGACGAGCAGGGTGACGGCGGCTCCGCCGACGAAGAGGGTGCGCCAGTCGGCGAACTCGATGACGGCCGCCGAGACGGGCAGGCCGATCGCGCCGCCGACACCGAGCGTTGCGCTGACCGTGGCGATCGCCGAGGGGAGGCGGTCGGTCGGCACGAGGTCGCGCAGCAGGGCGATTCCGAGGGGGACCATTCCCGATCCGAGGCCCTGCAAGGCGCGGCCGGTGATCATGATCTCGACGTTCGGGGCGACGGCGCAGACCAGGCCGCCGAGGATCAGCGGAACGGCGAGCACGAGGATCATGCGCCGTTTGCCGAAGAGATCGCCGAGGCGGCCGGAGATCGGCACGGCGACGGCGGCGGTCAGCAGCGTCGCGGTGATGATCCAGGCGGTGTTGGCGGGTGAGGTGGCGAAGATCGCGGGCAGCTGCGGGATGAGCGGGGTCACCATCGTCTGGGTGATGGATGCCGCGATCCCGGCGAGCGCGAGGACTCCGACGATGAATCCGGTCTTCGGTGCGGTTTCTGCCCTGGCCACGAGGCCCCCTCAACATTCTCGATATGCACTATGCATAACGTAGGTATGTTACACATCGGCGCTAGGATCGAGTAATCGGAAGGCAGGTCATGGAACGCCGCATCGGAGACATCGAGTACGAGCAGATGATGCTCAGCCGCTACACGATCGCGCACCATCGCAGCGCGCGCGGCATGGACCGCAGCGTCTATCTGCTGTTGAGCGGAATCAGCATCCATGGCCCGATGTCGATCGGCGAGCTCAGCGAGATGCTCCACCTCGACGCGTCCACGCTGCAGCGTCAGACGGGCGCGGCCATGCGGGCCGGATTCCTCGAGCGCAAGCCGGATCCCGAGGGCGGTCTGGCGCGGAAGTTCGTGCTCACCCCCGAGGGCGAACAGCGCCTCGTCGCGGTGCGCGATCGCTCGGTGGATGCTCTCGGAAAGATCCTCGGCGACTGGTCGGATGACGACGTCGACCGCTTCGCCGAACTCCTGCACCGCTTCAACGCCTCGATCGAGGACTACCGCGCCGATCCGCGCGACTGATCCCCCGAGTGCAAAACGCTCCCGTCGCACTTTCTGTCGTGCGTCGAGGCGACGCGCCGACAGAAAGTGCGACGGGAGCGGAGGCTCGAGCCGCAGGGGCTCAGCGCTGCTGCACGCCCAGTTCGTCGAGCGGCGTCTTGTACGTCTCGCGGCCCGTGCCGATCGCGATCGCCGAGATGACGCAGGCCAGGGTCGTGTAGGCTGCAGCCGGCCACCAGGCGTCGCCGTTGGCGGTGGAGATGGCCTGAATGATGACGGGCGAGAAGCCGGTCAGCACGAGGCCCAGCTGCAGGCCGACGGCCATGCCGGTCACGCGGTAGCGCACGTTGAACAGCTCGGCGAAGTACGAGGGGTACACGGCGTTCGTCGCGGCCAGGGCGATCGAGACCGTCAGCAGCACGCCGATGAAGATCATCGGGATGTTCGCCTCGCCGACGGCCCAGAAGAAGAGCCAGACGGCGACGGCGCCGAGCAGGTTGCCGCCGATGAGTACGGGCTTGCGGCCGATCTTGTCGGCGAGCGAAGCCATGAGCGGCTGGGTGATGAGCGCCACGACGTAGCCCATGATGACGGCCCACAGCATGACGTCGGCGTCGATGCCCACGACGTTCGTGGCGTAGGTGAGGCCGTAGACGGGGACGGTGGTGCTGATGACGAGCAGGAAGGATGCGAAGATCAGGCGCACGACGTCCCACGGCTGGTGGCGCAGCACCTCGCCCAGCGGCACCTTCGCGGTGGTGCCGGACTCCTTCTCGATCGTGAACGCCTCCGTGTCGCGGACGGTGCTGCGGATGATGAGGCCGACCACGAGGAGCACGGCGCTGAGCCAGAACGGCACGCGCCAACCCCACGCGAGTAGCTGGTCGTCGGGGAGGGCGGCGACGCCGATGAAGGCGAGGGTTGCGAGGATGTAGCCGACCCAGATGCCGTTGACGGCCCAGGACGTGTAGAGCGAGCGGTGCTTCTCGGGAGCGTGCTCGAGGGTGAGCGAGGTCGCTCCGGCGAGCTCGCCGCCGACGGACAGCCCCTGGCACAGGCGCAGAGCGACGAGCATAATCGGCGCGAGGATGCCGACCGTGTCGTAGGACGGCAGGCAGCCGATCAGGAACGTGGCGACACCCATGACGAGCAGGGTGAGGATCATGATGTTGCGGCGGCCGAAGCGGTCGCCGAGGTGCCCGGCGATGAATCCGCCGAGCGGTCGGGCGAGGTAGGCCACGCCGTAGAGCCCGAGGGAGTAGAGCAGGCCGGTGGCGCCGGCGTCCGCGAAGAAGACGCGGGCGAAGACGAGGGCGGATGCCGACGCGTAGATGTACATGTCGTAGTACTCGAGCGCGGAGCCGATGAAGCCCGCGAGAGAGGAGCGCTTGCTCTGGTTGCCCGGGGCTCGCATACTCGCGGTCTCGGGAAGAATTCCTGTCTTCATCGACATGGTGCCTCAATCGTTGGGGTGCGGACTGTTTCCGATTTAAGCGATAGTAGAACCTCTTTGCGTAAGAAGCAATCCCTGGTAGCTTCTTTTGCGTGATACGCAAAGAAGCGCCACGGGTGGAGTCCGTCCACCGTGCCCTCGTCCTTTTGAAGACGATCATCGACCACGGCTCGCTCGGCGTGACCGAGGCCGCCGCTCTGCTCGACGTCAACGCCTCCACCGCGCAACGGCTGCTCGCCACGCTCGTGCACGACGGCTTCGCCGTGCAGAGCCCCGACCGCCGCTACTCAGCCGGCCCCGCTCTGACGAGCCCCGGACTCTCGACGCGCATCCCGCAGCTCACCGACCGTCTGCGCCCCGCGCTCGAGGCGCTGTTCGACCGCTCCGGAGAGACCGTGCACCTCGCGGCGCTCCACGGTACCCGCGTGTTGCACCTCGACGGCATCGAGGCCCGCACGCACACGCTGCGCTTCGGGCTGCGCGTCGGCGTCTGGTTGCCCGCGCACGCCACCGCCGGCGGCAAGGCGCTGCTCGCCGATCTCACCGATGAAGAGATCGTGCAGCGCTACGCGGATGCCGCAGGCCTCCCTCATGCACGGACCGATATCGATATGCCGGCGCTTCTCGAGGATCTCGCCGAGGTGCGCACGACCCGGATCGCCTCGAACCTCGCCGAGAGCGAGCCCGGCATCGCGGCGCTCGCCACGTCGATCGGCGAGGTCGGCGGTCACCGCATCGGGCTGAGCATCGCGCTGCCGATCGCCCGGTACACGCGCGACGATGCCGACCGGTGGGCGCAGGATCTGCGCGAGGTCGCCGAGGCAGTGCGATCGCGGCAGCGCTGAGACGCGGCATCCGGGGATCTCCTTCCACCGGGAGCCGGTGATTTCAGCGCCCCGAAATGCTGGCAATCACGATTCCGAGTCGTGTCCCCGAGCGTCCATGGGACAGGCTGGATGAGGCGATCAGCGCAGCGGCGCGCGGATGCGGCATCCTGTCGCCCCGCGCCATGCACCGTCGGCTCCCGCCGGCACGACCCGGGATTGTCATGCCGTTCCTCACCCTGCTCCTGCTCGCCCTTGGCGTCTCCGCCGATGCCTTCGCCGTCGCCCTCGGCAAGGGGCTCGCGCTGCGCCGCGGCGTTCTGAAGGGAGCGCTCGTCCTCGCGATCGCCTTCGGATTCTCGCAGGCGCTCATGCCGCTGATCGGATGGATGCTGGGGAGTGCGTTCTCCGACATCATCGACCCGATCGACCACTGGATCGCCTTCGGTCTGCTGCTCGTCATCGGCGGGAAGATGCTCTGGGAGGCGCTGCGCGGCGGTGATGGCGACACGGTCGACAGCGAAGAGGCGTTCTCGGTGCGGGAGGTCGTCATGCTCTCGATCGCGACGAGCATCGATGCGCTCGCCGTCGGTGTGAGCCTGACGGTCTTCGACATCAACATCTGGTTCGCGATCGCCGTGATCGGGCTCGTCACCTTCGCCCTCTCGTTCGTGGCCGTGCTCATCGGGCACCGCGTGGGCACCCGGTTCCGGAAGCTAGCTGAGATCGTCGGCGGGCTCGTGCTCGTCGGCATCGGTGTCAGCATCCTCATCGAGCACCTGGGCTGATCGCATCGCCCTCTCCGGCCTCCGTGCGGTGAGAATGGGGGCATGAGCTTCGACGCGATCACCGAGACCGACCTGCGTGCGGCGGGCAGCCTGAAGTGGACGATGTTCCCCGACGCGATCGGCGCCTTCGTCGCCGAGATGGACTTCGGCGTCGCTCCGGTGATCCGGCGGGCGATGACGGATGCCGTCGATGCGGGCCTCACCGGATATCTGCCCGCGCACCTGGACGCCGAGCTGCGTGCGGCGACGGCGGACTGGTACTCCGAGCGCTACGGCTGGCGCTTCGGCGCCGACCGGGTGAAGCTCGTGCCCGATGTGATCGCGGCCTTCGAGTTCGCGCTCACCCGTTTCACCTCGCCGGAGGGTGCGGTGATCGTGCCGACGCCGGCGTACATGCCGTTCCTGTCGGTGCCGCCCAGGCACGGCCGCCGCGTGAGCGAGGTGCCGAGCCGTGAGGTCGATGGCCGCTGGGTCATGGACCTGGATGCCGTCGCTCAGGCCTTCGCCGACGGCGGGGAGCTGCTCGTGCTCTGCAACCCGCACAACCCGCTCGGCACGGTCTTCACGCGCGATGAGCTCGGGGCGGTCGCGGAGGTCGTCGAGCGGGCCGGCGGCCGGGTGTTCTCGGATGAGATCCACGCGCCTCTCGTCTACGGCGACGCGCAGCACGTGCCCTACGCCTCGGTTTCCGCCTCGGCCGCCGCGCACACCGTGACCGCGGCATCCGCTTCGAAGGCGTGGAATCTCGCCGGTCTCAAGTGCGCGCAGATGATCTTCTCGGATGCCGAGTCCGAAGCGCTCTGGCAGGCCGATGGCGGATGGCTGGGGCATGGCACCGCGACGATCGGTGCGGTCGCGAACCTCGCCGCTTACACGGCGGGCGCGGGCTGGCTCGACGATGTGCGCGACTACCTCGACGGCAATCGGCGGATGCTCGAGCAGCTCGTCGCCGGGATTCCCGGTGTGCGCCTGACCGCGGTCGAGGGCACGTACATCGCGCTGCTGGACTTCCGGGAGACCGGACTGACCGGCGATCTGGGGGAGTGGTTCCGCGAGAATGCCCGCGTCGCGATGACGGACGGCGCCGCATGCGGCGAGGCCGCGATCGGATTCACCCGGTTCGTGTTCGCCATGCCCCGCCCGCTCCTGGGCGAGGCGCTCGGCCGCATCCGCGAGGCCCTCGCCGCGCGGTGACCGTCCCGCGCGGGATCAGACCGTTTCGGAGCGCTTCTGACGGAACGGGCGCGCGGGGGTGCTCGGGCCGTCCCAGACGGTGATGATGCCCCAAGCCGCGGCGGCGAGCGGCACCGAGAGCACGGCGCCGACGATCCCGCCGAGGATCGTGCCGGCGGTCAACGCGAGCAGGATGACCAGGGCGTGCAGCTTGAGGGAGCGGGCCATGACGACCGGCTGCAGGAAGTTGCCCTCGAGCTGGTTGACGAGCACGACGATTCCGACGACCACGAGCGCCTCGATCGGCCCGTGCGTGACGAGCGCGACGAGGGCGGCGAGGATGCCGGCGGCGGTCGCGCCGACGAGGGGGATGAATGCCGTCAGGAAGACGATCACGGCGAGGGGCACGGCCAGCGGGATCTGCAGGATCGCCAGGCCGATGCCGATGCCGATCGCATCGGCCGCCGCGACGATCGACGTGCCGCGGATGTAGCTGCCGAACACCTCGACGGCCTTATCGCCGACCCGGCGGGCGCGGGCGTAGGCCTGGCCGGTGAAGGGGCGCAGCAGGAACTCCCAGATGCGCGGTCCGTCCTTGAGGAAGAAGAACAGCACCACGATCATCAGTGCGAGGCCGGTGAAGAAGCTGGCCGTCGCCGAGACGCCGGCGAGAGCGCCCTGGCCGAACGAGGCGCTGGTGAGGAAGCCCGTGACGGTCGACCACACGTCATCGAGATCGATCGCCTCGATGTCGAAGGGGAGCGTCTGCACCCACGCCGCCACCTGCACGAAGCCCTCGGTGGCGGAGGTCGCCAGGTCATCCCACTGGGTGCGCACGGTGAGCACGATGACCCAGATGATGCCGCCGAGAACCACGATGATCCCGATGAGCGCGATCCACGTGGCGAGGATCGAGGGGACGCCCCGCTTGCGCATGAGATTCACGACCGGGTGGATGGCGCAGGCGAGGATCAGCGCGATCGTGACGGGGATGAACACGAGCGAGAGCTGCGTGATCGCGAAGACGGCGATCGCGACGAGTGCGAGGACGGCGAGCGTCTGCAGGCTGCGGGTTGCGGCGAGGCCGAATCCACGGGACCACAGGCCGGGCTCGACAGCATCCGATCCATCGCGGATTTCGGCGGGAATCTCGATTCGGCGGAAAAATCTCATGTCCGGTGCCTCCCCTGGTGGCGATTGAACGTCGCTCAGCAAACCTAACAAAAGGATGCTGCGGCACCTCCGAACCATTGACGTGCATGTATCCGGTGGTCTAGCTTCCTTAACGTCAGACATCTGACATCCCGAGTTGCAGCGCTGCATCTCGCCCCTTTCCGGGCGCGACGGTCGGCGTCGCCGACCCCCGGAAGGAACAGGATGATCACGTCTCCCCGCCGATCCTCTCGCCGAGCACTCGTGCTTGCGACCGCACTGCTGATGGGGGTGAGCGGCGCGCTGATCCCCCTCTCCGCAGCGACCGCCGCCGCACCCGATCCCGACTTCGACATCGCCGCTCCCACGGGCGGTGCCGGCTCGTACACCGAGCAGCAGCTCGCCACCAATGGGCAGGGCGGGTTCCCGAATTACCGCATACCGGCGCTGACCGTCACGAACTCCGGCGACCTGCTCGCCTCGTACGATGGTCGCCCGACCGGGGCTGATTCGCCCGGCCCGAACTCGATCCTGCAGCGCCGCTCGACTGACAACGGCGTCACCTGGGGGCCGCAGGAGGTCATCGCCGCGGGAAAGACGAGCGATCCGATCGAGGGGTACTCCGACCCCAGCTACATCGTCGACCGCGAGACCGGCACGATCTTCAACTTCCACGTGAAGTCCTACGACCAGGGATTCTGGGGCTCGGCGCCGGGCTCCGACCCGGACGACCGCTCCGTCACGCACGCGAACGTCTCCGTCTCGACCGATGACGGCCACACCTGGACCGGCCGCACCATCACCGCTGAGATCACGGGCGATCTCGACGTGAAGTCGCGGTTCGCGGCATCCGGTCAGGGCATCCAGCTGCGCTACGGCCCGTGGGCCGGCCGCCTCGTGCAGCAGTTCACGTTCCTCGCCACCGACGGTCAGGTGCAGGCCGTGTCGGTGTACTCCGACGACCACGGCGACACCTGGCAGGCCGGCACGCCCTTCGGCACCGGCATGGACGAGAACAAGACCGTCGAACTCTCCGACGGCCGCGTCATGATGAACTCGCGCGACTCGGCCAGGTCGTACTACCGCAAGGTGGCGTACTCGACCGACGGCGGCGTCACCTACGGGCCCGTCACCCTCGACACCGACCTGCCCGACCCGACCAACAACGCCTCGATCCTGCGCGCCTACCCCAACGCCCCGCAGGGATCGGACGAGGCGAAGGTGCTGCTGTTCTCGAACTCGGCATCCCAGGTCGAGCGCGAGAACGGCACCATCCGCATCAGCTACGACGACGGTGAGACGTGGTCGATCTCGCGGGTCTTCCAACCGGAGGGCATGGGGTACTCGACGCTCGCAACGCTGCCGGACGGCACGATCGGCATCCTCTATGAGCCCGACCGGGGCTACGCGGGCATCCGTTTCGCGAAGTTCGACCACGACTGGCTGCTCGCTGCGCCGAGCGCCACCCCGGGTGGATTCGAGATCAGCTCGTCTCGGGTGACCAGCGATGCTCCCGCGGGCGGCTGGAAGGTCGGCGACGTCGTCTCCTACGCGTTCACCGTGACGAACCTGTCGGCATCGAAGACGACGATCTCCCCGGTCGGCGCGGGGCTGACGAACTTCGATCCCGCGAACGCCGCGCAGAACTGCCGCTACCGCGACCTGCCGGCGCGCGGGTCGTACACGTGCCCCTGGGCGAAGCACACGATCACCCAGGCCGACCTCGACGCGCAGTTCTTCGTGCCCGAGACGACCTGGACCTCCACCTCGGGATCGACCGTCACGACCGTCGAGCACACCGGCCCCGGTGTGTACTTCGGTGCGGCGGGAAACATCTCGGTCGTCGGCTCGCACACGAACGCTCAGGCGCCCTATGCGGTGGGTGACGTGCTGCGGTTCTCGTTCACAGTGCGAAACCTCTCGACCGCGACGACCGCCGTCGTTCCGACCGGCGACCTCGCCGGTTTCGACCCGGCGAACGCCGCGCAGAACTGCCGTTACCGCTCGCTGCCGGGCGAGCAGTCCTACACCTGCACCTCGGCGTCGCACGTCGTGACGCAGGCCGATCTCGACGCGGGCTCGTACACGCCGTCCACGACGTGGACCTCGACCTCGGGATCGAGCGTGACGCGCATCGACCTGGATGCTCCGGCGGTGCAACTGCGCTGAGCCCCGCACGTGTCCCGCCGGTTGCCCCCTCGACCGGCGGGATCCGTGTGTTCGGGGTGTGGCGGGCGCGCGGAGCATCCGTGCCCTGCCCGAATCTCAGCTCTTCGAACCGGTCAGCGCGAGGGTGCCGCCGAGGCCGATCATCATGACGCCTCCGGTGCCGGCGAGCGTCGAGATGCGGCGCGGTGATCGCGCGAACCACGCCCGCGCGGTTCCGGCAGCGAGTGCCCAGACGCTGTCGCACACGAGCGCGAGCAGTTGGAAGGTGAGACCGAGAAGGAGCAGCTGTGCCCACACGTTGCCCGCCGAGGGGGCGACGAACTGCGGGAGCACGGCGACGAAGAACGCGATGGTCTTGGGGTTCGTCATTCCGACAATGAAGCCCTCGGCCAGGAGCTTGCGAGCGGATGCCGGAGCACTGTCCGTGCCAGGGACATGCGCATGCCGGTGCCGAATGGCCTGTACGCCGAGGTAGACGAGGTAGATGGCGCCGGCGATCTTGATCACGGTGAAGGCGGCGACCGAGGACGCGACGATCGCGCCCACCCCAAAGGCGACGGCGACGACCGCGGGGACGGTGCCGAGCGCGTTGCCGACCACGCTGAGCACGCCTGCTCGGCGACCCAGCGCGATCGAACGACCGATGACGAACAGCACGCTCGGCCCGGGGATCACGATGATCACCACGGACGCGATGGCGAACGCGAGAAGGTTCTCGAACGGAGGCATGCCCGAAATATACTCCCGAGCCGTGCGCGGCGGAATAAAGTTCGTGCGTAAATTTACATTGGTGTGTAAAGTTGCACTGTGATCCAACTTTGACAACTTCCGCCGTTCTCGAGGACGGCATCGGAAGGAGGGGGATATCGATGGCCGAGGGGGCGCTTCTGGGGACGCGTTGGTCACCGGTTTCCATGGTTCACCCGTTGTTGTGGCCGCCTGGGGAGGCGGCCACAACATCGACTCCATGCGCGTAACGTTGATCACCGGAGTGGAGTGAGGAGAAGGCTTCGTGTCTGAAGGGCTGCGTGAGCGCAAGATGCGTCTCACTCGACGGCGGATGGAGCAGGCGGCTGTCGACCTCGCCTATGAGAACGGCATCCAGAGCGTCACCGTCGATCAGATCTGCGAAGCCGCGATGGTCTCGCGCAGCACGTTCTTCAACTACTTCCCCTCGCTGGATGACGCGATCTTCGGCCCGCCCCTGACGTACGACCCTGCGCTCACCGAACGACTGCTCACGAAGTACAGCGACGCCCTCGTGATCGCCGCATCGTTGATCGTCACCGAGACGCTCCGCGGTCAGCTCGATGACGACATCGCCCAGCGGCGCCTGGCGCTGCTCTCCCGTGAACCCGGGGCGACGACGGCGGTCTCCTGGTCGAGCGATGAGAGCCGTGAGGGCCTCGTCGACGTCGTTGCCGCCTGGCTCGATGATCATCGTGAATTCGCCAAGATTCCGGATATCGACAGCATGGCCGAGGCGCAGATGATCGTCGCTCTGTGCATCTCTCTCGGCGAAGAGGCGATCCCCCAGCTGATCGAGGAGGGCGGGCGGCTCATCGTCGACGAGGATGCCTATCGGCGGGCGTATCGTCGGCTCGGCCAGCTGCTGGGCGTCGCGGACTGAGCGGCGCGCTTCGGAGTCGTTGTGCTGCCGACGGAGCCGTGCCGCTGTCGCCGTGAGTATGAAATCCTCATCACAGGGCCTTGAGTCGGAAAAACTCATCACGTATGCTTGATGAGGGAAAGGTAATCACATGCGCAGCGCGCCGATTAAAGACTCTGCAATGCTCGGGCACCTGTTGGTCGAGTTGCGGGCCGAGGCGGGTCTGACTCAGCGTGAGCTGGCCGACGAGCTCGGCGTCAGCCAGCGCTATATCGTCGAACTCGAGCAGGGAAAGCAGACGAAATCGGTTGAGCGCCTCCTGAGGTTCATCTCGCAGACCGGAGGCAAGCTCTACCTCGAGACGAGTTCAGATGCCTGAGCTTTGGCGGGCTCAGCGCTTGACGATGACGATGTTTGCCCCGTTGTCCGGGTGGTAACCGAAGGTTGCTTCGTACCCGTCCCAGGTTTCGGAGAGGCGTCCGGACGATGCGGTGACTGACCTAATGTTCGTCTGCACGAAGGCTGGGACTGGGAGCTCCTCGAATACGCAGTCCACGACGAGGCTACCCACGCCTAGCGGGTCATCATCCTGACCCTTGGTCTGAATAATCAACGTTTTGCCATTGTCCTCAAGGGCCAGTACCCCTTCGAGCATCGGGCTGAAAGTTTCGGACAGCGCGGCGGAATTGTCGGATTGGCCCTCGTCCGCGAGGTAGCTTTCGATTGGTTTGCTGCCTTCGCAGGCTTCGTAAACGCGCTCAATATTCGTGGGTTTCGTGACTGCAAGGGCTATTCCGCCAATTGCAGAGGCTGCGATGAGTGCTCCCCCTGCGATGATCGCGGGAAATTTCCAGCTTCGGTTCCGGGGTGGGTCGACAAGTGTTTGTGATGTCATGGCTGATTCTTGAGGTTCGCGGGCGTCCGTAGGCTCGGGGCCCGGCGCTTCAGAGGGAGAAGGAGTGCTTTCAGACATGAGTTCTCGTTTTCTTGAAGGAGGTCTGACTCGCCCCGGTGTGTCCGGAGACAGGATTCCTTGGAAGGATCTGTCTTATGGGACGTCCCAGTAAGTATCC
>NZ_CANROA010000032.1 GCF_947632095.1 uncultured Microbacterium sp. | reverse complement strand
CGCACGATAGAGCCGTTGTTCGTGGGATCGGGAAGCTCGGGGTCGCTCGTGACGGGTCCGTAGGTGACGCCGCCGTCCTCGGAGATCGCGACCTTTCGCATGCGGCCGTTGGCGCTGTCGCGCGAATTGAGCATGACGCGGCCGTCGCTGAGTTCGACGGTCTTGTTCTCGTCCATCGAAGTGCCGACGAATTCGCCGCGCTGCCAGGTCTCGCCGTGATCATCGGAGTAGACCGAGTAGGCCTGGATAACGTCGGATCCATTCGCCTGGCGGACGACGCCGGCGTACTGCTGGATGAGACGCCCGGCGTATTCGCCATAACGCAGCTGGATGCCCTCACCGGAGGTGGCGAACATGCCCTTCACGTCACCGGGGACGACCTGGTAGACGCCGTTGACGGTCTCGCCGTTCGCGGGCTTGGTGACGTTCGTGATGGGGCGGGGTTCACTCCAGGTGACACCTCCGTCGTCGGAGCGCACGACCACCGTGCTCGTCACCTGACGGTCATCGTCGTCGTTGCCCCAGGCGCTGCCGTGGAAGCCCTGGTCCTTGGAGTACACGAAGAACGCGAAGAGGCTGCCGGTCTCGACGTCGTGCACGAAGCTCGGGTCGGAGTAGCCGTACTGGCCGGCGCCGACCTTGCCCTCCGCGATGAACTGCAGCGGGCCCCAGGTCTGGCCGTTGTCGACCGAACGGCGCATGATGATCGAGTTCGGGTTCGGGGAGTCCGCGGCGCTGCCGGGGCGGGCGTCCCACGACGCGACGATGACGCCGTCGCCCAGGTGCGCGAGCGCCGGGATGCGATAGAAGAAGTTCTCGGCGGTGCGATCGGCTGCGATGTTCTGCATGCTGTACGTGCCGGGTGCCGCGGTCGGGTCGGTGAGGTACTCGGGGGCGGTCGCGGCATAGGCGCCGGTCGTCGGGACGACGAGGGCGAGCGCGAGAGCGCCGACGAGACCGAACTTGGCTCCGCGGCTGCGCAGACAGTCGCGCAGGGGGACCTTCGGGGGGTGGTGCATGGACAGGCCTTTCTGCTCGTGCAAGAGAAACCAGACGTCAGACGTCAGATTTCTCAACACCATAGCGAGGACGATGAGCCGACCGCAATAGACTTTTCGGCATCGATCCAGAAACGGAGCACGCCATGCCCGCACCGTCACCGCGCCTGGTGGGCGACGCCGCCGTGCGCGCAGAGATCGCCGGCGCGGTCTGGTCGCTGCAGCCCGCCGAACGCGGTCTCGACGCCAACATCATCGACCTGCCCGCGGGCGATGAGATCGCCCGTCACGACGGCCCCGCGCTCGACGTGCTGATCCTCGTGCTCGATGGCGGCGGAGTGCTCGAGACGGCCGGCGAGCCCATCGACCTGACGCCGGGCGCACTGGCATGGCTCCCGCCGCACTCCCAGCGCCGCTTCATCGCCGGAGCATCGGGCCTGCGCTACTTCTCCGTGCACGCGAGAAAGCCCGGGCTCGCGATCGGCGCCGCCCCCGCACGCGACGCATGAGCCGGATGACCGATTTCACCCTGGCCCTCACGATGTTCGAAGCCGCCCTCATCGAGGCCGGGGTGCCCATGCAGGCCCCCGGCGCAGCGGATGTCCGCCGGGATCCACGTGATCCGCACGTGCGAAGCATCCGCCTCGAACTCGAACAGTGGCTCGACTGGGGAGGGCCGGCACCCGCAGAAGACGGGAGCTACACGCCCGTTTTCGGGAGCTTCCGCAAGCTCGACCATGAGGATTCCGCGCTCCTGCAAGATGCTTTCGATCGCCTTTACTCCGATGGGAACGGTCTCCCCACCCCCTGGAACGAGCAGGTTCTGAACTCTGCACCGCGAGGTTCGCTAGCGCCGATCGCCTCCGAATCCCAGCGTTCGATCCTGCTCGACCTCAGGAGCGGCAGGGTGCTCGCACAAGGGCACTGGGACCACGACAGGTTCCGTGTTCTCGCCCCGAGCATGGCTGAGCTGCTCACCGGCTGGACCGACCTGGTCACCAACGACATGACCTACAACAGCGGCACCCGAACATGGATCCCCCGCCGCACGGACAGCATCTGGAACGAAGGGCGCCTCCGCATCGGCGGGTTCGTGTGACCCCCGCCCCCTCCGAGGCGCGTGCGCACAACCGCGTGGACACGCCCCGCACTTCATGGAAGTATCAGACATCTGATGTCTAAGCCGCTGCACACCTCCACGACACCGAACCTCTCCGATGCTCCGCGACCCCGCATCGCCGCGCCTCTCATCGACGGCTGGCGCACGATCGCCGACGCGCTCCCCGCCGCCGTCACGACGCGCGAGGAGATGCTCGTCTACCGGGCGACCGCGGTCGAGCGCTCCACGACCCTCGAGGCGATCCGCCAGGCACACAACCTGGTCACCGAGGACCTCTCCCCCGATGTCACGGTCTTCCGCTCCCCCGGCGTCGAATCACGCCTACGGGTGGTCTTCTTCCACGGCGGCGGGCTCATCGCCGGCAGCCGCCTCGACGGAGCCGATGTGCTCGCCCGTCATGCCGCCGCCCTGCAGCTGGAGGTCTGGTCGGCCGAGTACCCGCTCGTTCCCGAGACCCCGCACGACCGCATCGTCGAGCACCTCGTCGGCGTCGTCGAGCAGGCTGCCGTAGATGGCCTCCCGGTCGTCATCGCCGGCCAGAGCGCGGGCGGCGGGCTCGCGGCATCCGTGGCACTGGAGTGCCGCGATCGCGGCATCCCCTTCGCAGGCTCCCTGCTGATCTGCCCCATGCTCGACCGGCGCGACACCGTCTCGGCCGCGCAGTTCGCCGAGGACCCATCCTGGAGCCGGGCCTCCAACGAATCCTGCTGGGGGGCGGCCCTGAGCGGGTCCGCATCGACGCCCCCGGGCGAGCGCACCGACCTGCACGGCCTTCCGCCGACGTTCCTCGACGTCGGCTCCGCCGAGATCTTCCGCGATTCGGTCACCGGCTTCGCCGGAGCCCTGTGGGCTGCCGGAAACCAGGCCGAGCTGCACGTGTGGTCGGGGGCCTTCCACGCCTCGGACTGCGTGGTCGAGGACGCCGTCGTCTCCGAAGAGGCGCACCGCGCTCACGAGCGCTGGCTGCGCCGCCTCATCGACGACGCGCTCTGAGCCACCGAACGGCCTCTGCGGCGCCCTGAGGCGCCGCAGAGGCCTGTTCAGCCCCGCTGGACGACGGCGAGGTTGCGCTCGACGGTGGCGAGGGCGGCAGCGGCGGTCTCGTCATCCGGACGGCGCGCGACCTTCAGACCCAGCCAGGGGACGTCGCCGGCGGCGGCGATCGCCGCCGCGACATGCGCGTCATCGAGGATCGATTCGGATGCCGGGTATGTCGACGCGATCGGCAGATGCGCGTCGATCCACGGGTATCCGTACGGCGTCGAGGTCGCCGCGGCGCCCGACAGCGCCATGCCCAGCAGATGCCCCGACTCGGCCGCCTGAGCGATCTGCTCGGTCACGGCATCCGCATCTCGCAGCTCGATCGCCGAACGGCCCCAGTTGATCCAGACGCCCACGGGCGCCGCCGAGCTCTCGATCGCGGCGATCTCGTCGGCCAGCGACAGGAAGCCCTTCTCGGCCATCTGCCCCTCGATGTGAGCATCGCAGTGCTCGATCGCCAGGCGTGCGCCCGACCAGTCGATCTCCGCGATCTCATCGAGAGAGCGGGCCAGGGCCTCAGTGGAACCGGTCGCGCGGGGCGCCGTGTGCAGGGTGACGACGGCCGTGTGCGCGGCGCTCTCGCCCTCGATGCGGGTGACATCCGCGGCGACGCGGCGCAGGTCGTCGATCGCGGCGCGGCGGCCGTCCTCATCGGTGGAGGCGATGCCGTAATCCTCGGATGCCGCGAGCCGGCCCATCACGAACGGGATCGGCGTCACAGCCAGCGGCACGGCCGGAACGTTCTCGAGGAACCACGCGTCGTCGAACTTGTGGATGCCGCCCAGCCACGGGATCTCGAGACCCGCGACCCCCTCCAGCGCACAGATCGCCGGGAGCAGCTCGCCCTCGAGAACCGGATCCCAGTTCACGAACGCAGGCGAGACCGGATAGGCGCTGACGAGGATCGGAGCGGTCATTCTGCGCCCGCCTCCTTCACCGCCGCGGCGAACCACGACGTGATGGTCGACGGATGCGTGATGGCAGTACCGACGCACACCGTGAATGCGCCGGCGTCAATGGCGGCGCCGGCGTGCGCCGGAGTATGGATGCGCCCCTCGGCGCAGATGGGCTTGGTGCACTGCTCGGCGATCAGACCGATCAGTTCGAGGTCGGGGCCGTCCGTCTTCGGACGCTCACCGGAGTAGCCCGACAGCGTCGTGCCGAGGATGTCGGCACCCGCGGCCTCGGCCATGACGGCATCCTCGAGGGATCCGCAGTCGGCCATGATCAGGGCGTCGCGCCCCGTCTCAGCGAAATGGGCGCGCAGGCCCGCGATCGTTTCGGCGAGCGTGCGCCCATCCGGCCGCGGGCGACGCGTGCCGTCGATCGCGACGATATCGGCGCCGGCATCCGCCACGGCGATGGCGTGCTCGAGCGTCGGCGTGATGAACACGTCATCCTCGCCGTCCTTCCACAGGCCCACGATCGGCACCGGCAGCTCGGCCACCGCACGGATATCGGCGATGCCCTGCACGCGGATCGCCGAAGCGCCGCCGACGATCGCCGCCTGGGCGATCTGGGCCATCGTGTTCGGGTCGCGCATCGCCTCGCCGGGATAGGCCTGGCAGGAGACGGTCAGGCCGCCGCGCAGGCGCTCGAGGGTGTCGGTGAATCGCATCAGTTTCTCCAAGCGGCCGCTGCGGCTCCGCGCAACGGGGCGTCATCGCCGAGCGTGCCGGCGAGGATCGGGGTGTTCTGCAGGGCGTCGATGGCCTCGGCGCGGAAGGCGGCGAGCATGGGCCCCCACCAGGCGTCGCCGATATTCGGCACGCCACCGGTGACAACGACGCGCTCCGGGTCGAGCAGGGTCGCGGCCCCGGCGATCGCCCGGCCGACGGATGCCGCCGAGTCGGCGATCGCACGCGCCGCGATCGGATCTTCGGCGGCGCGGGCCGCCACCCCGCGGGCGTTGACGACCGCGGGGTCGCCGCCGAGCGAGACGAAGTGGTTGTAGAGGCCGATGCCGCTGCCGATCGCCTCGAGGTGCCCCATGCGGTCGCAGGGGCAGCGCAGGTGCTCGGCACCGGGAACCGGCATGTGGGCGATCTCGCCGCCGACGTGGTGCGCACCGCGCAGCGGCTGGCCGCCCAGCACGATGCCCGCGCCGACACCCGTGCCGACCGCGACGATCAGGGCGCTGGATGCTCCGGCCGCCGCGCCGTGGGTGAACTCGCCGAACGCATGCGCGTCGACGTCGTTCTGCACGGCGATGGGCGCTCCGGCGGGCAGGCTGTCGCCGAGGCCCTCGCGCACGAGGTCGGCGACGCGGGTGCCCGGCCAGTCGGCGAACGTGTCGGTGGCCGAGACGATCATGCCGCGAGTGGTGTCGACGACACCGGCCGTGCCGATCCCGACGCCCACGAGGCGGGTGTCGGGATCGGCAGCGGCGAGCAGCTGCTCGGCCAGGTCGATGACGGTGCGGATGACCGCTGCCGCGCCCTCCGCCGCCGGAGTCGGCGCCACCAGGGTGGCCAGGGGCACGTCGTTGCGATCAGCCAGTGCCGCCGCGGTCTTCGTGCCGCCGATGTCGACGGCGAGGACGACCTCGGCCATCAGGCGGTTGCGACGGGGAGGAGGTCCATACCGGCGAGGATCCCGCGGACCTTCTGCACGGTCTCGTCATCCAGCGGGGTGACGGTCGCGGCCAGCGTCGCGTGATCGATGAGACCGCGGGCGTGCATAGCTGCCTTGAAGGCGCCGACGCCCGTCGCGTCGCCGGACAGGCCGGTGGGCTGGAAGACGATCTCGAACATGCGGTTGATGCGCTCCTGCTCGGCGCGCGCAGCATCCCAGTCGCCGCGGGCCGCGGCGTCGAAGAGGCGCACGTAGCCCTCGGCCTCGACGTTCGCGACACCGGGGACGACGCCATCGGCGCCGGCCAGCAGCATCGCGTCGACGACCATCTCGTGACCGGTCAGCAGCTGCAGCGGACGACCCGCGGCCTCGTTGGCCGCCAGCAGACGACGGAATCCGACGTCATCGCCCGAGGAGTCCTTGACGCCGTGAACGACGCCCTCCTTGCCGAGCTGGATGAGCAGGTCGATGCCGAGCTTCGAGTGCACGCGAACCGGCACGTCGTACGCCCACAGGGGTGCGTCGATCGCGGCGGCGATGGTGCGGAAGTGATCGGCGATCTCGGACTGCGAGTTCAGCGTGTACAGCGGCGCGGTCGTGACGATCGCGTCTGCACCCGCCTCCACCAGGCGCTGCGCGAGGTGCGCGGTGCGCGCCGCCGTCAGCTCGATCGCGCCGGCGATGACCGGGACACGCCCCTCGGCGGTCGCGACGATGGTGCGCAGCACCTCGACGCGCTGGTCGTCCGTCAGGTAGGCCGTCTCGCCGGTCGAGCCCAGGGCGAACAGGCCGGAGCAGCCGGCGGAGATCAGGTAGTCGACGAGGCGCTCCAGCGAAGCGAAGTCGATCGAGTGATCGGGCAGCATCGGGGTCGCGACGGGCGGGATGACACCGGTGAAGGTGATGGGTGCAGACATGATTTTCCGGTCGTTTCGGTAGTGCGGTATCAGTGGTTGAGTTCGAGCAGCGAGGGCGCGGCGCCCAGCAGCGTTCGGGTGTAGTCGTTCGACGGGTTGTCGAAGACCTGTGCGGCATCGCCGAACTCGACGACGCGCCCCTTGTTCATGACCGCGATCTCGTCGGACAGGTAGCGCACGGTCTGGATGTCATGCGAGATGAACACCATTCCGAGCCCCAGCTGGTCCTTGAGATCGGTGAGCAGGTTGAGGATCTGTGCGCGGACCGACACGTCGAGCGCACTGGTCGGCTCATCCGCGACGATGACCTGCGGGTCGAGCACGAGCGCACGGGCGATAGCGACGCGCTGGCGCTGGCCGCCCGAGAGCTGGCTGGGCAGGGCATCCAGAGCGGATGCCGGGAGCCCGACGAGTCCGATGAGATCGCGCACCTTGCGGTCGCGCGATGCCGGAGTGCCGAGGCGGTGCACCTGCATCGGGTCGATCAGCGCATCGCGCACCGTCATGCGGGCGTTGAGCGCCGTCGCGGGGTCCTGGAACACGACCGAGAGGATGCGTCCCAGGCGCTTGCGCACCGACGGGGTGAAGGAGCGCACGGTCTCGCCGCCGAAGACGACCTGACCGCTCGTGGGCTTCTCGAGCCCGATGAGCACCTTCGCCGAGGTCGACTTCCCCGATCCGGACTCGCCGACGATCCCGAGCGTCTGCCCGCGCTTGACGGTGAGCGAGACGCCCGCGAGGGCATCCACGTAGTTGCGCTGGAAGATCGTCGAGGTGCGCGTCTTGTAACGCACGTGGACGTCCTTCAGTTCGATGACGGCTTCGCTCATCGTCCCGCTCCGATCGCTTCGACGGGCGCATCCTCGGGATGCGCGGAGTAGCTGTGTTCGGTGCCGGGGATGAGCCGGCGCTCGGGGGTGACGCCCGCGTAGCGCGCGGGGTCGGAGGAACGCGGCCCGAACCGGTCGCCGGCGGGGAAGTCCCGCGGCGACGGGACGACGCCCGTGACCTGGTGCAGACGGTCGGATCCGGCCTCGATCGAGAGGACGGCGCCGAGCAGACCCTGCGTGTACTCATGGACCGGCTGCGTCAGCACCTCGCGGGTGGTGCCCTGCTCGACCACCTGACCCGCGTACATCACGGTGATGCGGTGGGTGAGCTCGGCGACGAGCGCGAGGTCGTGCGAGACGAACACCATCGCGAAGCCGAGCTCCTGCTGCAGGCGCATGAGCAGATCGACGACCTGCTTCTGCACCGTCACGTCGAGTGCCGTGGTCGGCTCGTCGGCGATGACCAGGCGCGGGTCGCGGGTCAGGGCCATGGCGATCAGCACGCGCTGGCGCTGGCCTCCCGAGAGCTCGTGCGGATACGACGCGAGCGTGCGCTGCGGGTCGAGGCCGACGAGTTCGAGGAGTTCCTCCGCGGTGCGGGTGCCGCCGCGCGAGGTGAGCTGCTTCATCTGCGAACGGATGAGCATGGCCGGGTTCAGAGAGCTGAGCGCGTCCTGGTAGATCATCGCGATGTCGTGGCCGCGCAGCGCGTTGCGCTCCTTGGCATCCATCTGCAGCAGATCCTTGCCGTCGAACATGATCTTGCCGCGCACATCGGCCTTGGCATCCAGCAGACCCATGATCGCGAGCGAGGTGATCGACTTTCCACAGCCGGACTCGCCGACCAGCGACATCGTCTCGCCGGGGCGAACGGTGAAGCTGACGTGGTCGACCACGTCGACGTCGCCGTGGCGCGGGAACGAGATGCACAGATCCTGAACCTCGAGCAGCGGGGCGTCGTCGCCGGTGTAGACCAGGCGGTCGGTGCGGGCCAGCTCCGTCTCGCGCAGCTGCTCCAGGCGCTCCGCGAGCGGGATGACGTTGGTCTGGGGCACGAGAACCTCGGGCACTGCTTCCCCGACCTGGTCGGGGACCGTGAGGTTGACGGCCGTGTCGACCGTGCGGATGACATTCGTGTCGTCCTGCGCGCCGGCCACGCCCTCGAGCTCGGAGGTGGACTCCTCGGTGTTCGCCGCATCCGCCGTGATCTTGCGGGCGCGCGGCGAGACCATCGCGTCGGTCATGCCCTCGGAGAGGATGTTCAGGCACAGCACCGTGATCATGATCAGGATGCCGGGGAAGAACGTCGCCCACCAGGCGCCGGCCATCAGCAGGCTACGGCCGGCGGCGATCACGTTGCCCCAGCTGGGCTCGGGGTCCGGGACACCGGCCTGCAGGAACGACAGCGACGCCTCGAAGACGATCGCATCGGCGACGAGGATCGTCGCGAACACGAGCACCGGAGCGGCGGCGTTGCGGGCCACGTGCTTGATGATGATGCGCGGCGTGCGAGCACCCATGACACGGACGGAGGAGACGTAGTCCTCGCCGTACTGGTCCATGATGTTGGCACGCACGATGCGCGTCAGCTGCGGCACGTACAGGAACGCGATCGTCAGCACGAGCACCGGCAGCGACTTGCCGAACACGGCCACGAAGACCGCGGCCAGCGCGATGCCGGGGAACGACATGATGACGTCCATGATGCGCATGAGGATCTCGGCGATCCACTTGGGCGCCGTGGCGGCGATCGTTCCCAGCACGCAGGCGACGGCGAGGGCCACGAGCGTGGCGCCGAGACCGATCACCAGCGAGTAACGGGCTCCGTAGACGAGGCGCGAGAAGATGTCGCGACCCTGACGGTCGGTGCCGAACCAGTGGTCGGCGCTGGGCGCCTGCACCGGCGCGCCCGAGGCGAGCGGGTCGTATCCCGTGACGACCGGCGCGAAGATCGCAGCGAGCGCGATGATCGCGAGGATCACCATGCAGATGATCGAGCCGAGGGACAGGCCGCCGAGACGGAGGCCGGGAACGGAGAGCCGTTCAGTGAGTTTGCGTCGCATGAGTGTCACACCGCCCGGATTCGGGGATTGATGAGGACGTACAGGAGGTCGACGATGATGTTGATGATCACGAAGGCCAGTGCGACGGCGAGCGTCACACCCTGAACGAGGTTGGGTTCGTTGTTGGTCACGCCGTTGAGGATCAGCGTTCCCATGCCCGGGATCGCGAAGATGATCTCGATGACCACCGCGCCGCCGATGAGGTAGCCGATTCGCAGACCGAGAACCGTGACGGGCGTGATGAGGGCGTTGCGCAGCACGTTGCGTCCGACGACGACGACGCGCGGGATGCCGGCGCCGAGGGCCGTGCGCACGTAGTCCTTGTCGAGCTCCTCGACCATCGAGGTGCGCACGACGCGGGAGAGCTGGCCGATGACCGGGACGGCGAGAGCAAGAGCGGGAAGCGTCATGCGGGCGACCCAGCCGGAGGGGTCAGACCAGAAGTCGGGCAGGGGTCCGGATGCCGGAAGCACGCCGAGTCCGAGCGTGAACGCCTGGATCAGCAGGATCGCGAGCCAGAACGACGGGGTCGACAGGGCCGCGACGCCGAAGAAGCGGATGACCTGGTCGGGCCAGCGATCGCGGTAGACGGCTGCGAGAACGCCGATGAGGAACGCCGCGATGACGGCGATGAACAGGCCGAAGAAGGTCAACGACAGTGTGACCGGGAATGCCCGGCCGACTTCGTCGATGACCGGAAGGCTGCGGGCCGAGTAGGTGCCGAGGTTTCCCTGCACCATGCCCAGCAGGAAGTTGATGTAGCGGACGAACAGGGGAAGGTTCAGTCCATTGGCCTCACGGTAGGCCTCGAGGGCCGCGGGTGAAGCGGTCTCACCGAGCGCGTTGCGCGCCGGGTCGACGGGCGAGAAGGACATCACGAAGAAGACCAGGAATGTGATGCCGAGGATCATCAGCGGCAGCTGCAGGAGCCGTGTGCCGATGAGGCGGAGCGTGTTGGACACGAGCCGATCCTTCCGGGGGTCTGGGGGGAGAAGTGCGGGGGTGCGCCAGGACGCACCCCCGCTTGTGCCGCAGTATTCGGGTTACTTGGCGGCGACGCCGACGCCGAGGAACGACAGTCCGGTGGTCGGGACCGGCTTGAAGTCGATCAGTTCCTCCGGGTTCCAGGCGGTGGGCAGCTGACGGTGGAACAGCGGGTAGAGGCTGACCTGCTCCGAGAGGAGGTCGAATGCCTGACCCCACGTCTCGGCCTGTTCGGCGTCTTCCTGCTGTGCACCGGCGGTGAGGAGTGCGTCGAACTCGGCGAACTCAGGGGTGCTGGCCCACTGCGTGCGCGTCTCAGTCCAGACGCCCGGCGCGTACCACCAGTTCATGAGGAGGTCGGGGTCGTTTCCGAAGACCGAGGGGTCACCGGGAGCGACTGCGACGGTGTAGTTGCCCGAGTCGACGCGCTCGTACATCGCGGCCGACTGGAGGATCTCCAGGTTGACCTTGATGCCGACGGCATCCAGCGACTCCTTGATGAGCGGTGCGACTTCCTTGACCCAGCCCGTGTCGGTGGTCAGCAGGTCGATCGAGAGGTCGGTGACGCCGGCCTCTTCGAGGAGCGACTTCGCCTTGTCGACGTCGTAGCTGTAGACCGTGGAGGCCTCCTGGTAGTCCGGGTGGTCCGCGGGCAGGAAGGAGGTGGCAGCCTCGGCGTTGCCGAGCATGCCGGTCTCGATCACCTTGTCGGTGTCGAGCGCGTACATGACCGCCTGACGGACGCGGACGTCGTCGAAGGGTGCGGCCTGCGTGTTGAACATCGAGAAGAGCAGACCGAAGGACTGCACGCTCTCGACCTCGACGCCCGGCGTGTTGGCCAGCGTGTCGACATCGATGTAGGGGACGTCCTCCATCGCCTGGATGGTGCCGGTCGACATCGCGGTGACGCGAGCGGATGCATCGGCGAGGAGGTTCCAGTTCATGCCGGCGGCAAGGGCCGGGCGGGGACCGTTGTAGTCCTCGTAGCGCTCGAACACGACCTTGTCCTCGGGCGTGGCCGAGACGAGGGAGTACGGGCCGGTGCCGACGGGGTTCGCGCCGAATGCCTCGGCGTCAGCCTCGACGAGGGCCTTCGGGACGATCTTGACGATGCCCAGGCGGTCCTCGGTCAGCGAGAACGGGAAGTCCGTCGTGATCTGGATCGTGTCCTCATCGACGGCCGTGACCGTGTCGATGAAGTCGATGTAGCTGGTGAACAGCGAGTTGTTCGCCGGGTCGAGAACGCGCTCGTAGCTGTAGATGACGTCCTCGACGGTGACCGGGTCGCCGTTCTGGAACGTCGCGCCTTCGCGCAGGTCGATCTCGTAGGTCGTGTCATCGACCTTCGTGGGGAAGTCCGCCGCGAGAGCCGGGTAGAGCTCGCGGGTGGCGGGGTCGAGGTCGATGAGACCCTCGAAGATGTGCCAGTTGGCGGCGACCGTGACGGCGCCGGAGGCGATCATCGGGTCGAAGCTACCGCTGAGAGCGTACGAGATGCCTGCCTCGATCGTGGCATCCGGGTCGATCTCGCCGCTCGCTGCGCCGTTGTTGTCGGTCGTGGCTCCTGCGCCGCAACCTGCCAGAACGATCGCAGCGGCAGCCGTGCCGGCGATCGCGAGGGCGAATCGACCCCCGCGCCTGGGGGTGATGTTTCGGTTCATGTGAACTCCTGTGTGGTGGGAGATGACATCTTGAGGACATCTGATGTCTGACATACGATAATCATATGTCGGTTCGAAACACAAGAGTGAGATGATCGGCAGAATCCACGACAGCCACGAGAGGGTGCATCCATGAGCTCCACCACGAGTCGTGCGTCGCGCATGCGACGATCCACGACAGCGAGTCAGATCAAGCAGCTCATCCTGTCCCGCAACCTGTCCCCCGGCGACCCGCTGCCCACCGAGGCCGAACTGTGCGAGACGCTCGACGTCTCCCGGTCGTCGGTGCGCGAGGCGATCCGCACGCTCTCCACGCTCGACATCGTCACCGTGCGCCACGGCCACGGCACATTCGTCGGGGAGATGTCCCTCGCCCCCATGGTCGAAACCCTCGTCTTCCGCGGCGTGATCAACCCCGAGGGCTCGCTCGATGCGCTCCGCGAGGTCGTCGAGGTGCGCCTCGCCCTCGACCTCTCCATGGCGGAGCGCGTGGTCGAGGCATCCAGCGGCGCCGACTACTCCGAGCTCGACGAGATGGTCGACGCCATGGTCGAGAAGGCATCGCGCGGCGCCCACTTCCTCGAAGAGGACCGCCATTTCCACACGACCCTGTTCGAGGCCACCGGCAACCACCTCGCCGGCCAGCTCGTCGGCGCGTTCTGGGACGTGCACACGGCCGTCCTCCCCCAGCTCGACATCGATCAGCCCGAAGACATCCACCACACCGCGAAGGCGCACGGCGACATGATCGCCGCCGCCCGAGCAGGCGATGTCGAGGCCTACCGACAGGCCGTCATCGAGCACTATCGGCCGCTGCAGCGGGTCCTTGCCGAGAGCCGCTGATCGCCTCGGCGATCGGGGTGCCATACGGTGGCATCATGGCTGCGAATCCGATCACCGATGCCCTGGTCCTCGTCACCGGCGCCGCGCGCGGCATGGGCGAGCTGTACGCGCGCCGTGCCGTCTCCGCCGGCGCACGCGCCGTCGCACTCTGGGACATCGATGAGGATGCCGCGACGGCCCTCGCCGCCGACCTCGCTCGATCCGGCGTCGGCGTGCGCGCCTACCGCGTCGACGTCTCGCGCCAGGAGGACATCGTCGCCGGCCTCGAGCGCGTGCGCACCGACTTCGGATCCCCCGACATCGTGATCAACAACGCCGGCATCGTGCGCGGCGCCCCCTTCTGGGAGCACGACCCCGTGCGCGACATCGAAGGCACCATGCGCGTCAATACGCTGGCCGCGATGTGGCTGACCCGCGAGGTGCTGCCCGACATGATCGCCGACGCCTCGCGCCCCAAGCGCATCCTGAACATCGCCTCCGCCGCGGGAACGCTCGCGAATCCGAACATGAGCGTGTACGCGGCATCCAAGTGGGCCATGATCGGCTGGAGCGAATCCGTGCGCCTGGAGCTCGCCGCCCACGACTACCGACACATCGCCGTGACGACCTTCTGCCCGAGCTACATCTCCACCGGCATGTTCGAGGGCGCCCGCGGTCCGCTGCTGACCCCGATCATGACCCCGCGCCGCGCGACGAAGGCGGCGTGGAACGGGATGCTGCGCGGCACCCCCATGGTGCTGCGGCCCTGGACGGTCAAGCTGTCGATGGCGCTGCGCGGCGTGCTCCCCACGCGCGCCTGGGATGTCGTCGCCGACCGGGTCTTCCACGTGTACTCGTCGATGGATGAGTTCACCGGACGCAAGTAGTCTTGCTTCTCTGAACTCTCCCGGCCCTGAGGAGGACGCATGTCCGTTGGTCTGCTCGCCGTCGTCGATGACATCCTCAGCGCCGCGCTGAAGGCATCCGCGAAATCCGCCGGCGTCGTGATCGACGACGCCGCCGTCACCCCGCAGTACGTGCAGGGCATCTCCCCCGCACGAGAACTGCCGGTCGTCGCGAAGATCACCCTCGGCTCGCTGGTCAACAAGTTCGTCATCATCATCCCGATCGCCCTGCTGCTGACCGCATTCGCCCCCGCGGTTCTGCCGTTCCTGCTGATCATCGGCGGTACCTACCTGTGCTTCGAGGGCGCCGAGAAGGTGCTCGAATGGTTCGGCCTCCACCACGGCCACGAGGAGGGCGGCGCGCGCAACGAGAACAAACTCGTCTTCGGAGCGATCCGCACCGACCTGATCCTGTCGACCGAGATCATGCTCATCTCGCTGTCGAACCTCGACGAGGGGCTCAGCATGGGCCAGACGCTCGCCGTGCTCGCCGTCATCGCCCTGCTCATGACCTTCATCGTCTACGGCGCCGTCGCCCTGCTCGTGAAGATCGACGACATCGGCCTGAAGATGGCGAAGAACGAATCGAAGCGGGTCCGGCACACCGGCGCACGGATCGTTCGCTCGATGCCCGCGGTGTTCCGTGTGATCAGCGTCGTCGGCACCGTCGCGATGCTCTGGGTCGGAGGGCACCTGCTGCTCGCGAACCTCGGCGAGGTCGGGCTGGTGCTCTTCAGCGACATGCTGCACGGCGTCCACGATGCGCTGGCCCCCGCCGGCGCCGTCATCGCCTGGATTGGCGAGACGATCGTATCCGCGATCGCCGGGCTCGCGGTCGGGCTCGTCGTGGTCGGTGTCGTGCTGCTCATCGGACGGATGATCGGCAAGCGCCCGAGCTTCACCGAGGGCGGCGAGTCCCCCGCGAAGGTCGCGGCCCACTGAGCGGGTCCGGCGGAGCCCACCGGGCTGCAGGAGTAGCATTGCCCGTGAACACACACGTGCTCCGGGGTCGGTGAAATTCCGAACCGGCGGTCATAGTCCGCGACCCGAGGCCCTCACGGGCCGAGGTTGAACCGGTGGAACTCCGGTACCGACAGTCACAGTCTGGATGGGAGAAGCACGAGTGACCCGTGCGCGGCGACGCGCATGGCGTCCTCTTCCCTCGGCAGCTACGACCGAGAGGAGAGAACTTGGAATTTCTGCGTTTCATCGTCGACGCCTTCAATTCGCACTGGGTGCTCCCGGGCGGGCAGAGCCTGCTGATCCGCGAGGTGGTCGGCAACGTCTTCGGCCTGCTGAGCGCGCTCGGCGGCATGCGCCGGAAGGTGTGGGCGTGGCCGGTGGGCATCATCGGCAACCTTCTGCTGTTGACGGTGTTCCTCGGCACGATCCTGAATCCGGATCATTCGCTGCCGAACCTGCTCGGCCAGGCGGGGCGTCAGGTGATGTTCATCGCTGTCGCTGTTTACGGCTGGCGGCGGTGGCGTCAGGCGCGCGATGACAGCGGGCAGGTGAGTCCGCGGTGGGCGCCGAACGGTGCCCGGATCGGCCTGGTCGTCGTGCTGGTGGCGGGGACGGTCGCCCTCACTCCCCTGTTCCGGGTGCTCGGCTCATACGAGCCGGTGTGGGCGGATGCCTGGACCTTCGTCGGTTCGCTGCTGGCGACGTACGGCATGGCGAGGGGCTGGACGGAGTTCTGGCTGATCTGGATCGCGGTCGATGTCGTCGGCGTCCCGCTGCTGTTCAGCGCCGGCTACTACGCGACCGGTTTCATGTACGTCTTCTACGGCGTGTTCACGGCGATCGGTTTCGTCGTGTGGTGGCGGGCGCAGGCGGGCGCCAAGCCGACGATCGACACGATCATGCCGGATCCTCGGATTTCTTCGTCAGACGAACGATGAGTCGGATGCCGCGGCTGCGCGCCGCGGCATCCGACTCATCAGGCGACCGCTGTCTCAGGCTGCGGCAACCGGTTCAGCCGCGTCCGCTTCGATGACGGCGGCGGTTGCTTTTGCGCGTCGGATCGCGGGGCCGGCGAACCAGAGGGCGAGACCGGCGATCACCCAGATGGAGAGGGTGAGCGCGGCCGCTCCCCCACCCGCCCCGCCGAAGTAGGCGAGCGAGCGCACGAGGGTTCCGGCTGCTCCCGGGGGAAGGAGCTGTCCGATCAGGCCGACGCCGGCCGGCAGCCACTGGGCACCGGTGGAGATGCCGGCGAAGGGGTTGCCGACGAACATCATCAGCATCGCGGCGATCGTGAAGCCCTTGCCGCCGAAGCATTCGAAGAGGCCGGCGAGGGGCAGGGCGAGGGCTGCGATGCCGAGGGCGACGCCGCCGGCGACGGGCACGATGGCGCTGGTGGCGATGCTGCCGAATATGAAGGCGAGCACGCCTGCGACGATGAGCCCTCCGACGGCGGAGAAGCCGAGCAGGCCGCTGAGGATCCAGGCGCGACGGCCGGGGAGCAGTGAGCGGAAGGCGACTGCGGGGACGATGCCGCCGAAGACGAGCGGGAAGGCGAGGCCGCCGATGCCGACGCCGCTGGGGTCCGCGTCGGGCAGCGGCACGACGTCAGTGACCTGGGCCTCGACGCCGAGGTTCGCGGCGATCGCCGTTCCGGTGGCGGAGATCGTGGCCGAGACTGCGGTCGATCCGGCGCTGGCGGTCAGCACCTGCATCCCAGAGGCGTCGATGACGAAGCCGCCGGAGACCTCGCGCTCCTCGATGGCCCGGGCGAGGTCGTCGGCCGAGCCGTAGGAGGCGAGGTCGAAGGCGTCGGGGGCTTCGGCTGTGAGGGTCTGCTCGATGGTGTCGGTCGTCTGCTGCTCGGCGACGATGCCGAGCGCGACGTCGCGGGCGCCGGAGTGCAGCGACGGGAGGATGAACAGCGACAGCAGTCCGATGAGGATGGCCGAGAGCCCGATGATGAGCCCGCCCCAGAGAAAACCGGGGTGGAGGCGGGGTTTCGGTGCGCTCGTGTCGGACATCGCGTGGACCCTTCATAGTGGAGGACTTACCTCCACTTACTATACGGATGATTTTCCTCCGGTTTAAGATGGTTGTCAACCCGAGACGAGGAGAACGCGTGCGAGCAGATGCCCTGCGGCGACGAGAGACGATCGTGACGACGGCCCGCAAGCTGTTCGCCGAACACGGCGACGGGCTCGCCCTCGAGACGATCGCCGCGCACAGCGGTGTCGGCATCGCGACCCTCTACCGAAACTTCCCCTCCCGGGAGGAACTCGCCCACGCCGTCGCCATCGACATCGTCGACGAGATCTGCCGAGCGGTGGATGCTGCGCACGATGCCCGCGCGGCCGATGCCGCCGCAGCCTGGTCCGCCCTGGTGCACGCCCTCGTCGAGATGGACCTCGGCGCCCTCACGGATGCCGTCGGGTCATCGCAGGGCGATGCGGCAGAGCTACGCACGATTCAGAGCCGTGCCATCAGCGCACTCGACGGGTTGCTCTCCGACCTGCACACGGCCGGCATCGTGCACGAGCGGGTCGATGCGCTCGGCACGATCGTCGCCGTTGCGACCGTCACCCGCCCGCAGCCCGACGCGATCCGCCGCGCCGCGCCGTCCGTGCAGCAGAACCTCGTCGACGCCTTCCTCGCCTGGAGCCGCCCCGCGCGCTGAACCGGCGCCGACAGGCCCGCAGACGGGCGAGAATGGTCAGTGATGTTCGACAGTCCGCTCTCCGCCTCCGCCTACGAGGTGCTCGGCGTCGACCCCTCCGCCACCGATGACGAGATCAAGCGGGCCTTCCGCCTGCGTCTGCGCCAGACGCACCCGGACGCCGGGGGCGATGCCGCCGACTTCATCCGCGTGCAACGGGCGTGGGAGCTCGTCGGAACCGCCGAGGCGCGTGCCGTGTACGACCGCGGGCACGGGTTCGGCGCAGCATCCGATGAACCCGCCTGGGATGGCTGGCAGCCGCCCCGACCGCCGGCAGATACCCGGCCGCGGGCCCGCTCCTACGGCCATCCGGGAGGATGGCGACGCGAGCGCTATCTGACGCTGATGCGAGAGTGGGCCGGCCACGGCGTCGAGCTCGCCGATCCCTATGACCCGGCGCTCGTGCGCTCGGCGCCCCGCGAGGTGCGGCGCCTGCTCGCCGACGCTCTCGCCGAAGAGTCCACCGCCCGCACGATCTCCGACCTCGGCATGGGATTCACCGTCTGGCACGACGTCGCCGCCGGTACCGGCGGACGGGCCAACGACCCCGCGAAGATCGACCACGTCGTGCTGAGCCCCTCGGGCCTGTACGGCGTCATGTCGGAGGACTTCGACGAGGTCGTGCGCTTCCGGCGCGGCGAGATCATCGGCAAGGCGGTCGACGCCTCCCCCGTCTCCGACCTGCTCTCCCGCATGCGCGTCATCGCGAAAGCGGCACGGGTGAAGTTCGGCGGGGCGATCGTCGTGCTCCCCGATGACGACCTCGATCAGGCCATCACCGAACTCGGTCGTGTGAAGGGCCTGCCCGTCGTCGTGGTGCGCCGCAGCGCCCTGTCGACCGTGCTGCGCCGGGGAGTTCCGGGCGCGCGCGACATCGGCGGTAATGAGCTCTTCGACGTGCGCACGCGCCTGCAGCAGACCGTGCGGTTCGTGTGAGGGCTTCGACCGGTCGCATCCTCAAGCGCATCGAGACGCGCGCCACGGATACCGGGTTCTCCCTCGACGAGCGCCAGATCGAGCTCGTGCGCGCTCTCGCGCACGCCGTGCGCACCGATACGAGCCTGTTCGTGCACGGCCCCGCCGGACGCGGCAAGTCGTGGGTCACGAATGCGTTCTTCGACGCGGTTCCGACGTCGCGCAAGACCCGGGTGCACTTCCACGGCTTCCTCGCGGAGCTGCATCGCAGCATCCATCGGCGGCGCACCGCGCCGGACCGCGACGAGAACGAGGATGCCGTCGCCCAGGCAATCGCGGATGCCGTCGGCGATTCCCGCCTGCTGTTCTTCGACGAGTTCCATGTGCACGACGCTGGCGACGCACGCCTTCTGACTCTCCTGCTCGCGCACGTCTTCTCGCGCGGCGTCTCGGTCATCATCACCTCGAACTATGCGCCCGCCGACCTCCTGCCCGACCCGCTCTGGCACCACCTGTTCGAGGACGGCATCGCCCTGATCACCGAGAACATGGCGACGTTCGAACTCGCGGGCGCCACCGACTATCGCGGGGTTGCGCAGCCTGCGCCGCGCGGCTTCGCCTCCGGCGCGTGGACGACGGTCGAGCCGGTGGATGCCCCGGCCGCCGACGCCACGGAGACCTCCATCGTCAACGGGCGCGATTTCGCCGTGCGCGCGGTCCGCGACGATGTCCTGTGGGTCACGTTCGCGCAGCTCTGCGAAATCCCGACGGCCACGATCGAATACCTGGAGTGGGCGGCGCGGCATCCGCACTGGGTCATCACCGACCTGCCCGTCTTCGCCGACGCCGACCCGCAGGCCCAGCAGCGCTTCATCAACGTCGTCGACGTGCTCGCCGACCTCGACGTGCCGACGACGTTCGTGTCTCAGCATCCGCTCGACGACTTCCTCGCCGGCACGAACCGGCGCCCCGACGCGTTCCGTATGGTGAGCCGGCTGCAGCTCGTCCGGCGGTGACGCCGGCCGGCTCGGCCCCTCCCCTGCCCCGACACTTGTCTGCCGAAATGACGGATGTCGGGCCATTCGGCCGATCTGCACCGACATCTGTCTTCTGGACTGACAGGTGTCGGGGCCTCCGGGGCCCGGAGCCCGCGGGATAGCATCGAAGGGTGACTGAACACATCGAAGACGTCTCGATCGGCGGCGAGATGATCCGCCTCGGCCAGTTCCTGAAGTTCTCGGGGCTGCTCGATTCCGGCGGTGACGCCAAGGAGGTCATCATCGATGGCTTCGTGTCGGTCAACGGCGAGGACGAGCGCCGCCGGGGTCGCCAGCTGCACGACGGCGACGTCGTCGCGTTCGAGGGCCGCAGCGCCCGCGTGAAGCCGTGACCGGCCGCTGGCGCGCGGCCGGCGCGTTGTTCGGCGCCCTGGCCCTTATCGCCGTCACCGGATGCTCCGCAGAACCCGGCGTGACGCCCACAGGTGATGTGACCGAGGTCACCGTGACCGTGCAGGGCATGCACTTCATCCCCGATGTCATCGAGGTGCCCGCCGGCGACGAGCTCGTCATCACGTTCGAGAACACCGGCACCGACATGCATGATCTCGTGCTCGCGACGGGTCTCGAGACCGGGCACCTCGCTCCGGGCGAGAGCCATGTGATGGAGGTCGGTGTCATATCCGCCGACATCGACGGCTGGTGCTCGGTCGGCAACCACCGCGCCATGGGCATGGAGCTCACGGTTCAGGTCATCGAGTAGGCGCAGGCCCGCGCGCCGGAGTGCTTCATCGAGAAGCCGACCGGACGCACGAGCAGGCTCGGGTCAGTTGAAGTCCCCGCCCGGGGCCATGTCGGCGAAGCGCGAGTAGTGGCCCTGGAACGCGACCTGGATGGTGGCGGTCGGACCGTTACGGTGCTTGGCGACGATGAGGTCGGCCTCGCCCGGGCGCACGTCCTTGTCGTAGACGGAATCGCGGTGCAGCAGGATGACCATGTCGGCATCCTGCTCGATCGAGCCGGACTCTCGCAGGTCGCTCACCTGGGGTTTCTTGTCAGTACGCTGCTCCGAACCACGGTTCAGCTGGCTGAGCGCGATCACGGGCACCTGGAGCTCCTTGGCGAGCAGCTTCAGGGCACGGGAGAACTCCGAGACCTCCTGCTGACGAGACTCGACGCGCTTACCGCTCGTCATGAGCTGCAGGTAGTCGATGATGACCATCTTCAGGCCCGAACGCTGCTTGAGGCGGCGGCACTTCGCGCGGATCTCGACGAGCGTCATGTTCGGGCTGTCGTCGATGTACAGCGGGGCGTCGTTGATGCGGCCGCGGGTCGCGGCGACCGTGGTCCAGTCGCGTGGGTCGAGGGTTCCCTTGCGCATGTTCTGCAGGGGGATGGCGCCCTCGGCGCTCAGCAGACGCATGGCGATCTCGCTGCGACCCATTTCGAGCGAGAAGAACACCGACGGCATGTCGTTGCCGATCGATGCCGCACGCGCGAAGTCGAGAGCGAGCGTCGAGTTGTGCGTGGGCACCATCGAGGCGCCCGCGAGATACAGGTGATCGACATTGTCGACCTGAACGCAGCGAACAGGAACGCTGTCGATCGGACGAATCGCCTTCACGAAGCGGCGGCCGATGCGCACCTCGTTGACCGGCCGCTCAGCGGCATGCAGCGCGCGCTTGCGCTCAAGACGGAAGACATCATCAACCGTCGAGAAGTTCAGGATGTAGCAGGTCGACGACTCTTCGTTGCGACCCGCGACCCGCTTGGTCGTACGTCCGCACTTGTAGCCGAGGCTGACGATGAGTTCGTACACCGAGTCGGCGAGGCGCTTGCTGGTCACCGCGAACTGGCAGGAGCCGACACCGCGCACAACGGTGCCATCGGTGTCCATGAGGCCGGCGAGCAGGGCACGCCGCTGAGCGACGGATGCCCGCAAATAGTCGGCTGGGATGTGCTTGTCGCCGAGTACGCCGGCGCTGCGCAGAAGCGCCGTGAACGAACCATGGCCGCGGTGGCAGCTCGCGCAGCGCTGCGCCTCACCGGAGAACCCCTCACCGCATTCGGGGCAGGTCAGTCGCTCGGGGTGAGCGCCCTTGTTCTTCGGGCCGCAGGTACGCCCGCATGTGCGCACGTGCGGGTGGCGGGCGATGAACTCCGCACCGCAGACCTCGCAGTCACGGGTGAGCACCGTGCGTGCGGGCAGCTTGACGGCGTAGAGCATTCCGCCACGCGACTCGACCCGCAGGCCCTCCTGCGCGATGTACGACGGGATCTCATCAGTCTCACTCGTGAGTCGCGCACCATCGGAATGCCCGTCGCCGAGCCACGCACCCAGCGCATAGGGCGGGACCGGTAGCTGTGCATCGGCCGTCCGCAGTGCACCGGCATTGCGGATCGAATGGTTGGCACGCTCGTCAGAACCGACGGTGAGCGTCGCGAGCATCTGCTCGGTGGTGACCGTGACGGATCCGCCAGCCGATGAACGGCGCGTGGCCCGGGTTTCCGTCACCCACTGGTGCTCGGCATCCGCGATGATCGTCGTGCCATCCGAGAACTCGATCTCGTAGCAGGGGCGACCCGTCATGACCTCGGTCGCGGCCACCACGCGGGTCGGTCGACCGTCTGCGTCGAAGAGCTCGTCACCGACCGCGACCTCACCCATCGTGGTCCAGCCGGTCGGCGTCGCCAGGGGGGTGTCGAGCGCGAGCGCCTTACCCATGGCAGGTCGCGCTGCGACGACGATCATCTGACCGCCGTGCAGGCCGTTGGTGAGCTCGTCGAGCTCTTTGAAGCCCGTCGGCACACCCGTCATCGATCCGTCGCGACCGCTGGCGGCCTCGATCTCCTCGAGGGCTGCGTCGACGGCGATCGTCAGGGGCACGTAGTCTTCGACGGCGTCATTGCCGGTGATCGCGTAGATCTCGGCCTGCGCGTTGTTGACGAGGTCGGTGGCGTCGCCCTGGCCGTCGTAGCCGATCTGGACGATGCGGGTTCCAGCATCGACGAGGCGGCGCAGGATCGCCCGCTCGGAGACGATGCCGGCATAGTAGCCGGCGTTCGCGGCGGTCGGCACGATCGAGGTGAGCGTGTGCAGATAGTCGGCACCGCCCGCACGCCCGAGCTCGCCCGTCTTGATGAGCTCGTCGGTGACGGCGACGACATCGGTGGGCTCTCCGTGCGAGTAGAGCGACAGGATCGCCTCGAAGATGAGCTCGTGCTTGGGGATATAGAAGTCGGCGCCCTTGAGCGACTCGATCACATCGGCGACGGCATCCTTCGACAGGAGCATGCCACCCAGGGCGCTCTGCTCGGCGAGGAGGTCATGCGGCGGAGTCCGCTCGGGCTTGCGCTGACCGCCGAGGCGTTCCTCTGAGATGTCGGCAATCGACACGGTGCTCCTTCCGGTGCAATGAATGCTGATCCGGCACGGGGATGCCCTCCCCTGTGCCGTGCGATGGTGACGTTCTTCGCGGTTGCGCCCAGCAAACCACGCACCACAGACATCGCGTCGCTCTCTCACGCTACGAGCGGGTCCCCACCCCCGCAAACCAGCCTGTGGATAACTCTGTGGAGAGGGTGCGGAAAACCATGGAGTGTCTGTGTAGAACAGGTGTGGATAACCCTGTGGCATCAGAAAATTAGTAATGTAGATATCGCTCCTGACCTGGGCTTTTGATTCTTCACACCCTGTGGATGGTTAACGACTTCAATGTGAGATTGAAGGTTTGCCCACCTGTGGGTAACGCGGCTGACCTGGGGAGAAGTCAAGTCTTGACTTTTGGGGTCGCTTTCCCGTTTGATGCTCGCCCGCACGGTCAAAAAAGGAGGGCTCAGCACACAGAAAGCCCCCCGCCCCGAAGGGCGGAGGGCTTCTGACAGGCGTCGCGGAATTACTTCGCGGCGACGACCTGGAGGGTGATGACGGCGACGAGGTCGTCGTGCACGCGCACGGTGGCCTCGTGGATGCCGGTCGACTTGATCGGCGAGGTGATGGTCACCTTGCGCTTGTCGATCTTGCCGAGACCTGCAGCCTCGACGGCGTCTGCGATGTGGTCGGTCTTGACCGAACCGAACAGACGGCCGCCGTTGCCGGCCTTGACCGTGAGGCGGACCTTGACGTCCTCGATGGACGTCTTGAGAGCCAGTGCCTCTTCGCGGTCGTGGATCGCACGGGCCTTGCGGGCCGCCTGGATCGACTCGACCTGCTTGGCGCCACCACGGGTCCACGCCGTAGCGAAGCCCTGGGGGATGAGGTAGTTGCGGGCGTACCCGTTCTTGACCTCGACAACGTCACCGGCGCTTCCGAGCCCGGAAACTTCGTTCGTGAGAATCAGCTTTGCCATTATCGGTACCCCTTAGCGGCCAGCGCCGGCGTAGGGCAGGAGTGCCATCTCGCGTGCGTTCTTGATCGCCTTGGCGATCAGACGCTGCTCCTGAACCGAGACTCCGGTGATACGACGGGCGCGGATCTTCCCGCGCTCCGAGATGAACTTGCGAAGCGTGGCGACGTCCTTGTAGTCAATGACGCCAACCCGGATCGACTTCGCGGGAGCGGTGGGCTTGCCACCCTTCCGCGGCTTGCGGCGGTCGCCGCTCGACTTTCCAGCCATGGTTTTTCCTTATGAATGAGCGGATGCTGTCGCATCCAGAAGTTGTTTAGAAAGGCGTGTCGTCGCCGAAGCTGCCCGGAGTGCTCCAGGCATCAGCGCTGGTCGACGAACCGGGCGTGGACCACGGCTCCTCCGACACCTGCTGCTGCGGCTGCTGCGCGGGACGCTGCCCACCGCCGCCACCGGCTCCGCCGGATGCTGCGCGCGTGACCTGTGCGGTCGCGTAGCGCAGCGACGGGCCGATCTCGTCGATCTCGAGCTCGATGGCCGTGCGGTTGTTGCCCTCACGGTCCTGGTAGGAGCGCTGACGCAGACGGCCCTGCGCGACAACACGCATGCCCTTCGTCAGAGAACCCGCCACGTGCTCGGCGAACTCGCGCCACACGGACGCACGGAGGAACAGCGCTTCGCCGTCCTTCCACTCGTTCGCCTGACGGTCGAAGGTTCGCGGGGTCGATGCGATGGTGAAGTTCGCCACCGGCAGCCCGTTCTGCGTGTAACGCAGTTCGGGGTCGGCCGTGAGGTTTCCCACCACGGTGATGACGGTTTCGCCTGCCATGAGTCTTAGGCCTTCGCAGCCTTGGCGGCCTTGCGGGCAGCCTTCTCCTCGGAGCGCTTGGCCTCCGAAGCGATCATGGCCTGTGCCTCTTCGGCGCGCAGGACCTTGGTGCGCATGATCTGCTCGTTCAGCTTCAGCTGGCGGTCGAGCTCGGCAGTGGCCTCGCTCGTCGCGGTGAAGTTGACGACGGCGTAGAGGCCCTCGGTCTTCTTCTGGATCTCGTATGCAAGACGGCGCTTGCCCCAGACGTCGACGTTGTCGATCGAGCCACCATCGTTGGTGATGACCTTCAGGAACTTGTCGAGCGTGGGTGCGACCTGGCGCTCGTCGATCTCAGGGTTCAGAATGACCATGAGTTCGTACTGGTGCGTCACTTACCCACCTCCTTCGGACTTAACGGCTTCCGGGACTTTCCCGGGAGCAGGAGGGTGTGTGCACGTGCCTGCTCTCTCACCGCCGGATGCGGATCGATAGGCAGACAACCACAACAGTCTACCGGAAAAGGCGGGCGTGTCGCGACGCTC
>NZ_CANROA010000031.1 GCF_947632095.1 uncultured Microbacterium sp. | reverse complement strand
TTGAGTTCTCAAGGATCGGATGCTCCCACGACCCAGCCTCACGACCAGGCCCGAAGGGCAACTTCTCTATCTTACCCCGCGGCAACCGTGTGTCAAATCGGCGTGTCCGGCGAACCAGACCCGATCTGCGGTAACCACAGAGCAACTCCCGAAGCATCTCCACACCGAAGTGATGAAGAACTTTCGGGAGCTTGTCCGCCACTTGAGGGGAGGTGAGCCAGAGGCTTTCTCTCAACCCTGTGGGGCGAACAAGTAATAACTTACGCGGGTTCCGGGGATCGGGCAAATCAGCACGGGAATCCGGGCGTGTCGCACAGGGCATCGTTCTACGATCGCGACATGCTCCCCCCCCTGCTGGTCCGCTGTCCTCACGCCTCGCGACTGGCCCGCTCGCCTGGTCGAGCGTGACCGCGCTACTCCGAGCGGCCTTCGGCCCGGAGCATCCGTTGGCCGATCCGGCACGGATCGCGACGGCGTACCGGAGCGATCGGGTCATGCGCATCGACGGAGCCCGCCCCGATGCGTGGTCCGCGCTCTCCGGTTTCTGGCAGACGACTGACGGGGGGGGCGCACCCACGGTAATTACCCCCATCACGCCACGGCGATCCTCCGCACCTTCGGGCTCGACGAGGTATCCGACGCCGACCCGCTGCGCGACGCACTCGCCGCGTCATCCGTCTCCGCCGTCGTCGACCGCATCTCGGCTGCAGGCGGACGTGCGAGAAGAAGACCCCGCATCCGATGCTGCGCTGCGTTCCACTCCCCTCGTGCGCATCGAGCGCGTCGGGGACGGGGCACCGGCAGGACGCGGAGAACAGCTCCCCTCAAGCGCGCTCCCGCTGCGCGGCATCCGTGTGATCGATCTCACCCGTGTGATCGCCGGCCCGGTCAGCACCCGCACTCTCGGCTCCCTCGGCGCAGACGTCCTCCGTATCGACCCTCCCCATATGCCGGAGCCCGGGTGGCAGCATCTCGACACCGGCCACGGCAAGCGCTCCGCACTTCTCGATGCGCACGACCCGCGGATGCCGGGCCTTCTCGCGCGCGCGGACGTCATCGTGCTCGGGTACCGCCCGGCTGCACTCGCGCGACTCGGCCTCTCCCCCGCAAACCTCGCCGCACAGCATCCGCATCTCGTCATCGCACAACTGAGCGCATGGGGAGACGAACAGCCCGAGCGCGGTGGATTCGACAGTCTCGTACAGGCGGAGTCCGGCATCGACATGATCGAGTCGCCCGACGGCGCGACTCCCGGTGTGCTCCCCGCACAGGCTTTGGACCACAGCGCGGGCTATCTGCTGGCGGCCTCCGTCTTCGACGCCCTCGCCCGCCGCCGAGCTGCTCGGGATGCCGCGGACGGCGGAGCCAGCACCGGATGCCGAATTCGTTGCCTCCGCGCACACAGAGGAGTTCGTCGTCGCCGGCCGTTGCATCACGACGGCCGCATCCGTCATCCCCGGGGTGCGCCTGCAGCCGCCGCGTCCGTTCGGCGCTGACCCGGCCAGATGGTGAGCACCACGCACAGCGCGAGCGTGAGCATCGCCCAGATGCCTGCAGCTCGCGGAAGCGTGCGGTACGCGAGATGCTGAACGGTGAACTCCGCGGTGAGCGGTCCGTACGCGAAGTAGCCGAACGTCCAGAAGCCGATGAGGATCACGGGCAGCGCCACCCACCAGGAGATGCGCACGGCGGTCTCGAGCCGCGTCGTCTCGGGGATCGCGCGCACCGGCGCGCGGCGGATCCACCACAGCATCCAGATGCCGATGATGATGAGGCCCACGACGCTGGATCCGTGCTGCAGCCACTTGTATCCGGCGAGCGGGCCCCACTGCTCGGCGAGCACCGGAAGCCAGTCGGAGCCCGCCCGACCCTCATGAGTGAACGCATCCCAGAGGATGTGCGAGATCACCCCGAGCAGCAACGACACCGCGAGCATGAACGGGTACCACCACGCTCTGCCGACGCCCACCGCGTCCTGAGCGGCCCGCCAAGCCGGCTGGTCCCACTCCCCCGGGAGGCGCCGGGCGACCCAGCGTGGCGCGAGACGCCCGGCGAGCGGACGCAGCACAACTCGCCACAATAGGAACAGCAGGAAGGCGATCAGGCCGGTCCACACGACCTTGCCGTTCGTGTGAGTGAACGCGTAGGTGACGCCGAAACCCCGCAGGAACAACGGCAGGTCCGGCGTCATCGCACCGATCGCAACCGCCGCGGGGATCAACGGCGTGCGGATGAACGGCAGGGCCACGACGGCGTGGCTCGGCGTGAACGGCATCCGTCAGCCGATGAACACGCCGGCGAGGGTCTTCTTGCCGCGGCGCAGCACCGACACTCCGCCGGGCAGGCTCGCCGTGACGAGCGCCTGCTCGTCGTCGATCTTCTGCCCATCGAGCACGACGCCGCCCTGCTTGATCGCGCGGCGGGCCTCGGAGAGGCTCGCGACGAGACCGGTCGCGACGAGCGCGTCGACCACGCTCGTGCCGGCGGGCACGGTCGCGTTCGGCAGCTCCTCGAGAGCGGTGCGCAGGGTGACGGCATCGAGCGCGGTCAGGTCGCCCTGACCGAAGAGAGCCTCGGATGCCGCGATGACGGCCGCCGTCGCATCGATGCCGTGCACGGTGGCGACGACCTCGAGCGCGAGGCGCTTCTGCGCGGCGCGGCGGAAGGGCTCGCCCTCGACGAGAGCCGCGTACTCCTCGATCTCGGCGCGGGTGAGGAACGTGAAGATCTTCAGACGTTCGATCACATCGGCATCCGCCGTCGACAGCCAGAACTGGTACATGCGGTACGGGCTGCACATCTCGGCGTCGAGCCAGATGGCGTTGCCCTCGCTCTTGCCGAACTTCGTGCCATCGCTGTTCGTGATCAGCGGGGTGCCGATCGCATGCGCCGAGACGCCTTCGACGCGACGGATGAGGTCGGTACCGCTGGTGAGGTTGCCCCACTGGTCCGATCCACCGGTCTGCAGCACGCAGTCGTACTGGCGGTGGAGCTCCAGGAAGTCCATGCCCTGCAGGATCTGGTAACTGAACTCGGTGTAGCTGATGCCTGCATCAGAATTGAGGCGCGCGGCGACGGCGTCCTTCTTCAGCATCGTTCCGACACGGTAGTGCTTGCCGATCTCGCGCAGGAAGTCGATCGCCGACATCGGCGCCGTCCAGTCGAGGTTGTTCACGATACGGGCGGCGTTGACGCCCTCGAAGCTCAGGAAGCGCTCGACCTGTGCGCGCAGACGGCCCACCCATTCCTCAACCGTCTCGCGGGTGTTCAGGGTGCGCTCGGCCGTGGGCCGGGGGTCTCCGATGAGACCGGTCGAACCGCCGACGAGACCGAGCGGCTTGTGACCGGCGAGCTGCAGGCGACGCAGGACGAGCAGCTGTACGAGGTTGCCGAGGTGCAGGCTCGGTGCCGTCGGGTCGAATCCGCAGTAATAGGTGATCGGGTCTCCGCCGAGCAGGGCGCGCAGCGCCTCCTGGTCCGTGGACACGTGGACGAGGCCACGCCAGACGAGTTCATCCCATACGTTCTCGAACGCGGGGTCATTCGCCACAGCGGCAGTCGTCAGATCAGAATTCGACACGCGTTCCAGGCTATCAGCGCGCATGTCTCCTCGATGTCGGATGCTCGTGCCAGGCTGTCGTCATGATCATCGCCGATCCCGCAGTCGCCGCGGTCGCCGCCGCAAGCCTCGGCGGTGCTCTCCTCATCGCCCTCGCGCTCAGCATCGCCGGGCTCCGCCATGCAAGAACGGCACCTGTCGCCATCAGTTGCGCACTCGCCGCGGCCGCGCTCATCACCGCGCTCGTCGCCCCGATCACGTCGGCCCCATTGGCTCTGCGCCTACCGGTCATCCTCCTGGCCATGACTGTCGCCGTCATCGGCGGGTCCCCCTTCACGCGCCGTGCGCTCGACATCGCCTCCGGAGATCGTGTGCGCGAGACCCGCGATGGCGGGATCCTCATCATCGCGGCGGATGCTTCGGCTCCCCGCACGCTCATGCGCGGCGGTACCGTGATCGGCTTCCTCGAACGCGTCGCGGCGGCGGTGGCGATCACGGTCGGATTCCCCGAAGCGGTCGCGGCGGTCATCGCTGTCAAAGGAATCGGACGATTCCCCGAGCTCGGAGAGCCGGAGGCGCGGGAGCGCTTCATCATCGGTACCGTGGCGAGCCTGCTGTGGGCAGGAGCGGTCGGCGCGATCGCACGCCTGGCCCTGCTCTGACCCTCAAGCCACCGCGAGCATGCGGAATCCAGCGACGATCGCCGAAGCGCCCGAGCTCGCCAGCGCTTGCGAGACCGCGGACTGCGTGATGCCCTCTGCACGGGCGAGCTCGCGCTGCGGCTCACCCAAGCACCGCCCGTATGTCAGCCGCCTCGAGCGGGCGGTCATGGTCGACACGATCTCGTCGCGGGCTAGCAGATAGGCGTTCGCCCAGTTCACCGCCGCAGCATCCGTCTTCGCCGTCTTCTCATCGGCGACCACCCAGCTGCGAGCGTTCGGTGCGTCCCGCCGTTGAAGCTTCTCGACGTGCTCGACCGCTGTGCGCGCCGCCCACCAGCCGGGTCCGTCCGCGATCCCCTGCTCGATCCCCACGGACGCAACGCGCCCGATCTCGCCGAGCCCGATTCCGTAACGGAATTCGAGCCCGTCCGGAAGCGCGAGCCGCAGCAGCAGGATCGTCGCGAGCGCCGCTTCGAGGGTCGGGTAAACACCCTGCTGCTCATCACCGACGGTCGGACGAAGTCCGCGGACGACGACGGGCAGGGCCTGCTCGACGCGGGCGATCGACGCGTCGAAGACCTTCTGGGCGGCGCTCCGGTCGGCGATCTCCCGGGAGCCGATGATGTCAGCGGTGACGACGGTCAGCATTACATCAGCTTATCACTGATATTCAGCAAATATCAGAATAACGCTGATATCTGCGTCAGATCCCGAGAGCGTGCACCGCAGCCTGGGTGCGGGCGATGAGCTCCGCACGCTGCTCCTCAACACGAATAGGAGCGGTGCCGCCGGCTCCCGTGCGCGAGGCCACGGATCCCTCGATGCTGAGAACCTCGCGGACCGCCGGGGTCAGGTGCGCCGAGACCTCCGCAAGCAGAGCATCATCGGCGTCCTCGAGTCCGATCCCCCGGATCTCGCACGCCTTGACCAGCGCACCCGAGATCTCGTGGGCGTCGCGGAAGGGAACGCGCTGCTTGACGAGCCACTCGGCGACGTCCGTCGCCAGCGAGAAGCCCTGCGGCGCGAGCGCCGCCATGCGCTCGGTGTCGAAGGTGAGCGTCGCGACCATGCCGGCGAACGCGGGGAGCACGACCTCAAGGGTGTTCACCGAGTCGAAGACCGGCTCCTTGTCCTCCTGAAGGTCGCGATTGTAGGCGATCGGCAGGCCCTTGAGGGTCGCCATGAGACCCGACAGGTTGCCGATGAGTCGGCCGGACTTACCGCGGGCGAGCTCGGCGATGTCGGGGTTCTTCTTCTGCGGCATGATGCTGGAACCGGTCGAGTAGCCGTCGTGCAGCGTGACGAACCCGAACTCGCGGGTGTTCCAGAGGATGATCTCCTCGCTCAGGCGCGACAGGTCGACGCCGATCATCGCCGTGATGAACGCGAACTCCGCCACCACGTCACGCGCGGCCGTGCCGTCGAGCGAGTTCTCCGCCGGGCGGTCGAGGCCCAGCTCGCGGGCGACGAGCTCGGGGTCGAGGCCGAGCGTGGATCCGGCGAGGGCGCCGCCGCCGTACGGCGAGACACCGGCGCGGACGCGCCAGTCGACGAGGCGCTCGAGCTCGCGCACGAGCGGCCAGGCGTGGGCCTGCAGGTGGTGGGCCAGCAGGATCGGCTGCGCGTGCTGCAGGTGGGTGCGGCCGGGCAGGATCGCATCGGGGTGCGCCTCGGCCTGGGCCACGAGGGCGTCGATGACGCGCAGGATATCGCGGGCGATGACCTTCGCGTGGTCGATCAGGTACATGCGCACGAGGGTTGCGATCTGATCGTTGCGGCTGCGACCGGCGCGCAGGCGACCGCCCAGTTCAGGGCCGAGCTCGGCGATCAGCGCCTGCTCGAGCGCGCCGTGCACGTCCTCATCCGTCGGCTGGGCCACGATCGTGCCATCGGCGACCTTGCGCGCGACGGCGTCGAGACCCTCGTGCATGCGGCGCTCTTCGTCTGCCTCGAGATAGCCCGCGGCGGCCAGGGCCTTGGCATGCGCGTGCGAACCCGCGATGTCGTAGGGTGCGAGGATCCAGTCGAAGTGGGTGGATCGGCTCAGCTCGACGAGCTCGGGCGACGGCCCGCTCGCGAATCGTGCGCCCCAGAGTGCGCCCTCGTTCGTGCCATCGTGCTTCGCGTCGCTCATACTCTCCAGCCTACTGGCGTACAGGCCCGGAGCCGACGAACCCGGAGAGCTTGGCCAGCGCCCACTCCACCGGTCCGCGCCCGAAGAGCAGCGCCCACGCCGTGCACCCCACGAGGATCCCGACCGTCATCGACCAGAAGGGCGCCAGGGCGAGGAAACCGTTGAGGTCAGCGGTGTCGCCGAGAAGGACCGCTGCCGCAACAGCCCACACGATGAGCTGCGCGATGTAGGCGGTCAGCGGCATCGAACCCATGGCCCGCACCGGCAGGGAGAGCATCCGCACCGCTCGGAGCCGGCACAGCAGCAGGCAGGCGCCGATGGCAGCGACGGCGAAACCTCCGGAGCCGATGACCTCCCCGATCCCACCGGAGTGCGGTACTGCCGTGAACGCCGCATCCAGATACGACGATCCCGGAACTCGGACAAGCGCGAGCAGATAACCGAGCATCGAGACGACGGCGCCGAGCACCAGCATCCTGATCTGAATCCTCAATCGCGCGAGGCCCGTGCGCGCCGCGCCCAGGCCCGCCAGGACGAACACGAGCCAGAGGGTGAACGGATAGTGCCATCCGATGTAGGTCTCGATCTCCGCACCGACCGGTGCGCGCCACAACGGCAGATCATCGAGCAACGGTTGCACGAACGGCATGACGAGAGCGATCGCAGCGGCGATCATCAGCACGGTTCGCGCCCGCAGCCCCACGAAACCGATCACCGCGATGAAGAGGATCGCGTAGGCGGGCAGGATCACGTAGACGGGGACACCCGTCAGCGCGAGCAGGATGCCGATGACCCACAGGATGCACCCCCGGATCAGCAGTCTGATCCGGGCGACCTCCATCTCCGGCCGTGCGAGCGGTTCGCGCCCGCCCGTGACGATGCCGATCGACGCCCCGGCGAGCACAGCGAACATAATCGAGGAGCGCCCGTCGACCACCGCCGTCCATGTGGACGGGTCATTCCAGACGAAGGAGTCCGCGGTCATGAGCAGATGCGCGGCGAGCATTCCGATGACCGCGAGCCCGCGGGCCAGGTCGATTCCGGAGATGCGGGACGCACCGTCCAAACGTGACAGTGCGTCCCGCATCCGGTGCCTCAGCTCTGGCGCAGCAGCCAGACGAGCAGGGCCTTCTGCGCGTGCAGCCGGTTCTCCGCCTCGTCCCAGATCACGCTCTGGGGGCCATCGATGACCTCGGCGTCGACCTCGTAACCGCGGTCTGCCGGCAGGCAGTGGATGAAGATCGATTCCGGATCGGCGAGCTTCATGGTCTCCTCGGTGACCTTGTACCCGCCGAGGTCCCGGATGCGCGCGATCTTCTCCTCTTCCTTGCCCATCGACACCCACGTGTCGGTGACGACGACGTCGGCACCGGCCGCGGCTTCGGCGGGATCGGTGAACAGGGTGATCGATCCGCCGGTCTCCGCCGCACGACGCTCGGCGTCGGCGATCACATCGGCTCGCGGCGCATACGACTCCGGGGCCGCGATGCGCACATGCATGCCCGCGGTGACGCCGGCCAGCGCATAGGAGTGCGCCATGTTGCTCTGCCCATCACCGAAGAACGCGAGGGTCAGCCCCTTCAGGTCGCCCTTGTGCTCGCGGATGGTGAGCAGATCGGCGAGCAGCTGACAGGGGTGGAAGTCGTCCGAGAGGGCGTTGACGACGGGAACGCGCGTGCCGTTCGCCATCTCTTCCAGGCCCGACTGCGCATAGGTGCGCCACACGATCGCCGCGACCTGGCGCTCCAGCACGCGGGCGGTGTCGGAGGGCGTCTCCTTGCCGCCGAGCTGGCTGCTGGCCGTCGAGATGATCAGCGGCGAGCCGCCGAGATCGGCGATGCCGACCGCGAACGAGACGCGCGTGCGGGTCGAGGACTTGTCGAAGATGACGGCGACGGTCTGCGGGCCCGCGAGCGACTTATCGGCCCAGCGGTCCTTCTTCAGCTCGAGCGCGAGGTCGAGGACCTCTGCCTGCTCGGCGGGTGTCAGATCATCGTCGCGCAGCAGGTGGCGGGTCATGCGGAAACCTTTCCGGTTGCGGATGCCGCGTGGCTCTCCCGCACGTCGGCGAGGGATGCTGCGAACAGGGTCTGGAATTCTTCGATCTCGGTGTCACCGATGTTCAGTGCTGGGGCGATGCGCACGGTCGACGGGTTCGCAGCGTTGATGATCAGGCCGCGGGCCTGAGCCGCAGCGACGACGTCGCCGGCAACGGGTTCGCTCAATGCGACGCCCAGGAGCAGACCGCGCCCGCGTACGGACTCGACCAGGGGTGAGCCGATGCCCTCGATCAGGGTGCGCAGCTGGGTGCCCCGCACGGCCGCGTTCTCAACCAGGCCGGCATCCTCGATCTCGGTGAGGACGGCGTTGGCGACTGCGGTGCCCAGCGGGTTGCCGCCGAACGTCGATCCGTGCGACCCCGGGGTGAGCAGGGCACTGGCGGCGCCGTAGGTGACGAGTGCTCCGATCGGGAAGCCGCCGCCGATGCCCTTGGCCAGGGTGATCGCATCCGGTGTGATGCCCTCGTGCGAGAACCCGAACCATGCGCCGGTGCGTCCGGCACCGGTCTGGATCTCGTCGACGATGAGCAGCGCGCCGTGCTCGAGCGTCAGCGCTCGAGCCGCCGCGAGGTAGCCCTCCGGCAGCTCGACGACGCCGGCCTCGCCCTGGACGGGCTCGACGAAGACCGCGGCGACACGATCGTCCATGGCAGCCTCGAGCGCCTCGATCGTCGCCGGGATGTGCTCGACGCCACCGGGCATGGGCTCGAACGGGGCGCGGTAAGCCTTCTTCGCGGTCAGCGCGAGCGATCCCATGGTGCGGCCGTGGAAGGCCTGCTCGAGGGCGATGATGCGCGGGCGCTCGGCGCCGCCGTGCAGACGGGCGAGCTTGAACGCTGCTTCGTTCGCCTCGGCGCCCGAGTTCGAGAAGAACACGCGACCCTCGATGCCGGCGCCGGCGAGGCGCTTGAGACGTGCGGCGAGCGCAAGCTGCGGCGGGGTGGCGAAGTAGTTCGAGACGTGCGTGAGCACGGCGGCCTGCGAGGAGACCGCTTCGACGAACGCCGGGTGGGAGTGCCCGAGCGAGGTGACCGCGATTCCGGCGAGGAAGTCGAGGTGACGATTGCCCTCGCCGTCCCACAGGTACGACCCTTCGCCGCGAGTGAGCAGTGCGAGCCGCTGTCCTGCGTTGAGCGCGAGATCCCGCGCCGCTTCATCCTGCCAGACGGTCACGCCGTCACCCCTTCTCCGAGTACCACTTCTGTTCCGATCCCCTTGCTGGTGAAAAGTTCGACGAGCACCGAGTGCGGTACGCGTCCGTCGATGATCGCCGCGGCGTCGACGCCGCCCTCCACCGCATCCAGGCAGGCGCGCATCTTCGGGATCATGCCCGACTCCAGCGACGGCAGCATCTGGACGAGCTGCGGGGAGGTGAGATGCGACACGAGCGAATCGCGGTTCGGCCAGTCGGCGTAGAGGCCCGGCACATCGGTGAGGATGACCAGCTTGCGCGCGCCGAGGGCGACGGCGAGGGCGGACGCCGCGGCATCCGCGTTCACGTTCAGGGACTGCCCGGGGTTGTCGAGGTCCGGGGCGATCGAGGAGATCACCGGGATGCGACCGGCCGCGAGGTGGTCGAGGACCGCGGTCGGGTCGACCTGCACGACATCGCCGACGCGGCCGAGGTCGACCTGCTCGCCATCGATGACGACTCCGCGGCGGCGGCCGCCGAAGAGTCCGGCGTCCTCGCCGCTGAGCCCGGTGGCGATGGGGCCGTGCGAGTTGATCTTCGCCACCAGCTGCGGGTTGACCTGACCGGTGAGCACCATGCGCACGACGCTGATCGCCTCGGTGTTGGTGACCCGGTAGCCGCCCTTGAACTCGCTGGGGATCGCGAGCCTGTCGAGCATGTTCGAGATCTGCGGGCCGCCGCCGTGCACGACGACCGGCTGCACGCCGACGTAGCGCAGGTACGCGATGTCCTGCGCGAACGCCTCCTGAAGCTCGTCCGAGACCATGGCGTTGCCGCCGTACTTGACGACGACGATCTGATCGCGGAACTTCTTCAGCCACGGCAACGACTCGATGAGGGTCGAAGCCTTCTCGGCAGCGACCTCGGCCGGGGTGTCCTGGATATCGGTCATGAGGCGTACGCGCTGTTCTCGTGGACGTAGTCGTGCGTGAGGTCGTTGGTGCGGATCGTCGCCTCGGCGTCGCCGGTGCGCAGGTCGATCAGCAGATCGGTGGCGCGCGGGGTCAGATCGACGTCCTCGCGCGGGCGGTCGGGACCGCCGGCCGTGCACACGCGGACGCCGTTCATCCAGACATCGACGTCGTAGGGGTCGAACTCCGCGCTCGTGGTGCCGATGGCGGCGAGCACGCGCCCCCAGTTCGGGTCATTGCCGAAGATCGCCGCCTTGAAGAGGTTGTTGCGGGCGACCGAGCGGCCGACCTCCACCGCGTCCTGCTCGCAGGCGGCGTTCGTCACCCGGATCGTGATGTTGTGGCTCGCGCCTTCGGCGTCGCCCTGCAGCTTCTCGGCGAGGCGATCGCTCAGCTCGATGAGAGCCTCGGTGAAGGCTTCGAGGTCGGGGCGGATGCCGCTGGCCGCGTTCGCGAGCAGCGTCACCTGATCGTTGGTCGACATGCATCCGTCGGAATCGAGGCGGTCGAAGGTGCGCCCGGTCGCCGCGCGCAGTGCCGCATCGGCCTCCGCGGGGTCGAGATCGGCGTCGGTCGTGATGACGACGAGCATCGTCGCCAGGCCCGGCGCGAGCATTCCCGCACCCTTCGCCATGCCGCCGATCGTCCACCCGTCGCGCGTGATCACCTCGGTCTTGGCGACCGTGTCGGTCGTCATGATCGCCTGCGCGGCGAGTTCGCCGCCCTCGGCCGAGAGCTCCGCGATGGCGTGCGTCGTTCCGGCGATCACCTTGTCGCGGAACGTCTGGTCGCCCGTGCCGATGAGGCCCGTCGAGCAGACGACGACATCGCCCGCGCTGACCTCGAGCAGCTCGGCGGCCTTCTCGGCCGTGAGGTGAGTCGTCTGGAAGCCGAACTCCCCCGTGAAGCAGTTCGCACCGCCGGAGTTCAGCACGACAGCCTCGACCGTGCGATCCGCCACGACCTGCTGCGACCAGATGATCGGGTTGGCCTTGGCACGGTTGCTCGTGAAGACGGCTGTGCCGACCTTCCGGGGGCCGCGGTTGACGACGACGGCGAGATCGGGTTTTCCTGTTGATTTCAGACCCGCGACGACACCGGCCGCTTCGAATCCCTGGGGCGCGGTGACGCTCACGGTGCTACTCCGTTGATGGTCAGGGCACGGTCTTCGGGAAGGCCGAGCGCGATGTTCATGGACTGGATGGCGGCACCGGCGGTGCCCTTGACGAGGTTGTCGACCGCGGTGACGACGGTCACACGGTTCGCGGCACGATCGATCGCGAGACCCATCAGCGCAAGGTTCGCACCGAGCACATCGGCTGTGCGCGGGAACTGGCCCTCGGGAAGGAGCTGGACGAACGTCTCATCGGCGTAGGCGCTCTCCCATGCCTCTCGGATCTGCGCATCCGTGACGCCGGGAAGAATCGGCGCAGTGGATGTGGCGAGGATGCCGCGGGCCATGGGCACGAGCACCGGAGTGAACGAGATGCGCACATCCGTGGCGCCGGCCTGGCGAAGGGCCTGCTGGATCTCGGGAATGTGCCGGTGCGTTCCGCCGACCGCATAGGGGTTCGCGGTACCGAGGATCTCACTGGCGAGCAGGTTCGTCTTCAGGCTCTTGCCGGCTCCCGAGGGGCCGACGGCGAGGACGCTGACGATATCGGAGGCGGCGATGACGCCCGCCGCCACACCGGGGGCGAGGCTGAGGCTGACCGTGGAGGCGTTGCATCCCGGGGCGGCGATGCGCCGCGTGCCGACGAGCTCCTCGCGCAGCTTGCCCGTGCCGCTGGGAAGCTCGGGGACTCCGTAGGACCAGGGCTCGTGGAAGTGGCCGCCGTAGAAGGCGTCCCAGGATTCCTCGGAGGTCAGACGGTGGTCGGCGCCCGCGTCGATGACGAGCGGAACGTCGCCGAGCGCATCGGTGTACTGCCCCGACTGCCCGTGCGGAAGCGCGAGGAACACGATGTCGTGACCCGAGAGGATCTCGGGCGTCGTGTCCTGCAGCGTCAGGTGCGCGAGTGAGCGCAGGTGCGGCTGATGCTGGATCAGCGGCTGTCCCGCGTTGGAATGCGCGGTGACGGTGCGGATCTCGATATCGGGATGGCTTGCCAGCAGGCGCAGTATTTCGCCACCCGCATAGCCGGATGCGCCGGAGACGGCGACGGTATACGTCATGTTTCTACCTTAACGGTGCGGGACCCTCGGTCCCTGATGCTTGACTGCGGAAAGGGAGGACCTTCGGAATGCCGAAGGGGCGGAGGCGGCGACACCGGTGCCGGTGCGCGGAAGCCGCAGCCGGAGATCACGGGGTCGCCTAGAGTCGGCGTCCGCGACGTCGGCGCACGATGAACGCGCTCGGGACGAGCGTGTTCGATGCGGGCGCAACCGGAAGCATGCGGAGACCTTAGCGCCGCAAGCGCGTATCCGGCAAATCGGTCACCAGCCCGACGAACGCGCCCCTGCACTCTCAGAGGACTCCCCGCCGAGGTGACTAGAATCGAGCGCTAAGGCGATCACAAGGAGAAGGTTCATGCCGAGCACCGCCAACGTCATCGGTCGAAACGCGTGAGTTACGCGGTGCCCAGCACCGCGCCGCGCCTGACCGGCGACGGGCGCTCGCACGCCAAGATCATCCTGTTCGGGGAGCACGCCGTCGTGTACGGCGCCCCCGCTGTCGCCCTCCCCATGACCCGACTCGCAGCGACGGTGCATGTGCGTCCGGAGGCCAGCGGGATCCACATCGACAGTGCCCTCTACTCCGGGGAAGCCGAGCGCGCGCCCGACCATCTGCTCCCGGTCGTCACCGCGATCCGCGCAGCCATCCGCCGCATCGCCCCGCTCACGCCGGGCCTCTGGGTGCGCATCGGCAGCAGCATCCCGCACGAGCGCGGACTCGGATCCAGCGCGGCCGTCGCCGGTGCGATCGCCCGCGCCGTGGCATCCCTCGCCAATCGCGACCTCGACGCGCAGGACTGCCACCGCATCATCCAGGAGGCCGAGCGCGTCGCGCACGGCGCCCCCAGCGGGCTCGATGCCTATGCCGTCGTCGCTGACGGTCCGATCCTGTTCCGCCAGGGCCAGATCAGCACGTTGACCTTCGCCGAGCCCCTCACCTTCGTCATCGCAGACTCCGGCATCCCCGGCTCGACCTCCGAGGCTGTGGGCGATGTGCGCCGCCGGCGCAATGCCGAACCCGAGCGCATCGACGGGATCATGCTCGACCTCGCCGCGGGCGCAGAGCGCGCCGTCACCGCGATGCAGACCGGCGATGCGCGCGCGGTCGGCTCCGAGATGGACCGCGCCCACCAGGGCCTCGTGGACCTCGGCGTCAGCACCCCCGGTCTGAACGCGCTCGTCGACGCGGCACGCGCCGCCGGCGCGCTCGGAGCAAAGCTCACGGGCGGAGGCCTCGGCGGTTGCGTCATCGCCCTCGCCGAATCCGAACCGCACGCAGAACGCCTGGAAACGGCGCTGCGACATGCGGGGGCCCCCCGCACCTGGACTCTCACGGCAGGAGAAGCATGAGCACCGCTCGCGCATACCCGAACATCGCTCTGATCAAGTACTGGGGAAAGGCGGATGAGGAGCTGATGCTGCCGGCCGCCGGCAGCCTGTCCCTGACGCTCGACACCTTCGCGACCACGACGACCGTGACCCTCGTCCCCGAGGCTGACGACGACAGCCTCGAGCTGAACGGCGCAGAAGCGACCCCCGAGCAGGTGCGCCGTGTGACCCGCCTGCTCGACATCGTGCGCGAATGGTCCGGATCAACCGCGCACGCCCGCGTCGTGACCCGCAACGAGGCGCCCACCGGCGCCGGCCTCGCCTCCTCCGCCTCCGGATTCGCGGCGCTCGCGACCGCGGCCGCCGACGCCTATGGACTCGATCTGTCGGCGCGCGACCTCAGCCGTCTCGCCCGCCGCGGCTCCGGTTCCGCGACCCGCTCCATCTTCCCGGGACTCGCCATGTGGCACGCGGGCGACGACGAATCCTCCTGCGCCGAAGACGTTTCCGGCCCCGACTTCCGCATGATCATCGTCTTCGTGGACGAGAGCCACAAGAGCGTCACGAGCCGTGAGGCCATGCGCCGCACCGCGGCGACCTCTCCCTTCCACAGCGCGTGGGTCGAGTCGACCGCGCAAAGCCTCGACCTGGCCCTCCAAGCGTGCGCCGATGACGACTTCACCCGTCTCGGTCAGCTCACGGAATCCAACGCGCTGCGCATGCACGCGGTCATCCAGTCAGCCGAGCCGCCGATCCGCTACCTGACCGCGCGCAGCATCGCCGTCTTCGACGCCGTCGAGCGCCTCCGCGAAGACGGCCTCGAAGCATACGCCACCGCAGATGCCGGCCCGAACGTCGTGGTGATCTCTCGCCCCGCCGACGCCGACGCCGTCGCCGAACGCCTCGGCGACCTCGGCCGCGTCGCGGTCGTCGGACCCGGCCCCGGTGCCGCCCTCATCTCCGAGGAGTGAATCCCGTGATCGAGACGCGCGCCCCGGGCAAGCTCTTCATCGCCGGCGAATACGCTGTCGTCGAGCCCGGTGAGCCCGCGATCCTCGTCGCCGTCGACCGCTACCTGAGCGTTCGCGTCTCCGCTTCCGAGAACAGCAGCGGATGCATCCACTCCACGGCCTACGGCGACCAGCCGCGCGTCTGGGCTCGCGATGATGCCGGCGACCGCATCGTGCTCGAGCACGCCCCCGTGGACTTCGTCGCCGCCGCGATCGACGCCGTCGAAGAGCTGCGTGCCGCGCGAGGAATCGAACCCCGCTACTTCGACCTGCACATCGGCAGCGAGCTCGACGACCCCTCCGGGCGCAAGTTCGGCCTCGGCTCCTCCGGGGCCGTGACGGTGGCCGTCATCTCGGCGCTCGAGCAGTTCTACGGTCTCGGCCTCACCCGCCTCGAACGATTCCGGCTGGGTCTGCTCACGACGATCGAGCTCTCTCCGCGGGCCTCGGGCGGAGACATCGCCGCCAGCACCTATGGCGGATGGATTCGCTACACCTCCCCGGATCGGGAGGCGCTGCGCGCCCACCGCACCGCGCACGGGCTCCCCGCGACCATGACGGCGCCCCTGTGGGACATCTGCACGATCACACCTCTGCCCGCGCCGCGCACGCTGGAGCTGATGGTCGGGTGGACCGGCTCCCCCGCCTCCACCGAACGTCTCGTCGACGGCGTGCAGCGCTCCGAGCAAGACCACGAGCGGCAGCGCGCCCTCTTCCGCGCCGGGAGCCGGGAGAACGTGGAGGTGATCGTTGCCGCACTCGGCGCCGACGAGACCCCCGTGCAACCCGCCATCCGACGCGTCCGACGACTGCTACAGGAGCTCGACGCATCCACCGGGATCCGCATCGAGACCGACCGGCTGCGCGCAATGTGCGACATCGTCGAGCGGCACGGCGCGGTTGCCAAGCCCTCCGGTGCGGGCGGCGGCGACTGCGGTATAGCTCTCGTCGAGCCCGGCACCGCGCAAGCCCTGATCGCGGAGGACTGGGTGGCGCACGGCATCCAGCATCTCGCCCTGACCGTGCACGACCCCGAGGAGGACGGCGATGGCCGCTGAGGACTCGCGCGCACGCGCGGCCCGCAAGGACGACCACCTGCGTCTGGCACCGGGCAGCCGCCCCACCGGTGCGCACAGCGAATTCGACGACCTCGCGTTCGTGCACCACGCCCTCGCGGGCATCGACACGGCGGCGATCGATCTGAGCACTCACGTCGACGGCATGCGCTGGTCGGCGCCCCTGTACATCAATGGGATGACCGGCGGCACCACGCGCACCGCCGCCATCAACCGCGAGCTCGCCATCGCCGCGCGCGAGACGGGCATCGCGATGGGCACCGGTTCCGCATCCATCGCGGTGGATGACCCGTCCACCTCCACGGGCTTCCGCATCGTGCGCGATGAGAACCCCGACGGCCTCGTCTTCGCGAACCTCGGCATCGGCCGCGGCGGCGACGATGTGCGCCGCGCCGTCGACCTGCTCGAGGCCGACGCGCTGCAGATCCACATCAACCCCGTGCAGGAGATCGCGATGCCCGAGGGCGCCCGCGACCTCTCGTCCTGGCACGCCTCGCTCGAGGAGATGATCGCCGCATCCCCCGTGCCGGTCATCATCAAGGAGGTCGGCTTCGGCCTCAGCCGCGAGACGCTGATGCGCCTGCGCGACCTGGGCGTGCGGATCGCGGATGTCAGCGGGCGCGGCGGCACCGACTTCCTCCGCATCGAGAACGACCGGCACGCCGATGGCGGCCTCTCCTTCCTGACCGGTTTCGGCCAGTCCGCGCCCGCCTCGCTGCTCGATGCACCGGCAGGCTTCCCCGCGCTCCTCGCCTCCGGTGGCGTGCGCAACCCCTTCGATGTCGTCAAGGCGCTCGCGCTGGGGGCCCGGGCCGTAGGAGTCGCCGGGGTCTTCCTCGATGCCGCGGTAGAGGGCGGCGCCGATGCCCTGATCGTGATGATCCAGCGCTGGCTCGATCAGATCCGCTCCATCATGGCGCTGCTGGGTGCCGATTCCCCCGCGGCCCTCGTGAGCACCGACCTTCTCGTGCGCGGCGATCTCGGCGAATTCTGCGCGCTGCGCGGCATCGACGCGGCTTCCTTCTCCACCCGATCCCGGGCGACCGATTCGCCCGACTGACACCCGACACAGCTGACCGACGAGGACGAACGATGAGCTATCGCAGTGATCACTCCCCCACCGAGATCCCGACCCGCTGGGTCGGACCGATCCGAATCAGCGGCGATGACGCCGCTGGCGACATCGAAGTGCCGCTGGCGACGTACGAGTCGCCGCTGTGGCCCTCCGTGGGTCGCGGTGCGCGCGTCAGTCGGACCGTCGAAGGAGGGATCCGGACGGTCGTCGTCGGTGAGAAGATGACCCGTTCGGTCCTCTTCCACGCTTCTGATGCCATCGCCGCACATCGCGCGGCGGACGAGATCTCCGCCCGTCAGGACGAGCTCGCCGAGGTCGTCCGCGCCGGAAGCCGCTTCGCGAAGCTCATCGAGATCCACCCCGAGATCGTCGGCAGCCTGCTGTTCGTGCGCTTCGCGTTCACCACGGGCGATGCGTCTGGCCACAACATGGTCACCGCCGCCTCCGAGGCGCTCATGGAGCGCATCCTCTCCTGGGGCATCGGCATCGAGTACGGCTCGATCTCGGGCAATTTCTGCTCCGACAAGAAGGCCACCGCGGTCAACGGCATCCTGGGGCGCGGGCGCAGTGTCGTCGCCGACATCCTCATCCCGCACGACATCGTCCGCGATGTGCTGCGCACCGATGCGAGCCGCGTCGCCGACCTCGTCGTGCGCAAGAACCTCGTCGGCTCCACGATCGCCGGAGCCCTGCGCTCGGCGAATGCGCACTACGCGAACATGCTGTTGGCCATCTACCTCGCCACCGGCCAGGACGCGGCGAACATCGTCGAGGGCTCGCAGGGCATCACCTACGCGGAGGACCGCGAAGACGGACTCTACTTCTCCTGCTCCCTGCCCCACCTGATCATGGGGACGGTCGGAAACGGCAAGGGCCTGCCCCACGTCGACAAGGCGCTCGAGCGACTCGGATGCCGGGAGGACCGCGACAGCGGCGGAAACGCCCGTCGCCTCGCGGCGATCACCGCGGCGACGGTGCTGTGCGGCGAGCTGTCGTTGCTGGCTGCACAGACCAACCCCGGCGAGCTGATGAAGGTGCACCGCAAGCTCGAGCGCGGCGAGGCCGCACGATGAACCGCTCGATCGGCATCCACGACATCGAGATCGGAACGACCCACCACGTCGTCGATCTCGCCGATCTCGCCGTCGCGCGCGGCGTCGACCCCGACAAATTCCGCATCGGCCTCGGCCAGGACCAGATGAGCTTCCCGGCACCCGATGAGGACATCGTCACGATGGGCGCGGCGGCGGCCCGGGCGCTCCTCGCGCGCACCGGTGCAGACGGCGTCCGTACGCTCCTGTTCGCGACCGAGTCGGGCATCGACCAGTCGAAGTCGGCCGCGGTCTTCGCCCACGGCCTGCTCGGCCTCGGAGCAGATGTGCGCGCGGTCGAGCTGAAGCAGGCCTGCTACGCCGGCACCGCTGCACTGCAGATGGCCCTGGGCATCGTCGCCCGCAATCCCGCCGAGCACGTTCTCATCATCGCCGCGGATGTCGCCCGCTACGCGTTGGACTCGGCCGGCGAGCCCACGCAGGGTGCCGCCTCCGTCGCGATGCTCGTCAGCGCCGATCCGGCGCTGCTCGAGATCGATCCGGTCTCCGGCGTCTTCACCGCCGACGTCGATGACTTCTGGCGGCCGAACGACTCCTCGACGGCCCTCGTCGACGGCAAGCTGTCGATGTCGGCGTACATCGACGCACTGCTCGGCGCATGGGATGATCTGCAGGCCCGAGGCGGGGTAACCGCTGCGGACATCGCCGCCTTCGCCTACCACCAGCCGTTCACGAAGATGGCGGCGAAGGCGCAGCGGCGCCTGGCCGCGCACCTCGGCGCAGAGCTCGCCGACGACGATCTCGTCGCCATGTCGACGTACAACCGACGCCTCGGCAACAGCTACACGGCTTCGCTGTACGTCGCTCTGGCCGCGCTCATCGATGCCCGCGCCGATCTCGATGGCCGACGGGTCGGCCTGTTCAGCTACGGATCCGGCAGCGTCGGAGAGCTGCTGACGGCCCGCGTCCTCCCCCAGGGTGGGCGCGAGGATCGCTCGGCGCGCGTGAGCCGGATGCTGGATGCCCGGGCACCTCTGCCCATCGCCGAGTACGAGCGGCTGCACGCCCTGTCGTACCCGAGCGGCACGGACACCGAGACGCCGCGCACGACGACGGGACCCTTCCGCTTCGCCGGCATCCGCGGCGGAGCGCGCCAGTACGAGCACATCGGCTGACCCCTCCGGACCGACGCAGAAGGGCGGGGTGCGGGCTTCGGCCCGCACCCCGCCCTTCTGCGCGGAAGAGACGATCAGTCGCGGATCGTCGCCCCGAACCGCTCGGTCGCCACGGCGACGCCGGCGAGCTTCGCCTCGGTCGCCTCCGCCGCGGTGAGGGTGCGGTCGGATGCCCGGAAGCGCAGCGCGAACGTCAGGCTCTTGCGCCCGTCCTCTATGCCCTGGCCGCGATAGTCGTCGACGAGGCGCACGGACTCCAGCAGGTCGCCGGCGCCCTCGACGAGAGCAGCCTGCAGCTCGGCTGCGGTCACCTCTGCGGGGACCACGAGCGAGACATCCTGCGTGGCCGCGGTGTTGCGCGAGAGCGATGCTGCGACGACCTTTTCCCCGGCGGCGGTGAGCACAGCGTCCAGGTCGAGCTCGAGCACGATCGCCCGCCCCGGGATATCGGCATCCGCCGACACATTCGGGTGCAGCTCGCCGACGTAGCCGACCTCACGGCCGTCCACGGTGAGCAGGCCCGCGCGCCCCGGGTGGAGGGCCGCGCGCTGCGTCTGCACCACCTCGATGCAGACGCCGGCCGCAGCGGCGATCACGCGCACCGTGTCAAGAGCCTCACTGAGTCCGTATGCCTCGGCCTCACGGCCCGGCTGGCGCGGGGTCACGTTGCCGGTGAACAGCGCGGCGAGGAACCGTGGCTGCGCGGGGATCGATGCGTTCAGCTCGGCGAGCTTCTCGTCCGAGGGACGTTCGCCCAGAGGCGGCACATCGACCGTACCGTAGGCGACGCCGGGCTCGGGAAGGAATACAGCGCCGATCTCGAAGATCGCGAGATCCGTCAGCCCGCGTGCGATGTTGCGGTGAGCGGTCGGCAGCAGCGTCGGAATGAGCGAGCGGCGCAGGAACGGCGATTGCCCGTCGAGGGGGTTCGCAAGCTTGATGCTCGGCAGTTCCTCCCCCGTGGAGGATCCGTGCAGGTCGTTCAGCGTGTCGGTCGTGAACGGGAACGTCGGGGTCTCGACGAGGCCGGACGCAGCCAGCGCATTCGCGACGCGGCGGCGACCCAGCTGCAGCGGGGTGAGACCACGGCCGGCCGGAGGGACCGGCAGGATCGAGGGGATGCGGTCGAGCCCGTGGATGCGGGAGACCTCCTCGGCGAGTGTCCACTTGTCGGTGAGATCGGGGCGCCAGCTGGGCGGGATGACCTGCCAGCCCTCGGCGATGTCGGCGACCTCCGCGCCGATCGTCTCGAGTGCTCCGACGATCTCTTCGTCGGTGTAGTCGACGCCGATGAGGTTCGGCACGAACTCGGCCGGCAGATCGATGCCGTCGATCTCGACGTCGGAGTACAGGGCTCCGCCGAGCTCGGTGTCGAGCGTTCCGCCGGCGAGCGAGACCATGAGGTCCGCGACGCGCTTGGCCGCAGCGAACGGGATCAGCGGGTCCACGCCCCGTTCGAAGCGCTTGGACGCTTCGCTCGGCAGCTTGTGCCGACGAGCGGTGCGCGCGATCGAGATCGGATCGAAGATGGCCGCCTCGACGAGGACGTTGCGCGTGGCATCCGTCATCTCGGTCGTGCCGCCGCCCATGACGCCGGCGAGGCCGATCGGGCCGGACTCGTCGGTGATGAGCAGGTCCTCGACATGGAGCGAGCGCTCCTGCCCGTCGAGCGTCGTCAGCTTCTCACCCGCCGCGGCGCGGCGGACGGTGATACCGCCCTGCAGGGTGTCGAGGTCGTAACCGTGGATCGGGTTGCCGAGCTCGAGCATCACATAGTTGGTGATGTCGATGAGGATGCCCAGCGAGCGGATGCCGGCCAGCGACAGGCGCGCCACCATCCACGGCGGAGTCGGACGCGACGGGTCGACATCGCGCACGACCCGCACGACGAACTCCTGCACGGCCCTGCTATCGCGGATCGGCTCCGCGTCGACCGCTAGCGAGAAGCCGGTGCCCGGCTCGACGTCGATCCACTCGTGCTCGGCCGGGTCGCGGAAGTCCGCGCCGGTGGCGTGCGAGTACTCGCGGGCGACGCCGCGAATCGAGAACGCGTAGCCGCGGTCGGGCGTGACGTTGATCTCGACGGCCTCGTCATCCAGGCCCAGGAGCGCGATCGCGTCGGTGCCGACGGGGGCATCGACGCCGATGCTCGACAGGATCAGGATGCCGTTGTGCTCATCGCCGAGCCCCAGCTCGCGGGCCGAGGCGATCATGCCGTCAGAGACGTGACCGTAGGTCTTGCGCGCGGCGATCGGGAACGGGCCGGGCAGCACCGCGCCGGGCAGCGTCGCGACGATCTTGTCGCCGACGGCGAAGTTCGACGCACCGCAGATGATGCCGCGGATGCCGCCGTTCTCCTCGCCGACATCGACCTGGCACCAGCGGATGGTCTTGCCGTTCTTCTGTGGCTCCTCCTCGAAGGAGAGCACCTGGCCGACCACGACCGGGCCGGAGAGCTCGAAGCCGTGCAGCTCCTCCTCCTCGAAGCCGACGGACACGAGCGACGCGAAGACGTCCTCCGCCGTGGCATCCGCTGCCATGTCGACGTACTCACGCAACCACGAAAGCGGGACGCGCATCACACCACCATCCCGAACTGCTCGCTGAATCGAATATCGCCCTCTGCCATGTCGCGCATGTCCTGCACGTCGCTGCGGAACATGAGCCCGCGCTCGACGCCGATGCCGAAGGCGAAGCCGCTGTACTCCTCCGGGTCGATGCCCGCCGCGCGGAGCACGTTCGGATTGACCATTCCGCAGCCTCCCCACTCGATCCAGCGCGCACCGCCGGTGAAGGTCGGGTGCCACAGGTCGAACTCGGCGGACGGCTCGGTGAAGGGGAAGAAGTTCGTGCGCAGGCGGGTCTTCGCCTCGGCTCCGAAGAGCTGGCGTGCGAGGTGGTCGAGCGTGCCCTTGAGGTGGGCCATCGTGATGCCCTTGTCGATCACGAGGCCCTCGACCTGGGTGAAGACAGGCAGGTGCGTGGCGTCGTACTCGTCGGTGCGGAACACGCGGCCGGGCGAGACGATGTAGATCGGAACCTCGCGATCGAGCATGGTGCGCATCTGCACGGGGCTCGTCTGCGTGCGCATCACGAGGTGGCGGCTGGTCGGGTCGACGTAGAACGTGTCCTGCATCTGACGCGCCGGGTGATCGGGATCGAGGTTGAGCGCATCGAAGTTGTACCACTCGTGCTCGAGCTCCGGGCCCTCGGCCACCTCCCAGCCCATGCTGACGAAGATGTCGGAGATCTCCTCCTGAAGGAGGGGCAGCGGATGCCGCGCCCCCACGCGCGTGCGGGTCGAGACGGCAGTGATGTCGACGCGCTCGGCCTCGAGGCGCGCGACGGTTTCAGCCTCGGCGAGCTCGGCCTCCTTCGCGGCGAGAGCCTTGGTCACTTGGCCGCGGCCCTGCCCGATGAGCTTGCCGAAGGCCGCCTTGTGCTCGGGCGCCACCTGGCGCATCGACGCGTTGAGCACGGCCAGCGGCGATCCCTCGGCGACGTGTGCCGCGCGAGCGGCTTTCAGCTCTGCGGTACTGGCGGCGGCACCGATCGCGGCGAGCGCAGCGGCGACGGCGGATTCCACCGCCTCGGGCGTGATTTCAGGGGCATCAGACACGAGACAAGAGTCTACCGGCGTGGGCCCTGTGCGCCTTCCTCCGGGGGGATCTGGGCGGCGATCAGTTCGGTATCGGTGCCCTCGTGCATGACGGCGGCTTGATCTGCGGCGAGCGCCTTGAGCTTGGGCGAGTGGCGTGTGCGCACTTCGAGCCACTTGGCGATACCGGAGAGGAGCAGGCACATCACGATGTAGATGCCGCCGATGACGAAAGCGGACTGCAGCAGCGGACGCCCCTGCTGGCTGCTGAGGAGCTTCGCGTAGTAGAGCAGCTCCGGGTAGGTGATGATGAAGCCGAGCGCCGTGTCCTTCATCGTCACGACGAGTTGCGCGACAATCACCGGCAGCATCGCCCGAACCGCCTGCGGAAGCAGGATGAACGCCATCACGCCGCTCTTTCGGAGCCCGATCGCGTAACCCGCCTCCTTCTGCCCGCGGGGCAAGGACTCGATTCCCGCGCGCAGCGCCTCTGCCAGCACGGATCCGTTGTAGACCGTCAAGGCGATGACCACTGCCCAGTAGGACGGCATCTTGACTCCGACGACCGGGAGTCCGAAGAAGAGGATCATCATGAGCACGAGAACGGGGATCGCGCGGAACAGCTCCGTGATCAGCATCACCGGCACGCTCACCCACGCATGTTCGGAGAGCCGGCCGATCGCCAGGACGAAGCCGAGGAGCAGGCTGAGAACGGCGGCCAGCGCGAAGGCGGCGAGCGTGTTGCCGAGCGCCGTGAGGATCTGCTCCCACACGGTGCTGAAGCTGAACACGTACCACTTCGACGCGGAGAATTGTCCGGAGTCCCAGAAACGGTAGCCGATGAGCCCGATGAGCCCGACGACCACGACGACGGTCAGCACGGCGATGATGCGGTTGCGCACAACCGCACGCGGGCCGGGGACGTCGTAGAGCACGGAAGTCATCGCACGATCCTCCATCGGTTCTCGAGTCTTCGTTGAACGATGCTCAGCGCGAGCACCAGCACCACGAACACGGCTGCCACCCAGAGGAGAACCTCCATGGGGTTTCCGGGCCGGTCGGCGCCGTCGTAGATGGTGGCGCGCAGCGCAGCGAGTTCTGCGACGGAGAAGCCCGCGGCGACCGTGGTGTTCTTCAGCAGGGCGATGAAGACGCTCATCATCGGCGGGACGACGGAGCGGAAGGCCTGCGGAAGCACCACGAGGGTCATCACCTGACCGAAGGGCAGACCGATTGCTCGCGCTGCTTCGGCCTGTCCGACCGGAACGGTGTTGATGCCGGCGCGCAGGACCTCGGCGACGTAGGTCGCCGTGTAGATGCCGATCGCCATGATCCCGAGCACCGTGTTATCGAGGTTGGGCATCCCGAGAGGGGCCCACCCGAAGACGAAGAAGAAGAAGATGAGGGTGAGAGGGGTGTTGCGGACGATGTTGACGTACACCGTGCCCACACCGCGGGCTATCGGCACGGGCGAGACCCGCATGGCACCGATGATGATCCCGAGCACCAGCGCGATCACGCCGCCGCCGAGGAATACCAGCAACGTGTTCGTGATCGCCTCGCCCCACAGGTCGAGGTTGCCGAAGATGACGTCCACGTCATCCTCCCCTTCCGAGTTTTTGAGGGGGTGATCCGACTACCGGATCACCCCCTGCGCGCGATCAGTCGACGACAGGCTGGTCGACCGTGATGCCGGACGATCCCAGGTTCTTGTCGAAGATGGCCTGCCAGGTCGTGCCGCCATCCGTGAACAGCGCGTTGATGTGATCCAGCAGAACCGTGTCGCCCTTGGCGAGACCCACCCCGTAGCGCTCCTCGGTGAACAGTCCGCCCGTGACCTTGATCTCATCGGGGTACTGCGCCGCATAGCCGATCAGGATGGCCTGGTCGGTGGTAACGGCATCCACCTTGCCGTTGAGCAGATCCTCGACGCACGCCGAGTACAGGTCGTATTCGACCGTCGTGATCTCCGGGAAGTTCGCCTTGATGTTCTGGATCGGTGTGGATCCTGTGGCGGAGCAGACCGTCTTGCCGTTGAAGTCCTCGATGGCTTCGGCGTCTTCGGCGTCAGCCCCGACCAGCAGTCCCTGACCGGTGATGAAGTACGGGCCGGCGAAGTCGATCAGCTCCTTGCGCTTGTCGTTGATCGAATAGGTGCCCACGTAGTAATCGATCTCGCCGTTCACGATCGCCTGCTCGCGGTTCGCGGATGCGATCGGCTTGTACTCGATCTGGTTCTCGTCGAAGCCGAGCGAGGCGGCGATCCACCGTGCGATGTCGACATCGAAACCGCTGCGCTCCTGGGTCGTGACGTCGAGATATCCGAGCCCCGGCTGATCCTCCTTCACCCCGATGATCACTCCATCGCGCTTCGTCATGGCGTCGAACGTCGGGCTGCCCTCGAGCGAGACGTCGGTCGCGACCTCCCAGATCGCTCCGGCATCGCCGCCGTCGTCGCCGCCCCCGCTGCCCGGGTCCGTCGGGGTACCGCTGTTGCAGCCCGTCAGCGCGAGTACTGCCGCTACGGCGATCCCAAGACCTGCCAGTGTCCGTGTGCGTCGCATGTCCGTCTCCTTCGTGTGCTGTCGTGCAGGGGTCAGTGGGTCAGAAGCTTGGAGAGGAAGTCCTTGGCGCGGTCGGTCTTCGGGTTCGTGAAGAACTCCTCCGGCGTCTCCTCCTCGATGATGCGGCCGTCGGCCATGAAGACGACGCGATCCGCTGCCTTGCGCGCGAAGCCCATCTCATGGGTCACGACGACCATCGTCATGCCCTCCTTCGCCAGCTGCACCATCACATCGAGGACCTCGTTGATCATCTCGGGGTCAAGGGCGCTGGTCGGCTCGTCGAAGAGCATGACCTTCGGATGCATCGCCAGAGCACGCGCGATCGCGACGCGCTGCTGCTGGCCGCCGGAGAGCTGGGCGGGGAGCTTCGACGCCTGCTGGTCGACCCCGACGCGCGTCAGCAGCTCGTGGGCCTCCTTCTCGGCATCTGCCTTCTTCAGCCCGCGCACCTTGATCGGTCCGAGCGTCACGTTCTCGAGGATCGTCAGGTGCGCGAACAGGTTGAACGACTGGAACACCATTCCGACATCGGCACGCAGACGCGCCAGCGCCTTGCCCTCGGCCGGGATCTCCGCGCCGTCGATCGTGATGGATCCGCTCGTGATCGTCTCAAGACGGTTGATCGTTCGGCACAGCGTCGACTTGCCCGAGCCCGACGGCCCGATCACGACGACGACCTCGCCGCGATTGACCGTGAGGTCGATATCGGTCAGCGCCTGGAAATCGCCGTAGTGCTTCTGGACGTTGTCGACGACGACAAGGGGTGCACCAGTCTCGGTCATGCCCCCACCATAGGAGCACGAGGCCCCCTGGGCCAGAGTCAGCCCATGCGGGTTATCGAGTTGTAACCGAGAGGCGAGCTGTCTCGATCAACGCGCGGCGATCAGCGGAACGGACTCAGCCCGCATCGCCGGCGCGCTGAGTGAACGCGCTCTCGTACAGGCAAACGCTCGCGGCCGTCGCGAGGTTCAACGACTCGGCCTTGCCGAAGATCGGCAATCGCAGCACATGGTCGGCCAGCTCCAGCGCGGAATCCTCCAGGCCATGGGCCTCATTCCCGAACAACCAACCGGTCGGGCCGGACAGCACGCCCTCGGCCCGAGCCGCGAGCAGGTCATCGCCCTTGACGTCGGCTGCGAGGATCGACAATCCGGCCTCATGCGCACGGCGCACGACGTCGTCGAGATCCGCACCCACCGCGATCGGGAGGTGGAAGAGCGAACCGGTCGTCGATCGGACGACCTTCGGGTTGTAGGGATCGACCGTGCGTCCCGTCAGGATCACGGCGTCGGCACCCGCGGCATCCGCCGCTCGGATGATCGTTCCGAGGTTCCCCGGATCGCGGATCTCCTCGCAGATCGCGACGAGACGAGGGCGCTCCGCAAAGATGTCCGCCACGGAAACGGGCGTCTGCCGTGCCACGGCGATGACGCCCTGCGGGGTGACGGTATCCGCCATGGCGCCGAGGACGTCGTCCGTGACGAACTCGACCTCGATGCCGTTCGCCCGCGCGGCGCCGTGCAGATCGATGTGCCGGTCCCACCCCGCGCTCGTCGCGAACAGTTCGACGACGGCATCTGGGCTGTAGCCCAACGCCTCGCGAACCGCTTGCGGTCCTTCGAGGAGGAACAGTCCGCGCTCCGTCCGCGCACTGCGCTTGGACAGCTTGGCGACGGCACGGACTCGCGGGGATCGAGGATTCTCCAGCACGTTCTCAGTCTAGGGATGATGCCCGATAATGCGGAAACGGGCGCCTCCCCGAAGGGAGACGCCCATTTCTGTGAAGGATGCTTACGCAGCCGACTTCGGAGCGTTGACGTCCGAAGGCAGAGCCTTCTTGGCGACCTCGACGAGGGCCACGAAAGTCGTGGGCTCGTTCACCGCGAGCTCGGCAAGCATGCGACGGTCGACCTGGACACCGGCAAGACCGAGGCCCTGGATGAAGCGGTTGTACGTGATGCCGTTCTGGCGGGCAGCAGCGTTGATGCGCTGGATCCACAGACGACGGAAGTCGCCCTTGCGCTTGCGGCGGTCACGGTACGAGTAGACCAGCGAGTGGATGACCTGCTCTTTGGCCTTGCGGTAGAGGCGCGAACGCTGACCACGGTAGCCGGATGCGCGCTCAAGGATGACGCGACGCTTCTTGTGGGCGTTTACCGCCCGCTTAACTCTTGCCATTTTCCTGTGTTCCTATTCGTGCGTTCGGGCGCTCAGCCGCGACCGAGAAGCTTGTTCGCGACCTTGGTGTCAGCCTTCGAGAGCACCTGGTCCTGGTTGAGGCGACGCGTGCGACGGCTCGACTTGTGCTCGAGGTTGTGGCGCATACCGGCCTGCTGCTTCTTCAGCTTGCCGCTACCCGTGATCTTGAAGCGCTTCTTAGCACCCGAGTGGGTCTTCTGCTTCGGCATCTTCTCTTCCTTCGTATGGCGCCTTCTCAGGCGACG
>NZ_CANROA010000030.1 GCF_947632095.1 uncultured Microbacterium sp. | reverse complement strand
GTGCTGAACGAGGCCACCGAGATCCTGCTCCCCGCCTCCGGCGAGGTGCCGCCCGCGACCGCCGTGGCCGAGGGGCTCAGCCACCTGCTCTCGCAGAGCGGATACCTCGATACGCTGCGCGCCAGCCGCGACCCGCAGGACGAGGCGCGCGTCGAGAACCTCGACGAGTTCGTCGCGGTCGCCCGCGACTTCGCCCGCAACAACCCGCAGGGAACGATCGTCGACTTCCTCACCGAGGTCGCCCTCGTCTCCGATGCGGACGACCTCGATGACGAATCGGGCACGGTCTCGATGATGACGATGCACACCGCCAAGGGGCTCGAGTACGACGCTGTGTTCGTCACCGGAGTCGAGGAGGACCTCATCCCTCATCGCATCTCCGCCGGAGAGCCGGGCGGCCCGCAGGAGGAGCGGCGCCTCTTCTACGTCGGGATCACGCGCGCCCGAAAGCGTCTGCACCTGTCGCTGGCGATGACGCGCGCGCAGTTCGGCGAGGTCACCGTCGCGATGCCCAGCCGATTCCTTCAGGAGATCCCCGCCGATCTCATCGATTGGCGTCAATCGCCGGGCGATGTGAACTCGCGCGGCGGAACGCAGTCGCGCGCGCTGAACGCTCGCCGTGGCGGCTTCGGCTCCGGCGGCTTCGGTTCGGGCGGCGATGACCGCTTCGCGCCGAAGCCGCTGGCCAAGCGCGACGGGCTCAAACCGCTGTCGACCTCGATGGACCGCTTCCCGAACACGGTGACAGGCAAGGTGCGCGACAACGGCGACCTCGAGCTCGCCGTGGGGGACCGCATCCGCCACGCCGACTTCGGCGACGGCCGTGTCGACAACGTCACCGGCGAGGGCGCTAAGCGCATCGCGCACGTGCGCTTCGACAGTGCGGGGCTGAAGAAGCTGCTGATCAAGATCGCGCCCATCGAGAAGCTCTGAGGCTTCTTCACTGTGCACATGTGCAGGACAGCGGCCGGCCCGGGCTAGGCTGACAGGCATGGCACTGTTCTCACGCCGCAAGAAGACCGATGACGCTGTTGCGGAGCCGACGCCGCTGACCGATCCGCCCGAGGCGGATGACGCCCCGGCGGCGGAGGAAGACGTCGAACAGGTGCCGCAGATCGGGATCTCCGTGCAGGCGTTCCGCGGCGTCGGGGCCAATGCCGGGCCGGAAGTCGCCCTTCCCGATCCTGACGCGCCACAAGAAGCCTCGGCGCGACCCGCGCCGACGAAGCCGACCCCGCCCGCGACGCCGATCGCGCCAGAGAAGCGCACACTTCCCCTGGCGCCGGCGATGCCCCCGGAGCAGACCGAGACCGTCCCGGGGATGAAGGACAACGTGCTCCTGCGCAACGCCCTGGCCGAGATCGGCGAGGGAGCGAGCAACGAGCAGCTCATCGGCGTTCTGCGACAGATGATGCAGGGGCACCTCTACCTGCGCGTGCACGGCGATGCACGGGCTCAGATCAGTGAGGGCAAGCCGCTGTCGATCGCGGTCGTCCGCGATGGTGAGCGCACCTTCATGCTGGCGTTCAGCTCCGCGGTCGCTGTGCGCGACTCGGTGCAGCGCGAGACCGAGCCGACCGCGACATCGGCGGTCGCCCAGCCCGTCACGGCGGTGCTCCAGCAGGTCGTCTCCGGCGAGTTCGCCGGCATCATCCTCGACAACGCCTCGGGTGCGAACCGCGCGGTCTTCCCGACCTCGGTGCTCGCCAAGGCGCTCGAGCAGGCCGATGAGGGCATGACCCTCAAGCGGCTCATCGCCGCTCCGCGCGAGCAGGGAACGGCGCGCACGGTCGGAGAAGCACTGGCGAAGACGCAGGCGTGGGTGGCGGTCAACGACGGCAGCGGCAACGGCCAGGTCGGAATCGCCGAGGCTCAGACCCCTGACGGCAAGCGCTTCCTGCAGCTGTTCTCGCACCCGCTCGAGGTGGTGGCTCTCGGCCGGGGCGACAAGCCCCTGCCCTTCCCCCCCGAGCAGCTGGCCAAGGTCCTCTCCTCGCACAGTGCGCTCGCCGGAGTCATCCTCGATCCCGCAGGGCCCTCCATCATCGTGGAGCGCGACGCCCTGGCTCCGGTTCTCGTCCTCGCGGTCGACGTCACCGAGTGAGCACGGTGCGCTGAGCGCACCCACCGTCCTTCGTTAACCGAAGAGGTCTCCGAGGTGAACCGGCCGCCCGGCGTCAGCGAGCGCCGTGCGCGCCGCATGCCAACCGGCCATGGCGTTGACCCCGGGGCCGGGAGGCGTGGCGGCTGAGGCGAGGTAAACCCCGGGCATCGGGGTGCGCCAGGGGCGCGTCGACAGCACCGGGCGGCGGATCGCCCGCGGCAGGGTGAATTTGCCGGCGAGGATGTCGCCGCCGACGTCCGAGGGGTTGATCGCCTCGCGATCGGTGGCGCGCACGACGTTCGTCGCCAGGATGAGGTCGCGGAAGCCCGGGGCGAAGCGCTCGACCTGGCGGCAGATGAGCTCGGTCGGATCGAGGTCGGAGCCGTTCGGGACGTGGATGTACGCCCACAGGACGGCCTTGCCGGCGGGGGCGCGGCTGTCATCGTGCACCGAGGGCTGCACGGCGAGCACGTAGGGGCGTTCGCTGACCCGTCCGCGAGCGACGGCGTTCTCGCTCGCCCAGACCTCATCGCGCGTGCCGCCGATGTGCACGGTGGGGGAACTAGCGACGTCGGGGTTCGTCCACGGGATGGGGCCGTCGAGGGCGAAGTCCACCTTCGCGGCCGCAGGCCCGTACCGGTACGAGCGCAGCGCGCGGGCGTAGCCGGCGGGGATATCCGGATGCGTGAGCGCAAGGAAGGGGGAGGTGTTCAACATCAGCAGGTCGCCCCGGCGCGGGTCCCCCCAATCGAGCACGCCGAGATCGCGCACGTGCACGCCCGTCTCGACGGAGCCGCCGTGGGCCTGGAGATCGGCGACGAGGGCGTCGGGGATCGCCTGAGCGCCGCCGCGCGGGTACATCCAGCCGGCCGCGTGCCCCTGCGCGGCGAGCAGGAGACCCGCGGCGGCGGCGGGAAGCGACGGTTGGCGCGTCGGCGGGTGGGCGAGGACCCCGGCCAGGAGGCCAGCGGCCTCGTCGGTCCGCCAGACGGCGCGGGAGAACGCCGTTCCTTGCTCGAGCATCCGCAGGGCGAAGCGTGCGGCGGTCACGGGCACGGCGGGCACGCGCAGCATCTGGTTCCCGGTGAAGTCGACGATTCCGTCGATGCGGGCGCTCAGCGGGCGCAGCAGCGCGAGCCAGCGTTCGGCGTCGGCGCCCAAGCCCGCGGCGGTGCGCTCGATATCGCGCCAGGCGATGCCGGCGCGACCGTCATCGAGCGGGTGCGCGTAGGAGATCTCGGGCAGGACCCAGTCGACGCGTTCCGGCAGTCCGAAAGCGCGGAAGAACGGCGCGGCGAAGGCATTCGGATGCACGGCGGATCCCACGTCGTGCCGGAATCCCGACAGCGTCGAGGCGGCCGTCCTGGTGCTGCCGCCGATCGCGTCGGCCGCCTCGAGCACCCGCACCTCGTACCCGGCTCGGGCCAGGGAGACCCCAGCCGAGAGTCCGTTCGGGCCGCTTCCGATGATCGTCGCACGTGCCATGCCGCCAGTCTGGCACGGTACGCGGCGCCGACCGCAGTGATCCCGAGCGGGTGTCCAGCTCGAACGCGCGATAATCGACAGTGATGAAAGAGAATCAGGGGCCGACGCCCGCAGGCACTTCCCGTCCGTACCGCAATCTTCCGGAGGCTCTGCGCGCGCACCGGATCGATCCGGTGAATCACGAGTTCATCACCGCGATCACCGACGCGATCGGCATCTCTAGCTACATCGACCGCGGCCGTTACATCGAGGCGATCCGCCGCGGCCCCGGAGCGGCCCTGCACATCGGCAAGACCTACACGAACGGCTTCACCGCCGAGGAGCCGATCTACGTGGGAGCGACCCCGATGCGCATGCTCCCCAGCGAGGGACGCCCGCCGTACCTCTACGTCTCGCATCCGAGCGAACTGCGCCCGGTCGCACCCACGAAGAAGACCGCTGCGCGCAAGCCCGCCGCGCCCGCGACGCCGCGGGCGCCGAAGGCCACACCTGTCGAAGAGCGCGACTACGGCGTGTGCACCGACTGCTTCATGGTCAAGAACGCCGCCGGCAAGTGCGGATGCTTCTGAGCGGTCACCGCTCCAGCTCGGACTGCAACCGGCGCGACACCTCGGCCAGGGGCATCGCCCGGGGGAAGACGGCGACGACCATCGACTCGGCGCCGTCTTCTGCAGCATCCGTCAAGACGCCGTAGCGGCGGCGCACATCGTCCAGCGCGCTCTGCAGCACCGAGGGCGCGACCTTCTTCGTGCCGCGCAGCAACTGGCGCAGCACGTGGTTGTGCACCGCGGTGACGGTCGCGGCGAAGCCGACGGCATCCACCGGGTCGATCCCGGGAAGCGCCCGACGCAGATAGTCGTCGAAGAGCCGCTCGTAACGGAAGACCGTGATGATCTCTCGCTCGCGCAACGCCGGAACCTCCCGCACCACCTGGTAGCGCAGGCGAGCCAGATCGGGGTCGTTCGCGAAGTGGGCGAAGACGTGCTGAGACGCCCGGCATACGGCTTCCCACGGGTCCTGATGCCCCGGCGCGAAGAAGTCGCGCAGCTCATCGAGCAGCGCCTCATGGTCGGCGAAGACCACGTCCTCCTTGCCCCCGAACTGGCGGAAGAACGTCGACCGGGAGAGCCCGGCCGCCCGAGCGATCTGCTCGACGGAGGTCTGCTCGAACCCCTGCGCGCGGAACAGATCGAGGGCGGCGCTCACCGCGCCCGTGCGCGGTTGTGCAGTCTCAGGCATAGACGGAAGCCTAACGCGCTCCGCACGCGCCGCCGATGGGCCCCTCGGGTGGGCAGGAGTAGTAAGATTCAATACTGGTTGATGTCTCGACATCGAGAGACTTTCCGGACCGCAGCCCAGCGAAGGAAGCACAGTGGATCTGTACGAGTACCAGGCACGAGACGTTTTCGAGAAGTACGGAGTGCCGGTCCTCGCCGGCATCGTCGCGGACACCCCCGAGGAGGTGAAAGCGGCAGCGGAGAAGATCGGCGGCGTCGTCGTCGTCAAGGCTCAGGTGAAGACCGGCGGACGAGGCAAGGCCGGCGGCGTCAAGGTCGCCAAGACCCCCGACGAGGCATATGAGGCGGCCAAGGCCATCCTCGGACTCGACATCAAGGGTCACGTCGTCAAGCGCGTCATGGTCGCGCAGGGCGCGGCCATCGCCGAGGAGTTCTACTTCTCGGTTCTGCTCGACCGCGCCAACCGCTCCTACCTGAGCCTGTGCTCGGTCGAGGGCGGCATGGAGATCGAGCAGCTCGCGGTCGAGAAGCCCGAGGCCCTCGCCCGCATCGAGGTCGACCCGCTGACGGGCATCGACAAGGACAAGGCCGTCGAGATCGCGCGCGCCGCGAACTTCCCCGAGGACCTCGTCGAGAAGGTCTCCGACGTCTTCGTGAAGCTCTACGACGTCTACAAGGGCGAGGACGCGACGCTCGTCGAGGTCAACCCGCTCGTGCGCACTGAGGACGGCTCGATCGTCGCCCTCGACGGCAAGGTCACGCTCGACGACAACGCCAGCGAGATCCGTCACCCCGAGCACGAAGAGCTCGAAGACAAGGACGCCGCCGACCCGCTCGAGGCCAAGGCCAAGGAGTCGGGCCTGAACTACGTCAAGCTCGACGGCGAGGTCGGCATCATCGGCAACGGTGCGGGGCTCGTCATGTCGACCCTCGACGTCGTCGCCTACGCCGGCGAGAACCACGGCGGCGTCAAGCCCGCCAACTTCCTCGACATCGGCGGCGGAGCATCGGCATCCGTCATGGCCGCAGGCCTCGACGTCATCCTCGGCGACCCGCAGGTCAAGAGCGTCTTCGTCAACGTCTTCGGCGGCATCACCGCCTGCGACGCCGTCGCCAACGGCATCAAGGGCGCCCTCGAGACCCTCGGCGACACGGCATCCAAGCCGCTCGTCGTGCGCCTCGACGGCAACGCCGTCGAAGAGGGTCGCGCGATCCTCGCCGAGTACGCCCACCCGCTCGTGACTCTCGCCGCCACCATGGACGAGGGCGCCGACAAGGCCGCCGCGCTGGCGAACGCCTGAGACTTCGAGACCTCAGAAAAGGATTAGAGATATGTCGATCTTCCTGAACAAGGATTCCAAGGTCATCGTCCAGGGCATCACCGGCGGCGAGGGCACCAAGCACACCGCCCTCATGCTCAAGGCCGGCACCCAGGTCGTCGGCGGCGTCAACGCCCGCAAGGCCGGCACGACCGTCGCGCACACCGACAAGGACGGCAACGCCATCGAGCTGCCCGTCTTCGGCTCGGTCGAAGAAGCCATGAAGGAGACCGGCGCCGACGTGTCGATCGCCTTCGTGCCCGGCGCCTTCACCAAGAGCGCCATGATCGAGGCCATCGACGCCGAGATCCCGCTGCTCGTCGTCATCACCGAGGGCGTCCCCGTGGGCGACTCGGCCGAGGCCTGGGCCTACGCCAAGAGCAAGGGCAACAAGACCCGCATCATCGGCCCGAACTGCCCCGGCATCATCACCCCCGGTGAGGCGCTCGTCGGCATCACCCCGGCGAACATCACCGGCAAGGGCCCGATCGGACTCGTCTCGAAGTCGGGCACCCTGACGTACCAGATGATGTACGAACTGCGCGACCTGGGCTTCTCGACCGCCATCGGCATCGGCGGCGACCCCGTGATCGGAACCACGCACATCGATGCGCTCGCCGCGTTCGAGGCCGACCCCGAGACGAAGGCGATCGTCATGATCGGCGAGATCGGCGGCGACGCCGAGGAGCGTGCGGCCGATTACATCAAGGCCAACGTCACCAAGCCGGTCGTCGGCTACGTCGCGGGCTTCACGGCTCCCGAGGGCAAGACCATGGGCCACGCCGGCGCCATCGTCTCGGGCTCTGCGGGAACCGCTCAGGCGAAGAAGGAGGCCCTCGAGGCCGCGGGCGTCAAGGTCGGCAAGACGCCGTCCGAGGCTGCCGCTCTCATGCGTGAGATCATCGAAGCCCTCTGAATTGAGGTAAGCTGAAGAAGAAGGCCCCGGGCTCCACCCCGGGGCCTTCTTCTATGCCCGTTGCGGGCGGATCAGATCGGCAGCGCCAGGTCGTCGAGTTCGCCCACGGTTCCGCCGCGCTGCAGGATGCCCTCGTAGGTGCGCAGACGGACCTCGTCGATCTGCGTGTTCGTCGTGCCTCGCTTCCAATAGCCGAATACTGCGGTGTCGGCCTTCGAAAGCCCCCGCTCGCGGAAGTGCGAGCGGATCTCGCGCATCTCATCGCGCTCACCGCCGGCCAGACAACGGCATCCGCGTCGGCACAGGCGGCGATCTGCGGGCCGAAACCCGTCCCGGGTTCGATGCGTTCGAGTACGAATCCCTCGACGGCGGGGAGCTCGGCGAAGGCCGCCTCGTCAGCCGTGGCGACCCAGCCCCTGCCACGGATGCCCCTCGGAGCCTGCTCGAGCAGTGTGTGCAGTGCCGGCAGAGACGTGGCATCCGCGAAGGCCAGAACCTCGCGCCCGTTCGCCTCAGGGAAGCGGAAGTGCGGTCGCGGACCGACGAGGGGCACCTCATCGCCGATGCGCAGATCGCGCAACCAGCGCATCATCGGGCTCGACTCGCCGTGGCGCACGACGTCGACCTCGATCATCTCCGAGACCGCGTCGGCTGCGCGCACCGTGTAGATGCGGGTGACGCGCTCTCCTGCATCATCGAGGTGCAGCCGGATCGCGGTGTTGGGCAGCAGCCAGTTCGCATCATCGGCGAGACCGTCGATGTGCAGGGCCACGCGGGCGAGGGCATCGCTGACATCGATGATCTCACGCACCGTTGCGCGGGTGCGGTGCATGCCACGGTTGTGGTCGCCGGAGAGGATCGCCTCCTGCTCGTGCAGGGGCAGGCTGCGATCGACGAGAGGGGGACGGGAGTTGGTCATGCGGAATCCTTCTGTTCGAGGCCAGGCTGTTCATGGTCGGGCGTTCGGGGCGCGGCGCGCAGGTCGCGCGGCACGATGAGCGGTCGGCCGGTCTCCGGATCCGGGAGCACGAGCGCCTCCAGATCGAACACCTGCCGCAGGATCTCGGGCGTGAAGACCTCGTCGGGACGGCCCTGCGCGACGATCCCTCCGTCACGCATCGCGACGATGTGCGAGGCGTAGCGCGCGGCGAGGTTGAGATCGTGCAGCACGGCGACGAGCGTGCGCCCGTCGGAATGCAGGCGCGAGCACAGGTCGAGCACATCGACCTGATGGGCGATGTCGAGATAGGTGGTCGGCTCGTCGAGCAGCAGCACCGGCGTTCGCTGGGCGAGCGTCATCGCGATCCACACGCGTTGGCGCTGACCGCCGCTGAGCTCCTCGACGAGGCTGTCGCCGAGTTCTGTCATCCCGACCTCGTGCAGCGCCTCGTCGACGATGCGCTCGTCCTCGGGCGACCACTGGCGAAGCAGGCTCTGATGAGGGGTGCGTCCGCGGGACACGAGATCGGCGACGGTGATCGCGCCCGGAGTCAGCGGAGACTGCGGCAGCAGGGCGATGCGTTGCGCGACACGTCTGGTGCGCATCGACCTGAGGTCGGCGCCGTCGATCGTGACCGACCCCGACTGCGGGGCGATCATGCGCCCCATCGCCCGCAGCAGCGTGGACTTGCCGCAGCCGTTGGGGCCGATGATCACGGTGAAGCCGCCGGGCGGCACCTCGAGGGTGAGATCGTCCACGACGGTGCTCCCGGCATAGCCGAGTCGCACCCGGTGGACGGCGAGGACGGCGGGTTCCATGAGGCTCCTAGATGCGCCGGGCGAGCAGCCACAGCAGGTAGACGCCGCCGAGCAGGCTGGTGACCAGCCCGGCCGGCGTGCGCAGGCCGACGTCGAGGTTCGCGGACAGCAGGTCGGCGAGTACGAGCAGCAGTGCGCCGGTGAGCGCAGACACGCCCAGCTGCACGCCGGTGGACGGGCGGATGCGCCGTGCGATGTGCGGAGCCGCGAACGCGATGAACGCGATCGGTCCGGCCGCGGCGACGGCTATCGCGGCGAGCATGACGGCGAGCATCATGGCGATGAGACGCATCCGTTCGGCGGGTATGCCCAGGCTCTGCGCGGCGTCATCGCCCATCTCCAGATACGAGACGCTGCGCGAGATCACCGCGAGCGCCGGGACGATGAGCAGGATGCCGACGGCCAGAGCCAGCACGTACGGCCAACCGCGGCCGGTGAGGGAACCGGAGGTCCACAGCTGGGCGACCGACGCGTTGTCCATCGAAGCGCGCACCATGAGCAGCGAGGTCAGTGCGCTCAGCGCCGAACCGACACCGATCCCGACGAGCACGAGACGGGTGCCGCCGCTGACGCGGTCGCGGCGTGAGAGCAGATACACGACGACGGCCGTGGTCAGACCGCCCGCTATCGCAGCGGCGGCGGTCTGCCACACTCCGCCGCCGAAGAGCACGATCTGCGTCACGGCGCCTGTTGCCGCCCCGGTGGTGAAGCCGATGATGTCGGGGGGGGGGGGAGCCGAGCGGGTTGCGCGACAGCGACTGGAACACGGCTCCGCTCATCGCGAGGGCGGCACCGACCATCACCGCGGTCAGAGCCCGCGGCATCCGCCTGCTCCACACCGACCGCACCGCGGACGGTGCGGCGTCGCCCGTGACGGTGGCGAGCACGGCGGCGGGGGAGAGCAGGATGCTCCCCAGGCACAGCGAGGTGAACAGGGCGATGATGATGAGCGCGAGCAGGATGAGAGCGGTTCGCACGGTGCGCGGGCGGATGCGGACCGACAGCGCACCCCACCGCACCACATGCGCGCTCACAGTGAGGCCACCCGTCGCGAGCGCACCAGCAGGATGAAGAGCGGGCTGCCCAGGAGGGCCGCGGCGATGCCGCTCTGCAGGTCGGCTGGGGCGGCGAGGGCGCGGCCGACGGCATCCGCGATGACGAGGAGTCCCGCGCCGACGACGATCGAGCAGGGCAGCAGCCAGCGGTGCGCGTTGCCGGTGACGCTGCGCACGATGTGCGCGGCGGCGAGGCCGATGAAGCCGATCGGGCCTGCGGCCGCGGTCGCGGCCCCCGCGAGCAGCACGACGGCGGCCGCCGTGCCGATGCGCGTGGCGCCGACCGGTGTTCCCAGTGATCGTGCGGTGTCCTCTCCGAGCGCGAGGGCGTCGAGAGGGCGGGCGAGAGCCAGTGCGAGCAGGATGCCGACGGCGAGGAACGGCAGCACGCTGAGGATGACATCGAAGCCGCGCCCTTGGAGGGATCCGACCGACCAGTACCGGAAGTAGAGGAAGGCGGTCTCGTTGTTCAGCACAACGATCTGCGTGACCGCCGCGATCGCGATCGAGACCGCTGTGCCGGCGAGCGCGATGCGCACGGGCGTGGCAGCGCTGCGGTGGGCTGTTCCGAGTGCGTGCACGATGACGGCGGCGCCGGCCGCACCGATGAACGCGAGCCAGACGTAGCCGGAGACGTCGGTGACGCCGAGATATGCGATGCCGATCGTGATGAGCAGCGCCGCTCCCGCATTGATGCCGAGGATGCCGGGATCGGCGAGCGGATTGCGGGTGAGTGACTGCATGAGCGCGCCTGCAGCGCCGAGCCCCGCGCCGACGATCACTCCGAGCACGACGCGCGGGATACGCGAGGCCAGCACGATGACATGGTCGGCGTTCTGCGGGTCGTAGTCGAGGATCGCCTCGACGACCGTCGCGACCGGGATGGGGTGCGAACCGATGCCGAAGCCGACGAGGGTCGCGACGGCCGTCGCGACCGCGGATCCCGTCAGCAGCAGCAGTGCGCGCCCGCGCAGGGCGGGGCGCGCCGTCATGGCTGGGCCCCGCCCTGCGACGGATGCTGCGATGCGGGTCATCCCGCGAAGATGTCCACGAGCAGCTTTGCGGTGTTCAGCGCGCTGTAGTAATCGAGACGGAACGACTCGGTGCCGAGCGAGTGCACACGGCCTGCCGCGACCGCGGCCTGGCCCGCGAGCAGCGCGTCGCCCGTGAAGGCGGCCACGACATCGGTGCCTGTCATGTTGACGAGGAACATCGTCTGCGTGTCGGCGAGGCCAGCGGCCATGTTCTCGGCGCTGAGCACGTTCACGCCGTTCGCGGCGGCCTGCTCGCTGCTGAACTCTTCGGCGGCCGGTGCATAGGAGAACCCGAGCGAGGCCAGCAGATCGGCCTGCGGGCTCGTCCCGTCGTATGCCCACACGCCGTCGGCGCCGAGGTACACCGCGACGGTCACCGGCTGCTCGGGCAGGGCGAGCTCCGTAGCGAGTTCGGAGATCTGCGCGTCGTAGTCGTCGAACACGGTCTCTGCGGCGTCCTCGCGCCCGGTGGCCTCACCGAGCTGAGAGGTCAGCTCCTGCCAGGTCTCGGTGCCGTAGTCGAGCAGGATGGTGGGCGCGATCTCGCTCAGCTGGTCGTAGGACTCCAGAGCGGTGTCCGCGCCGTTGACGGAGCCGACGATGAGGTCGGGCTCGAGCAGGTCGATGGCGTCGAGGTCGAGCTCCAGGTCGCTGTAGGCAACCTCGACGCCCGCGGCATCCGCGGCGTCCGCCCACTGCGTGAAGAAGCCCTTGTCGTCGGTGAGCGCGGAGACGTAGGCGGCGCCGGTGGCGATCACGGGGGCATCGATCGCGAGCAGGCTGCCGGTGATCGACGGCGAGACCGAGACGATGCGCAGAGGCTCGCCGGGAATCTCGGTCGTTCCGGCGTCGTGCTCGACGATGCGGGGCCAGGAGGCGTCATCGGTCGTCGCGGCGCCGTTATCCGCATCCGAATCGATGCCAGCGGCCGTGCAGCCGACGAGGACGGTCAGAGAGACGGCCGCGATGGCGGTGCAGGAGATGAGGCGTGAGCGCATGAGAGGTCCTTCAGAGTGTCGGGAGCGTGCGTGCGGGGCGCGCTGCGCACCGTACTACTCTGAAATTAGCCAAGCCTTACCTGATCGAGTTTTCCCGGGACGTCAACGTGTTACCACTTCCCGCTGGGCGTCGTCCCGGCAGTGCCGAACGCCTCATCGAACCGGTGCTGCACTGGACGGTGCGGGGCAGCGCACGGATCTAGGTCGACGGGCGCGAGCGGGTCGTCTCGGCGGGTGCTGCTCTCTGGGTGCCTGCGGGCAGCGCCGTCGAGGTGCGGGCCTCGGCGGATGCCGTGGTCGTTCCGGTTCCCGGTCTGCGAGTCGGGGACGAGCGCGCGGACGTGTTCATCGAGGTTCTGGATTCATGGCGCCCGTGGTTGCTGCGCGCGTTCGCGGAAGCGCTGGGGTACCTCGATGACGCGTCGTGTCGTGGGCTGCTCCAGGGCCTGCTCGATGATGCGGTCGGATCGAGCCCGAACATTTCCTTCCCGCCGACGCCGACCACGCCGGAATTGGCTGCACTCGTCGCCGTCTTCGTCCGGTCTCCGGCGATTCCGCTCCTCGAGATCGCGCGGCGGCGTCTCAGCGGGTGGTCGCCGCGCACGGTGCAGCGCCGCTTCCTCTCCGAGACCGGGCTCTCGCCGGGGCAGTGGGCGCGCAGGGCCAGGATCGCGCTCGCCGCAGACCTGCTGCGCGACGGCGGCGAGGTCGAGGCGGTCGCGCACGCCACCGGATACGAGACGGTGAGCGGCTTCTCGCGCGCCTTCCGGGATGCGGTCGGGGTAGCGCCCGCCCGCTGGCGGGAGCGCAGCTCCGCCCTCGCTGACGAACGCGTGGTCGCGGACGCGTCGAGCGTGGAGACGCTGCCCTCTCACCGCACGTGGCCGCGGGTGAACGGATCCCACGTCGCGGTGTGGGTGGTCTTCGGTACCGCACAGGCCTCGCTCGGCGACCGGCTGCTCCCGCTGCGCGCTGGTCAGGCGATCGTGCTTCCCGCCGGTGTGCCGAACGGCATCCGCATCGCCCGCGGCTCGCTCGTCCTCCCGGTCGGATACGTCTCCGGTCGATCAATCGCCGTCGGCGGCCCCGTCGCTGCATGCGATATCCCCGCAGAGGACGTGGGTGACATGATCCGAGCGGTCGTCGCCGCATACACGACGATCCGCGCCGCCGGGACCGACCCGACGGCAGGGTTCGAGCGGGTTCTCGACGGCTCCGTGCGCGCACCGGCCGATGCCGCGGTATCCGCGCTGGGAGCTGTGGCCAGCGCGCTCGCCGTGGGCGACATCGCGGAGCCGGGGCTGGCGGATTGCGCGCAGTGGCTCGGGATGCCGGAACGCGGCCTCAGTCGGATCATCAACGCTCAGACGGGGGCGACATTCGCACAGTGGGTGCGCATGTCGCGGATGTCGCGTGCGCGCGTGCAGTTGAGTGGGGGGGGGGACGGCTGCATCGACCGTCTCCCGAGGACTGGGATACGCGCATCTGCCCGCGTTCTCCCGGGCGTTCCGCGAAGTGCACGGCGCATCGCCGAACGACGTCGCAGTGATGCACGGTGTCGGGGGCGAGGCCGGCCGTTGGCAGGAGAGCATCCGGCGCGACCTGCGCGCCGTGCGCTGAATCCGAGCCCGGTGGTCGCCGTCTCACCACCGGGCGGGATCAGGCCTCGGACCAGGCCACCAGCGCACGGGGGCGGTTCGTGATGATTCCGTCGACGCCCATCTGCGTGTAGGCCTCCCACGCCGCATCCTCGTCGTGCGTCCAGACGAAGACGCCGAGGCCCGCGCGGTGCGCGAGGGCCACGGACTCGATGGTCGCGGCGGCCGGGTTCACAGCATCCGCACCGATCGACAGTGCGGTGTGGACGGCCAGCGCGTCGAGCTCGTGGGTGAGCCAGCCGAGCGGCATATCGGGGGCCACGGCCGCGATGTTCGCGACCGTGCGGCGGCTGAAGCTTTGCGCGATGACGCGGCGCTCGAGGCCGGCGTCGGCGATGAGCCTCATGGTCGTACGGATATCGGAGCGCTTCCAGGCGCCCTTGTACTCGATGAGCACGTCCTGCCCCTGGGTGGCGGCTTGGGCCAGCGCCTCGGCGAGCGTCGGGATGCGGGTGGCGCGGAACTCCTCGGAGAACCAGGAGCCGGCGTCGAGCGCACGCAGTTCGTGCGCGGTCATCTCTCCGACCGCCCCGGTGCCGTCGGTCGTGCGATCGACGGTCGCATCGTGGATGACCATGGGGATGCCGTCGGCGGACAGCCTGATGTCGAGCTCCAGGTGGGAGGCGCCCGCGGCGGACGTCGAGGCGAAGGCCGGGATCGTGTTCTCAGGGGCTTCGTCGGAATCACCGCGGTGGGCGATCACGAGCCCGGTCTCACCGGGGTCGCGCAGCACCGTGAACGGGCGGAGCGTGACCAGGTCGCGCAATGCGCTCGACGACTCGGCGACGGTCGCGGCGGGGGCCGGGTGGACGATGGTGGCGGATGCGGCCGGGGCGACGGCGGTCGCGACGGCCCCCCAGATGCCTGCGCTGAGGAGCACCAGGCCCCAGAGGCGTCGACGGCGAAGACTCATGGCCCGATCCTGGCAGAGCCCGAGCGCGCCGTCGAGACCTTTTCGTTACTTTTTACTCGGGCGACGGATTCGTCGAATCACCAGAAGCACCGCGACCAGCGCGCCGGCAGCGATCACCCACGTGCCCGGGGCGATCGCGACGGTCGACAGGGACAGCTGCTGCTGCTCGACGGCGGGAAGCGGAAGCTCCGAGGCGGCGGAGTTCGTCAGGATCGTCGGCGACACCGACACCTCGATCGCCGTCACGGGCGACCAGACGTGCAAGCCGGGGAGCGCAGCATCCACTTCGACACCGGCGCCCGGAAGCAATTCGTTCAGCGGCAGCAGGCCGTTGGTGCTCTCCGCGCTCGAGTATTCCTCCACACCGCCCCCGGATACCAGCTGCATCGCGCTCAGGCGGGTGTTCCCGGTGTTGCGCACCGAGTAGGAGATTTCCGCGAGGGCGGGCTCCCAGGGCCAGAACCCGGTGTCGATCGATAGTGAGGCATCCTCGAGTGCCAGGCCGGCGGTCAGCTCTCCGGAGATGCCGACCGTGACACGAGTGGCATAGCGCATGTCGACGGACACGGTCTCTCCCGCGCTCTCCAGCACTGTCAGCAGCGCACCGGCGTGCTCGCCGGGCAGCGCATCGGAGGGCGCCGTGACGCGGAACGGGATGCGCACGAGCTCGCCGGGCTCCACGTGCACGTTGTCGACGGAGGGCGCGATCCACGTGCTGACGCCGCCCTCGGAAGCGACCGTCGCGATCTCGAGGGAGCCGCTCTCATTCGTGAAGGCGTCCGAGCCGTGCACGGCGAGGTCCACGGGAGCGCTTCCGGAGTTGCGGATGAGGACCGCGTCTTCGACGCTCTCTCCTGGATCGAGCGCATAGGAGAAATTGCTGCGCTCCTCGCCGATGTCGGTGATCACCGGAATCATGCTCCACGCGACCTGGCCATCGGCGGCCTGCTGCGCGTCGGCGGCGACCGGGGTGTCGTCCGCGTGGGCGCTGAGAGCGGATGTCATCGACGCGGTGAGCGCGACGAGAACGGTGGCCACGATCGGTCCGAGCAGGGCGCGGGGGGAGCGGGGACGTCGGAGCATGAGAGGCCTTTCGACGCAGAGGATGGAGGGAGTCGGGGCGCGGCGCCGCAGACGCCGCGCCCCGCGGGCATCACTGGATCACCGTGACCGTCAGGGTCGACGTGTATGCGCCGGCGGCCTGGCCCACTGGCAGACGCAGCGCCAGGTCGGCGGAGACGACGGCCGTCTCGAGGCCCTTGAACTCATCGCCGGCGGCGGAGACGAGCACAGCGCCCTCGGTGAGGCCGGAGCCGACTCCGGCCTCGACCGCGTCTCCGGCGATCGCGCCGGCGCCCTCGGACACCAGGCGCGGAGCCCAACCGAGTGCGTCGGCGCCGAAGGACTCGTCGCCGGAGATGAAGTCCGCGGCCCGGCCCGACAGAGACCACGGCGAGGACGGGTTGGATCGGGTATCCGTGATCTCGATCTCGTTCAGCGCGCCCGAGGCGACGAAGCTGTCGCCGAGAGCGGTCGCCTCCCCGAACGAGACGACGTCCTGCGAGCTGAAGCGCCATGTGAACTCCCCGCTGGGCTGCACAGCCTCGGGGATGCTGACGGCGAGGCTCTGCTCATCGGCGGCGGGCTCCTCCGGAGCACCGGGCTCGGGAATCGCCGGCGGCGCCTGGTTGTAGCGCTGCATCCAGCCGCGGAGCGCATCCGGACGATCCGTGATGATGCCGTCGACGCCGATCGCGGTCAGAGATTCCCAGGCGCCGGCGCTGTTCTGGGTCCACACGAAGACGCCCAGCTCATGCTCGTGGGCCAGCGCCACGCCTTCGGCCGTCGCAGAACTCGGGTTGATGGCATCCGCGCCGATCTGCTCCGCAGTCGCGATGATGCCGGCATCGATTCCGCCCGTAAGCCATCCGACCGGGAGGTCCGGGGCGACGGAGGCGAAGTTCGCGACCGAGGTCGTGCTGAAGCTCTGCGCGAGGATCTTGTTCTCGACCCCTGCGGCCTCGATCATGTCGACCGTGAGCTGGGTGTCCTCGATGCTCCAATCGCCCTTGTACTCGATGACGACGTCGGCGCCTCCGTTCGCGACGTAGGTGAGCACGTCCTCGAACGTGGGGACCTTCGTCCCGGCGAAGGCCGGCGAGAACCAGGATCCGGCATCGAGCTGACGGATCTCCTCGAGCGTCATGGCGTTGATGGATCCCGTGCCATCGGTGGTGCGGTCGACCGTGCCGTCGTGCATGACGACGGGAACCCCGTCCGCCGACATCGTGATGTCGATCTCGAAGTACTCCGCGCCGGCGCGCGTGGCCGACACGAACGCGGGCATGGTGTTCTCGGGCGCGACCGAGGAGTTGCCGCGGTGCGCGACGATCGCACCGGTCTCGCCCGGCTGGCGGAGGGTGATGGGCGGTAGCGGGTCGATCTCGGAGAGCACGAGGTTGTCGTAGCGGACGACCGACTGATTCGCGATGAGCCCCTGCACGCCGTCCGCGGTGCGCACCAGCTGGCGGGTCGTCATGATCTTCTCGCCGTCGATGTACCAGGTGCCGACGTTGTCGTTGACCTCGACGCGCAGATGCGCCTGCGTGCCGATGCCGATGTCGGCCGCGGTCGAACCGGTGTCGGTGACGCGCCAGGTGCTGCCGGCCGTGCGCTGGGCGAACTCGACGCCGTTGCCGGCGCTCGACCCGTTGCGCACCGCCGCGTGCTGCCAGGGCGTCGCACCGTCGGCGGGCCCGTCGAGGACGAGCGCGAGCCAGCGTGCGCCATTGGCGGCGGAGTCGAAGGTCACGTCGACGTCGATCGCGAAGTTCTCGCGGTTCTCGCCGAACATGATCTTGGCGTCGTCGCCGGTGCCGTCTCCGACGAGAGCGCCGTCCTCGATGCTCCAGTCGCCGGCGATCACGTTCCACTCGGCGGGGATGATGCCGGAGTCGAAGGACTCGGCGAGGAAGACCCGGTCCTCCACGGGTTCCTCGGCGGATGCCGGTGCCGGAGGGCTGGCGAAGGCCGTGGCCGGCAGGAGCGCGCCCGTCAGCGCGGCGGTGGCTACGCAGACGGCTCCGATGCGCGCAGCGCGCGAACGGCGAATGGTCATGGTATTTCCTTCCGAAGGGGGAGAGTTCGGCCTCGGGGAGGGTCCCGTGGCGCTTCTACTCAAGAAGGAGCCGAAGACGCGCTCGTGCACGGGCGTGGTCGTGCGAATCGCGTCACGTCGACGATCCGGTGACGCGGGCTGACGGGCGGTGCGAACCGTCAGTCCGGCGCGGCGAACGTGCGGAGTTCACGATGCTCAGCGACGTCGCCGTGGAGAGGTAGCGGTCGTCGCTGTATTCGAAAGGGCGCCCCTCGAACGTGCGGGCGGAGCGCTGCACGCGCAGCAGAGGGGTGGTCCGCGGGACCTCCAGCAACCGGGCGTCCTCGGGATCGGGCAGCACCGCGGAGATCGTGTGCTCGCCGTGCGCGAGCTGCGGGCCGTGCACGCGTTCGACGACCTCCATGATCGAGCGGGCATCGCGCGGAAGCCGTGCGATCGTCGGGATCAGCCACTGCGGGAAGGTCGTGCGCTTGACCATGACGGGTCGTTCGTTGAGGTATTGCAGGCGCATGATGCGCAGAACCGCGTGGCCGGTCGGGACTCCGAGGACATGAGACTCCTCGCCCGTCGCCCGTCCGCCCTCGCAGGAGATCGTCCGTCCGCCGGGCTCGTGTCCGATCGCACGGGCCCACTGCCCGAAGGAGCGCAGCTCGGTGACGTCCTGGGCGAGGGTCTGCGGATGCACGATCCAGCGGCTCCCCTGGCGGGAGAGGCGTCGATGCGCCGACTCGACGTGTTCGAGCGCACGGCGCACGGTTCCTCGTGCGGTGCCGAATCGGGCTGCGAGCGCGGATTCGCTGGGCAGTGGGCGGCCGACCGGGATACGGCCGGAGGTGATGTCGGAGAGCAGGGCCGCGGCGATGTCGAGATGCTTCGCCGATCGGCGGCGTGTGGGGGTTGGCACGTGTTCACGTTCGTGGATGCGGGTGAACACCGCGTTGTGCGCAGAAGAAGTTTTGGCGACCTGAGGCGCCGGGAAACGACAGAACCGCGCCGAGACCGAGGTCTCGACGCGGTTCTGTCAGGAGCGCGGCTCAGGCGACGCCGAAGACCGTCTCCAGGGGGCCGCGGGCGAAGAACAGCACGAAGCCGATGCCGACGATCCACAGCAGCGGGTGCACCGTCTTGGCCTTGCCGGAGAAGGCGTGCAGCACGATCCAGGCGACGAAGCCCGCGCCGATGCCGTTCGCGATCGAGTAGGTCAGCGGCATGACCGTGGCCGTCAGGAACACCGGCAGCAGCACGCGGAAGTCGGTGAAGTCGATGTTCTTGATCTGGGTCAGCATCATCGCGCCGACGAGGACGAGGGCGGATGCGGCGACCGAGCTGGGGACAAGGCCGGTCAGCGGGGTGAAGAACATAGCCAGCAGGAACAGCACGCCGGTGACGGAGGTGGCGAAGCCCGTGCGGGCGCCCTCGCCGATGCCGGAGCCGGACTCGACGAACACGGTGGCCGACGACGACGAGGTCGCGCCGCCGACGATCGCGCCGACGCCCTCGACGACCAGAGCGGACTTGATGCGCGGGAAGTCGCCCTTCTCATCGGCGAGGTCGGACTCCTTGGCGAGGCCGGTCATGGTGCCCATGGCGTCGAAGAAGTTCGAGAACACGAGGGTGAAGACGAACATCACCAGGGCGACGACGCCGACCTTCTCGAGGTCGAAGGCGAAGTCGACGTTGCCGATCAGGCTCAGGTCGGGGATGCTCATGATCCCGCCGGAGAAGTCGAAGCCGAGACCGGCATCGGGCCAGACGAGGTTGGCGATCACGGCGAGCGCGGTGCCGCCGACGATCGCGATGAGGATGGCGCCCTTGACGCGCAGCGCGATGAGCGCGCCGCCGATGAACAGGGTGACGACGAACAGCAGCGTCGGAAGCGTCGCGACGGATCCGCCCAGGCCCAGCTCGAGCGGCGGGGACTGCGCGCCGGTGGCCGAGGCGAAGCCGGCGTTGACGAAGCCGATGAACGCGATGAACAGGCCGATGCCGACCGTGATCGCGAGCTTGAGCTGGACGGGGACGGCGTCGAAGATCATCTTGCGCAGGCCGGTGGCGGCCAGCAGGACGATGACGGCGCCGTTGATCATGACCAGCGCCATGGCCTCGGGCCAGGTGACCGAGCCGACGACGGAGAACGCGAGGAAGGCGTTGATGCCCAGGCCCGCGGCGAACGCGAACGGCAGGCGGGTGATGATGCCGAACAGCAGCGTCATGATGCCGGCGGTCAGGGCCGTGGCCGCTGCCACGGCGCCGCCGTCGAGGACCGTGCCCTCGATGTCGGCGGTGGACAGGATGATCGGGTTGAGGATCACGATGTACGCCATCGTGACGAACGTCACGACACCGCCACGGATCTCTGTGCCGATGGTCGAGCCGCGCTTGCTGATCTCGAAGAACTTGTCCAGGGCGTTCTTCGGCTCGGCGGTCTGCTGAGAAGTGGGCGGGGGAGCAGTAGTCATTCGGGTAAAACCTCCTTGGAGAAGATATCGTGTCCGCGCGCGTCGCGCGCGCCCGTGCGGATCGGAGGCGATCTCGTCGTAGTCTCGAGGGGACATGCAACGCCTCCTCGTCGCGATCCTCGCCGCCGCCGACGCAGCCATCGCCGCTGCCGTCGGCCTCGCCGTGCTGCTCGCACCGCTCACGCTGCTGTGGACCCTGGTCCTCGGCGCCGATGCTGATTGGGGCGCGCTCTGGCCGTTCGCAGGAACCCTGTGGCAGTTCGGGCACGGGGTCCCGGTGGCGATCGCCCTTCCCAGCGACATCATCTCGGCCGTGGGCATCGCCCCGCAGGCCGCGGCGTTCACGCTCTCGCTCACTCCGATGGTGTTCCTCGTCTTCACCCTGCTCTTCGCCGCGCGATCGGGTGCGCGCTCGGCCCGCTCCGGTGCGGGGCTGCTCGGCGCCGGGGCGGGGATCGTCGTGTTCGCCGCGATCAGCACGGGGGTCGCGCTCACCGCCCGGGTCGAGATGGCGTCGGTCCCGGTGGTCGCGGCGATCATCGTCCCGGCCTCGGTCTATCTGGTCGGCGCCCTCGGCGGCGCGGTGCGCCATGCCTGGAACGAGGGCGACGGCGGCCCCGTGAACCGTCTGCACGACCTCGTCGACGGGTGGGGTGCGTGGCGTCTGGTCCCGGGCGAGATCGTGCGCGGGGCATCCGCCGCCGTCGTCGGTCTCACCGGTATCGGAGCGCTGCTCATCGCGATCATGGTGGCGCTGCGCGGCGGCGAGGTCGTCGCGCTCTTCGAATCGGCGCACGTCGACGCGGTCGGTGCGACGGTTCTGGCGCTGGGCAACCTGGCATACCTGCCCACCATGATCGTCTGGGCCGTCTCGTGGGCCTCTGGTGCCGGCTTCTCGGTCGGAGCCGGTACCTCGGCGTCGCCGGCGGGAACGGAGCTCGGCGTGGTGCCGGGGCTGCCCGCTTTCGGCCTGCTTCCGGAGAACGGTTCGATCTGGATGCTGGTCATCGTGCTCCTGCCCGTGGCGGTGGGCGCGTTCGCAGGCTGGATCGTTCGCTCCCGCCTCGTCTGGCAGGAGGCGGCGCAGCCGCTGTGGCCGCGCGTCGCGATCGCCGCGGGCATCGCCGCGCTGACCGCCGGCGTCACCGCGCTCGCCGCGGTCCTGGCATCCGGATCCATCGGCCCGGGGCGCATGGCCGAGACCGGTCCCCATCCGGGTCGGACGGCGCTCGCGGTCGGCATCGAGGTGCTCATCGGCACCGCGATCCTGCTGATCGCCCCCCGCCATCGCGACGAGCTCGCCGAGGAGCGCACGGATCGCTGGGCCGAGGAGATGGCGGCGTCGGCGACGGCGGATGCCGAGACCGCCGTGATCGCGGAGACGCTGCCCGGCTTCCACGAGGGCGAGACCCAGCCGCTCACCGACGACGGATTCTTCGGGAACGGGAGCACTCCCGCGCCCCGCTAGACTGGCCGGGTGCTCACGGTCGCCGTCCTCATCTCCGGCGCGGGCTCCAACCTCCGCGCCCTCCTCGAAGCCGCCCGCCACCCCGACTTTCCCGCCCGGATCGTCGTCGTCGGCGCCGATCGTGATGCCGAGGGGCTCGCCCACGCGGCGGACTTCGGCATTCCGAGCTTCACGGTCCCGTTCCGCTCCTTCCCCGATCGCGAGGCCTGGGGCGAGGAGCTCGGCCGTCAGCTCGAGGTCTGGTCGCCGGATCTGATCGTGCTCAGCGGCCTCATGCGGCTGCTGCCGGCATCGCTCGTGTCGCGCTTCGCGCCGAACATCATCAACACCCATCCCGCGTACCTGCCGGAGTTCCCGGGCGCGCACGGCGTGCGCGACGCCCTCGCCGCCGGTGCCGAGCAGACCGGCGCCAGTGTGATCGTCGTCGATGACGGCGTCGACAGCGGGCCGATCCTCGCGCAGGAGCGCGTGGTGATCGAGCCCGGTGACACCGAGAGCACGCTGCACGACCGGATCAAACCGGTCGAGCGGCGCCTGCTCATCGACGTGGTGCGTCGCATCGCGACCGGCGACCTCGCTCTGACCCCCTGACTTTCCCCCCTCTCCGCCCGAAAACGCACGAAGGAGCCCTCCCATGGCCGGTCCGAGCCACGACTCGTCCCTCTACCGCGAGCGCGACGCCGTCGCGATCCGTCGCGCTCTCGTCTCGGTGAGCGATAAGACCGATCTGCTGGTCCTCGCCCAGGCGCTCGCCGATGCGGGCGTCGAGATCGTCTCGACCGGTTCGACGGCGTCCACGATCCGCGAGGCGGGCTTCACCGTCACCGATGTCGCCTCGGTCACCGGCGTGGACGAGATGCTCGACGGTCGCGTCAAGACGCTGCACCCCAGCATCCACGGCGGGCTGCTCGCCGACCTGCGCCTCGAGGACCACGAGCGTCAGCTCACCGAGCTGGGCATCTCGCCCTTCGAGCTCGTCGTCGTCAACCTGTATCCGTTCACCGAGACCGTCGCCTCCGGGGCCACCGGCGACGACGTCGTCGAGCAGATCGACATCGGCGGTCCGGCGATGGTGCGCGCATCGGCCAAGAACCACGCGAACGTCGCGATCGTCGTCTCGCCCGAGTCCTACCCGGCGATCATCGAGGCGGTCAAGGCCGGCGGCACGACGTTCGAGCAGCGCCGCGAGCTGGCGGCCCGCGCCTTCGCGCACACGTCGGCCTATGACACGGCGATCGCCGCCTGGTTCGCCGAGGGCACGCTCAACGAGGGCGGCGAGCTGCCCGAGCACCTCACGATCAAGGCCGAGCGCCTCGCGACGCTGCGCTACGGCGAGAACGCGCACCAGCGCGGCGCCATCTACACGCGCGTCGGCGGTCACGGCATCGCCCAGGCCGTGCAGCTGCAGGGCAAGGAGATGTCGTACAACAACTACGTCGATGCCGACGCGGCCCTGCGCGCGGCCTTCGACATGATCCTGCCCACCGTCGCGATCGTGAAGCACGCGAACCCGTGCGGTATCGCCACCACGGCGCCCAATGCCCTCGACCCGATTGCCAGCGCGCACCTGCGCGCCCACGAGTGCGACCCGGTGTCGGCCTACGGCGGGGTGATCGCCGCGAACGGCACCGTCACGTTGAAGATGGCCGAGAACCTCAAGGACATCTTCACCGAGGTCATCGTCGCCCCCTCGTTCGAGCCGGCCGCGCTCGAGGTGTTCAAGGCCAAGAAGAACCTGCGTCTGCTGCAGCTGCCCGATGACTGGCAGCAGGAGCGCATGGACGTGCGCCTCGTCTCCGGCGGTCTGCTGTTGCAGGACGCCGACCGGTTCCCGCAGGAGATCCTCCCGGTCGCCGACAGCTGGCAGCTCGTCTCCGGCGAGCCCCTCGACGATGCCGAGCTGGAGAACCTCGTCTTCGCATGGAAGTCGTGTCGTGCGGTGAAGTCGAACGCCATCGTGCTCGCCAAGGCCAACGCCACGGTCGGCGTCGGCATGGGCCAGGTCAACCGCGTCGACTCGTGCCGCCTGGCGGTCGAGCGCGCCGGTGACCGCGCCGCCGGCTCGGTCGCGGCATCCGATGCCTTCTTCCCCTTCGCCGATGGACCCCAGGTGCTCATCGACGCCGGTGTCACGGCGATCGTGCAGCCTGGCGGATCGGTGCGCGATGAGGAGGTCATCGCCGCGGCGCAGGCCGCAGGCGTGACGATGTACTTCACGGGAGAGCGCCACTTCTTCCACTGAGCCCCGCTTTCTCATCGAGCCCCCGTCCTTTCCCCGCAGGAAAGACGGGGGCTCGGCGTTTCGGGAGGGGGAAGACCCCCGAGACAGGACGCCCGGAACGTGTCAGGGTTGATGCACGGCATCCGCGCGACGGGAGAGCACGATGGGCACCTGGCAGAAGATCGATACGCCGGACGGGGCGTTCACCCTCGTCATCGACGATGATTCCCGGGTGGTGGCATCCGGGTGGACCGACGACCTCGACGCGGTGCTCGCGCGACTGGCGCAGGAGCACCGGCCCGTCGATCCTTCGGAGGGCGAGACGGATGCTGCGGACGCGGTCCGTGCGTACTACGCGGGCGACTTCGCCGCCGTCGCAGAGGTGCCCGTGCGGCAGTTCGGCACCGATCTGCAGCGTGCGGGCTGGGCGGCGCTGCGCCGGATCGAGCCCGGGGCACCACTGACGTACGCGGAGTTCGCCGCCGAGCTCGGAAACCCCCGGGCCGTTCGTGCCGCCGCCTCGGTATGCGCCCGCAACGCTCCGGCGCTGTTCGTGCCGTGCCACCGGGTGCTGCGCAGCGACGGCGGTGAGGGCGGCTTCGCGTGGGGGCCCGAGGTGAAGGGGTCGTTGCTCGCGCGCGAACAGCACTGACTCCTCGAGCAGGACCTTGTTGCGACGGCGGGACGTGCAGCCATAGGCTGGAGGGCTGTCGCGCCGACCGGGAGGCGCCGTTCAGCGAGATCCCTACTCCTCCTTCGCACCCCACTCATCGAGAGTCATGTCTTCCTCGTCTTCACAGATTCCCTCCGCACCGCTTTCCACGCCGGCCGCGCTCTGGCGCTTGAAGCCGTTCGTGAAGCCCGCCTTCCCGCGGATGCTCGGCGGAGCCCTCAGCGCGCTCGCGGCGGCCGTCATCGCCCTGATGATCCCGATCGTGCTCGAGCGGATCCTCGACGAGGGCGGTCCGGTCGACTCCGGGGTCGTCTCGGCGATCGTCTGGGGGGCGCTCGCCGTGTTCGCGCTCGCCGTCGGCGAGGCCGTCATGGTGTGGCTGCGCCGATGGTTCATCCTGAAGCCGTCCACTGAGGTCGAGTACCGCATGCGCACCGAGCTGTACTCTCGGCTGCAGCGGCTCCCCGTCGCATTTCACGATCGCTGGCAGTCGGGTCAGCTGCTGAGCCGCATGATGCAGGACATCGGCCTGATCCGGCGGTGGCTGGCGTTCGGCCTGATCCTGCTCGTCGTCAACATCCTCACGATCATGATCGGAACCGTGCTGCTGTTCCGCTGGCACTGGCTTCTCGGCACGATCTTCCTGGTCACCGGCCTCCCGCTCTGGATCCGCGGCTACCTCTTCGAGAAGCGCTACGGCGTGCTCACCCGGCGCAGCCAGGACCAGGCCGGAGACCTCGCGACCAGCGTCGAGGAGAGCGTGCACGGCATCCGGGTGCTCAAGGCGTTCGGGCGGGGCAAGCACGCGCTGACCCGCTTCGCCGGGCAGGCCGAGACTCTGCGCGAGACCGAGATGAGCAAGGCCCGCGCGGTCGGCTCGCTGTGGTTCTTCCTCGACCTCATGCCGCAGATCGCGTTCGGGCTGAGCCTGATGAGCGGCATCTGGCTCATCTCCCAGGGCGGCATCTCGGTGGCGGAGCTGTTCGCGTTCTTCGCGATGGCGACCGTGCTGCGCTGGCCGATCGAGTCGATCGGGTTCCTGTTCTCCTTCATGCTGGATGCCCGCACCGCGACCGATCGGGTGTTCGAGATCTTCTCCGAGACGAACACGATCATCGATCCGGAGGACCCGGTTCACATCGTGGAGCCGCGCGGGGAGCTCGTCTTCGAGGGCGCGCACTTCCGCTATCAGGATGCCGGTGCCTCCGAGCGCGATCTGCTCGACGGCATCGACCTGGTGCTCGAGCCGGGGGAGACCATGGCGCTGGTCGGTCTCACCGGGAGCGGGAAGACGACCCTGACGACTCTGCCGACGCGACTGTACGACGTGACCGGCGGCCGCGTGCTGCTCGACGGCGTCGACGTGCGCGATCTGCCGCTCGCCGAGCTGCGCCGGCACATCGCGATGGCCTTCGAGGACGCGACGCTGTTCTCCGCCACGATCCGTGAGAACGTGCTGCTGGGGCGCGCCGAGCTCGACCTGCACAGTCCCGAGGGCGAGCGCGTCCTGCGCGAAGCCCTCGACATCGCGCAGGCCGGGTTCGTCGATCAGCTGCCCGACGGCGTCGAGACCGTCATCGGCGAAGAGGGGATGAGCCTGTCCGGCGGTCAGCGCCAGCGCCTCGCTCTGGCCCGTGCCGTCGCCGCCGCACCGAAGGTCCTCGTCCTCGACGACCCGCTCTCGGCGCTCGACGTCGACACCGAGGCGCTCGTGGAAGAGTCCCTGCGCCGGGTGCTGGCCGATACGACGGCGCTCATCGTGGCGCACCGCCCGTCGACCGTCGCGCTCGCCGATCGGGTCGCTCTGCTGGAGAGCGGCCGCATCACGGCGGTCGGGAAGCACTCGGAGCTGCTGCGAACCAGCGAGCACTACCGCCACGTCATCTCCAGCCTCGAAGCGGATGAGGCGGTGCGCACGGGGGCGATTCCCGTGATCGGCGCGGATGACGCAACCGACGATGAGGAGGTGCGCTCGTGAGCACGGCGATCACCGGAACACGCGGCGAGGACCGCTCCAACTACTCCCGCGACGAGAGTCGGCTCATCCGACGGCGCTCGATGCGTCTGCTCGGCTCGCTCGTGCGGCCGCTGCACGCGCAGATCGCGCTCGCCGCGGTGCTGCTCGTGGTCTCCACCGCGCTGCAGGTGGCGGGACCCATCCTCATCAGCATCGGCATCGACCGCGCACTGCCGGCGGTGATCGATCACCTCGACTGGACGCCGACGCTCGTCATCGGCGGGGTGTACCTGTTCGCCGGGGTGATGGCCGCGGCTCTGATCGGCTGGTACGTCGTGGTCGCGGCGCGCATCACGCAGGCCGTGCTCATCGACCTGCGCAAGCGGATCTTCCTGCACACGCAGCGGCTGAGCCTCGAGTTCCACGAGACGTACACCTCGGGGCGCATCATCTCGCGACAGACGAGCGATCTGGATTCGATCCGGGAGCTGCTCGACGGCGGTCTGAACAACCTCGTCTCGGGCGTGCTGTACGGCGCGTTCACCTTCATCGCGCTGATGGTGTGGGACTGGCAGTCGGGGGTCATCCTGCTGCTTGCGGGCATTCCCCTCTTCTTCCTCATGCGCTGGTTCTACTCCCGATCGCAGATCGTGTTCCGCGAGTCCCGCGTCATCAGCGCACGGGTGATCGTGCAGTTCGTCGAGACGATGACGGGCATCCGGGCGGTCAAGGCGTTCCGCAAGGAACCGCGCAACGACGCCTCCTTCCAGAAGGTCGCGGGTGACTACCGCGATGTGAACCGACGGTCGATGCTCCTGTTCGGCACGTTCGAGCCCGGGCTCATGGGGGTCGCCGCGCTCACGCTCGGCCTCGTGGTGCTGTGGGGCGGGCTGCGGGTCGCGGATGGCGCACTGACGGTGGGGGTGCTGCTGAGCGCCGTGCTGTACGTGCGCAACTTCTTCTCGCCCATGCAGGAGATCGCGATGTTCTTGAACTCCTACCAGTCGGCGGCGGCCGCGCTGGAGAAGGTGTCGGGCGTGCTCGAGGAGGAGCCGACGGTCCCCGACCCCGAGCAGCCCGTCGACCTGTGGGAGTCGCGCGGCCACGTGCGCTTCGACGAGGTGATGTTCGGGTACTCGGGGGAAAAGACGATCCTGCCGAACTTCACCCTCGACATCCCAGCCGGTCAGACGATCGCGCTGGTGGGAACGACGGGCGCCGGCAAGTCGACCCTGGCGAAGCTCATCTCCCGTTTCTACGATCCGACCGAGGGGCGGGTGACCCTCGACGGCGTCGACCTGCGGTCGCTGCATCCGAAGGATCTGCGCCGGGCGATCGTGATGGTGACGCAGGAGGCCTACCTGTTCAGCGGCACCGTCGCCGACAACATCGCGCTCGGCAAGCCCGATGCCACGATGGACGAGATCCGTGCGGCAGCTCGGGCTGTCGGGGCGGATGCCTTCATCGAAGCTCTTCCGGACGGTTACAGCTCCGACGTGAACAAGCGCGGCGGGCGGGTGTCCGCCGGCCAGCGGCAGCTCATCTCGTTCGCGCGGGCCTTCCTCGCCGACCCCGCCGTGCTCATCCTCGACGAGGCGACGGCATCGCTCGACATCCCCTCGGAACGCTTGATTCAGGAGGCGCTGCAGACGCTGCTGAAGGACCGCACGGCGATCATCATCGCGCACCGGCTGTCGACGGTGGCGATCGCGGATCGTGTGCTCGTGATGGAGCATGGAGAGATCATCGAGGACGATGCGCCGGCGGTGCTCATCAGCGGTTCCGGCAAGTTCGCGCAGCTGCACGCCGCGTGGCAGCAAACGCTGGTGTGAACGGGGCGGGTCGGTAGCATCGGAGCATGGATCCCCTGACGATGTTCGGTGAGTTGTGGTGGATCGCCCCGGCTGCGGCCGGAGCCGCGGGCGGGGCGGCCGCCATGGTCGTCGGTGCGCGCCGACGACAGCGGCTCAGCGGCCGCCGTCTCGGCTACGACGCGGCGCGGCTCGA
>NZ_CANROA010000029.1 GCF_947632095.1 uncultured Microbacterium sp. | reverse complement strand
TTGAGTTCTCAAGGATCGGATGCTCCCACGACCCAGCCTCACGACCAGGCCCGAAGGGCAACTTCTCTATCTTACCCACCGTCTCGAGCTTGTCAAATCGACACGCCCAACCGGATCCGAGATCCGGATGCAAGCCGTGAAGCCTGCCGAATGGGTAGATCTCCTATCTTAGTCACAAGTGACTGAGACTCTCAAGTTGAGATTTGGAGCTGTTCTGCCGCTTGAGGGGGGGGCAGGCCCAGAGGCCTTTCCGCTTCCCTGTGGGGCGAACGAGTAATAAGTTACGCGGGTTCCGGGGTTCGGGCAAATCGAGCCGTTCACTTGGGCGTGTCGCGCATGAAACCGAGGAACGATCCGCCGGCGAACGACGAAGGGCCCCCACCTTACGGTGGGGGCCCTTCGAGCAATCAGCCTCAGATGGCGTTGACATCCAGCGGGATGCCGGGGCCGAACGTCGTCGAGACCGCACCCTTCTGGATGTAACGGCCCTTCGCGCTCGACGGCTTCAGACGCACGATCTCCTCGAGAGCCGCGCCGATGTTCTCATCGAGCTGCTCAGCAGAGAACGAGGCCTTGCCGACGATGAAGTGCACGTTGGAGTGCTTGTCGACGCGGAACTCGATCTTTCCGCCCTTGATCTCCTCGACGGCCTTGGCCGGGTTCGGGGTGACCGTACCGGTCTTCGGGTTCGGCATGAGGCCGCGGGGTCCGAGGACCTTACCCAGACGACCGACCTGACCCATGAGCTCCGGGGTCGAGACGGCGGAGTCGAAGTCGGTCCAACCGCCGGCGACCTTCTCGATGAGCTCGGCGCCGCCGACCTCATCAGCACCGGCTGCGATGGCAGCCTCTGCCGCGGGGCCCGTCGCGAAGACGATGACGCGAGCGGTCTTACCGGTGCCGTGCGGGAGGATGACGGTGCCGCGCACCATCTGGTCCGCCTTGCGCGGGTCGACAGCGAGCTTCAGCGCGACCTCGACGGTCGAGTCGAACTTCGCCGATCCGGTCTCCTTGGCCAGGGCGACAGCCTCGGTCGGAGTGTAGAAACGGTCTGCGTCGATCTTCTCGACTGCAGCCTTGTAAGCCTTGGACTTTGCCATGATTATTCTCCTCAGCCCTCGACCGTGATGCCCATGGAACGAGCGGTTCCGGCGATGATCTTCGCCGCAGCCTCGATGTCGTTCGCGTTCAGGTCGGCCTGCTTGGTCTCGGCGATCTGACGGACCTGGTCCTTCGAGATCTTGCCGACCTTGACGGTGTGCGGCGTGGCCGAAGCCTTCTGCACGCCCGCAGCCTTCTTGATGAGCTCAGCAGCCGGCGGGGTCTTCAGGACGAACGTGAAGCTGCGGTCCTCGTAGACGGTGATCTCGACGGGGACGACGTTGCCGCGCTGCGACTCGGTCGCGGCGTTGTACGCCTTGCAGAACTCCATGATGTTCACGCCGTGCTGACCGAGCGCGGGGCCGATCGGCGGAGCCGGGTTAGCGGCGCCGGCGTTGATCTGAAGTTTGATCAGGCCGGTCACCTTCTTCTTCGGTGCCATTTCCTCTTCCTTTCCTCGAGCGGATGCTCAGCACCCGCTCTCCCGCGAATCCGGCGGATCCGGGTCGCGGTGCGTTCCTGAGCGCTGAAAGCGCACACAAACCAGGCAAGTCTACCTGATCTGGAGGGAGATCCGGAAACGCAGAACGGCCGCCCCTCGGGGCGGCCGTTCTGCGTTGAGAAGAATCTCAGAGCATCTTGGTGACCTGGTCGAACGAGAGCTCGACAGGCGTCTCGCGCTCGAAGAGGGAGACGAGGACCGTGAGCTTGCCGCTCTCAGGCTTGATCTCGCTGATCGAACCGGGAAGACCCGCGAACGATCCCTCCTTGATCGTGATGGTCTCGCCGATCTCGAAGTCGACCTCGGCCGCAACGGGGCGCGCGACGGCGACGCCGCCCTTGGACTGGACGTTCTTGGCGGTCGGCGCATCCTTGACCTCGACGAGGGCCTTCAGCATGTTGAAGGCCTCCTCGAAGCGCAGGGGCGTCGGGTTGTGGGCGTTGCCCACGAAGCCGGTGACGCCGGGAGTATGGCGGACGACCGACCACGTGTCTTCGTTGAGCTCCATGCGCACGAGGACATAGCCCGGGATGCGCACGCGGGTGACCATCTTGCGCTGGCCGTTCTTGATCTCGACGACGTCCTCCATCGGGACCTCGACCTGGTAGATGTCGTCCTCGACCTCGAGCGTCGACTTGCGCTGCTCGATGTTGGCCTTCACCTTGCGCTCGAACCCGGCGTAGGAGTGGATGACATACCACTTGCCCGGCAGCATGCGCAGGTCTGCGCGGAACTCCGCGTAGGCGTCGACATCGTCGTCGCCGTTCACATCCGGACCGTCGTAGGGCGTGACTTCTTCTGCAGCCGCAGCCTCGAGGTCGGCGACCTCTTCTGCGACAGATTCGTTGAGGACTTCAGCAGCAGCTTCTGATTCTGCCGCTTCGTCCAGGTTCAGAGCGTCGTTCACGATCGCGTCCGCCTCCGGGTCTTCGATATCGATGTCTTCTGCGCCTTCTACAACCGCATCCGCGGCGTCGTCCTCGATGTGGACGGCGACTTCTTCGGCAGCGGAGCTGGCGAATTCCTCCTCGGAGAGGATGTTCCCCTCCTGAGCCTCGTCGTCCTCGCTGGACTGCTCCGCAGAGGGCGCCCAATCGGCGTCGTCGGGATATCGTTCAGACACGTTGTTTCTTTCTGATCATGCGGTCATGACCGCGAGGAGAACCGCTTACTGCGGGACTCCGAAGACCTGGCTCGTCAGCCACGAGAAGCCGGCGTCGAGGCCATAGACGAATGCCATGACGATCACGACGAAAACCAGCACGACGGCGGTGAACTTGAACAGTTCCTTGCGCGTCGGCGTGACGACCTTTCGCAGCTCACCGATCACCTGACGGAAGAACAGCGCGATACGCCCGAAGAATCCGAGCCGCTTCACGCTGGCGGCGCCGCCAGCCGCGACGATATCGCCGCGCGGTTCGTCCTGATCCACCATGAATGTACCTTTCGTGTGTCAGCGTGCGCTGACGCGCAGGGCGGACAGGAATCGAACCTGCAACCTGCGGTTTTGGAGACCGCTGCTCTGCCAATTGAGCTACCGCCCTAGAGATCCGGGGATCCCTGGGTCTGCACTCCATCTTGCACCCAGAGGCACAGAAAAAGAATGCAGACAACTGCCCCTCCAGTGTAGGGCATAGCGGCGCCCACGCCGAACCGAGCCCCGCACCCCGGGCGCGCCTCGCGCGAAAACGCATCAGAAAAGCTGGCGCCAGTTCGCCCGCGCGAGGTCGATCAGCTCGTCTCCCCGCCCCGACATCACGGTCCGGATGGCGTAAAGAGCGAACCCCTTCACCTGCTGCGCGGTGATCGAGGGCGGCATCGACAGCTCCTGCCGTTCGGTCACGACGTCCAACAGCGCAGGCCCATCGTGGGCGAGGACCTCCCGCACGGCATCCGGCAGGTCTTCGCTGCGCTCCACCCGACGGGCGAAGATCCCCAGCGACTCCGCGACCGCCGCGAAGTTCGGATTCTCCAAATCGGTGCCGTACGTGACGAAGCCCGCCGCCTTCATCTCGAGCTCCACGAAGTTCAAGGACGAGTTGTTGATCACGATGACCTTCACGGGAAGCCGGTTCTGCGTGAGGGTGATGAGCTCGCCCAGCATCATCGCCAGCCCCCCGTCGCCGGCCAACGCCACCACCTGCTGCTGCGGGCGCGCCACCTGGGCGCCGATTCCGTGCATGAGGGCGTTCGCCATCGATCCGTGCGTGAACGAGCCGATCAGACGGCGCTCGGCGGTCATCGTCAGATAGCGCGCGGCCCACACCACGGGTGAACCGACATCCGCCGTGAAGATCGCATCGTCCGCGGCCTGCGCATCGATCAGCCGCGCGACGTATTGCGGATGGATCGGAGAACCGCCCTTCGCCGGCACCGCCAACTCGTCGAGCTTCGCCCGGGTCTTCCGATAATGGGATACCGCATCCTCCAGGTGCGAGCGGTCCTCCTGATGCGCGAGACGCGGAAGCAGCGCGTCGATCGTCGCTGCGACATCGCCCACGAGGCCCAGATCCAGCGGATGCCGCTTACCGAGCTGCGCGCCGCGGATATCGACCTGGATCGTCGACGCCGAATCCGGATAGAACTGCGTGTACGGGAAATCACTGCCCAGCACGAGCACCGTGTCGGCGGCATCCATCGCACGGAACCCCGAGGCGAAGCCGAGCAGCCCCGTCATGCCCACGTCATAGGGATTGTCGTGCTCGATATGCTCCTTGCCGCGCAGCGCATGCACCACCGGTGCACCGAGACGCTCCGCGAGGGCGATGACCTCGTCATGAGCGCCCTCGACGCCCGCGCCGGCGAGGATCGTCACCCGTTTCGCCGCATTCAGCATCGTCGCCGCCTGCTCGAGCTCATCCGGCGACGGTGTCACGACCGGACGTGTGCGCGGGACCACCGTGGCGCGGTCATCCGCGATCTCCGCCAGCGCTACGTCACCGGGGATCACGAGCACCGCGACGCCCCGCTCCTCGATCGCCGCACGCATCGCGATCTCCAGCAGTCTCGGCATCTGCTTCGCGTCCGCCACGTACTCCGCATAGACGCTGCACTCGCGGAACAGCTCCTGCGGGTGCGTCTCCTGGAAGTACCCGGTGCCGATCTCCTCCGTGGGGATATGGGCCGCGATCGCCAGCACCGGGACTCGCGAACGCTGCGCATCGAACAGCCCATTGATCAGGTGCAGGTTCCCCGGCCCGCAGGAGCCCGCCACGACCGCCAGATCGCCGGTGAGCGCAGCATCCGCCGCCGCGGCGAAAGCCGCCGACTCCTCATGCCGCACGTGCACCCAACGGATCGTCCCGTCTTTGCGCAGGGCATCCGTGAAGCCGTTGAGCGAGTCGCCGGGGATGCCGTACACGCGGTCGATCCCGTTGGCGGTGAGCGTGTGGACGATGTTCTCCGCAACCGTGGTCATGCCCGCGAGGCTACCCGGCACGCGGGCAAAGAGTAAGGCCCCGGCTTCCGCGCATGCGGAAACCGGGGCCTGACAGCAGAACAGGTCGTCAGCTCATCGGAATGACCGCGTACAGCAGCCAGGTGATGAGGAACCCGGCGACACCGAGGACCGTGGTCAGCGGCGTCCAGGTGCGCAGGCCGTCCTTGACCGACAGGCCCAGGTAGCGCGTGACGATCCAGAAGCCCGAGTCGTTCACGTGGCTGAGGCCGAGGGCGCCATAACCGATAGCCACGGCGACGAGCGCGATGTGGATCGTGTCGAGACCGAGGACCGCGACGGTCGGCAGAAGCAGACCTGCCGTCGTCGTGATCGCGACCGTCGCGGAGCCCTGCGCGGCGCGCATGATCAGCGAGATGAGGAAGGCCGCCAGCAGGAGGGGCATGCCCGAACCGCTCAGCAGCTCGGCGACAGCGCCGCCGATGCCCGTCTCGGTGAGGATCTTGCCGAAGGCGCCACCGGCACCGGTGACGAGGATGATGACGGCGGCTGCGGGCAGCGCCGACTCCATGACCTCGCCGAGCTTGCCGGCGGACCAGCCGCGGCGCACACCGAGGACGAACATCGCCGCGGCGATCGCGACCATGAGTGCGAAGATCGGCTGGCCGATCATCGAGAGGAAGCCGTTCCAGAACGTGCCCGCCTCGAACGTCGGCGCGACGGTCGTGCCGACCATGATGAGCACCAGCGGCAGGAGGATCAGGCCCAGCACGGTGAACGCGCTCGGCGCCTTCTCGCCATCGCGCAGACCCGCGTTGACCGAGGTCTGCTCGGTGCCGAAGCTGTCGAACATCTCCTTCGTCGCCTCGATCATCGCGAATTCCTTGCGGTTGATGACCTTGGCCGTCCAGAAGGAGAGCACCGCGAGCGGAATCGAGATGATGAGCGAGAAGATCAGCACCCAGCCCATGTCGGCGCCCAGCAGCGTCGCGCCGCCCACGATGCCGGGGTGCGGCGGGACCGCGACGTGCACCGCGAGCATGATTCCGGCGACCGGAAGCCCGAACTTGATCGGGTTCAGGCCCGCAATCTTCGAGAACGCGAAGATGATCGGGATGAGGATGATGAACCCGGCGTCGAAGAACACCGGAATCGCCAGGATCGCTGCGGCGATGACGAGAGCGACGCCGACGCGCTTCGGTCCGAGCCACTTGGTGAATTTGCCGGCGAGGGCCTCGGCGCCTCCGGACAGCTCGATGATCTTGCCGAGCATCGAGCCGAGCGCGACCAGGACGGCGACGGAACCGAGGGTTCCGCCGACACCCGAGATGATCGCCTGGATGATGCCCAGGCGTTCCGAGGTGTCATCCGTGGCTGCGATGGTCGTCATCGGCAGGCCGGCTGCGAGACCGACCACGATGGAGACGAGGATGAGGGCGTAGAACGCCTGCATCTTGAATCGAATGATCAGCAGGAGGAGCAGGAGGATGCCTGCGACTCCGACCGCGATCAACGCGGGAAGAGGGAGCGTCACTGGATCTCTTCTTTCACTTTTTCTGGGGCGCGGGCGCGCCGAGTACGGGTCGGATCAGGAAAGTCGTTCGGGGGCGATCACACGGATCACGGCGGAGTCGTCGTTCGCTCCGAGGCCCTGTGCCTCGCCGAGCAGGAACAGCTGCTCGGCGGCGTTCGCGACCGGGGTCGACAGGTGAGCGGCACGAGCGGCCGTGCCGACGATGCCCATGTCCTTGACGAAGATGTCGAGGCGGCTGAGGACCTCGGCGCCCTCCTCGTCGTAGGCCTGCAGCGAGCGAGGGCCGCGGTTGCCGAGCATGAAGGAGTTGGCGGCACCGGCGGTGAGCGCCTCGAGGGTCTTCTCACGGTCGAGGCCCAGCGCGTCGGCGAGGGCGAGCGCTTCGGCTGCGGCGGCGATGTGCACGCCGCAGAGCAGCTGGTTGACAGTCTTCAGCGCCTGGCCATCGCCCGGCTTGTCGCCGACGATCGAGAGCGTCGAGGCGAGCTGGTCGAGAACCGGCTTCGCGACCTCGAGTGCTGCCGGGGTGGCGCCCACGACGATGAGCAGGTCGCCCTCGCCGGCGCGGACCGGACCGCCGGAGAGCGGGGCGTCGACGAGAGATGCGCCGTGCTCGGCGAGGCGGTCGGCGATCACGGCGATGCCGTCGGTGCCGACCGTGCTGGTGAGGATGACGACCGCGCCGTCATCGAGGTGCTCGGCGAGGCCGGTCTCTCCGAAGAGCAGGCCCTCGAGCTGCTGGCCGGTTCGCACGGCGACGAGCACGGCCTGTGCACCGGCGACGGCCTCGGCAGCGGATGCTGCGGGCTTGACGCCCTTCTCCGCGGCGAGGGCGATGCGATCGGCGGCGATGTCGAAGCCGCGCACTTCGAAGCGCTCGGCGAGGCGGGTGGACATCGGCAGGCCCATGGCTCCGAGACCGATGACGGCGACGGTGGAGGTCATGATGGTTCCTTTCAGTTCTTCAGTTCCGGTCACTGCGCGTCGGCGAGGGTCGCCACCACACGGGCCAGGGAATCCGCGACGCCGACGTTGCCGGCGAAGACGATGTAGGGGATGCCGACCGCGGGGCCGGTCTGCGGCTGCCACAGCGAGACGATGCCGGGGAGCATCGGTCCGAGCACAGTGGCGCGACGGATCTCGAGCGCCTCGCTGGCGACGTCGCTGGAGGTGATGCCACCCTTCGCGATCACGAAGCGAGGCGGGGCGATCGCGAGCACGCGGCGCACGAGTTCGACGACGCCGCTGGAGATCTTGCGGGCGATCTCGAGGCTCTCGTCGCCGTCGGCACCGGTGATCAGCTCGCGCGTGGTGTGCACGATGACGCTGCCATCGGCGAGGGCTTCCGCGACCGAGCGCGCCTGCGCGTCGAGGTGCGCCTCGCGGCGGTCGTCGACGAGCTGGCGCACGTCGAGCTCAATGGTGACGGTGTCGGGGCGCTGCCGTCGCAGCTCTTCGAGCTGCTGGGTGGTCAGCGGCACGTGGCTGCCGACGACGACGAGCCCTCCGCGGTCGTAGGCGAAGGGGATGTCGGCGGCGCGCACGGGTTCGGCGATGTCCTGGCCGATGTGGGCGCGGACGTAGGGAGGGCCGACGCGCAGCAGCACGGCGCGGTCGGTGAGACCGTGCAGTGCGAGGGCGACGACGCGCATGTCGGTTTCTTCGACGACGTCGACCGCGACGACGGTGCCGGTGGCGAGTCCCGTGAGGAATTCGGTGACGGCTTCGACGCCGGAGCGGATGATGTCGATCGTGAGGGCCGCGACGTCGGCGGCGGCGATGCGGCCGTGAGTCTTCTCCTCGACCCACTCGGTGAGGTTCGAGGAGGCGAAGCCGAAGGTCGCGTCCTTCGCGAAGGGGGTCTCCCCGACGGGGGTGGCCTCGCCGTCCGTGACCCAGTAGTGCACGGAGTCGACGGTGATGCGTCCGGCATCGGGGAAGGCGGGGACCAGAAGGGTGAGTTCGGGAGCGGCGCCGCCGTGGGTGACGATCTCCTCGGAGAGCACGTCGGTCTCGAGGGGGAAGTGCCCGCGCAGCGTCGAGTCGCCGCGCGAGACGAAGGTGACGCGCAGATCGGCGTCGGATGCCGCGTCCAGGGCGACCGCGACGATCTCGCGGTTGCGGCGCGCGGCCTCGGCCTCATCGAGCGAGCGGGTGTTCGTCAGGACGTAGACGGCGGCTGCGCCGGTGGCGAAGGCGCCGGCGAGGTCATCCTTCTCCCAGCGCGTGAGCACCGGGAGGTTCGCGACGGACTGCGTGCCGGTGGGGTCGTCATCGAGGACGACGAGGACGTTCTGGGGATCGAGGGATGCTCGAACCTGTGCCGCGTCGATATCGATCGGTGCCGGGAGAGGGGCGAGAAGCGCGTCGACGTGCACGGGAACTCCTTCGTTCAGAGGGGGTTGAGGGCGATCCGGACGGGTTATCCGATATCAGATAACGAGGGTACGCCGATTTTTCTCCCCCGGCAAGCGGAACGGATCCGCTCAGACTCCGAGCACGTAGCGCAGCAGATCGTCCCGCGTCTGCTTCATGTGACTCGACATCGCCTCGCGCGCGGCCTCGGCCGACCGTGTGCGCATCGCCTCGAGAACCGCGGCGTGCTCGACGAGTGCGTGCTCACGGATCTCCAGCACTGAGCTCGTCTCACTGCGCGAGTCCTGCAGCATCGCGGTGAGCGGGCGGACGGATGCCACGAGGATGCGGTTGTCCGCCGCTGTGAAGATCACATCGTGGAAGGCCAGATCGGCGTCGACGAACCCCGGGACGTCACCCTGCCCATGCGCCGTGCGCATCTTCCCCAGCAGCTCCTCGAGCTCGGCGATGTGCTCATCCGTGCACAGGGGGGCGGCCAGCTCCGCAGCCCCCGTTTCGAACATGACCCGCATATCGAGCAGATCGAGCGAGGACTTGCGTCGGGCGCCGCCGCTGCGGGCGAAGCGCACAACCGCTTCCAGTCCGGTCCACTCGTCGACCGGGGCGACCCGATGCCTGCTTCCCGGGACCGGCACGATGACGCCCTGTGCCTGCAGCAGGCGCACGCCCTCGCGGAGCGTGAGTCGGGACACCCCGAGGAGGTCGGCGAGATCGGCCTCGGTGGGCAGCGTCTCCCCAGCCACGAGCCTCCCGGCGATGATCTCATCGAGCAGTCCATCGACGACGGACTGCGTGCGGGTGACCCTCTCGGACTTCATGCATCAAAGGTAGCGCTCCTACGAGTGCACGATCGAGCGCAGGTCCGTGCTTATCGGTCGGTCAACGGCCGAGGGTTCACGGGGCCATCCGGATCAGCTTCCTGTTGACGAACTCGTCGGCGGCGAGCAGGCCGAGCTCGCGGGAGGTGCCGCTGCGCTTGATGCCGCCGAACGGCAGCTCCGGGCTGTCGGCGAGGACAAGGTTGACGTAGACCATGCCGGCCTCGATCCGGTCGGCGACCCTCGCGGCCTGAACATCATCCGTCGTGAACAGATAAGAGCCGAGGCCGAACGGGGTGCCGTTGGCGATCTCCAGCGCCTCGTCCTCATCCGCCGCCCGGTAGACGGTGGCCGCGGGGCCGAAGAGCTCTTCCCGATAGGCATCCATGCCCGGCGTGACGTCGGCGAGCACCGTCGGCTCGAAGAACGCACCCTTCCTCGCGCCCCCGGTCAGCACCGTCGCCCCCTGCGCGACGGCCCGATCGATCTGCTCCTGCAGACGTTCGGCGGCGGCGAGAGAGGCCAGTGGACCGAGAACCGTGTCTTCCTGCGTCGGGTCCTCTGGACGCACCGCGGCGAGCGCCGCCACGAACTTCGATACGAACGCGTCGTAGAGGCCATCGATGATGATGAACCGCTTCGCGCCGTTGCAGGACTGCCCGTTGTTGTCCAGACGCGCATCGACACCGGCCTGGACAACGGCGTCCAGGTCGTGGGCGGAGAGCACGATGAACGGGTCGGACCCGCCGAGCTCCAGCGCGACTTTCTTGAGATGACGCCCCGCGACTTCGGCGACCGCGGCGCCGGCACGCTCCGAACCGGTCACCGAGACGCCCTGCACCCGCGGGTCGGCGATGATTCGGGCCGCCTGCTCATTGGTCGCGTAGACGTTGATGTAGGCGCCATCCGGGAGCCCGGCATCCGCGTAGATCCGCTCGAGGAATGCCGAGGATGCGGGGCATTGCCCCGCGTGCTTGAGAATGATCGTGTTGCCGATCGCCAGGTTCGGCGCTGCGAAGCGAGCCACTTGATAGGCGGGGAAGTTCCACGGCATGATCCCCAGCAGCGCGCCCAGCGGCGAGCGGCGGACGACCGCGGCCCCCTCCCCGAGGATGTCGAGAGGTTCGTCTCCCGTGATGCGGAAGATGTTATCCGCGTAGAACTCGATGATGTCGGCGGCGAAGTCGACCTCGCCGATGGCCGCGGCGATGGGCTTGCCCATCTCGCGGACGATGATCGCCGCGAGTTCTTCGCGCCGTTCCCGGTGCAGCTCGGCGATGCGGCGGATCACCGCGGCCCGTTCCTCGGGGGCAACGGTCGCCCAGGCGGATGCTGCGGCATGAGACCGCGCGATCGACTCGGCGATCTCGGCATCCGTGCTGGTGTCGTAGGTCGCGAGGGTCTGTCCGGTTGCGGGGTTCGTCACGGCGTAGGCGGTCATCGTCGTCCTCCTCGTGGGCGGGTCGTGCTGTCAGGTGGTGGCGGGAAGCAGCGTGTACTTGGTCGAGAGATATTCGTGGATGCCCTCGGCACCGCCCTCTCGCCCGATGCCCGACTGCTTGACGCCGCCGAAGGGGGCCGCGGCATTCGAGACGACGCCGACATTCAGGCCCATCATCCCCGTCTCGAGGGCGTCGATCATGCGGTGCCCTCGGTCGAGGTCCTCGGTGAAGACGTACGAGACGAGACCGTACTCGGTGTCGTTCGCCAGGCGCACGGCCTCCGCCTCGGTCTCGAACGTCGCGATCGCGAGCACGGGTCCGAAGATCTCCTCGCGGAGGATGTCGCTGCCGGCGGCGACGTCTGCGACGACGGTCGGTTCGAAGAAGGTCCCCTCCCCGTCGACTGCGTCACCTCCGATGAGCACGCGGGCACCGCGCGAGGTGGCGTCCTCGACCAGCGAACGGGCCTTCGCGACGGCATCCGCATCGATGAGCGGGCCGATCGTGACGTCGGCGTCCGTACCGCGTCCGATTTTCATCGCCCGTACGCGCGAGGTGACGCGGTCGGCGAATTCTCCGGCGACGGACGCATGCACGATGAACCGGTTGGCGGCCGTGCAGGCCTGCCCGATGTTTCGGAACTTCGCCGCGATCGCCCCGTCCACAGCCTTCTCGAGGTCGGCGTCATCGAAGACGACGAACGGAGCGTTGCCGCCGAGCTCCATCGATACCCGCAGCACACCGTCGGCCGCCTGCGCGATGAGCGCTCTGCCGACCTCGGTCGACCCGGTGAAGGACAGCTTGCGCAGGCGCGGATCCGCGAGGATCGGCGCCGACAGCTTCGAGGATGACGATGTCTGGACGACGTTGACGACGCCCTTCGGGAGCCCTGCTTCTTCGAGGAGCTTCGTGAAGAAGATCGTCGTGAGCGGCGTCAGTGCCGGAGGCTTGATCACCACCGTGCAGCCCGCGGCGAGCGCGGGGGCGATCTTGCGCGTCGCCATCGCGAACGGGAAGTTCCACGGGGTGATGAAGAACGACGGTCCCACCGGGCGCTGCGAAACGATCATGTGGCCCGTCCCCTCGGGGTTCAGCCCATAGCTGCCCGTGATGCGCACGGCCTCTTCGCTGAACCAGCGCAGGAATTCGCCGCCGTAGACGACCTCGCCGCGCGCCTCGCCGATCGGTTTTCCCATCTCGAGCGTCATGAGCAGAGCAAGATCCTCCTTGTGCTGCTGCACGAGGTCGAAGGCCCGGCGCAGGATGTCGCTGCGGGTACGGGGCGCAGTGGCCGCCCACTCCTCCTGAGCGGCGACGGCCGCGTCGAGCGCGCGGACGCCGTCGTCCGCCGATGCATCGGCGATGCGCCGGATGACGGCGCCTGTCGCCGGGTCGTGCACCGCGAAGGTTCGACCGCCCTCTGCCTCGACCCATTCGCCGTCGATGAAGAGCCCGGTGGGGATGCTGTCGAGCAGGGTCTGCTCATCGGATGCCGTGATGCTCATGTGCGCTCCTTCAGAGGCCGGAGAGGGCTGCGGTGAGGACATCGAGCCCCTCGTGCAGCAGGTCGTCGGGGATGGTCAGGGGCGGGAGGAATCGGATGACGTTGCCGAAGGTGCCGCAGGCGAGCACGATGACGCCCTCGCCGATGCATGCTTTCACGACAGCGGCCGTGAGCGCGGCATCCGGCTCACGGGTCAGCGGGTCGATGAACTCGATCGCCATCATCGCCCCGCGTCCGCGCACCTCGCCGATGCGCGGATCGTTCTGCCTCATGATCTCGAGCCGCGTGCGCAGCAGATCGCCGATCCTCTGCGCGCGCTCCAGCATCCCGTCGTTCTCGAAGACGTCGATCGCGGCGAGCGCAGCGGCGCAGGCGACCGGGTTGCCTCCATACGTTCCGCCGAGCCCTCCGGCATGGGCGGCGTCCATGATCTCTGCACGGCCGGTCACGGCGGCGAGCGGAAGGCCCGCGGCGATGCCCTTCGCGGTCGTGATGAGGTCGGGTTCGATTTCGAGCTGCTCGCTGGCGAACATCGTCCCGGTGCGGGCGAAGCCGCTCTGCACCTCATCCGCGATGAAGACGACGCCGTTCGCCCGGCACCACTCCTGCACCGCCGGCAGGAAGCCGTCCGCCGGCACGATGAACCCGCCCTCGCCGGGGATCGGCTCGATGATCACGGCTGCGAGTTCGGCCGCCCCGACCTGCTTCTCGATGATGGCGATGGCGCGGGCCGCGGCATCCGCCCCGTTCAGGCCGTCACGGAAGGGGTAGGACAGCGGCGCCCGGTAGACCTCGGGGGCGAACGGCCCGAACCCACTCTTGTACGGCATCGCCTTCGCGGTCAGTGCCATCGTCAGGTTCGTGCGCCCGTGATAACCGTGCTCGAAGGCGACGACGGCGGAGCGCCCGGTGTGCTTGCGCGCGATCTTGATCGCGTTCTCGACCGCCTCGGCACCGGAGTTGAACAGCGCGCTGCGCTTGGGGAAGTCGCCGGGCGTCAGCCGGTTCAGGGCCTCCGCGACGGCGATGTACTCCTCGTAGGGCGAGATCATGAAGCACGTGTGCGTGAAGCGCTCGACCTGGGCTGCGACGGCGGCGGCGACCTTCGGATGCGCATTGCCGATCGTGGTGACCGCGATACCGCTGCCGAGGTCGATGAGCGAGTTCCCATCGGCATCCAGGACCACTCCCCCGCCGGCTTCGACGACGGCGACAGGAACGGAGTGCGCGACGCCGGATGCCACGGCATCCGCCTTGCGGGCGAGGATCTCTGCCGAACGCGGGCCGGGCAGGGCTGTTACCAGGCGACGCTGCTGCGTGAGGGTCATGCTGAGAGCGTAGGCCTCCGGTCGGGCCCTGTCCTTCGCCCGATCGGATAAGTTGTGATCAATATTCGCCGATGAGTATAGGAGTGGCATGACCGATCCCACACTTCGCGGCCTGATGAGCGATCCCGACCTCGGGCTGCGCCTGCTCACCGAGCCGTCGGTCGCCCTGGACCGACCGTTGCGCTGGGTGCATTCCTCCGACCTCGCCGACCCGACGCCCTTCCTCACCGACGACCTCGTGCTCCTCACCACCGGCGGACAGTTCGACGGTGCGCTCGCGCCCGCCGAGTACGTCGACCGGCTCGCTGCGCATGGCGTCATCGGCATCGGATTCGGCACCGGTGTCAGACATCCGGCCCTCCCACTCGGCCTCGCCGAGGCGTGCAGCGCCGCCGGAGTGCCACTGTTCGAAGTCCCCTACGACACCCCGTTCATCGCGGTCGCCCGGACACACGCCGAGGCGATCGCCACACGGGCCTACGCGCGCCGCGACTGGGCTCTCGAAACCCAACGAGCTCTCGCGGTCGCTGCACTGCGCCCCCACGGCCTGCTCGCGATCATCGCCGAACTCGGCCACCGCCTCGACACCTGGGTGGGCCTTTTCGATGCGACGGGAGAGCTCACCGGCGATCGAGCCACCGGCCGCCTCCTCGAACCGCACAGGCGACGGGCGATCGTCGATGAAGCCACCACGATGCTCGCCCGCGGCACGGAATCGGCACGCAGCACAGCCGGCCTCCAGCTGTTCACCATCGGTCAGACGCGCCGCCTGCGCGGAGTGCTCGTCGTCGAGGCCGACTCCCTCGACGCGGAGGCACGAGCGGTCATCACCTCCGTCATCGCCATGGCCGGGCTCGCCGAGGAGCAGAATGAGCAGCTCGCCGCTCAACGACGGCGACTGCATGCCCAGGTGCTCGAATCGCTGATGCTCGATGACCCCACGCTCGCACAGCGGGTGCTGCTCTCGTTCCCTGCCGCGCCCCTGATCGTCGCGATCACCGCGAGCGCCCCCGCCGATGCCTTTGAGGAATGGTGGGAGCGCCGACGCACCGAACGCGGGTCGAAGGTCTTCCTGGCCCCGGTGGACGACGGAACCCTGATCTGCCTTCCGGCCTCCGACGCTCCCCTGCTCGATGACGCCGCGGAACGCTTCGGCATCCGCATCGGAGCATCGGATGCCGCGGAGCTCACCGGCTTCTCGCGCGCCGCGGCTCAAGCCCGCAGCGCTCTACGGCGCGGCCGACCGGGCGCCACACGGTTCGCGGATGCGGCGGGACGCAGCATCCTCTCGATCCTCACCGACGACGAGGCAGCACTCATCGCGACCTCGCGCCTCTCAGCCCTTCACGACGCGGACAGCGACCTCGAGAGCACCCTGCGGGTGTGGCTCGAGCACGATGCGCGCTTCGAGCAGGCGGCTCTGGCCCTCGGCATCCATCGGCACACCCTGCGCACGCGCGTGGCGCAGGCCGCGAGACTTCTCGGGCTGGACCTGTCGTCATTCCCCGACCGCGCCGAGCTGTGGGCGCTGCTGCAGGCGAGCCGCGGCTGACACCGTGCTCTCACCCCGGCGCGTGCGCCTCGAGGAATGCGTACACATCCGTCGTGTCGACACCCGGGAACGCCCCCGTCGGCAGCGTCGCCAGCAGGGTGCGCGGGGTCTTCACATTCGGCCAAGACCGGGTGCGCCAGCGCTCCTCCAGATCCGCGGGGGCCCGCCGGCAGCACACCTCCGCCGAATGCTTCGACACGCCGCGATTCGCCGTGTCACGGCCCACGAACCAGCGTGTGTCGTCGAAGCGCACGCCGACGCTCACCGAGTGCAGACCCTCGCTGGAAGACTCGACCCGGGCCGTGCACCAGTAGGTGCCGCCTCCGGTGTCGGTGTACTGGTAGTAGGGGTTGAACCGGTCGTCCTCCTCGAACACGACGCGGCTCGTCCACTTGCGGCAGCACATCTGCCCCTCGATCGCGCCGAGCCGGTCGGTCGGGAAGTTCACATCATCGTTCTCGTACGCCTTGGTGATGGTGCCCGACTCATGCACCTTCAGGAAGTGCACGGGGATGTCGAGATGGCGGGTGGCGAGATTCGTGAACCGGTGCGCGGCCGTCTCATAGGAGACCGAATACGCGTCGCGCAGGTCCTCGATCGAGATCGCGCGGCGCTGCTTCGCGTCGCGCAGGGCCGGCACGACGTCCGCCTCGGGCATCAGCAGCGCGCCCGTGAGGTAGTTCGTCTCGACCCGTTGCCGCAGGAATTCCGCGTAGCTGCGCGGTTCCGCGTGCCCGAGGATGCGGCTGGAGAGAGCCTGCAGCACGGCGGTGCGCGCATCTCCCTTCGCCGGCACGCTGCTGGAGAGGTAGAGCCGGCCGTGCGCGAGGTCGGCGACGCTGCGCGTCGTCTGCGGTAAATCGGGCGCGTAGTGGAGGGTGAATCCGAGATAGGCGGCGATCTCGGATGCTGTGCGCTGGGTCAACGGGCCACCAGGGTGTCCAACCGCCGCGAGGATCTCGGCTGCGCGCTTCTCGAGGTCGGCGAAGTGGTTGTCCTGGCGGCGCATGAGGTGGCGGAGTTCGACGTTGGCGCGCCTCGCCTCCTCCGGAGTCGCGGCGCGCTCATCCTTGAGCCGCTCGATCTCACCGTGGAGGGCGAGCAGCGCCTGCACCGCGGCCATCGGAGTCGTCTTCGTGATGCGGAAGGGTTCGATCCCGAGCGTCTGGAACGTCTGCCCCGTCATCGCGCGCTGCAGCGCTATCTCGGCGACGCTGCGCTCATCGAGCGGCTCGCCCTCCAGGAGCGCGTCGAGCCCGGTTCCCAGCGCACGGGCGATCTGCTGCAGCTGAGTGAGTTTCGGCTCGCGTTTTCCGGTCTCGATCATCGACACCTGACTGGGCGCCCGACCAATCGCCGCGGCGAGCTCCTCCAGGGTCATCCCGCGGGAGGTTCGCATCTGCCGGATGCGGCGCCCGATGGTCAGGGCGTCCGTGTCGTGCACTTCGGGGTACTGCGTCTTCGCTGACGTCATGGCGGCGAGTCTGTCACGAAACCAGAAATAACGAAAAACTTCTGCCCGACTTCTCGTATTGAAGAGGGTTTTCTTCACCCAGAGTAGGTGCCAAGCATCCGGTTCCCGACGGCGATCAGGAACCGTCATCCAATGGAGGAGACACCATGAGCACCCACGCACCCCGCCCCGCCGGCCTCCGTTCCGGCGACCAGACGCAGACAGCGGCCGAGCTGCAGGAGAGCTGGGACACCGACCCGCGCTGGGACGGCGTCGAGCGCACGTACTCCGCAGACGACGTCGTCCGCATCCGAGGCTCGGTCCGTGAGGATTCCACGCTCGCTCGCCGAGGCGCTGAGAACCTCTGGAATCTCCTCCACACCGAGGACTACATCCGGGCCCTCGGCGCATACACCGGCGGACAGGCCGTGCAGCAGGTGCGCGCCGGCCTCAAAGCCATCTACCTCTCCGGGTGGCAGGTCGCCGCCGACGGCAACCTCGCGGGCCAGACGTACCCCGACCAGTCGCTGTACCCGGCGAACTCCGTGCCCGCCGTCGTGCGCCGCATCAACAACGCCCTCCTCCGCCAGGACCAGCTCGAGCACGCCGAGGGCGAGATCACGCAGGACTGGCTCGCCCCGATCGTCGCAGACGCCGAGGCCGGCTTCGGCGGCCCCCTCAACGCCTATGAGCTGGCCTCTTCCCTCATCCAGGCCGGAGCCGCCGGCATCCACTGGGAAGACCAGCTCGCCAGTGAGAAGAAGTGCGGGCACCTGGGCGGCAAGGTCCTCGTCCCCACCGCGCAGCACATCCGCACGCTCAACGCCGCTCGTCTCGCGGCGGACGTCGCGGGCGTGCCGACCGTCATCGTCGCGCGGACGGATGCTCTCGCCGCAGACCTCCTCACCAGCGATGTCGACGAGCGCGACCGGGAGTTCACCACCGGCGAGCGCACCGCTGAAGGCTTCTACCGCATCCGCGCCGGACTCGACTCCGTCATCAGCCGCGGACTCGCCTTCGCGCCCTACGCCGACCTGCTCTGGGTCGAGACCGGCGAGCCGGACATCGAGCTCGCCCGGGCGTTCGCCGCGGCCATCCACGAGCGATTCCCCGGCAAGATGCTCGCCTACAACTGCTCGCCGAGCTTCAACTGGAAGCGTCACCTCACGGACGAACAGATCGCGACGTTCCAGCAGGAGCTGGCCGACCTCGGCTACAAGTTCCAGTTCATCACCCTCGCCGGCTTCCACGCCGTGAACCACTCCATGTTCGATCTCGCCCGCGGCTACGCCGAACGCGCCATGAGCGCCTACGTCGAGCTGCAGGAGGCCGAGTTCGCCGCCGAGGCATCCGGATACACCGCCACCAAGCACCAGCGCGAAGCCGGCACCGGGTACTTCGACGTCATCTCGACCGCGCTCAACCCCGACAGCGCCACCCTCGCCCTCGCCGGCTCCACCGAGACCGCGCAGTTCCACTGACTCTCCGAAGGACCACGATCATGACCACTCCCACCGCACCTCCGACCACCGCCCCGACGCAGACGATCCTGCAGGACCCGGCACTCACCGTCACCGGCCCCCTGCACGAACGGTTCGACGAGATCCTCACGCCCGAGTCGCTCGCCTTCCTCACCGAGCTGCACCACCGCTTCAGCCACCGCCGCCACGATCGCCTCGCAGACCGCATGCGCCGGCGCTTCGAGATCGGCACCGGGCACGACCCGCGCTTCCGCGACGACACGCGGCACATCCGCGAGGATGCCGACTGGCAGGTCGCCGGTGCGGGGCCAGGGCTCGAGGACCGCCGCGTCGAGATCACCGGCCCCACAGACCCGAAGATGACGATCAATGCGCTGAACTCCGGTGCCCGCGTCTGGCTCGCCGACCAGGAGGACGCCACGAGCCCGACCTGGCAGAACGTCATCGGCGGCCAGCTGTCGCTGCACGACGCGATCCGCGGTGAGCTCTCCTTCGCCTCCCCGGAGGGCAAGCGCTACGAGGTCACGGCCGAGCTGACCCCCACGATCGTCATGCGCCCGCGCGGATGGCACCTGCTCGAGAAGCACCTGATGTTCATCGACCGCACGGGGCGGCAGCTGTCCGCATCCGCGTCCCTCGTGGACTTCGGCCTGTACTTCTTCCACAACGCGCAGGCGCTCATCGACGCCGGCCGCGGGCCGTACTTCTACATCCCCAAGCTCGAATCGAGCGAGGAGGCGAAGCTCTGGGACGACGTGTTCACCTTCGCCGAGGAGTACATCGGCATCCCGCACGGCACGATCCGCGCAACCGTCCTGATCGAGACGTTGCCGGCCGCCTTCGAGATGGACGAGATCCTGTACGAGCTGCGCGACCACTGCGCGGGCCTGAACGCCGGCCGCTGGGACTACATCTTCTCGATCATCAAGAACTACCGCGGGCGCGGCGCCCGCTTCGTGCTGCCGGATCGCAGCGAGATCACGATGACCGTCCCGTTCATGCGCGCCTACACCGAGCTTCTCGTGAAGACGTGCCACCAGCGCGGCGCATATGCGATCGGCGGTATGAGTGCATTCATCCCGAATCGCCGCGACCCCGAGGTCACCGCTTCCGCGATCGAGAAGGTCTCTGCGGACAAGAAGCGCGAGGCCGGCGACGGGTTCGACGGCACGTGGGTCGCGCACCCCGACCTCATCCCCGCAGCCCAGGCGGAGTTCGACGCGGTACTCGGCGAGGCGCCGAACCAGATCGATCGGCAGCGCGATGACGTCTCGGTGCGCGCGGAGGACCTGCTCGATCTGCGCATCGGCCGACCGATCACCGCACAGGGCGTACGCGACAACGTCTCCGTCGCGATCCGATACATCGAGGCGTGGCTGCGCGGGCTGGGTGCCGTCGCGATCGACAACCTCATGGAGGATGCCGCGACCGCGGAGATCTCACGGTCGCAGGTCTGGCAGTGGATCCAGCAGGACCGCTCCACCGAGGACGGTGCCCGGATCACCGCGGAATACGTCGAGGCTCTGATCCAGGAGACTCTCGCCCAGGCGACGCGCTCCGCCGGCGACCGCTTCGATGACGCCGCGGACGTGTTCCGTGAGGTCGCGCTGGGAACGGACTTCCCCGCGTTCCTCACGACATCCGCCTACTCGCGTCATCTCGTCGACGAGTCCTGAGAACGATGAAGGGCGGGGCGGATGCATCGCATCCTCCCCGCCCTTCATCTGTTTGCTCGAGCGGTCAGCCGATCTCACCCGCGGCGACCGTCTCGGCGAGCGCGTGCACGCGGGGCAGGTGGTGCGCGATGTAGAAGCGCGCATCGGTCTTCCGATCGGCATCATCATCATGGGCCGTGTCGTGGGCGGCCACGGCGATGACAGCGAGCGCGTGCATCCAGCCGCCGGCGAGGGTTCCGAGCAGCATCAGGTACGGCACGGCGACCGAGGAAGAATCGCGCCCCGCCCCGAAGGAGATCAGAGACTCTGTCGCCCGGCGGGCCGCCGCCACCGCCCGGTCGAGCGCGTCGGCGATGACCGCATCCGTTTCTCGAACCGTTGCGGCCGTCTCGGCGATGGCTTCGAGCAGACCGGAGACGGTCGCTCCCCCATCGCGGATAACCTTTCGCCCGATGAGGTCGTTCGCCTGGATGGCGGTCGTGCCCTCATAGATCGGGATGATGCGCGCATCGCGGTAATGCTGCGCAGCGCCGGTCTCATCGATGAAGCCCATTCCGCCATACACCTGGATGCCGTCGCTCGTGACGCGCAGCGTCTCCTCGCTCGCCCAGCCCTTGAGGATCGGCACGAACAGCTCGGCGAGGCGCAGCACGTCCTCGCCAGCGGCGGCGCGATCGAACAGGTCGCCGACGTGCACCGACAGGGCGCGCATTGCGAAGGTCTGGCTCGACATGGAGCGCAGGATCCGTGCCACGTCGGGGTGTCCGGCGATCGGCGTTCCGGCCGGGCGGCCGATGACCGGCCCCTGGAGGCGTCCGGCGGCGTAGGCTGTGGCGCCCTGCAGCGCCCGCTCGGAGATGCCGGTCGCCTGGTGGCCCATGCCGACGCGGGCGGAGTTCATCATGACGAACATGCCGGCCAGACCGCCGTGCAGCTCGCCCACGAGATACCCGGTGGCGTCTTCATAGGCGAGGACGCAGGTCGGGCTCGCGTGGATGCCGAGCTTGTGCTCGAGCGCCACCGTGGTGATCGCATTGCGCTCCCCGAGCGAGCCGTCGGCATTCACGAGACGGCGCGGGGCGACGAACAGCGACAGGCCCTTCGCCCCTTCGGGGGCGCCCGGCGTGCGCGCGAGGACGAGGTGCACGATGTTCTCGGCGATGTCGTGGTCGCCCCAGGTGATGAAGATCTTCTGCCCGGTGATGGCGTAGCTGCCGTCGCCGCGCGGGGTCGCCAGGGTGCGGATCGCGCCGAGATCGGTGCCGGCCTCCGGCTCGGTGAGGTTCATGGTCCCGGTCCACTCGCCGCTGACGAGCTTGGTCAGATACGTTTCGCGCAGATCCTCGGATGCTGCGGCGTCGAGCGCGTGGATGGCGCCGGTGCCGAGCATCCAGCACAGGGCGAAGGCCATGTTCGCACTGTTCCAGATCTCGCCGAGTCCGGCGCCGACCGATTCGGGCAGTCCATCGCCGCCGGCGGTATCGGGGGCCGTCGCGCTGACCCAGCCCGATTCGACGAGCGCCCGGTAGGCTTCGGCAAACCCGTTCGGCAGGCGGACTTCGCCATCTTCGAGCCGAGCGCCGATCTGATCGCCGGCCCGATCGAGCGGGGCGAGCATTTCGGCGGCGAACTCCCCCGCTCCGGCGATGATCTCGACCGCGTCATCCGCGGTGATCGCGCCTCCGGAGGCGTCCGAGACGATATCGCGCCCGAAGAGCTCCCCATAGAGGAAGGCGTAGTCGGCGACCGGCGGGATGTAGGGGGTGGCGGCACTCATCGTTCTCTCCTCCATGCAGGAATGTGGGACCGCGAGTCAGCCTAGCTGACACTCAGTATCAACACGAGGACTTCCCGATCTCGATTCCGACCCTCAGCTCCGGATCGCAGGCGTAACCTGGGCTCATGAGTGAGGTATGGACCGGCATCGCCGAGGAGTTCCTGCACCTGTATCCGATGTCCGGCCGCCTCCTGGCCGTGGCCGGGGCGGATGCTGCGCGGTCGCGCCTCGTCGCCGATGAGGTCGCGGCCGCCCTCGCCTCCGTCGGCCAGACAGTCGAACAGGCCCATAGCATCGACGGCGACGAGAAGACCCTGCGTGCCGAGGTCATCACCCCGTTCCGCGCGGATGCCGCGCGCGACCGCGTGCTCATCGTCTCCGGACCCGCAGCCCTTCTGAGCCCGAGCGCACGCGGACTGTGGAACTTCACTGTGTGGCAGCTCTCCGACGACGAACCCCCGCAGACCGCGGCATCCGCTCTCGTCGACATCACCGACTCGCAGCGCCCTGCCCGCCGATTCGCCGATTACTGCGCGTTGCCCTCGAGTTACGGTGCGTGAGGCATCCGAGTAGCATCTGAGATGTGACCGAACGCGCTCCTCTCTCCCGCAAGCTGTCCGCCATCGCCGAGTCGGCGACCCTCAAGGTCGATGCCAAGGCCAAGGCTCTGAAGGCCGAGGGCAAGCCCGTCATCTCGTATGCCGCCGGCGAGCCCGACTTCTCGACGCCGCAGTTCATCGTGGATGCCGCGGCCGAGGCGCTCGCGGATCCGTCGAGCTACCGTTACACGCCCGCCGCAGGTCTGCCTGCGCTGCGCGAGGCGATCGCGGCCAAGACGCTGCGCGACTCCGGTCTCGAGGTCTCGCCGTCGCAGGTCATCGTGACCAACGGCGGCAAGCAGGCCGTCTACCAGGCGTTCCAGGCGGTGGTGAACCCCGGCGACGAGGTGCTGCTGCCCGCGCCGTACTGGACCACCTACCCCGAGGCGATCCAGCTCGCCGACGGCGTGCCGGTCGAGGTCTTCGCCGGGGCCGACCAGGAGTACAAGGTCACCGTCGCCCAGCTCGAGGCCGCCCGCACCGAGCGCACCACCGTGCTCGTCTTCGTCTCACCGTCGAACCCGACCGGATCGGTCTACACGCTCGAGGAGACCCGCGCCATCGGCGAGTGGGCGCTCGAGCACGGCATCTGGGTCATCTCCGACGAGATCTACCAGAACCTCACCTACGAGGGCGTCAAGGCGACGTCGATCGTCGAGGCCGTTCCCGCGCTCGCCGAACAGACGATCCTCGTCAACGGCGTCGCGAAGACCTATGCCATGACCGGATGGCGCGTCGGCTGGATGGTCGGCCCCGCGGATGCCATCAAGGTCGCCGCCAACCTGCAGTCGCACCTGTCGAGCAACGTGAACAACATCGCCCAGAAGGCGGCGATCGCAGCGCTCAACGGCCCGCAGACCGAGGCCGAGCAGTTCCGCGAGGCGTTCGACCGCCGTCGCCGCCTCATCGTTTCGGAGCTGTCGAAGATCGACGGCGTGCACGTTCCGAACCCGCTCGGCGCGTTCTACGTCTACCCCGACGTGCGCGGCCTGCTGAACCGCGAGTGGCACGGCGTCACCCCGACCACGACGCTCGAGCTCGCCGACCTCATCCTCGAGAAGGCAGAGGTCGCCGTGGTCCCCGGTGAGGCGTTCGGCCCGTCCGGATACCTGCGCCTGTCGTACGCCCTCGGCGACGACCAGCTGCTCGAGGGCATCCAGCGCCTGCAGAAGCTCTTCGCCGTCTGACCTTCACCGCTGGCGAAACGGCGCCGATCCCCCGTCCGATCCCTGCGGATCGGACGGGGGATCGATGTATGCAGCGGGTGCCGAGGAACTTCCGCGGTCAGCGACCGTGACCGATGAGCCAGCGGATGCCGTAGCGGTCGAGCACTTGTCCGTCGCCATCGCCCCACGGCCGCTTACCCAGCGGCTCGACGACGCGGCCCTCGCGGGCGAGCTCGTCGAACCATCCACCGAGGACCACGGGGTCCGCTGTGCCGAGGAGTGAGAAGCTCGCGCCGACGATGTGCACCGCGTCCTCGTCGCCCGCGGCATCCGCGGCGAAGAGCAGCACCGGCCCCCGTAGAACACCGTGGGCGATCGCGTCGCCCGGTCCGTCAGCCCGGCCGAACTGCGCGTAGGTGTGCAGCTCCAGCTCGCCGCCGAACACATCCCGGTAGAACCTCAGGGCCTCTTCGGCATTGCCCGGGAAAGAAAGGTACGGGACGAGCGCGCTCATCCGTCTCCTCTCAGAGCTCGACGCCGACGAGAACCGGCTCCGGCTGCAGCAGCAGACCGAACTCCGAGTGCACCCGCGCCTGCACGAACCGGGCGAGCTCCGCGAGCTCTTCACCGCTCGCCCCGCCTCGGTTGGTCAGCGCCAGAGCATGCTTGGTCGACAGCCCCGCGCGCGAACGCGGCAGGCGGAAGCCCTTCTTGATTCCGGCGTTCTCGATCAGCCACGCAGCGCTGACCTTCACCTCGGCACGGGCCACCGACGCCTGCGGGATGTACCCGTCGTAGGCGCCGAGCGGAATCACCGTGACGGCATCCAGATCGGGAGTCACCGGCCACCGCGGGCACTCGGCCGGCAGCTGCGCCGCCGCCTTCTCGGGAATGATGATGTTCTGGAAGAAGCTGCCGGCGCTCGTCGTATCGGGGTCGTCCGGGTTCAGCAACATGCCCTTGGAAGCCCGGATACGGAGGATCTGCTCGCGCAGGGCCGCCAGCGCGATCCGTTCGTCGCCCGTGAGACCGAGCGCACGACGCAGCTGCTCGCCGCGCACCTGGCGTCCTTCGCCGCCGACCTCTGCCAGATCGAGCGTGACCGACAGGATCACCGCGCGACGGATCGGCACGCCGCCGTAGTGGTGCTTGAGCACCGATGTGCGGAACCCGAGGCCGAGCTCCTCGGCCGAGACCGTCGAAACCTCGCCCGTCGCCTCGTCGATCAGCTCGACCTCGACGAGCGTCTCCTGGATCTCCTGACCATAGGCGCCGACGTTCTGAACGGGCGCGGCCCCGACCGTTCCGGGGATCCCGCTCATCGCCTCAATGCCCGCCAGCCCGTTCTCGACCGCGTAGGCGACCAGCGCATCCCAATTGTGACCCGCCTGTACACGCAACCGAGCCCGACCCTCATGCGGAGAGTCCAGCCGCTCGATCCCCGCCGTGAGCACCCGGATGACCGTCCCCTCGAACGACTCATCGCCGACGAAGAGATTCGAGCCGCCGCCCAGCACGAACCAGTCGTCGTGGCGCGCCCACGTCTCGCGAAGCGCGGCGACGAGCTCGTCTGCAGTCGTGGCATCCAGCATCCGCGCGGGCGCCGCGCCCGTACGCAGCGTCGTCAGCTCGGCCAGCGGAATCGGCGCGATCTCTGCCATGTCCGTCCTCTCAGCGCGCGACGCGCAACTGGGCCTTGACGAGCACGGTCGCCTCAGCGGCCTTCACCGTGAGATCGATCCGAACCGACTCGTCATCGACCGCACCGACCTTCGCGATCACCGACACATCGGCGCCCGTCTCGGGATCGACGACGACGGGGCGAGTGAAGCGCACGCCGTAGTCCGTGATCTTCGACGCATCGCCCAGGGCGGCCACGACGACGGAGGAAGCGATTCCCATCGTGAGCATGCCGTGAGCGAGCACGCCCGGCAGGCCGACGGCTGCAGCGACGTCATCGCGGTAGTGGATGGGATTGAAGTCGCCGGAAGCCCCGGCGTAACGCACCAGAGACTCGCGGCTCAGGTGCACGGTGCGCTCGGCGATCACATCGCCCACGGAATACGTCATGCGGAATCCTCCTCGGAACCGACCAGCAGCACGCTCGTCGCCGTCACGACATGCTCGCCCGCTGCATCGGTGATCGCCGCCTCGCTCGTGATCATCGCGTTCCCCGCCATCATCCGGATGCCCGTCACCGAGAGCTTCGCGGTGAGCTCATCACCCGCGACGATCGGCCTCGAATACGCGAAACGCTGCTCGGCGTGAATCGTACGGGCCAGCTCGATGCCCGAGTCAGGCTCACCGAGCAGCTGTTGCAGAGTGAGGTCCTGGATGACCATCGCGAACGTCGGCGGCGCCACGACATCGGCGTGGCCCAGCGCACGGGCAGCCTCCACATCGGTGTGCAGCGGAGCGTCGGCGAAGACGGCACGGGCGAACTCGCGCACCTTCTCGCGACCGACCAGGTACGGCGGCGTCGGCGGGAACTCCCGGCCGACCAGATCATTGTTCACAGGCACCCGACGAGTCTATCGAGGGAAGCCCTCCGGCCGCGTCCACGACGTCAGCGACGACGCCCGCGGATCGCCTTCAACGCCATCTGCACCGCGATCACGACGAGATACGCGGCGAACAGGACGTTGCCCAGCAGCGGATCGATCAACGTCGCCAGCCAGGCGCCGAGCGCCGTCGTCGTGCACGCCGACACCCCGATGATCCCGGCGGCGACCAGATCGACGTTCTTGTTGCGCAGGTTGCCGATGGTTCCGGAGATCGCCGTCGGAATCATCATGAGCAGAGACGTGCCCTTCGCCTCGAGATCGCTCGTGCCGAAGGCGAGCATAAGCACGGGGACGACGATCACTCCCCCGCCGACGCCGATGAGCCCCGCCAGAATACCGGTGCCCACACCCACCAGAGCGAGCAGAACGCCGTTGAGGAGACCGAGCTCGAATACCGCCGACCGAGAGGGGATCACGACGAAAAGCGTGACGATCACCACGACGAGGAAGCCGACGAAGCACCAGCGCAACGCGGTCTGCGAGATGCGCGGCAGCAGACGCGTGCCGATCTGAGCGCCGACCACCGCACCCGCGGCGAGGATCGCAGCGGGGATCCACGCGACCGATCCGTGCAGCGCATAGGAGATCACGCCGACGCTCGCGGTCGGCACGATCGCCGCGAGCGACGTACCAGCGGCCAGACGCTGGTCGAATGCCAGCAGCAGGACCAGCATCGGCATGATCACGGTGCCTCCGCCGACGCCGAAGAGCCCGGAGAGAACACCGGCGAGCAGACCGATTCCGACGAACGCGGCGTAGGCGCGCGGAGTGCGTGCAGGGCGGGTCGATTCGGTCATCATGTACGCAGCAGCCTCAGCATCCGTTCAGACTATCCCGTCAGCGCCGCCGACCTGAAAAACGACGAAACCCGCCGCCCCGAGGGGCGGCGGGTTTCGTACGGAGTACGAGAATTACTCGGACTTCTCCTCGGCGGGAGCCTCGACAGCAGCTTCGGCTGCAGCCTCAGCAGCTGCACCCTCTTCCTGCGACTCGGCACCGGCGTCAACGGCGGCGTCCTCGACGGGAGCCTCCTCGACGGCCTTCTCGGCCTTCGGAGCAGCCTTGGCGGCCTTCTTCGCCTTCGGCGTGACGGGCTCGAGGACGAGCTCGATCACAGCCATGGGTGCGTTGTCACCCTTGCGGTTGCCGACCTTCGTGATGCGGGTGTAGCCGCCCTCACGGTCAGCGACCAGCGGAGCGATCTCGGTGAAGAGCGTGTGAACGACTTCCTTGTCACCGATGATCGACAGCACGCGACGGCGTGCGTGCAGGTCGCCGCGCTTGGCGAAGGTGATCAGTCGCTCGGCGAGCGGACGCAGGCGCTTTGCCTTCGTCTCGGTCGTCTTGATCGACTTGTGCGTGTAGAGAGCAGCAGCCAGGTTGGCAAGCAGCAGACGCTCGTGTGCGGGGCCGCCTCCGAGGCGGGGACCCTTGGTGGGCTTAGGCATATTGGTCTAACTCCTGGTCAGAATTTCGGGAAGGTCAGAAGGACTCGTCTTCGCCTGCGCCGTAGAAGTGGGCGCCGTCGAAACCGGGCACCGAATCCTTGAGCGACAGACCGAGCGAGATGAGCTTGTCGCGCACCTCGTCGACCGACTTCTGGCCGAAGTTGCGGATGTTCATCAGCTGCGTCTCCGACAGCGCCACGAGCTCGGACACCGTGTTGATGCCCTCGCGCTTGAGGCAGTTGTAGGAGCGAACCGAGAGATCCAGGTCCTCGATGGGCATGGACAGCTCGCTGGAGAGGACAGGCTCGACCGGCGCGGGGCCGACCTCGATGCCCTCGGCCTCGACGTTCAGGTCGCGGGCCAGACCGAAAAGCTCGATCAGGGTCTTCGCGGCCGAAGCGACGGCATCGCGGGCGGCGATGCTGTTCTTCGTCTCGACGTCGAGGATCAGCTTGTCGAAGTCGGTGCGCTCACCGGCACGCGTCGCCTCGACGCGGTAGCTGACCTTGAGGACCGGCGAGTAGATCGAGTCGACCGGGATCTGGCCGGCCTCTGCGTACTCGTTGCGGTTCTGGGTCGCCGAGACGTAGCCGCGGCCACGCTCGATGGTGAGCTCCAGCTCGAACTTCGCGGACTCGTTGAGCGTCGCGATGACCAGGTCGGGGTTGTGGACCTCGACACCGGCCGGAGCCGAGATGTCTGCGGCGGTCACTTCACCGGCACCGGTCTTGCGCAGGTAAGCCGTGATGGGCTCATCGCGCTCGCTCGACACGACGAGCTGCTTGATGTTGAGGATGATCTCAGTGACATCCTCCTTGACCCCGGGGATCGTGCTGAACTCGTGCAGCACACCGTCGAGTCGGATGCTGGTGACAGCAGCGCCGGGGATCGACGAGAGCAGGCTGCGACGCAGCGCGTTACCGATGGTGTAGCCGAAGCCGGGCTCGAGCGGCTCGACGATGAACCGGCTACGGTTCTCGGCGATCTTTTCCTCGGTCAGTGTGGGACGCTGTGCAATGAGCACTTTGTGTTCCTTTCGATCACATGCCCGCTATATGACATGTGGTTGGTGAGGTCTTGCGTTGTGGAAGGGCGCCCGTGAAACGGGCGGAAAGTCGTCCGCCCCGGAGGGCGGACGACTCCAGCAACCGAAATCAGACGCGGCGACGCTTCGGCGGGCGGCAACCGTTGTGCGCCTGCGGCGTGACGTCCTGGATCGAACCCACCTCAAGGCCTGCGGCCGTGAGCGAGCGGATCGCGGTCTCGCGGCCGGAGCCCGGACCCTTCACGAAGACGTCGACCTTCTTGACACCGTGCTCCTGAGCCTGGCGGGCGGCCGACTCGGCAGCCATACCAGCGGCGTACGGGGTCGACTTGCGCGAGCCCTTGAAGCCCACGCCACCCGACGATGCCCAGCTGATGACAGCGCCGGACGGGTCGGTGATCGAAACGATGGTGTTGTTGAACGTCGACTTGATGTGGGCCTGGCCCAGCGCGATGTTCTTCTTTT
>NZ_CANROA010000028.1 GCF_947632095.1 uncultured Microbacterium sp. | reverse complement strand
CGACGGCGACGGCACCGACCCGATCGCCGAACCCGCAGCGCTCGCCGCGGCGCTTCGTGGCATCGCGCCGACGCTGCAACTGCGCGAGGAGGACGTCGACAGCGTGCTGAGCATCGCCCGGGCCCAACGCTATGGAATCGGCGAGATCGTGCAGAAGATGGGGGTCGTTCCCGATCAGGTCTCGGTCGTCGTCTCCGGACGCGCGGTCATGGCGCTGGAGGTCGGCGACGACCGGATCGAGTTCGCGACGGTGGAGCGCGGTGAACTCATCGGGCACACGGCGCTCACCCGGGAGAAGACGCGTGCCGTCGTCGTCGCGCAGGAGATCCTCACGGTCGTCACGGTGCCGCTCGCCGCTGTCGATGCGCTCGTGCGCAGTCGTCCGACGCTGGCCGGGGAGGTCGGACGCTCGCTCGAGCTGCGCACCCGCCAGGCCGATGAGAAACTCGCCGAACTCGGCATCACGCGCACCGCCGTTCACCGGAACTGACCGCTGCCACTGAGCGGGAGCGTGCAGGAAGCCGAAAATCACTGTGCGGTAACGTCGATGTGACAGCACTCATCCGGCCGGTCGAGCATCACCGCTCCCGGCGATGGGGAAACCTGTGCGTCCAACACCCGGATGAGTCGCTGCGATTCGCTGAAACGTGAATGAGATCGATACCCGAGTGAAGAAGAGGACGATACGTATGAAGAAAGAACGAGTGGCGATCATCGGCGCCGGCCCCAGCGGCATGGCGCAGCTGCGGGCGTTCGAAGCGGCACGCGACGCCGGAGCCGAGGTTCCCGAGGTCGTGAGCTTCGAGAAGCAGGCCGACTGGGGCGGCCAGTGGAACTTCTCCTGGCGCACCGGGCTCGACGAGTACGGCGAGCCCGTGCACTCGAGCATGTACCGCAACCTGTGGTCGAACGGGCCCAAGGAGGCGCTCGAGTTCGCCGATTACACCTTCGATGAGCACTTCGGTCGCCCGATCTCGTCGTACCCGCCGCGCCCCGTGCTGTGGGATTACATCGCGGGACGCCTGGCGAAGACCGATGTGCGCAGCAAGATCCGCTTCCAGACGATCGTGCGCTGGGTCGAGTTCGATGAGGATGCGGAGACCTTCACCCTGACGAGCGAGCACCTGCCCACCGGCGAGACGCGCGTGGAGACGTTCGACCGCATCGTCGTCGCGAGCGGTCACTTCTCGTTCCCGAACGTGCCGGATTTCCCCGGCGTCGAGACCTTCACCGGCAGCATCCGCCACGCGCACGACTTCAGAGGTGCCGAGGCGCTGAAGGGCCGCGACGTGCTCGTGATCGGTTCGAGCTACTCGGCCGAGGACATCGGCAGCCAGGCGTTCAAGATGGGCGCCCGCTCGGTGACCGCCAGCTACCGCACTGCGCCGATGGGCTACGACTGGCCGGAGGGCTTCGAGGAGCGCCCGACGATCGAGCGCTTCGACGGCGACGTCGTGCACTTCGTCGACGGCACGAGCAAGCGGGTGGATGCCGTCATCCTCTGCACCGGATACCTGCACAAGTACCCCTTCCTGCCCGAGGACCTGTCGCTGTCGTCGCCGAACAACGTCTACCCGGCGGGCCTCTACGGCGGCGTGATCTGGCAGAAGAACCCGCGCCTGGCGTACCTGGGCGCGCAGGACCAGTGGTTCACGTTCAACATGTTCGACGTGCAGGCGTGGTTCGTGCGCGACCTCATCCTCGGGCGCATCGAACTGCCCGATGAGGCCGAGCGCGAAGCATCCATCACGGACTGGCTCGCCCGCTTCGACGCGATCGAGACGGCCGCCGACGAGATCCGCTTCCAGGCGGACTACGTGCGCGACCTCGGCCAGCAGACCGACTACCCGGCGTTCGACATCGACCGGGTCGTGGAGATCTTCCTGGCGTGGAAGGCCGACAAGAAGAAGGACATCATGGGCTACCGCGACCGCGTGTACCCGTCGGTGATGACCGGCACCCTCGCCGCCGAGCACCACACCCCGTGGATCGACGAGCTCGACGATTCGCTCGAGCGCTACCTCGCCGAGGACCCCGACGAGACGCAGGAGCGGTCGGCGGCCTGAACGATTCCGGTCGCGGTCCCTTCGGGGCCGCGACCGGGTTCGGTAAGATGGACATGCCCGAAACGGGCCAGCTCATCGGCCGGTGCAAACCCGGCGAAAGCACAAGGTAAAACCCAGGGGGTTCACCCATGCCAGGAATCGTGATCGTCGGAGTCCAGTGGGGCGACGAGGGCAAGGGAAAGGCCACCGACCTGCTCGGTGACCGCACCGACTGGGTGGTGAAGTTCAACGGCGGCAACAACGCCGGGCACACCGTCGTCGTCGGCAACGAGAAGTACGCGCTGCACCTGCTGCCCAGCGGCATCCTCTCGCCGGGCGTCACGCCCGTCATTGGCAACGGCGTCGTCATCGACCTCGAGGTGCTCTTCAGCGAGCTCGAGGCGCTCGGCGCACGCGGCGTCGACGTCTCCAAACTGCGGGTGAGCGCCAACGCGCACATCATCACCCACTACCACCGCACGCTCGACAAGGTCACCGAGCGCTTCCTCGGAAAGCGCAACATCGGCACGACCGGTCGCGGCATCGGCCCGGCCTACGCCGACAAGATCAACCGTGTCGGCATCCGCGTGCAGGACCTGTTCGACGAGAACATCCTGCGCCAGAAGGTCGAAGGCGCCCTCGACCAGAAGAACCACCTGCTGGTGAAGGTCTTCAACCGTCGCGCCGTCACGGTCGACGAGATCGTCGAGGAGCTGCTCGCCTACGCCGAGCGCTTGCGCCCCATGGTCGCCGACACCGGCCACCTGCTCGATGAGGCGCTCGAGCGCGGCGAGGTCGTCGTGTTCGAGGGCGGGCAGGCCACCATGCTCGACGTCGACCACGGCACCTACCCCTTCGTCACCTCGTCGACCGCGACAGCGGCGGGCGCGGCATCCGGCTCGGGCGTCGGCCCCAACCGTCTCGACCGCATCGTCGGCATCGTCAAGGCCTACACGACCCGCGTCGGCTCGGGACCGTTCCCGACCGAGCTGCTCGACGAGCAGGGCGAGTGGCTGCGCAAGACCGGCTTCGAGTACGGCACGACCACGGGTCGCCTGCGCCGCACCGGCTGGTACGACGCCCCGATCACCCGTTACGCGACCCGTATCAACGGCATCACCGACCTGGTGCTCACGAAGCTCGATGTGCTCACGGGCCTCGAGGAGATCCCCGTCTGCGTGGCCTACGACGTCGACGGTGTGCGCTTCGACGACGTGCCCGTCAACCAGAGCGACTTCCACCACGCGAAGCCGATCTACGAGACGTTCCCCGGCTGGAGCGAGGACATCACGACCGCCCGCACCTTCGAGGACCTGCCGCAGACCGCCCAGGACTACGTCCTCGCCCTCGAGAAGATGAGCAACACGCGCATCTCGGTGATCGGCGTCGGCCCCGAGCGCGACCAGGTGATCGTCCGTCACGACCTCGTCTGACGCTCGACCGTGACGCAGTTCTGGGTCGGCGGCTACGGCTCCGACATGGGCGGGGATGCCACCGGCATCGGTCTGCTCGAGGGCGACGAGGGTCGTGAGCCCACGACCCTCGCCCACCGCGGCACGGTCGCGGATGCCGCATCGCCGTCATGGCTGGTGCGGCATCCCTTGCTCGACATCGTCTACGCGGCGCTGGAGGGCTCCGGCCACGTGCAGGCCTTCCAGCGCACGGGCGAGCGTTCGCTGCGCGCTCTCGGCGACCCGATCGTCGCGAGCGATGCGGTGTGCCATCTGGCCGTCGCGCCATCCGGCGATCATCTGATCGCCAGCTGCTACGGGGATGGCCGGGTCGTGCGCATCGGATTGGATGCTGCAGGCCGCACGATCAGCGCCACGGGTGCGGATGCCGCGGCCGATCCCTATGGGATCGATGCCGTCGGCACAGACACTCTCGCGATCGACTTCACCCAGGTGCTCGCATCGGTCACGGCTGCCGCGGCCACCGAGGAGAAGCCCCGCTCGGGGCTCCTGCTGTTCGATGAGATGCTCGGACTCAACGCCCCCGCAGACCCCGAACCGGAGCCCGCTCCGGTCGTCGATCCCGATGCCCGCGTCTCGCACGCGCACGCCGCCGCCTTCCTCCCCGACGGACGCATCGCGACCACCGATCTCGGCCTCGACCTCGTGCGCATCTGGCGCCCGGCGCCCGGCGGGCTCGTCGAGGACCATCGGGTCGTGCTGCCGCTCGGCGTCGGCCCCCGCCACCTCGTCGTGCACCCCAGCGGGCACGTGCACGTCGTCACCGAGTACTCCTGCGAGGTCTTCACCCTCGAGACGGGCATCGACGGGCAGTGGGCGCTCGCCGCGGCGACGACCGTGAGCCCCGGCGTCGTCGTCGGCGTCGATTTCCCCGCAGAGCTCTCCCGCTCGCGCGATGGCGAGACGCTGTACGCGGGCGTGCGCGGCAGCAACACGATCGCAGCTCTCCGCGTACGCGGCGACGGTTCGATCGTCGAGCCGCTCGCCCTCGCCGAATCCGGGGTCGACTGGCCTCGGCACCACCTGGTGCACGACGGAGCGCTCCTCGTCGCCGGGCAGCGCTCCGATCAGATCGGCGTCATCGAGCTCGACGAGCGCACGGGCGTGCCCCGCGGCATCCGTCATCGCACGTCGGTCCCCGCACCGACCTGCATCCTGCTGGCCTGATTCGGCCTGGCCGCTGTGTTGCACACAGCGGAGGATGTTGCACTTGGCGGACTTTTCGCGACGAAGAGTCCGCTGTCCGCAACATCATCCGCCCGTTGCAACATGGAGCTCCCTACAACTGTTGATGCGCTCGGGACAACCCCCGAGACTGCGCGCCCGGTGGGGGACCACCATGGCACCATGACAGCTGACGAGTACGACCTGATCGTGATCGGTGCGGGGCCGGTCGGCGAGAACGTCGCCGACCGCGCGGTGCAGGGCGGCCTGACCGTGGTGATCGTCGAGAGCGAGCTGGTCGGCGGTGAGTGCTCCTACTGGGCCTGCATGCCATCGAAAGCATTGCTGCGTCCGGTTCAGGCGCTGCATGCCGCGCATCGGGTGCAGGGGGTGGCGGGCGGTTCGCTCGACGTTCCCGCGGTGCTCGCCCGGCGCGATTCCTTCACGAGCGAATGGTCGGATGCCGGTCAGGTCGATTGGCTGCGATCCGCGGGCATCGATCTGGCGCGCGGCCACGGACGGATCACCGGGGTGCGCGAGGTCACGGTCACGGTCACCGATGCCGATGGTTCGGGACGCGTACTCACGGCCCACCATGCCGTGGCGATCGCCACGGGAACCGAAGCGGTGATCCCGCCGATCGATGGGCTGGTGGATGCTGCGCCCTGGACGAGTCGTGAGGCGACGAGTGCGCAGGAGATTCCGTTCTCCCTGGCGATCATCGGCGGCGGCGTGGTCGCGGTCGAGATGGCCACGGCGTTCGCCTCTCTCGGCAGCCGTGTCACGGTTCTCGCCCGAAGCGGGCTGCTCAGCGGGATGGAGGAGTTCGCCGGTGAGATGGCGGCGGAGGGGCTGCGCTCGGCCGGGGTCGATGTGCGCCTGAACACCGAGACCACGCAGGTCGAGCGGGATGCCAGCGGGGTGACCCTAACGACATCGGGCGGCGAGGTCTCGGCCGTCGAGGTTCTCGTCGCGACCGGGCGCCGTCCGCGCACCTCCGATATCGGGGCGGATGCCGTGGGGTTCGAGCCCGGGGCTTCCATCGACGTCGACGACTCACTGCGCGTGCCGGGAACCGACTGGCTCTATGCCGTGGGTGATGTGAACGGACGCGCGCCGCTCACGCACCAGGGAAAATATCAGGCGCGAGCGGCGGGCGATGTCATCGCCGCCGGTGCGGCGGGCGACGACATCGACGATTCGAGATGGGGCCGCCATACGGCCACCGCCGATAACGCCGCCGTGCCGCAGGTCGTCTTCGCCGAGCCGGAGATCGCGACGGTCGGCTTGACGGAGAAGGCCGCACGGGAAGCCGGGCACGAGGTGCGCGTCATCGATCAGGACCTCGGCGTCATCGCCGGGGCCTCCCTGTACGCAGACGGCTATGCCGGGAGGGCGCGGATCGTCGTCGACGCGGAGCGCGACGTCGTGCTCGGAGCGACGTTCGTCGGTCCCGGCGTGGCAGAGCTTCTGCAGGCGGCGACGATCGCGGTCGTCGGCGAGGTGCCGATCGCACGGCTCTGGCATGCTGTCCCGGCCTATCCGACGATCAGCGAGGTGTGGCTCCGGCTCCTCGAGCAGTACGGCCGCGAGTCGGCATGACACGCCCGGTGACGACACTCGATCCAATGCGCGGTCGGCTCCGAATCTTTGGAGAACGATCCCGAACGTCCGAGCCGTCCCCTACGCTCGGGACTCAGCCCGAGGAGGAGGCGGCATGACGGGTGCTCTCTCAGGTCCCATGACCGGAGTGGTCTCATGATCGAATTCCGTTCCATCACGAAGACATTCCCCGATGGGACGCGCGCTGTCGACGACTTCAGCCTCGTGCTGCCCTCTCGGAAGACGACGGTGTTCGTCGGATCCTCCGGTTGCGGCAAGACGACCCTGCTGCGCATGATCAACCGCATGGTCGAGCCCACGTCGGGCGACGTCGAGATCGACGGGGCGAGCGTGCTCGGCCGCGACCCGGTGACCCTCCGCCGCAGCATCGGCTATGTCATGCAGAACTCGGGGCTCATGCCGCACTTCTCGGTGATCGACAACGTCGCCACCGTGCTGCGCCTGAACGGCATGCCGAAGAAGCAGGCGCACGCGCGCTCGCGCGATCTGCTCGACACCGTGGGCCTCGACCGGGCGCTCGCAGAGCGCTATCCGAGCCAGCTCTCCGGCGGCCAGCAGCAGCGGGTCGGCGTGGCCCGCGGGCTCGCCGCCGACCCGAACATCCTGCTCATGGACGAGCCGTTCGGCGCCGTCGACCCGATCGTGCGCGCCGACCTGCAGCAGGAGCTCATCCGTCTGCAGCGCGAGCTCGGCAAGACGGTCGTCTTCGTCACGCACGATATCGACGAAGCGTTCCTGCTCGGCGACCAGGTCGTGATCCTCGATAAGGGTGCCCGTGTCGTGCAGGTGGGCAGCCCGAGCGAGATCATCGAGAACCCGGCCGATGACTTCGCCGCCGCGTTCATCGGTGCCGAGCGCGGCCGGCGTGCGCTGCGGATCAAGCAGACGCCCCGCGGCGCGGTGGTGGTCGACTCCGAGGGGCGCACCCAGGGCGCCCTCGTCGATGAAGCGCAGCCCGCCGTGATGGGCGAGAGACCGACGCCATGACCTGGGTCGCCGACAACCTCGGCCTGATCGTGGATCTCGCGCTCGTCCACCTCGGACAGAGCGCGATCGCGATCGGCCTCGGTTTCTTTCTCTCGCTGCCGCTGGGGTGGGTGGCGTGGCGCTACCGCCTCGTGCGCGGCCCGGTGATCGTGCTGACCGGTCTGCTCTACACGATCCCGTCGTTGGCGCTCCTGATCCTGCTGCCCTCGGTGGTCGGCTATTCGACGCGCGACCCCGCGAACCTCATCATCGGCCTCACGATCTACGCCGTGGCGATCCTCGTGCGCGCCGTCGCCGACGGTCTCGATGCCGTCGACGCGCATGTGCGCCAGGCCGCGACGGCCATGGGATACGGCGGATGGCGCCGTTTCTGGGCCGTCGATCTGCCGCTCGCCGGGCCCGTGATCCTCGCCGGTCTCCGCGTCGCCGCCGTGAGCACGATCTCGCTCGCGACCGTCGGCATCCTCGTCGGCGTCACCAACCTCGGCTACCTCTTCACGAACGGTCTGCAGCGCCGCATCATCCCGGAGGTACTCGCCGGCGTGCTCGCCGTGGTCGTCATCGCCCTCGTGATCGATCTCCTGCTCATGCTCGTCGGCCGCGGCATCATGCCGTGGACGCGCGCGACGCGCACGTCCGGCGCGTCGGGTCGCCGACGGATGCCGCGACGAATGCCCGTGACGGAGGCGGCCGCATGAACCTCTTCGCGGAGGCCTTCGCATGGCTGTTCTCGCCCGAGCGTCTCGAAGGGGCCTACGCCCTGCCGATCCTGCTCGGCCAGCACCTGTACTTCACCGTGATCTCCGTGCTGATCGCGGCGGTCATCGCCGTGCCCGCTGGCTGGCTCATCGGTCACACCGGCCACGGCCGCGAGGTCGCCGTTGCCATCTCGGGCGCCGCTCGCGCCGTGCCGTCATTCGGCCTGATGGTGCTGCTCGTTCTGCTGCTGGGCGTGCTGCGCATCCCGGAGGCGGCGACCATCACGTTCGTGCTGCTCGCGATCCCCTCGCTGCTCGCCGGCGCCTACACCGGGCTCGAGGCGGTCGACCGCCGTGTGATCGACGCGGCACGGGCGACCGGGATGACGCAGTGGCAGGTGTTCTGGAAGGTCGAGGTGCCGCTCGGCCTGCCGTTGCTCGTCGGCGGCCTGCGCGCCGCGACCCTGCAGGTCATCGCCACCGTCACGATCGCCGCCTACGTCAACCTCGGAGGCCTCGGATGGCCGATCATCCAGGGCATCCCGCTGCGCCGGTTCGATCAGGTGCTCGGCGGCGCGCTGATCGTCGCCGCTCTCGCACTCGTCGTCGATCTGTTGCTCGCTCTCACCCAACGCGCTGTCGTGCCCGCAAGCATCCGTGCAGCCTCCGATTCATCCCGCATCCGTCGATCATCGCGACACGCGGCATCGCCGGCCTCCATCTGACTCTCTCCTCGAAAGGAACATCATGTTCACCGCACGCACCTCCCGCCTCGCTCTCATGGCCGGTACCCTCGTCGGAGCCCTCGCGCTCGCCGGATGCGCGACCAGCAACCCGCTCGATGCGCCTGCGGGCGAATCAGCGGGGGAGGGCGCATCCGACACGATCGTCGTCGGCTCGCAGGCCTACTACTCAAACGAGATCGTCGCCGAGATCTACGCGCAGGCGCTCGAGGGCGCCGGCTTCACGGTGAAGCGCGAATTCAACATCGGCCAGCGTGACGCGTACATGTCCGATGTGGAGTCCGGCGACATTGACCTGTTCCCGGAGTACACCGGCAACCTGCTGCAGTACTTCGACGACACCGCAGAGGCGACGAGCCCCGACGACGTCTACGCGGCGCTGCAGGATGCCCTGCCCGACACACTCGCCGCGCTCGACTATGCCGAGGCGAGCGACCAGGACACCTACACGGTCACGAAGGAGTTCGCCGAGGCGAACGACCTCGTGACGATCTCCGACCTCGCCGATGTCGACGGCGCGGTCACGCTCGGCGGTGCGCCCGAGCTCGAGCAGCGTCCGTACGGTCCGACGGGCGCTGCCGAGATCTACGGCCTCGACCTGGCGTTCTCGGCGACCGGCGACACGACGTTCGAGTCGCTCCTGGCCGGCGAGATCCAGGTCGCCGACGTCTACTCCGCAGACCCGCGGTTCGAGACCGAGGACATCGTCGCGCTCGAGGATCCCGAGAGCATGATCCTCGCATCGAACGTCGTGCCGATCGCATCCGCCGACATCTCCGGCGATGTCGCCGACGTCATCAACGCGGTCAGCGCTCAGCTCGGCGTCGAGGACCTCGTGGCCATGGGCGTGCAGAGCACCGTCGATCAGAAGTCGTCGAAGGACATCGCGAACGCATGGCTCGCAGAGAAGGGCCTCATCTGATCGCCGGCGCCGGCGCGGACTCGTTCACCATGCGCGGATCGGTTCAGGAGCCGCAGTAGCGCTCGAATTCGGCGTAGCTGAGCTGCACATCCCCCTGTGCGGCTTCGAGATCCGCGTCCTTGCCGTCGATCGAGTCCTGCGCGAGGATCGCGAAGGTCTCGATCTCGACGACGACCTCGTCGCGCAGCGCGGCGAAGGCCCCGGGGCCCTCGACCTCGGCCGCGGCGGCAAGTCCGGCCTCGACGCTCGACAGGTGCTCGGACATGGCTTCGGGGGAATCGGCCGGCACGATCTCGTCGACGGAAACCAGCACGGGGTCGACTGCCGAGCGGAAGTCGGCGCATGCTTCGACGGATGCTTCCTGCGAATCGGTGTCCGCGCTCGAACAGCCGGTCAGGGCGACAAGGGCAACGGCAAGGGATGCGACAGCGATTCTCCGGTTCATGTGCGTGAGCATAGCGCGGGTCATGAAACCACGTGGGACCAGGAAAAGTTAGGATTCCTGACTATTTCCATTGACCCCGCTCCGCCCAGCCGCTAACTTGCCTCGTGGAGGTGCCTCTGGGGCACCGGAATCTGCCGACATAAGCGGAGTATCTCAATGACGAGAGCAATATCGAGCGGGATCAGACGAACGACGAGAACCGGCGCATTCCTGTGTGCCGGGGCGATGGTGTTCGGTGCCTTTTCAGCGGTGGTGCCGGCCGTCGCGGCACCAGACGAGGGAGAGAACCTCGCGCTGGCCAGCGCCGGCGCCACGGTCGAGGCATCCGGTCAGGAGGTCCCCGGCCAATGGGGCCCCGAACTCGCGATCGACGGCGTGCGCGACCCGGGCACCTCCGGGCCGCGCCAGTCCCGCTGGTCGTCGAACGGCGCCGATGACGCGAACCTCACCGTGCGTCTGGCCGAGCCCACCGTGATCGACCACATCGCGATCGAGTGGGAGACGGCGTGCGCCGCCGAGTACCTGATCCAGGTCTCCGCCGACGGTGAGACGTTCGTCGACGCGACGGAGGTGCTCTCGCCGGTCTGCGGACTGCGCGATGTGCAGACCCTGACCCTCGTCGAGCCGGCCGTCGAGTACCAGTTCGTGCGCATGCAGGGCGTGGAGCGCACTCCCATCAACGGCAACAAGTACGGCATCTCGCTGTGGGAGCTCGAAGTTTGGGACGGCCCCGAGCCCGAGGTCGTGCCCTCGCCAGTGAACGGGCTCGTCCCGCTGCCTCGCAGCGTCGAGGCGGATGCCGAGGCCGAGCCGTTCGTGCTGCGAGACGGCGCCCGCATCGCCACGGACGCAGCTCTCGCCCCCAGTGCGGAGTTCCTCGCGGATCTGGCCGGTGCATCGACCGGGTTCGACCTGTCGGTGGAGATCGGAGCAGCTGAGGGCGATATCGTCCTGCGCACCGGCGAGGCCACCGGCCTCGCCGGCGAGGAAGAGGCCTACGCGCTCACGGTCGACGACGAGCGCATCACGATCGTCGCCCCGACCGATCACGGCGCCTTCAACGCGGTGCAGACGCTGCGACAGCTCTTCCCCGCGCACATCGAATCCGACCGCGTCGTCGAGACGACCTGGGCGGTGCCGGCGGTGGAGATCACGGATGCTCCGCGATTCGCCTATCGCGGCATGATGCTCGACGTCGCCCGCTCGTTCCTGTCGGTCGATGAGGTCAAGACCGTCCTCGACACCATGGCCGCCCACAAGCTCTCGGTCATGCACTTCCACATCGCCGACGATCAGGGGTGGCGCCTGGAGATCACCAACGAGGGCAAGGCCGATGGTGATCCCATCGACTATTCGCTGCTCACCGAGATCTCCGGTGCCACCGCGATGACCTCGCACGGCTACAACGACGAGCTCGGTCGCACCGGCTATTACACGCAGGAGCAGTTCAGCGACATCCTCGCCTACGCGGCCGACCTGCACATCGAGGTCGTCCCCGAGATCGACACCCCGGGTCACACGAACGCGGCGCTGCACGCCATCGCGGAGCTCAACAGCGCGGGAAGCCACCCGGGCGCCGAGCCCGAGACCGGCCGCGTCGCCGCCAACGGGACGAAGGACGTCGGCTACTCCTCGCTCGATGCGAACAACGAGTACACGTGGATGTTCATGGAGCATGTGCTCGGCCAGCTCGCCGCACTCACTCCTGGCGATTACCTGCACATCGGCGGCGACGAATCACACGTGACCTCGCACGAGAACTACGTGTCCTTCATCACCCGCTCGGTCGACATCGTGCACGGCCTCGGCAAGAAGATGATCGGCTGGAACGAGTCGTCGATCGCCGGGGTGACCGAGGACGACGCGATCCAGTACTGGATCGGGAACACCACCGACACGCTCGACGCGATCAAGAACAAGGGCGTGAAGCTGATCGCCTCGCGCGGCGGCAACGCGTACCTCGACATGAAGTACACCGACAAGACCCCGATCGGCCTGACCTGGGCCGCGGTCGGCGACTTCCCGCTGTACTACGACTGGGATCCGGCCGAGGTCATCACCGACAACGGTGTGAAGCTCGACGACGACCAGCTCCTCGGCGTCGAAGGGCCCATGTGGGCCGAGACGATCCGTGGCCGCGAGCAGGCGGAGTTCCTCTCGTTCCCCCGCGCGTTCGCGCACGCGGAGATCGGCTGGACCCCGCAGGAGCAGCGCAACGGAGCGGACTTCGCCCAGCGCATGGCCGATGTCGGCGAGCGTCTGCTCATCGGCGGCGCGAACTTCTACGACGGTGTGCACGCGACCTGGGACTGGTCGGCGGCGGGCGTTCCCGTCGAGCTCTCGCCTGGCAGCGACGCCGAGATGACCGTCGGCTCGGTCGCGGCACCCGGCACGAAGGCCTCGGCAGACGGCGCGAGCATCGCGGTCGACCGGGTGGATGACGAAGACGGGATCAGCTCGTCGGCTCTCGGCTCCGCGCTCACGGCGACGATCGACTGGGGTGATGGTTCGCCGGTTTCGTCGGCGGCCTTCCGCACCGAGACGGAGCGCACATCGCTGAGCGCAGGCGGTCTCTATGACGTGCGCGGATCGCACTCCTACGCCGAGGCCGGCCAGTACACGGGAACCATCGAGTTCTCCGACGGCACCCGCACCGAGTTCACCGTGACGATCGCGGAGGGAACGGCCGACCCGGTCGAGCCGCCGGTGTGGGACGAGAGCCAGACTCCGACCCTCACAGCGGATTCGACTGTCGCCGCGGGCGCGCGCCTGCCGGGTGAGATCACCGGGTTCGTCCCGGGGTCGTACGTTGCACTGAGCCTGGGCGACGCGGCGCTGGGCACGGTGCGCCCGGACGAGGACGGCGTGCTGGCCCTGTCGCTGCCGATCTCCCCTGACACGGAGGGCGGCGTCTACACGCTCACGGCGACAGCGGGAGACCGTGAGGCGCGCACCGAGGTCGAGGTCACGGCGAACCGTCGTCAGCTGAAGAATCCGATCGATCAGAGCGCCCTCTCGATCTCCGATGTCGGATCGGAGGAGACGCGCAGCGAGGACAGGCCGGCGACGAATGCGATCGACGGCGACCCGGAGACGTTCTGGCACACCGCTTGGAACGGCGAGGGATCGACGTACCCGCACTGGATCACGATCGATCTCGGCGACCGGTACGACGTCTCGGGCTTCTCCTTCCAGCAGCGTCAGAACGGCACCAACGGCCGCATCGCGGACTACGAGGTCTATGTGAGCGACACGAAGGCCGACCGCGGCACGCTCGCCTCCGACGGGCGCCTGTACGACATCACGCGCGAGCAGGCCATCGAGTTCGATGAGACCGTCGCGGGTCGCTACGTGACTCTCGTCGCTCTGTCGTCGAGCAACGGCGCGGAATTCGCCGGTGCTGCCGAGATCAACATCGGCGGCACGCTCTTCGGCGAGACCGACCCGGAGCCGGGAACGCCGTCGGTGACGCTCGGTGCATCGGAAGTCGTCGCCGGCGAGGCGCTCGACATCCGTGCCGCGGGGCTGCAGCCCGAGACGCCGGTGCGCATCACGCTCGAGAGTCCCGAGAACGGGGAGCCCGAGGCGCTGCGCCTGCTCGCGGAGGCCCGCATCGCCGCAGAACTCGGCGAGGGAGTGCAGACGGATGCCGAGGGGCGCCTGGCTGTGTCGGTGACGGTTCCTGCGGGTGTGGCCGCCGGAGGGTACGAGCTGGTCGTCGCCCAGCCGGAGTCGGGCCTGCGAGCCAGCGCTGCGGTGACGGTGCTGGCCGCGGCCGACCCGGCGGACCCGGGGGCCCCCACCGAGCCGGGTGCCCCCACCGAACCCGGAGGAACGGGCGACGCAGCCTCCCCGGACGGAACCGGAGCGGCTGACGGCACGGCAGGCGGCGGCCTCGCCGCGACCGGGTCGGGGCCGATCACCGGTGTGATCGCGCTCGCCGCGCTCCTCGCCGTGGGCGGCGGCCTCCTCGTCGGCTTCCGCCGTCGCACGACCTGACCCGCCCCGGGCGCTCTTCCCCAGAGCGTCCGGATCCCACGCGGGTCACGACACCTGTCGGTCGAGATCACGGATGTCCGCAGCATCCGCCGATTTCGGCCGACAGGTGTCTTTTCGGCCGACACGTGTCGGCAATCGGACACCCCGTCAGGTGCCAGCAGCTCCTGAGACAATGGATGCATGTCTCCTCGAATGCTGAACCGCCGTGAGGTCGCTCAGCGACTCGACATCTCGATCGAGATGGCCGCACGCCACGAGATCCCGGATGCCGTCTCCGAGGCCGACGTGGCCGCTCTCGAGCAGGATCCGCCGGCCTGGCTCGCCCAGTCCCGCGCGAACCGCAAGAAGGGCGGACGCCCCGTGTGGGCGACGCTGACGTGCGACGTCTGCGGCGACTCCGAAACGGTGCGCCCCAAGAAGTGGTGGCCCCAGTTCACGCACGTGATCTGCGACGAGCACCCCACGAGCGCCGCGCCCGCACCGGCGGCCGGCACGGTGCGCAGCACCTTCGACGGCGTCGGAAGCCGGTTCATCGGCTTCGTCGACGCCGCCCTCTGAGGCACCGACGAAGCCGTCGTGCTCAGATCCGCGTATCCTGACGCGGGATCCAGACCTGCTTGATGATGATGAGGATGGATGCTGCGACCGGCACCGCGACCAGCGCGCCGAGCAGACCGAGCAGCGTGCCGCCGGCGAGGGCGCCGATGACGACGAGTGAGCCGGGGATCGAGACCGCGCGGTTCATCACCTTCGGGGTGAGCACGTACGCCTCGATCTGCATGTACACGAGGTAGATCGCCGCGAACAGGACCGTGAAGAGGACGTTGCCGGTGAACAGCGCGACGAGCGTGCCGATCACCCAGAACAGGATCGATCCGACGAGCGGTATGAGGGTGACGAGGAACGCCGTCACCGCGAGCAGGATCGGGAACGGCAGACCGAACGACGTGTAGAGGATGAGCACGACGATCGCGTTGAAGAACGCGAGGGTCACCATGCCCTGCACGTACCCGCCGACCGAATCGGTGACCTGATCCGTGAGGGCGCCGATCCGCACGCGATCGCGCGCCGGGATGAGTCGCAGGAGCGCCTGCTTCATGCCGGGCAGGGTCGAGACGAAGTAGATGATGAGCACGAGGACGACGATCGAGCCCGAGATCGCGTTCGCGATGGAGCTGCCGACCTGGAAGGCGCCGCCGCCGATCGTGAGGAGGTTGCCGGGGTCGGTGAGGAACTTCTGCGCGTCGGCGAGCAGGTCGTCGATCTTGTCGCCGAACTGATCCTGCAGCGTCTGGAAGAGGTCGGTGCGCTGGAAGTCGGAGATCATCCCCGGGATATCCTTCACGAACCCGGAGATCTGCTTCACGACGACCGGGACGATCGCCCAGACGACGAGCCCGAGCACGATGACGAGGCCGAGGATCACGCAGAGCACGGCCACCCCGCGGTTTAGCCCGCGCCGTTCGAGGAATCGGACTGCGGGGTCGAGGCCGAGAGCCGCGAACAGCGCCAGGGCGATGTAGATGATGACCGTCGACAGGTTCGACAGAGCGAGTCCGAGGAGGATCGCCGCGAGCCCGCCGAGGGTCATGAGGAAGCCGAAGATGAACGGCCTGTCGATGCGGGTCCAGAACGACTTCGACGACGGCTCGGGGTCGACGACCGGTCGCCCCTCGAGGTGCTGCTCCGGGATCTTCGGCTCGTCTGCGGCGGGCGTCGTCATCCGGGCGCTCTTCTTCTTCATGCGCCCACTCTAGGGCCCCGGCGCGCGATATCGTCTTAACCGTTCACGACGAGGAGAGACATGACCGACGCCGAAGAAGCCCGGGCCGAACTGCTGCGCCTGCGCGGCACGATCGACAACATCGACGCCGCACTCATCCACATGCTCGCCGAACGCTTCCGTGCCACGCAACAGGTCGGCATCCTCAAGGCGACGCACGCCATGCCGGCGTCCGACCCGAACCGCGAGGAGCAGCAGGTCGCTCGTCTCCGCGCGCTCGCCGCAGACGCGAACCTCGACCCCGAGTTCGCCGAGAAGTGGTTCAACTTCGTCGTCGCGGAGGTCATCCGCCATCACACCGCGGCCGCCGAGGGGCGCTGAGCCTCAGACGGCGATGACCCGCCCCGTGCCGATCCCCTCGACCGCGAGCGTATAGGCGCGGCCGATCTCGGCGTCGGGCACCGGTCGCTGGCCGGCGAACAGGCCGTGCTGGTGCGCGGAGCTCTCGAGCACGTTCGGGGAGACGGCGTTGATGCGGATCCCGCGCGGAGCTTCGGCGGCGGCGGTGACGATGAACGACTCCACGGCGCCGTTGGCGGCGGCCGCTGCTGCACCCGTGGCGATCGGCTCGCGGGCGAGGACACCGGTGGTGAGGGTGATCGAGCCGCCGTCGTTCAGATGCTCGAGCGCGGTGCGCACGAGCGCGAGCTGCGGCAGCGCCTTGCCGGTGAAGGCGCGAAGATAGTCGTCGGCGTCCAGCGAGGTCAGGTGGCCGAAGGGCACGGACCCGGTCGCGGCGATGACGGCATCCACTCGTCCCGAGCGCGCGAAGAGCGCTGACACCGAATCCTGATCGGCGATGTCGACGCTCCAGTTGCTGCTTCGAGAGGCGCGCAGCACATCGTGCCCGCGCTTCTCGAGGGTGTCGCTGACGACCCGGCCGATGCGTCCTGTGGCTCCGATGACGATGATCCTCATGGTGCCGATGGTATCCGCCGGGTCGTCAGCTCTCTGCTTACTTCACCGATCCGGCGGTGAGGCCGCCGACGAGGCGCTTCTCGATCATCATGAACAGGATGACCACGGGCAGGATCGCCACGATCGAGACGCCGAAGACGTATTGCCAACTCGTCTCGTACTGACCGACGAACTTGGTCAGCGCGACGGCGAGCGGCTGGTTCTTATCGGTCGACAGGATCACGAGGGATGCCGCGAACTCGTTCCAGCAGGAGACGAAGGTGAAGACGATGGCGGTGACGATTCCCGGCCAGACCAGCGGCAGGTTGATCTTGAACAGCACGGTCAGACGTCCCGCGCCGTCGATCTGGGCCGCCTCGTCGACCTCCTTCGGGATGCCCGCGAAGAAGGAGTGCATGATCCATGTCGCGAACGACAGGTTGAACGCCGCGTTGACCAGGATCATCGCCGTCCACGTGTCGCCGATGCCGAGCCAGTTGAACTGGCGGAACAGGCCCGAGGTGAGTACGGCCGGCTGAAGCATCTGGGTCACGATCACGAGGAACAGGAACACCATGCGGCCGGGGAACTTGAATCGGGCGGTGTAATAGGCCGCCGGCATCGCGACGAGCAGCACGAGCACGGTCGCGCATACGGCGATCACGACCGTCGACATGAGGTTGAACGGCAGTGGCGTCTCGGGGGTCGACCACATCTTGATGTAGTTGTCCCAGTTCCACTCGACGGGGAAGTACGTCGGGTCGACCGAGCGGATCTGCGACTTCGTCTTGACGGAGCCGAAGAACATGATGATGTACGGCAGAACGAAGATCGCGAGCACGACTGCTCCGGCGACCATTCGCCAGATCACGTTCTTGAGGGGGACCTGGTCCTCCGTGTAGCGGCGACGGCGCTGACCGACGGATGACGCGGCACGGCCGTTCCCGGACGTGGTGATGACGCGCGTCTCTGTGATGGTCATCTCACACCTCCTTCATGGGCTTGACGATCTTCACGTAGGCCGCGACGATCACGATGACGATGAGGAAGGCGATGACCGACAGGGCGCTGGCCACGTCGACCTTCTTCTGAAGCTCGATGTACTTGAAGATCATGGTCATGATCGTGTCGGCGTCGTAGCCGGGTATCGATCCGGTCATGACCTTCAGGATCGGCAGCGAGTTGAACACGTTGATGATGTTGATGAGCACCGCGACGCTGAGCGCGCCGCGCAGCTGCGGGAACACGATCGACCAGTAGGTGCGGATGGGGCCGGCGCCGTCCATCTTGGCGGCCTCGAGGGCATCGCCGGGGACGCTCTGCAGGCCCGCGAGCAGCGTGTAGGTCGTGAACGGCAGCGATACGAAGATCGCGATGACGATCGACCAGGCGAAGGCGGTGCCCGGGTTTCGCGTCCATCCGAAGCCCTCGGGGGTGTCGACGAGGCCGACGTCGACGAGGAATTTGTTGATGATGCCGAAGTAGGGCTCGAGGCCGTAGTAGAACACCATGGTCGTCATGACGACGGATGCCGCCCACGGGATGATGACGGCGAGGCGGACGATCTGGCGCCCGGGGAAGGCCTTGTTGAGGATCTGGGCGAGGCCCAGCGACAGCACGACCGTGATCGTCACGACGGAGACGACCCAGATCACGGTGCGTCCGAGGATCGGCCAGAACGCCGGGAACGCGAACACCTCGCGGTAGTTGTCGAAGCCGACCGAGCCCTTGTCGAGGCCGGAGAGCCCGATATCGCGGGTGGAGTTGAAGAACATGACTCCGGCGGGGAAGAACACGACTCCGAAGATCAGCACCAGTGCCGGTGCGATCCAGGGCAGTGCCCGCAGCAGTTCACGTCCGCCGGGGCGCTTCGGCTGAAGCGTCTCGGGGGTGCGGGGGCGGCGCGTGGCCGCCCCCGCGGGATTCGAGGATCTCGTCATCTGGCTCATGGATCTCTCCCGAACCCCTTTCTTACCGGGCGTCAGCCCGCGTCGACCTGAGTCTGGATCTCTGCCAGGACGTCTGCGGCGGACTTGGACTGCAGCTGACCGAACAGCGACTTGAACGCGCCATCGGCGACCGACCACTGGGGGTTGGTCGAGGGGAAGAACTGCGCGTCGGGCAGAACCTCGAGGAACGGCGCGAGGGCCTCCTCGTCGGCCAGCGCCTCGGAGCCGGACTTCGTCACGGGCAGGAAGCCTTCGGCCTGAACCCAGGGCACGTAGACGTCAGCCGAGTAGAAGTAGTCGAAGAACGCCGTGATGGCCTCGGCCTTGTCGCCGTCGTTCTGGAACGCCATCAGCTGGTCGGCGACGCCGAGGGTGAAGGGTGAGCCGTCCTTGGTGGGGATCGGAACGATCGAGTAGTCGAGGTCGGGGTTGTTCTCGGCGATCTGGCCGACCGTCGGCGGGAGGCCGACCTGCATGCCGATCTTGCCCTGGATGAAGATGTCCATCAGGGGCGAGCGCTGCGTGGACCCGGGGTCTGCCTGCGTGGCGCCCGCGTCGATCATCTTCTTGATCTGCTCGGCGCCCGCGAGGTTCTCCGGGGTGTCGATGGTGATCTCGGACTCGTTGCCGAAGGATCCGCCGCCGCCCCACAGCCAGATGGCTGCCTCGGCCTGCGCCTCTTCGGATCCGAGCGGCATGCCGTAGCCGGCGATGCCGCCGCCGAGGCCGGAGACCGCGGTGGCGGAGCTCAGCAGCGAGTCCCAGTCGGTGGGGGCTTCGACGCCGGCCTGCGAGAGCAGGTCGTTGTTGACGAAGAGAGCGCGTGCCGACGCGATGAACGGCAGCGCGTAGGTGGTGCCGTTGAGCTGCTCGTTCTTGATGAACGACTCCTGGAAGTCGGAGAAGGTGTCGGGGCTCGTGACCTCTTCGACGTCGTAGAGCAGGTCGTCGGCCGCGAAGCCGGCGAAGGGGCCGCCGTTGTAGATGTCGGGGGCTTCGCCCGACTGCACCTTGGTGGCGACGACGCTCTCGAGGTTGTCCCACGACTGGACCTCGAGGTTCACCTTGATGCCGTCGTTCTCGGCCTCGAAGCCCTCGATGACGTCTTCCCACAGGCCCTTGGTGTTGTCCGAGTAGCTGGGCACGAGCAGGTTGATGGTGGTCGAGCCACCCTCTCCGCCGCTGCTGCTGCCGCTGTCGGCGCCGCCGAACCCGCACGAAGCGAGAGCGAGAGTTGCGGTCGCCGTGATGGCGACTGCACCGAACCGCAAAGACTTCTTCATGTCATTCCTCACTGTGTGATGTGCACTGCTGCGAGAAAACAGATCTCACGCGACTGTGCGTGGTCTTGATACGCGACTTCGCGTACCTTCGTCCATTCCTGGTGTGCTGAACATTACCTGGATTTGTGAAGTGTGTGAACAAATGTTTCCAGATTGTGTCCGTGGGTCTATATGATTGAATCACCCACAAAAGAACCATAAACCTTCAAAGCCCGCACGTCTAGAACGGAAACTCACTCATGACTGATCAGACCCCCGCCGCCGCCGCCGGAGCGCACATGCGGGCCGAGCTGCTCTCCCAGCCCGAGACCTGGGCACGCGCCGCTGACATGCGCGACGAGCAGAAGATCCTGCCCTCCGCCGGGCAGCGGATCGCCGTCGTCGGCTGCGGAACGAGCTGGTTCATGGCCCAGTCCTACGCAGCGCTGCGCGAGACCTCCGGCCAGGGGATCACCGACGCCTACGCGGCATCCGAGGCCTTCCTCGATCGTGGCTACGACGCCATCGTCGCGCTGACCCGTTCGGGCACCACCAGCGAGGTCCTCGAGCTCACCGAGCAGGTCAAGGGCAAGATCCCCGTCATCGGCGTGATCGGCGACCCCGACTCGCCGCTTGTCGAGCTCGCCGACGCCGCGGTGCTGCTGCCGTTCGCCGACGAGACCTCGGTCGTCCAGACCCGTTTCGCGACCACCGCGCTCACCCTCTTCCGCGCCTCTCTCGGCCTCGACGCCGATGTCGCCCGCTCGATCGCCGATGCCGAGGCCGTGCTCTCCGCCGATGACGATGAGACGCTCGCCACCGCCGAGCAGTACACGTTCCTCGGTCGCAACTGGACGATCGGCCTCGCCCACGAGGCCGCGCTGAAGATGCGCGAATCCTCGCAGTCCTGGACTGAGTCCTACCCGTCGATGGACTACCGTCACGGTCCGATCGCCATCGCCGCTCCCGGTCGCATCACGTGGCAGTTCGGCGTCGCCCCCGAGGGCCTGTCGGGCCAGGTCGAGGCGACCGGCGGCCGCTTCGTGCAGCACGACGTCGACCCGCTGGCCGACCTCGCCCGTCTGCACCGCGTCGCCCTCGACCGTGCGGTCGGCAAGGGTCTCGACCCCGACCAGCCCCGCAACCTCAGCCGTTCGGTCATCCTGGACGCGTGAGCATCTCCGATTCCGCAGCACCGCGCGAGGGCGGCGACGAGCAGTCGTCGCCCCGTCGCGGTGTTGCGCCATCGGCGCGGGGGATCGGCGCGGGCTCGCCCGTGCTGGCCTTCGACGTCGGCGGCACCGATATCAAATCCGCGCTGTTCGACTCCGAGGGCAACGCGGTCGGGCTGCAGCGCACGCCGACCCCCGTGCTCGGCGACGACCCGGCGGCGGCGCTGATCGACGAGATCGCGCGCCTCGCCGAGGGGCTTCGGGCGCGGCATCCGGAGATCGCCCCCGAATCGCTCGGATTCGTGGTTCCCGGGATCGTCGACGCGGATGCCGGGATCGGCGTTTTCGCGAGCAATCTCGGGTGGCGGGATGCTCCGCTGCGCGCGATCGCGGCCGACCGCTTCGACCTGCCGATCGCCTTCGACCACGATGTGCGCTCCGCGAGCTGGGCGGAGCACGAGCTCGGGGGCGCGCGTGCGCACGATGATGTGGTCGTCATCATCATCGGCACGGGCATCGCCGGCGCCGTGCTCGTGGGCGGTGAGCCGTATACGGCAGGGGGATATGCCGGCGAGATCGGGCACTCCCCGGTCGCCGATGGCCCGGACTGCCCCTGCGGATCCCGCGGATGCCTCGAGGCCATCGCCTCGGCCGGCGCGATCGCCCGCCGATACAAGGCGAAGACCGGGGTCTCCCCGGACGGCGCCAAGGACGTCATCGCCCGCGCGGCGGCCGGGGACGAGACCGCGGCGCGCATCTGGAACGATGCGCTCGACGCATTGACCATGTCACTCGCGCAGCTGACCGCGATGTTCGCGCCGGAGGCGATCGTGATCGGCGGCGGGCTCTCGCGCGCCGGAGGCGCCCTGTTCGACGAACTGCGTGCGCGTCTGACCGAGCGGCTCAGCTTCCACCGGATCCCGGAGCTGCTGCCCGCAGAACTGGAGGGCAATGCCGGACTGCTCGGCGCGGCCCTGCGAGCGAGGGAGCTCACATGATCCTCACCGTCACCCCCAACCCCGCGGTCGACATGACCTGGGAGATCGACCGGATCGTTCCGGGCGACTCCCACCGCGCCGAGACCGGAGCCGTGCGCGCCGGCGGGAAGGGCCTGAACGTCGCCCGCGTCGCGCATGCCCAGGGCGTCGACGTCCTCGCCGTGACCACGGCCGGGGGAGCGACCGGCGCCGAGCTGCGCGCCGAGCTCGAGACCAGCGGCGTGCCGCACCACCTCCTGCCGGTCGCCGCCGCCACGCGGCGCAGCATCGCCTGGGTCGATCGCTCCCTCGGCGACACGACGATCGTCAATGAGCGCGGCATCAGCCCGACGACCGCCGAGTGGGCCGAGTTCGTGGGCGCCGTGCACGAGCAGGCCGCCCTGGCATCCGTCGTCGTGATCTCGGGAAGTTTCCCTCCCGGGGCACCCGAGGGGCTGCTCGAGGCGCTCATCGCAGCCTCCGGCGAGCGTCCGGTCATCGTCGACACCTCCGGGCCCCTGCTGCTCGCCGCGGCCGATGCCGGAGCATCCGTCCTCAAGCCCAACCGGGCCGAGCTCTCCGACGCGACCGGGCTCTCCGACCCGCTCGACGGCGCCCGCGAACTGCTGCGCCGCGGTGCCGGGCTCGTCATGCTCTCCCTCGGGGAGGAGGGGATGCTGGCGGTCACCCGTGATGCGGTCCTCTCGGCTCGTCTTTCCGCACCCCTCGCCGGCAACCCGACGGGAGCCGGCGATGCCGCGGTCTCCGCCGTCGCGACCCTGGTCGCCGAGGGCATCACCGACACCGAGACCATCCTGCGCCGCGCGACCGCCTGGTCGGCCGCGGCCGTGCTCATGCCCCTGGCGGGCGACATCTCGCCGCGGCATCCCGAACTGGCGGAGGACCTCACCGTCTCCGCGATCGACACCGAGAAGAAGGACACCGAATGACCCTCGCCTCCGCCGCCGACCTCATCCGCGAAGCCGCCGCCCACCCGCGCGGCATCGCCGCGTTCAACGTGATCCACCTCGAGACCGCCGAAGCGCTGGTCGCAGCATCCGAGCGGGTGGAGCTGCCCGTGATCCTGCAGATCTCTCAGAACTGCGCGAAGTACCACGGGGGCCTCGAGCCGATCGCGCTCGCGACTCTTGCTGTCGCACGCCGGGCGGCGACGCCGGTCGCTGTGCACCTCGACCATGCCGAGGCCCCCGAACTCGTCGATGAGGCCATCGACCTCGGTTTCGGGTCCGTCATGTTCGACGGCGGAGCCCTGCCCTATGACGAGAACGTCGCGCTGACGGCAGCCGTCGTGAAGCGTGCGCATGCCGCGGGCGTCTATGTCGAGGGCGAACTGGGCGAGGTCGGCGGCAAGGACGGTGCGCATGCGCCGGGCGTGCGCACCGATCCCGCCGAGGCGCAGGCCTTCGTCGCCGAGACGGGAGTGGATGCTCTCGCCGTGGCCGTCGGATCCTCGCACGCCATGCTCGACCGCAGTGCGTCGCTCGACATCGAGCTCATCGCGCGTCTGCACGCGGCCCTCGACGTGCCGCTGGTGCTGCACGGGTCCTCCGGCGTCGCCGATGCCGTCATCGCGGATGCCGTGCGGGCCGGCATGACCAAGATCAACGTCTCGACGCATCTCAACGGATTCTTCACCCGCGCCGTGCGCGAGAAGCTCGCCGCGGATGAGCGTCTGGTCGACTCGCGCAAGTACGTCGCGCCGGGTCGGGATGCCGTGACCGAGGAGGCCGCGCGCATGCTGCGCCTGTTCGCCCTGGAGTCCGTGTGAAGCGCGCGGCGCGTCTGACCGCGATCCTCGATCTGCTCGCCGACCAGGGCGAGGTGTCGGTCGATGAGCTCGTCGACGGGTTCGACGCCTCGCCGGCCACGATCCGCCGCGACCTCGACAGCCTCGCCGAGCAGCGCCTGCTGACGCGTACGCACGGCGGCGCGGTCGCGCAGTCGGTCGCCTACGAGCTGCCTGTGCGCTACAAGAGCCACCAGCGCTCCGAGGAGAAGGAGCGCATCGCGCGCGCCGCATCCGCGCTCGTCTCGGCGGGTGCCGTCGTCGGACTCTCCGGCGGGACGACGACCACGGCGATCGCCGCGGCACTGGCCGCCCGTGATGGCCTCGGGGAGTTCACGGTCGTCACGAATGCGGTAAACATCGCCGCTCAGCTGGCGACGCGGCCCGACATCAAGGTCGTCGTCACCGGGGGAGTGATCCACTCCCGCAGCTATGAGCTCGTCGGCCCCTTCGTCGAGCAGCTCCTCGGCGGCATCCTCCTCGACATCGCGTTCATCGGCGTGAACGCGCTCTCGGCCGAGGATGGCGCGGCGACGCATGACGAGCGCGAGGCCGCGGTGAACCGGCTCATGGCCTCGCGGGCGGTGCGCGCCGTCGCCGTCGCCGACTCCGACAAGATCGGCCAGAAGGCGTTCGCCCATGTCGGTGGCGCCGAACTGTTCGACACCGTCATCACCGACGCCGAGGCCCCGGAACTGACGGCTGCCGGCTATACGGTTCTCGTCGCGGAGTAGCCCCTCGCAGAAGCCCCGCCGCCGCATCCGGCCGGGGCTTCTTCGGCGACCCCGCCCGGTCGTCCATTAATTCGCTAGCCCGACGAGCAAATTCCTTGACCCTCCCGGGCCCCGCTTGCTAGCCTCAGCTCAACGATTGACTATGCGTGATTTATGCGCAGTTCAATCACGAACCATCACAATATGCGGTTACGCGACGAAGCGGGAGCATCATGACGGGAATCACCACCATCCGAAGGCGAACGAGCCCTGACGTGCGGAGAGGAGGGGCGATGCTCGTCGCCGCGCTCGTTGCCGGAGGCGCGCTCGCGTTCTCTCCGGCAACAGCAGCGCCAGCGCATGCGGCTGACGACGTCACCGCGGAAGTTCCGGTCGAGGAGGGCAGCGCCCTCGGCGCGATCACCGACGTCACCGAGACCGACGGCGCCGTGGTCTTCGAGACCGAGTCCGGCGGCAGCATCCGCGCAACCTTCCTCGATGAGCGCACGGTCCGCGTCGAGGCCGATCCGACCGGCGAGTTCACCGACCCGGCCAACAGTCCCTCGGGCAACCCGACCGAGACCGCCGACATCATCGTCGGCGACGAGAGCTTCACGGGCGCCGATACGACCGTGAGCGAGGGCGAGACCATCACGGTCTCCACCGACAGCGTCGTGCTCGAGATCGAACGCGACTCGGGCCTCATGTCTCTTCTGCGCGCGGACGGCAGCGTCGTCTGGGAGGAGAGCGAGCCCCTGAGCTTCGGCAGCCGCTCCACCACCCAGCACCTGCAGGCCCGCGACGGCGAGCAGTTCCTCGGCGGCGGCATGCAGAACGGCCGCTCGATCCACACCGGTTCCGTCGTCAACATCGCCCGCAACTTCAACTGGGAAGACGACGGCTACCCCAACGCCGTGCCGTACTACATGAGCAGCGAGGGCTATGGAGTCCTGCGCAACACGTTCGACCGCGGCACCTACGACTTCACCGCCGACCCGACGACGACGCACGAGGAGAAGCGCTTCGACGCCTACTACTTCGTCGGCGACTACAAGCAGTCCCTCGACGGCTACACGCAGCTCACGGGCCGCCCGATGATGCCGCCGGTGTACGCCCTCGAGTACGGCGACGCCGACTGCTACAACCGGTCGAGCTCGACGTACGAGGGTCAGCCCGTCGAGGGCAAGATGAACACGATCGACGCGGTCGACATGGCCAAGCAGTTCGTCGACAACGACATGCCGGCCGGCTGGATGCTCGTCAACGACGGCTACGGCTGCGAGTACACGCAGCTCCCCGAGACCGTCGAGGGCATCAAGGAGCACGGCCTGCAGACGGGCCTGTGGACGCAGCGTGCGCTGACCGAGCAGGAGTACGAGGTCGGCGAGGCCGGCGTCTCGATGCGCAAGCTCGACGTCGCCTGGGTCGGCAACGGCTACCGCATGGCGCTGACCGGCTGCGAGGCGGCCCACAGCGGCATCGAGCAGTACTCGGACGCCCGTGGCACCTCTCTCATGGTCGAGGGCTGGGCCGGTTCCCAGCGCTGCGGCATGCAGTGGACGGGCGACCACGCCGGAAACCTGGATGCTGTTCGCTGGCAGGTCTCGGCGCTGACCGGCGCCGGAAACTCCGGCATGCCTTTCACGACGGGTGACGTCGACGGCATCTTCGGCGGCTCGACGACCAGCTATGTTCGCGACCTGCAGTGGAAGGCGTTCGCGCCGGCGCTGTACTCGATGAGCGGCTGGGCCGGGGTCGACAAGCGTCCGTGGCTCTACGGCGATGAGGCGACCGAGATCAACCGCAAGTACCTGCAGCTGCGTCAGCAGCTCATGCCGTACATCTACACGCTCGCGGCCGACGCGCACGCGACCGGTACGCCGATGATGCGCTCCATCGCGCTCGAGTACCCGAACGACCCGATGGCGTACGGCGCCGAGGCGAACAATGAGTTCCTCCTGGGAACCGACTTCCTCGTCGCTCCGGTGTTCACCGACTCGTCGGTGCGCAACGACATCTACCTGCCCGAGGGGCAGTGGGTCGACTACTGGACCGGTGAGATCCACGAGGGCGGCCGTGTGCTGAACGGCTACGAGGCGCCTCTCGACACGCTCCCGGTTCTGGTTCGCGCCGGTGCCGTCGTGCCGCAGGGCCCGATCGCGCGCAACGCGTCGCTCGTCGCCGCGGATGCTCCGATCACCCTCGACGTCTACCCGCAGGGCGAGTCGAGCTTCGAGCTCTATGAAGACGACCAGGTCACGCGTGAGTACCAGAACGGTGTGACGTCGGCGCAGCAGTTCACGGTGACGGCTCCGGAGCAGAACGCCGGCGACGTCACGGTCACGATCGGCGAGCGTGCCGGCGAATTCGCCGGCAAGGCCGACTCGCGTCCCTACGCGCTGCAGGTGCACACGGGCTCGTCGCCCGCGGCTGTCACGCAGGACGGCGTCGAGATCCCGGCCGTCGCGGACGCCGCGGCTCTCGAGGCCGCCGGCACCGGCTGGTACTTCGACGCGGATGCCGCGGGCGGCACGATCTTCGTGAAGGCGGATGCTGTGGCATCCAGCGCCTCCTCGGTGATCGCCCTCACCGGCACGAGCGCGGTCGGCGGCAACGACATCGATGCCGCATCGCTGACGGTCGACGTGCTGCTGGACGACAAGGTCGCCCAGGGAGACATGACCGTCGCCCGCGTGACGGCCACGAACTCCGGTGACCGGGCGAAGTCCGATGTCGCCGTCTCGCTGGGCCTCGCATCCGGCTGGGAGATCGTCGACGCGGACAACGCCGAGATCGCAGAGCTCGCCGCCGGAGCCTCGGCGACGGCATCCTTCACGATCCGTCCGACGGATCAGGCGGCTGCCGGTGGGGCCACGGTTCGCGCCGCGGTCACCTACACCGCGGCATCCGGCGAGTCCGTCGAGAAGAAGGCGGCGAACCAGATCTACGTCGTCTACGGTTCGCTGGCCGGCGCCTACAACCACGTCTCGGTCACCTCTCTCGAGACGCGTGAGCTGGGCGACTTCGACGGCGGCGGCGCGACCTTCTCGGCCGAGGCGCTCGCCGCTGTCGGCGTGACCCCCGGTTCGACCGTGAACGTGGCGCTGCCCGGAGGCGACGTCGACTTCACCTGGCCCGATTACGAACACGGCAAGCCGAACGCCGTCGCGCTGGACGGTCAGACGATCGCTCTGGATGGCAAGGGCAGCCACCTGGCTGTTCTCACTTCGGCGGCCGCCGGCGGCGGGACGTCGCCGAACCTGACGATCCAGTACACGGACGGCACCACGCAGACCGAGAGCCTGTTCGTGCCGAACTGGCTGAAGACCGACACGGGCAGCGCGACGGTCGCGATCGAGCCCAAGGGGCGCAACAACCGCAACAGCGAGACACTCGAGTACGGCGACTACGTCTACGCGGTGTACGCCAATACGGTTCGCCTGAACCCGGGTAAGACGGTTGCTGCGGTCATCTTGCCGGTGGCGACGAACGTGAAGTTCTTCGACTGGCAGGTCGTCGAGCAGGAGATGCCGGAGGCTCCGGTCGGAACGGTTCACGTCTCGGATCTCGAGTGGATCGACGCGACGAACGGCTGGGGCGTCATCGGCAAGGACGTGGCGAACAAGGATGCCGCGAACTCGCCGGATGTGCCGCTGATCATCAACACGACCGATGAGCTGAAGAAGACCTACGACAAGGGTCTCGGTGTTCACGCGACGTCGAAGATCACCTACTACCTGGGTGGTCAGTGCACGACGTTCACCTCGGATGCCGGTCTGGAGGACGGCTTCGCCGGAAAGGTCATCTTCCGAGTCGACGTCGATGGTGCGCAGAAGTACCAGGGCAAGACGTTCACCGGAGGAATGCTCACCGAGCAGATCACGGTCGACGTCAGGGGCGCCCAGTACCTCGAGCTCAAGGTCGACCCGACGGACGACGGTGCCATCAACGGCGCCCATGGCGTCTGGGGGCAGCCGATGCTGGTGTGCGCCGACGGCGAGCCCGGCGAACCCGGTGAGCCGGAGGACACGACGGCACCCGTCACGATCGCGGAGCTCAGCGGCACGGCGAACGGCGCAGGCTGGTACAACGAGCGTCCGTCGCTGACCCTGTCGGCGACGGATGACGTCGAGGTCCAGGTGACCCAGTTCCGTCTCGGTGACGGCGCATGGAACACCTACACCGAGCCGGTCCTGCTGCCCGAGGGCGAGACGGTCGTCTCGTACCGTTCGATCGACACGTCCTCCAATGTTGAGGATGACCACGTCATCGAGGCTGTGCGGGTGGACACCGCACCGCCGAGCGTGACGGTCGCCGTCGATGAGCGCTCATTCGTCGTCGAGGCAGAGGACGCGCTGTCGGGTGTGGCCGGCATCGAGTTCTCGCTCGACGGCGGAACGAGCTGGGCGGCGTATGAGGCGCCGGTCGCGGTCGGGGACGAGGGCGGATCGATCATCGCCCGTGCCTCGGACGTGGCGGGCAACATCTCGGCCGCGACGGATGCCGTCGTCATCGACGCGGTGGGCGGCACGGACCCCGAACCGGAGCCCGAGCCGACCACGCCGTCGATCGTGGCGAGCCCCGAGGCCCGCCCCGGTGAGGAGATCGTGGTGCGATTCAGCGGCTTCGGCGCGGATGTCGCCGGCGAGGTGTGGCTGCACTCCGACCCCGTGTTGCTCGGCGAGTTCGCCGTCGACGGTGAGGGCGAGGCTGTGGCCCGCTTCCGAATCCCGGCAGACGCAGAGGCCGGAGCGCACACGCTGCGCGTCCTGGTCGACGGAGAGGTGCTCGCCTCGACCGTGCTGATCGTGGTCGCGGCCGACGACGAGCCCATCGTGGTTCCGGGCGTCGACCCGTCCCGTGATGGCCTGGCGGCCACGGGCATGGCCACCGGCCCGGTGGTGATCACGGGCGCGATCGCGCTGCTGCTGATCGTGGGCGGTGCGCTGGTGCTGTGGATGCGACGGGCCCGTGGCCTGCGCGCCGACGATGAAGGCGGGGCGGCGCCCAGCGCCTGATCCCGGCTGAATGACGAGGGGCTCTCCTGCGCGATGTGCGCGGGGGAGCCCCTTCCTCATCCCGAAGCGACGCGCCCGGGTTCCGGTGCTGATTTGCCCGATCCCCGGAACCCGCGTAACTTATTACTTGTTCGCCCCACAGGGTTGAGAGAAAGCCTCTGGCTCACCTCCCCTCAAGTGGCGGACAAGCTCCCGAA
>NZ_CANROA010000027.1 GCF_947632095.1 uncultured Microbacterium sp. | reverse complement strand
GCCTCGGGCTCCGGGGGCGGCACGGCGGTGCGATCGCCCGACACCCAGCGCAGCCAGAGCGCGTCGGGGTTGCCCTCGAGCACGAGCGTGCGGGTGAGCAGGGTCAGCGGGATCGACAGGATCGCGCCGAGGGGCCCGACGACGAAGGTCCAGAAGATGACCGAGAAGAAGCTCAGGGTGAGGCTCAGGTCGACCGCATCGCTGACGAACTTCGGCTGCACGAGCACCTGCAGCACGACGTTGACGACGCAGTAGACGGCGATGACGCCGAGGAACAGCGGCCAGCCGCCGATCGCGAAGGCGAGGATCGCCGGCGGCACGAGGCCGAGCACGAATCCGATGTTGGGCACGAAGTTCGTCACGAACGCGAGGATCGCCCAGACGATCGGTGCGGGCACGCCCATCCACCACAGGGCGAGCCCATCGACGATCGCGACGATCGCTCCGAAGGTCGCATTGACGACGTAGTAGCGGCGGATGCCGCGGTTGAGCACTGTGATCCGCCCGATGACGGCGCTGCGAGTGCGGCCGAAGGTTTCGGGCGCGTGGCGGTAGCGGGCAGCATCCACTGCCATGAAGATGATGTACGCGAAGACGAAGAACAGCGCTGTGGCGACGGCGAGCACCATGCCGCCGACGCTCTGCACGAGCTTCATGAGGTTCGCGGGCGCGATGAGGGCGGCGATCGTGTCGGCCGCTTCCGCGCCGAAACCGACCTCGTCGATCCAGGTGACGAATGCGTCGTACTGCTTCAGCACGGCTCCGTCACTGGTGAGGCCGACGACGAGTCCGGCGAACTCGTTGCCGGCGTACCAGAGCAGCAGCCCCATGCCGAGCAGGATCACGTAGGCGACGACGATGACCACGAACGTGCCGAGCCAGTCGGGAAGCCCCCGCCGGGCGAGGGGCGCCCGGGCGGGTTCGCAGATGATGACGATGACGATGGCGAGCGCGATGGGGCCGACGATCTCACGGGCGAGGAAGAGCCCGGCGATGATGACGACGGATGCTGCGATCGCCAGCAGCACGCGCAGACTCGATGACAGAGCGGGAGCCGGTGGGGTCGTTGTCATGCCGCCAGCGTAGTGCGGGAATCCCATGGTTCTCACCGGCCGCGCTGATAACGTGAGGCATCCCGCCCGAACGAGAAGACAGCCGCGAGATGGCCACTACTGCGAAGCGCGTCGCGTTGATCTGCGACTACTCCTTGGAGTACCTCGGCGGGGCGCAGTCGGCGTTCCTCGATTCGGCGGCGGTGCTGCGCGAGTCGGGCGTCGAAGTGACGGTCGTCGCCCCGCATGTGGGTGCGACGCCGACCGATCCCGACCGTTTTCCGGTTCAGGCCCGGTGGACGCTTCCGGGCGTTGATCTTCCGGTGGTGCGCAACACGGCGGCGCTGCGCCGCGATCTGCGTGATCTGTTCGTCGAGCGGGGCATCGAGGTCGTGCACTGCCATTCCGAGTTCGGCCTGACGGCGGCCGCAGTGCAGGTCGCGGCGGATCTCGGCCTTCCCGTGGTGCACACGGTGCACACCTTCTTCTGGCAGGGGCCGCGGCTCGGCCTCCTGGATCGTCCGGTCGCGGGCGTCATCCGGCTGTTCGGGCGCTGGTTGCGCGGCGAGCGCATCGCGCGGCGCCCGCTCGCGCAGCGCCAGGTCGATTCGGCGCTGCGCGGCATCACGCTGACCGCGGCGCGTCATGCGCAGACGGTCGTCTCCCCCTCGGCCCACCAGGGCGCACGGTTGCGCGAAGCGGGGTTGGCGAATGTCGCGATCGTGCCGAACACGATGCCCGGGGCGGATGCTGAAGCGAAGCCGCTGACGGCGATCGACGGCCCGTTGCGCATCGCGTGGGTTGCGCGTCTCGTGCCGGAGAAGCGCATCCTCGAGTTCCTGGATGCCGTGCTTCGGGCATCCGTCTCCCTCGGCCCCGACCGGCTCGAGGTGACGGTCGTCGGAGACGGCCCCCTCATGTCCCGTGCCCGCGAGATCGCCGCGGGCACGCCGGGCCTCCGCTTCGCCGGTCGTGTCGACCGCGACCGTGTGCGCGGGATCATGCGCGAATCGCACCTGGTAGCGCTGACGTCGTTCGGCTTCGACAACCAGCCGGTCATCGTCGTCGAGGCGCTGAACGAGGCGCGCAGCGTGCTCTACGTCGACGATGCCCTGCAGGAGGGGTTGAGCGAGGCGGGGATCCTCGCCTCGGGTCCGGATGCCGCGGGCATGGCCGCCACCCTCATCGAACTCGCCCGCGATCCGCGCCGCGTCGTCGAGCAGTCCCAGCGCGCCCTCGCCGCCGCCGAGCAGTTCTCGCCCGCCGGCCACGTGCGCGCGCTGCAGCAGATCTACACCGCTCCTGCCGGAGGAACCGCATGACCACCCTCACCCGCGTCTACGCCTTCGTGCTGATGTTCTCGGCCCTGGCGTACTCGTTCTGGTACAACCTGCTGGGCCCCGTCGGCACGAGCATCCTGCTGCTGGCCATGGCCGCCATCACCGCGGCGCTGACCCCGGTGTGGCGCTCGCGCCTGGCCGGCCGCACCCGGTCATGGCGGGCGCAGCCGTGGCCGCTCATCGCCTATGCGGCGCTCGGCGCCCTGTCGATCGTCTGGTCGTCGTGGCCGCTGGCGACGGCGATCACCTGGGTCATGATGGCGCTGTTCACGGCGCACGGCATCCTGTTCGCCCGCGCCTTCACCCGCGAGGAGCTGTTGACGACGCTCGAGCGCGCCCTCGGCGCGATCCTCGTGCTGTCGCTCGCGCTCGAGGCGTGGGTGGCGCTCGTGCTGCGGCATCCGATCCTGCCGAACTTCTCGGATGCTCCGGAGGACCCGAACCCGCACTGGTACTGGGTGCGCGGCAACCTCTTCGACGATCTGCTCGTGGGCAGCCGCATCCAGGGCATCGTCGGCAACGCGAACCTGCTCGCCGTGCTGTGCGTTCTCGCGCTCATCGTCTTCGCCACCCGCTTCGCGCGCCGCGCCCCGCACACGGGTGCGCGCGTCGTGCTGTCGGTGCTCGCCCTGTGGCTGTGCGTGCGCTCGGGATCGGCGGCGATGTTCCTCACGCTCGCGGCCGTCGGCGCCGCGGCGCTCATCGTGCTTCTCTTCCGCCGGTTCACCGGTCGCCGTGCACGCACCACGCTCTACGCGGCGGCGATCACGATCGTCGTGGCGGTCGTCGCCGGGCTCCTCATCGCCAAGGACTCACTGCTGGCCCTGCTCGGTCGCAGCAGCGACATCACGGGTCGCACCGAGATCTGGGCGAAGGTGCTCGAGCGGGCCGTCGACTCCCCCCTCATCGGGCACGGCTTCGCGAGCCCCTGGCTGCCGTGGGACTCGGCCTTCGACGGCTGGATCATGGACCACGGCATCACCGTGTTCCACTCGCACAACATGTGGATCGACGGCTTCCTGCAGCTCGGTGCCCTCGGCATCCTGCTGCTCATCACGATCTATGCGACGACGCTGTGGCGCTCGTGGCGTCTGGCGATCAGCGCCGACGCCGCGACGCGCAGCATGGCGCCGCTGCTGCTCGTGCTCGTGCTGCTCGTGCAGGGCCTCAGCGAGTCGGCGCCCCTGATGTTCTGGGGCTGGATGCTCATCAGCGGCCTGTACACGTTCGTCATGCCGTGTGCGGCAGAGGAGGAGACGGTCGCGGCCGATCAGCTGGGCAGCGGTTCGTCGCGGTAGAGCGCCTCGAAGGTGTCGAGCGTGCGGTTGATGTCGTGGATCGCGACGCCGTCGAGCGATGCCTGCTGCATGCGCTCGTATTCGGCGGGCGCGGCCGTGAGCACGTCGGTCAGGCGAGCGGCGAGCTCGTCGACGTCACCGGGTTCGAACAGGTAGCCGTTCTCACCGTCGTGCACGAGGTGCGGCAGGGCGACGGCGTCCGCCGCGACGATGGGGAGGCCGGATGCCATGGCTTCCATCGTCGCGATCGACTGCAGCTCGGCGATCGAGGCGATCACGAACAGCGACGCGCGTGAGTACAGGCCGCGCAGCTCCTCGTCGGAGACACGCCCGTGGAAGACGACGCGGTCGCCGAGGCCGAGTTCGCGGGCCTGCTTCTCGAGGTTCTTGCGCTGGTCTCCTCCGCCGACGATGTCGAAGACGGCGTCGACTTCGGGGGCGAGGCGGGCCATGGCCTCGAGCACGACGTCGATCTGCTTCTCGGCCGTGAGACGGCCGACGAAGATGATGCGGTTGTGCTCGCGGGGTCCGATCACGGGGCGATAGTTCGTGCGGTCGATGCCGCAGCTGATCGGGATGACACCGGTGACGTCGATCGTGCTCTCGAGGAAGTCGGCGGCGCGGCGCGTGGGGGTCGTGATCGCCCGGGTGAGGTCGAAGGTGCGCTTCGCGTCGTCCCAGGCCAGGCGTGCGACGACCTTGTCGATGAACTTCGGGAAGGTCGAGTGGTCGAGGATGTTCTCGGCCATGACGTGGTTGGTGGCGATGACCGGGATGCCGCGCTGGTGCGCGATGCGGGAGAGCCCGCGGCCGATCACGATGTGCGACTGGATGTGCACGACATCGGGCTTCACGTCGGAGAGCACCGTGCGGGCGTAGTGCTTGGAGCGCCAGGGCCACACGAAGCGCAGCCAGTCGTGCGGGGCCCAGCGCACCGACGGCAGACGGTGCAGCGTCATCGGCTCGCCCTCGACGACCTCGGTCGCCGGTTTCGCCCGACGGTAGCGGCGGTTCGGGGCGACGACGTGCACATCGTGACCGCGCTGGACGAGCCCCGCGGCAAGGCGCTCGGTGAAGCGCGCAGCGCCGTTGATGTCTGGCGCGAACGTGTCGCATCCGAGCAGGATCTTCAGCGGAGCGTCAGGAGAGGTCACGATTATGCAGCCTTAAGATGTTGCGATCGCCCGGTTCCGGGCGTTCGCAACTTTACCGGCGGGCCGCTGATCACCGTCCGAGACTGGCCGCACTCGGCATTCTCCCGTCGCGGCGCCGGTAGCGTGAGAGCATGCGCATCACCGGTTCCGCAGACCCGCAGCTCTGGATCCCCATCACCGATTCATTCGGGTGGAAGGGGCGTCGCCATCGCAAGGCGGCGATCCGGATGCTGCTGGGCCAGGCGAACCAGATGATGGGGCGCACCGATAAGCCCGGTTCGCGTCTGGGAGCCTGGACGATGAGCCAGGCGGCTCCCGCGCTGATGCGCCGCTTCGACGGCCGCGTGCTCGCGTGGACGTGGAAGGCGGAGCCCGAGCTCGTCGCCGCGATGGCCACCGTTCAGGAGCTGACCCCGCAGGTGCGCATCGCGCGCGCCACCCGCCCGATCGAGTACGACGACACCGTGACGTTCGCCACGGCCCTCGGCGCCGGCGAGAAGCTCGTGATGCTGACGCCGCCGACGGAGAACAGCGCCCCCTTCGCCAGCTACACGTGGGACACGGGCACGCACATCGTCACGCTGAACGCGATCGGCAGTGACCGTGAGCGGTTCGGCACGCTGATCCCGGCGCTCGACGACCTGGCCCGCAGCATCCGCCTGGCCGATGATCTGACCACCGGCGAGGCGCCGGACGTGCTGCGCATCGATCCTTCCTGAACCGCGCGTTCCGCCCGATCGGCTACCCTGACGGGGGTGCCGATTCCGACGGCGCGCATACGGACGAGGGAAGCGAGGTGGTCGCGCATGAGCGGTGATAGTCGCCATATGCATACGGACCCCGCCCTGTCCGTCGAGGCCGCACGCCTCTGACCCTCCCGCGGGTGTTCGATTTTCATCGATGACCTGAGCTGATCGTTGCAGCCGGATGCTGCGACATCGCTCCGCCCGAAGGAGACGCCCGTGAACACGGACCGCGCGACCGACCTGAACATCCGCACCGACGACCTCATCGACACGATCGAGCATGCGCTCTCGCGTCGTGATCTGGCCGCGGCATCCGCTGCTCTCGACCCCGTCGCCCCCGATCAGATCGTCGAGGTGCTCGACCGGCTGAACGCGCGGCAGTGCGCGATCGTCTACCGCCTGCTGGCGAAGGAGCGGGCCCTCATCGTGTTCGAAGCGCTCGAGCCCGAACTGCAGGGCGAACTGGTGCGCGGGCTGCAGGATGCGGAGGTCGCGGCACTGTTCGCCGAGATGGACCCCGATGACCGGGTGTGGCTGTTGGATGAGCTGCCCGCCTCCGTCGCCCAGCGTCTGATGCGCGGGCTGCCGGCGCGCGAGCGGGATCTGACCGCGGCGGTGCTCGGCTACCCGCAGGATTCGATCGGGCGCCGGATGAGCCCCGAGTACGTCACGACGCATCCTCACCTCAGCGTCGGCGAGACGATGCAGCGCCTGCGGGCGCGCATCGACGATGCCGAGACCGTGTACACGCTGCCGGTGACGGATGCTGCGCGTCGCGTCGTGGGCGTCGTCAGCCTGCGCGACCTGCTCGCGCACGACGACAGCACCCTGATCGATGCGGTCATGCAGCCCGCGCGCACGGCGATCGCCGAGTCGGATGCCGAGTCCACCGCTCGCGTGTGCACGGATCTCGGGCTGCTCGCGGTGCCCGTGGTCGACAACGAGAACCGTCTGGTCGGCATCCTCACGATCGATGATGCCGCCCGCATCCTCAAGCGCGAGGAGAGCGAGGATGCCGCCCGCCAGGGAGGCGTCGAGCCGCTCGGGCGCCCGTACCTCTCGACGCCGATCCGGCGCATCGTGCGCTCGCGCATCGTCTGGCTGTTCGTCCTCGCGATCGGGGCGACCCTGACCGTGAAGGTGCTCTCCTCGTTCGAGGCGACGCTCGAGCAGATGACGGTGCTCGCCCTGTTCGTTCCGCTGCTGATCGGCACCGGCGGCAACACCGGCAACCAGGCCGCGACGACCGTGACGCGCGCGCTGGCGCTCGGCGAGGTGCGTCCGCGCGATATCCTCGCCGTGCTCGGTCGCGAACTGCGCGTCGGCGTCTCGCTCGGACTCGCCCTGGGCGTGCTCGGGTTCGCGATCACCGCGCTCGTCTACGACTGGCACATCGGCCTGGTGATCGGGGCGACGCTGGTGGCCGTGTGCGCGATGGCCGCGACGATCGGCGGGATCATGCCGCTCATCGCCCGCACGATCCGCGTCGATCCTGCCGTGTTCTCGAATCCGTTCATCACGACGTTCGTCGACGCCGCCGGCCTCATCGTCTACTTCCTCATCGCCCAGGCGATCCTGGGCATCTGACGTCGCCGGTGATCCGTAGACTCGCCAGATGGCGTGTTCACGCCGGGAGGGAGATCGCGAAACGGTGAAGTCACGAACCCTGTTCGGTGCTCTTCGCCTGGCCACGGCCACGATCTGCCTCATCGCCCTCGTGCACCGACTGCTGTGGGGTCTGGGGTCGCAGACGATCGCGGGCCGCAACTTCTTCGCGTATCTCACGGTCGAGTCGAACTGCATGCTTGTCGTGCTGATGATCGTCGGGGCGATGTTCGGGTTCCGCCGTGCGGTTGATCCACCCTGGTTCAGCATCGCGCTCTCGCTCGTACTCACGTGGACGACGACCGCGGGGCTCGCGTTCGCGCTCATCGTCTGGCAAGCGGGTGTGCGCGGCATCCGCATCGACGTGCCCTGGTCGGATCAGGTGCTGCACTTCTGGTTGCCGGCGTTGACGGCGATCGCCTGGGTGCTGACGCCGGGGCACGGGCGGGTGACGTGGTGGATCGTTCCCGGGTCTCTTGCGTTCCCGCTCGTCTGGGGCGGGGTGACGATGTGGCGCGGCCCGCGGATCGGCTGGTATCCGTACTACTTCCTCGATCTGCGGCAGGTCAGCGGGGTCGGAGAGTTTTTGGCGACGAGTGCGATCGCGCTGGCGATCTTCGCGCTGATCGCGGCTCTGCTCGCGCTGATCAGCCGGATCAGTCCGTATCGGCGGAGGGCAGATACGCCTCCAGTGCCGTGAGCACCGCGAGGAGGGCGTCGTTCTCGTCGAGGTCGGCGAACTTCTCGGCGGCGGATCCTCCGACCAGGCCGACGAGGATGCTCTCCCCCGTGACCGGGTGCAGGTTGATCCAGGTTCGGACGAGGTGCTCGCCGCCGACCGTGTGCCACAGCACCGCGTCGGTCTGCCAGAACGGTTCGTCGTAGCGCAGCCAGATCGTCTCGGCGTGGCCCATGCCGAGCGCATTGATCGCGCCGCGGTGCGAGAACGGCAGTGCCGGGGAGAATTCGATCCCCTCGCGTTGAAGCACGCCGAGCGGAACCGTGACGATGACGCGATCGAACGAGGTCGACTCCCCTGTGCCCAGGCGCAGGCTCACGCCCGTGTCGTCGTGGGCGATGCGGGTGACGGCAGACGAGAGCGAGACTTGGGCGTCGCCGAGCATTTCGGCGATCACCGCGCCGAAGTCGCTGATGATTCCTTCGCGCGCAGCAGCAGGCAGGGCCGGTGGGAACCACGACGAGAGCACGTCGGCGTCGGCGCCCGCGGTCGTCGCGAGGTCGGCGAGGAGAGCGGCGAGCGCGGAGTCTTCGGGGTCGGATCCGGTCTCGGCGAGCGCTTCGGCGAGGGAGATGTCTGCGGTGAGCGCCTGTGCGGCGGCGATGGCCGCGACGAGAGGCTGGTCGGTCGGCGCGTCGATGTCGCCGTCGGGTGAAAGCCAGAGAGCGGATGCGAGATCTGCGGTTTCGAGGGAAGCGCCGAGACCGAGCCGCTCCGCCGCCTCGGCGTCGGTCTCGGCATCCGTCTCGGCGGGCAACAGCCAGCCGCCGAGCTGCACCGGCACACCCCAGCCGTCGTCGAGGTGCGATTGGGTGCGGCCGCCGAGGCGATCGCGCGCTTCGAAGACCGTGATGTCGAGGTCGGATCCGCTCAGGCGCTTGACCGCTGCGGCACCGGCGAGGCCGGCGCCGATCACGGCGATGCGCTCGCCCGGCTCGGCCGTGGCCCGCAGGCGCATGGCGGCGCTGTCGCCCGAGCGCACGGCTCCGCGCAGGGTGCCCGGGGCTGCGGCATCCGTCGCCTCACCCGCGAAGAACAGTCGCCCCTCGACCGGTTCGGCGAGTGTCTCGCGCGTCTGGGACTGCACGCCGATGCGGGTGTAGCTGACGGCTCCGCGGGAGAACGGGTCGGCGGCCCAGGTGCTGCGCAGGCTCGCTGCCGGCGCGGGCACCGCGGTGCTCGGCATCGGGTCGGGCGTCGCCGTCGGGGTGGCCGTCGGTGCGGGCTCGGGTGTGCAGGACGCGAGCAGCATCGTGACGGCGCCGACCCCGGCGCCGAAGAACAGCTCACGACGCGTCATCCTCATCGGCGCAAGACTACCGGCTGAGCCTGTGCGGGAGGAGGCGGGCGCTCGGCTCGGCGAGCGCCCGCCCGGTGGGTCAGATCGTGACGTCACCGATCAGGTTGACCGTGATGCCCATACCGTCGAACATCGCGGCCTTGGCGATCAGCGCCTTGTCGGCGGTCTCGGCGTCGGGCGCGTAGACGAGCTGCGCGTGGTTGGCCTTGTGACGGGCCATGAACTGGTCGCGCGAGACGCCGTGCAGCACGACGTGCGCGAGCGGCCACTCGGGGTTGGTCGCGGCGCGACGGCGCTCGGTCTCCTCTTCGGGCAGCTCGATGACCGAGCCGCGGAAGATGTCGGCCTGCAGGATGCCGTCGGCGATGAACACGCGCGAGAGCACGACCTCGCCGGGCTTGGACGTGCCGTTGAGGGTCGCGCCGCCGGCGGGGAAGAACACGTGACCCTGACGCCAGCCCTCGGCCTTGTCCCAGCCACCGAGGTGCGAGGCGGGAACGGATCCGGAGATCTCGTAGGCCCAGACGAACTGGCCCTCGTAGTCCTCGCCCCAGCGCACGTCGTGCAGCGTGTTGTCGGGCACGAGGCCCATGGCGCGCCAGACGCGGTCGGTGACGAGCGCGTCGACCGCGACGCCCTCATCGGCCTCGTTGAAGTGCGGGAACGCACGACCGGCGTGCAGCTCGCGCTTGCCGTCGCGGGAGAACACCGGCGGGCGCTCGGTGGAGTTCAGGATGCCCTCGGCGAGGTCGGATGCCGGGACGAGGTCCTTCAGGCCCTGCTGGTACTGGATGCCGACAGCATCCAGCCCGAAGTCGTCCGCCATGCGCATCGCGGCGATGTACATCTTCATCTGCCACTGCACCTGCTCGCGGGTGAGCTCGGTGGCGCCGTCCTCGCCGAAGCGGAACGTCATGCCGGCGTCGATCAGCCAGTCGAAGGCCGCGTTCGCGTCGTCCTCGCTGACCGTCAGCATCTCGGCGTACAGCGCCGACTGCGACAGGCGCTCCTTGTAGATGCCGGTGTGGTTGAGCAGCTCGTCATCGAAGATGGCGTTGTACATGCCCATGCAGCCCTCGTCGAAGACGCCGATGATGGCCTTCTCGTCGAGGAGCTGAGCGGCGAGCGCCTCGCCGAGCTGCTTCTCGGGGCTGTCCGGCAGGGCCGGGAGTGCGCGCACGTGCGAGGCGTCGTGCGTGATGGTGCCGGTCTCGGTCCATTCGCGGATGCCGTCGATGAACCACTGGTCGGCGAAGTCGACCGACCAGGTCGTGGCGTAGGGCTTGTCCATCTTGGTGAGGCCGGCGTTGAGGCCGAGGAGGCCGACGAGACCGGGCCAGTCGCCGGCGAAGTTCGCGACCGTGAGGATCGGACCCTGGTGCGTGCGCAGGCCCGCGAGCACGTGGTGGGAGTACTGCCAGTTGGCGATCGCGACGATCAGCGGCGCGTCGGTCGGGATGTTCTTGAAGACCTCGAGGCCCATGCGCTGGCTCGAGATGAAGCCGTGGCCGGTTTCGGGGTCGACGTCGAAGGCGCGGATGACGTTCCAACCGAGTCCGTCGAAGACGCGGGTGACGCCTTCTTCGAGGGCGACCTGGGTGGGCCAGCCGCCGGTGTTGGCCGACTCGCGCAGGTCGCCGGAGGTGATCAGGTAGGCGGTCTTCGGGGCGGATGCCGGACGCTCGAGCGGCGTCGGGAGGGTGTAGCTCATGTTCTCTCCGTGTGTTCGGTGGTCAGGCGCCGCGCTGGTCGGCGGCGAGTTCGTGGATGACGTCTTTGGATCCCTCGTAGAGGCGCACATAGCGGTCGAAGAGGGTGTCGTAAACCTCGCGCAGCGCGGGGTCCGGGGTGATGGTCTGCGCGATGGGGTTCCAGTCGGTGATGACCGGGGCGGTGCCGGGCTCGGCGATGGCGACCGCGGCGAGGAAGGCCGCGCCGTAGCTGGCGCCGATCGTCGTCGCGGGCACTTCCTGCACGAGGCCGGTGACGTCGGAGACGACCTGCAGCCAGAGCCGGCCCTGGGTTCCGCCGCCGACGGCGACGATGCGGCGGATGTCGGCGCCAGCGGCGCGCATCGTCTCGACGTTGTGACGCACCCCCAGGGCCGTGGCCTCCAGGGCTGCGCGATACAGGTCGCCGCGCGAGTGCTCGAGCGTGAGGCCGGCGATCACGCCACGGGCATCGGGGTCCTGGATCGGAGTGCGCTCCCCCGCGAGGTACGGCAGGATCAGCAGGCCGTTCGCTCCGGGACCGGAGGTGGCGGCATCCGCCAGCAGCGCCGGGTAGTCCGAACCCGTGAGGTCCTTCAGCCAGGCCGTCAGCGCGCCGGAGGTCGACAGGCCGCCGGCGAGGTTGCGCGTGCCGGCGAAGGCGCCGGCGGTGGTCCACATCGAGGGGGTGCGCAGGGTCTCCTCCCCCGTCGCGACGAGGAACATGGTCGTGCCGTACATGAGCATGAGGTCGCCGACCTCGTGCGCTCCGACGCTGACGGCCTCGGTCCACGCGTCGATGGTTCCCGTGATGACAGGGGTGCCGGCGGGGATGCCGGTGAGCGCGGATGCCTCATCGGTGACGCTGCCGGCGATGTCGCCCGCCCAGGTCAGGCGGGGCTGCTCGATCGTGCCCGCGTAGCGCTGCCACCAGGGCTCGTGCCACTGCTCGTTCTCGATGTCGTAGAGCGGCGACGTCTGGCTCGCCGACTGGTGGTCGAGCACGTACGCGCCGGTGAGGTGGTGGGCCAGCCACGAAGCCGGCATGAAGAAGCGACGGGCCGCGGCGAAGGCATCCGGCTCCTCGTCGTGGACCCAGGCGATCTTCGCGCCCGCCGCCTGCGAGGTCAGCGTCGACCCGCCCACACGGGTGATCTCGTCGAGGCCGAGCTCGTCGGTCATGCGGGAGATCTGCGCCGTCGCGCGGGTGTCGACGCCGTAGAGGATCGCGGGGCGCACGGGCTGGTCGTTCTGATCGACGAGGAGAACGCACGGCCCCATGCCGCTGACGCCGACGGCGGCGATCTCGGCGTCATCGACCTCGTCGAGAAGCTCGCGGGCGATCGAGGCGAACTCGTCCCACCAGATCTCGGCGCGCATCTCGACCCAGCCGGTGTGCGGCCGGTCGACGTCGTGGGCGCGGGTGGTGGATGCCACGATCGTTCCGTCTTCGCCGACGAGCACGCCCTTCGTGCTCGATGTGCCGACGTCCACTCCGAGAGTGCAGCGCATGGCGGTCCTCCTTGATCGCGATTCCTTCGTCCGCCACCCTACGCGAAATCGATTTCAGGCTGCAAGCGGGTCAGCGTGTCCCGCCCCCTCGGCACTGCCGGATCAGCGGGGTGTGGCCGCCTGAAGCTCGTTGCGCAGCACGATCGTGCGCGCGGGCTGAACGTCTCCGCGAATGCGTTCGAGCAGCATCCGTGCCGCCGTGACGCCCATATGGCGGGCAGGCAGACGCACGACCGTCACCGCCTTCGGCGACAGCGTTGTGAACGGCAGAGAACCGATCACCGCGACACCCAGTTTCGGTGGCGTCAGATCGTGCTCCGACAGCACCTGGATCGCGCCGACGCCGATCAGGTTGTTGCCCGCCACGACAGCATCCGGCGGCTCGGGAAGAGCCAGCAGCTCCTCCATCGCCGCACGCCCGCCATCGACACGGAACGTCGAGAACCTCAGCAGATCGCTTTCGACGGCACGGTCAGCCTCGGCGAGAGCATCCCGCCACCCATCCGCACGTTCCGCCGCCGTATCGATCTGCGCCGGCCCGCCGATATACGCGATGCGCCGATAACCCGCATCGATCAGCTCACGCGTCGCCGCCGCACCCGCCGCACGGTTCGCCATGATGACACTGTCGATCTCATAGTCCGTGTCGCGGTCGACCGCCACCACGGGGCGACCCGTCGCGAGGATGCCATCGAGAGAGGACTCATCGGACGCCGTCGCGATGATCACACCCGACATGTGCTCGGCGATCGCGATGTCGAGATACGTCGACTCCTTCTCGATCTCGGAATCGGAATTGCACAGCACGACCGAATAGCCCGCCTCGGAAGCCACATCCTCCACGCCGCGCGCCATCTCCGTGAAATACGGGTTCTCAATATCCGGGATGACCAGGCCGATAACCTCAGAGCTCTGCCGGCGCAGACTGCGCGCCGTGCGATTCGGCACGAACTTCAACTGCTTCGCCGCAGCCCGCACCGCCTCCGCCTTCTCCGAAGACACACTCGTGCCGTTGAACACACGCGAAACCGTCGCCGGAGAGACTCCCGCGAGCTGCGCGACATCGTAGATCGTGGCCATGGCATCCCTCACCGTTCCAGCTTGCCGCATGGGACGCCGGCGAGACTCGTGAAAGGCGAGACTCGCCGACGCTCTTATGCTTCTTCAGCGCGAGTCGTCGCGATGTGCTGCTGCAGTCGGTCCCACGCTTCATCGAGACTGCGAAGCGCATCATCGCCGAGCTCAGGCAGAGGACGCCGGCAGCTTCCCAATGGTTTGGAATACTTGCCGCCCAAATACTTGGCAGCACCGAATACACCGGCTTCAACCATCGCCTCTACCGTGTCGTTGATCCGCGCTTGAAGTGCGCGGGCACCGGTGATGTCCCCCGCGGCGAATCGCCGACGCAGAGCAACGAAGAGTTCGATCTGCAGACCGACCGTGGTTCCGATGGCCCCCTCGGCGCCGATCGACAAGCCCGGCAAGTAGAACTCGTCGAACCCGTTGATCAAGCTCAGATGCGGATACCTCTGAATGATCCGCTCAGCACCGTAGAGATTGCGGGAGGTGTGCTTCACCCCGATGACCTGCGGGAGTTCGAGCAGCTCCTCGAACCCGCCCTCCGAGATATCACGTCCCGTGAACTGCGGGATGTTGTAGAGGATGAACGGGATATCCACGCTTTCGATCACCGCACGGAAGTGGGCGACGACGTCCGCGGTCGAGTACCCGTAGTACAGCGGTGGGATCATCGAGATCGCAGCTGCTCCGGAGCTCTCGGCCGCCGATGCCAAGCGGATGGACTCTCCGGTCGACATCGCGCCGACATGTGCCACGACAGGGGCTCGACCCGCGGCAGCTGAAACAGCCGTCTCGACCACCGAGATCCGTTCTGACTCTGCCAGGTTCACCCCTTCTCCGGATGACCCGCAGACATAAACGCCTTCAACGCCCCGCGTGAGGTCGGCGTCGATCAGCAGCCCCAGCGCGTTATGGTCTACCGACTCATCCGCACGCATGGGCGTGACGGCAGCCGAGAAGAGACGATCTCCGATGATCGAATTCACCATGCAGTCCACCCACCATCGACGACCAGGTTCGATCCCGTCATGTATCGCGAAGCATCCGATGCCAGGAAGATGAGCGCACCGTTGTACTCATCGGCTTCCGCCATCCGCCCGATAGGCATGCGCTCCGTGTAGTTCGCCTGGAACGTCGCATCCTGAGTATCGCGACGCACGCCAGACGGTGTCAGCGTGTTCACACGAATCCCTGCCTTACCCCAATACGTCGCGCAGTAGCGGGTGAGGTTATAGAGCCCGGATTTAGCAGCCGAATAAGCGACGGGCTTGATGAACGGCACTCCGGTCTGCTCTTCCTTGTAGGCATAAATATCCTGCACCGGCGAGACCATCCCATAGATCGAACCGATGTTGATGATGGATCCTTCGGCACCTGCCGCGCGCATACGACGTCCTGCGGACTGCGTGACAAGAAACGTGCCGACCAGATTCGTCTCGACAACTTCGCGGAAGACGTCTGCGGGGAACTGCTCGAACGGCCCGGAAACCTCGGGCGGCGCGCTCGGTTGCGTATCTATGCCGGCGTTGTTCACAACAATCGTCGGCACGCCCCACTCCGCCTCGACACGGTCGAGGGCCGCATCCACGCTCCGCTGATCTGTGATGTCCATCTCAATGGCCATCAGCGTCGTGCCGTCTGCCCCGTCTAGGCCCAACCGCTGAGCGGCATCGTTGATCTGTCGACGCGACGAGACGGCGACGCGAGCACCTCGCGCATGCAAAGCACGCACGAACTCGGCTCCGATCTGACCGAACCCACCCGTCACAAGAGCGATTCGACCCTGCAAGCCGAAAAGCGGATCGCTCAGATTTTCCATGGTGCTATCTCCTTGATTCATGGTCTTTGTCATCCCTTCACAGAGCCGGCGGTCAACCCGGACACGATGCCACGCTGAGCCCAGAGGAAGAAGATGATGGCGGGCAACGCGAATAGCAGTGCGCAGAGCATGACCACGTTCATCGGCGTATAGAACTGGCCGAGGAATGATGCGAGGCCGACAGGAGCAGGCCACAGCACCGAGTCCGAAATGAAGGTGTTGGCGAACATGAACTCGTTCCACCCGTCGAAGAAGGCGATCACCGCCGCCGCCGCAATGCTCGGCATGATCAACGGCAACACGATGGTCACCAGAATGCGCACACGCGAACAGCCATCGATGCGCGCGGACTCTTCGATCTCATAGGGGATCTTGTCGATGCCGCTCTTGATGATGAACATGCTGACCGGCATCACAAAGGCAGCATCGGCCAGGATGAGCCCCCAATGGCTGTTGAGCAGCCCCGCACCGGCAAAGATCGCGTACAGCGGAACAATGATGAGGGCTTCTGGCAGCATCTGCGTGCTGAAGAAGATGAAGCCTGCGATACCACGACCGTGGAACCGGTACCGGCTGAGTGCATATGCGGCCATCGTGGCCAGAATCAGGCTCAAAATCGTTGTGCCCGCCGCGATCACGAAGGAGTTGCCCAGCCAGCGCAGAATCGGAATCTTCTCGAGGAATCCGGACCACTGTCCGATATTTCCGAACTCTGGAATGATCGGTTGCGCTCCCCCGTACAACGATGCTTCGGTTCCTAGCGACGTCGCCAGCATCCAGTAGATGGGAAAGCCGGCGAAGACCACGAGAACCACAACGAGGATGGCCTTGCCGAGGCTGCCGAACCGGCTGGCCAGACCTCGACGGCGCGGGAGGGGCGTGGGAATCCGTACGGTCGTCATCGCTGACTCTCCTGTCGTTCCTGGATCTGCTCGACGATGAAGTAGATAACGGTGACCAGCAGCGAAAGGATGAGCCCGAGCGCGCCGATCGCCGCAGCCCGGCCCAGGTTCTGGTCCTGGAATGCCGTTCGGTAAACATTGACGACGAGCGTGTTTGTGGCGTCGAGGGGCCCGCCTCCCGTAATCAGGAAGATGATCTCGAATCGACGGATCGACCAGATCGTCATGAGAAGAGCAATCACCCGGATCGTCGGCATCAAATGCGGCAACGTCACCGCACGGAAGGACTGGAACCGCGTCGCGCCATCGACCCACGTCGCCTCTCGCAATTCGTGCGGGACGCTTTGGAGAGCGCTCAACATCACGAGCATGACAAGAGGTGTGAGCTTCCACACCGTCGCCAACGTGACTGCGAACAGACCATAGTCAGGATCGATCAGCCATCCATGCTGGCCGAGGCCGAGCGCACCGCTCGTGCGGTTCAGGATCCCCTGCTCGTTGTTGTAGATCCAGACGAAGATGAGCGCAGCCGCCACGGTAGGCACCGCCCACGGAATTGCAGCAATAGCGCGAACGATAGCCCGACCGCGAAACGCCGTGTTGAGCAAGAGTGCCGCTGCGGTCCCGCAGCCGACGGAGAACACCACGGTGAACAGCGTGTAGAGCAATGTCGTGGTGACAGAGGCCCAGAACTTATCGCTCTCGAGCAGGTATTCGTAATTCTCGAGGCCGACCGGTCGACCACCGGTGGGGTTCACGAGCTTCGTCGCGGTGAACGACAGAAGGACGCCGCGAATCAGGGGGAATACGGTGAAAATCGCCAAGTACACGATCGCGGGAAGCAGGAACAGGTACGCCCCGTTCTTTTCGACGAAGCGGCTGAGCCCTCCACCCTTATTCACCTTCGGTGACGATACGGGCGGTGTGCTCGTGTCCCGTAGCCCCGCCTTAGCAGTGATCGACATCTCTGTCGTCCTCTCTCAATACGACCCATGCCGCGTCGTCGCGGCATGGCAGCGGGGCGAGGAGAAGGAGTCTCCTCACCCCGCTGTCGAGCCTCAGCCCAGTTCCTTCTCCAAGGCGGCCTGCGCCTCTGCGAGCTTCGTCGCGACATCGCCTCCGTTGATCCGGAGACCCTCGACGGCCGTCAGCACCTCACGCCAGATGACCTTGCTATCGGTCTCGAAGCCCTCCACGAGCGTCGAGCTGGAGGTCTTGGCGGCCTCGAGGAACTGCGCAGCCCACGGGTTCGCTTCCTGGAACGCCGCGTCAGGCTCGACGTCCGTGGCCATCGCGGACGCGCCCAAGCCAGCGCGGATAGCGACCTGCCCCTCGTCGCCGAGCACCCAGCGAACGAAGTCCTTGGCTGCTTCCTTGTTGTCACTGTTGGCATTGACGGCCAGGATGAGCTGCGAGTTCGACCCCGCGAACTCCATCGGCAACGGCGCCGCACCGAGGTTCTGGCCGTCGATCGCGTTGCCCTCTGTCGACGTGATCGTAGTTGCCACACCAGAGTTCTCGAAAAGCATTCCGACGTTCCCCTGGCCGAACTTGGCGCGGAAGGTGGATGCGTCGTCTCCGATCGGAGCCACTCCGGATTCGAACGTCTCCAGGAAAGCTTCCACTGCCTCCACGTTCTCGGGCGCATCGATCGTCAGCGACTTTCCGTCGCTGAGCGCTCCGCCGAACCCGTAGATCCAGTTCGCCATCTCCAGCGTCCACCCGTCGAGCTCTGCCGTCTGGTGGCGGCCGGCCCAACCAGAGATGCCCTTCTTCTCGGTAATTGTCTTCGCGGTGTCGAGGAACTCGTCGAACGTGGTCGGGACCTCAAGCCCGAGCTCATCGAAAAGATCCTTGTTGTAGATCATCGTGTTGTACGTAGGACGCTCCCAGTTGAAGCCGTACTGGCCTCCTCCGAATTCGCCTGCGTCATTGGTGCTGTTGAGCGAGTCTCCCAGCTCGTTTGCGATGTCATCGAGCGGTTCGAGAACACCCGCATCGACGAGCTCGACGAACTGGCTGTCCTGCAAAACCATGACATCGGGGCCGCCTGCAGCGCCAAGCTCCGTGCTGAGCTTGTCCGCGTAATTGGCAAAGGGAATCTCCACCTTGGCGAGACTGATATCGCCGTCAGGTCCCGTGTACTCCTTGACCGCATCCCAAAGGATCGGCCCCTTCCCGTCTTCGAGGAACTGCCAGTTTGAGAAGGTGAGCTCGCCACCAGCTCCCTCTGCGCCGCCGCTTCCGCTCGTGGCGCAACCTGTGAGCAGCAAGCCTGCCGCCACAGCGATGCCTGTCGCACGCAGCACGCGCCCCCGCGTGGAATAAGTACTCATGGTCAACTTCACTGCTCACTCCTTCGTTCAGCAAGTTCTCGCAACAGTGCGATGAAATCGATTTCGCTCAACGTAGCGCGCCGCTGGAATCGATGTCAACAACTAAGCGCTACCTAGCTTTATCCGCACCCATATTTCCGATGACACCAACGAAAAACCGTGAGATAACGATTTCAGTATCTCGCCGCTTGCCAGACAAGAACCAGATAAGAGGAAAGCCAGCCGAACCACCCACAGGGGGCAGCCCGGCCGGCTCATGATGCGTCTCAGCGCCCGCGGCCGCTGACGTTCACCCACTTCGAGACGCTCGCTGCGCCTTCGCCGAACTCGTTCACGGCGACGACGGTCACTCGATAGCGTCCGGGGTGCAGGCGGTCCAGCGTCGTGCGCGTCTTGCGCGTGCCGACCTCGGCCGTGACGGTGCGCCCCGACGTCGACTCGGCGGTGACGATGTATCCGGTGATCGCTGCGTCACCGCTGTCCTTCGGCGCCTTCCAAGAGACGTCGATCGAACGTCCCTTGCCATCGACGCGGAGCGAAGAGACCTGCCCCGGAACGTCGCGCTGGGCGATGTCCGCCACAGGCACGCGCGTGAGCTGGGCATCCTCCTTGTTCGCGCCGTAGCCGATGTAGAGGTAGTCGCCCCACAGGACGCTCTTCGGGTAGCTGTAGCTGGGCTTGCGGTCGACCCGGCCCGTGTAACGGCGCGGCTGCAGGTCGGCGGCATCGCGCAGCGTGTAGCCGGCGTCGAAGGTCTCTCCGTCGGCGCTGACGAGCACCGTCAGCGGCAGGCGCTGGTTGTTGCCGGTCGGGCTTCCGACGAGGTAGGCGGTGCCATCGGGCAGATTGCCCGCACTCTGCTTCTGCCGACTGTCGGGGATGTTCGTGAGCACCGACTGGCCCCACGTCTCCCCCTGGTCCTCGCTGACCGCCGCGAGGCGGTAGAAGCTGTTCGCCTGGTCGCGGAAGATCATGACGACTGAGCCATCGGCCTGCTCGTACCAGCTCGGCTCGAGCTCGCGCGACATGCCCTCATTGTTGGGCTGGTTCTCAAATTCGCCCTGGGTCCAACCGGTCACGCCCAGCGGGTCGTCCGTGTAGAACGGCTTGACGAAGAGTCCCGGCTGCACGTGGAACGCGGTCATGATCCGGCCGCTCGACAGCGCTTTCACGTCCTGCTCGATGATTCCGTTGACGGGCTCGCCCGCGCCATCGGTCACCCGCTGCGGGTCAGACCAGTGGATGCCGTCGGTGCTGGCCATGTACTCCGTGTACCCGCCGCGCGGGTTGGCGTCGGCGGGCCACACGTTGAGGTAGGCGATGAGCGTTTCGCCATCCGTCCACCACCCGCCGTTGGAGGTGTAGCCGTCGTCGCGCGGCTCGGTCATGTGAACCGGCTCGCTCCAGGCTGCACCGTCGTCGCTCACACTGTAGGTGACGACCGTGTCGGGGGTGTCCTCGTCCCATTCCGAGGTCTGCCACTGCGCGTAGAGCTTCCCCTGGAATGGCATCATGACGACGCCATGATTGAACTTCAGGTCGTCATCACCGGGCGCGAAGATAGTGATGGTCTCCGCACTGTCGAGCTGAGGCAGCCCGACGGTGTTCGTATCCGTGAGATCGATGAGCCCCTCGGAGACGCGCATCGGCGCCTCCGCAGGATCCTCTACGGTCTCTGCATAGGCCGGACCTGCGGCAAGACCCGCGATCAGGCCGACAGCGCCCAATGCCGCAACCGCGGCGGAGCGTCGTCTTCTCTGCGATGTGGATGAGTGCAACTCTGCTTCTCCTTCGTCGCGCGACGCCCGCCAGTGGACGCCGCTTTTCTAGTGGTGCGACCCGATGGCGCGCTCCAGGCGCTCCAGGGTCGTGGCATCCGGCTCGGGGATCGGCATGCGCCGACCTCCCACCGAACGCCCGGCGAGACGGTGCACCGCCCGCATGCGCGCGGGCGATCCATCCACCGCCCCGACGACTTCATCGATGTCTTTCTGCAGTTCGGCGATGCGCGGCTGGTCCTCGGCGATGAGCGCCTCGCGCATGTTCACGAAGGGACGCGCAAAAGCGGAGGCGACGCCCGAGATGACACCGTCGGCACCGGCGATACCGGCCCGGGCGAAGTCCCCATCGGAACCCGTGTAGATGCGGAACCCCTCGGGCAGGCGCGCACGGAACGAGGAGATCAGCTCGAGCGATTCGCCGCTGACCTTCACGCCGACGACTCCGGGAAGTGCCGACAGGCGCACGATGAGCTCTTCGTCGACGGGAATCCCGGTGCGTGCTTCGAACATGTAGACGTAGACATCGAGCCCGGCGGCCTCGGCGACGACCTCTTCGAAGAAGCCGAACACCTCATTCGGCGGTGCGGGCAGGTAATAGGGGGTGAGCACGGCGATCTCGGTCGCACCGGCGGCACGGGCGCCGTCGATGAGCTGCGAGACCTCGAAGCGGCTCGCCGCTCCGACGTGCACGATGACACGCATGCCCTGGAGGACCTCGACCGACAGTCGCGCGACGGCGTTGCGCTCGTCGATCGACAGCGCCGGGAACTCTCCCGTGGTGCCGAGCACGAGGGCTCCCTGCACCGGGGAGGCGGCGACGTACTCGAGGATCTGTCGGCTTCCGTCGAGGTCGAGGGCGCCGTTCTCATCGAAGGCGAGGGGAACGGCGGTGATGATGTCGTGCGTGGGCATGCGTGAAGAACTTTCAGAAGAGAAGGGATGGATGCTGCGGGGCAGGGGCGCCTGCCCCGCAGCACGGAGATCAGCCGGCGAAGGCCTCGTCCATCGAGCGGAGCACACCGTCGGTGTCGGACTGTCCGGAGAACAGCTGCTGCACGCCGACGAAGAGCGCGGACTGCGGCTTTGCGTTCGGCCAGGCCTGGTCGGGCATCGGCGAGGTGCGGCCCTCGGCGATGATGTCCGATGCGGTCTGCATGACTTCGTCGAGCTCGGTCTCGACCGTGGTGAGCGCCGGGAGTCCGGGCGCTGCGTCGAACCAGATGCTCGTCGCTTCGGGGGTGGCGAGCCAATCGACGAAGTCGAGGGCGTTGACCTTGTTCTTCGCGCCTTCGTTGACGGCGAAGCTCACGCCGATGCCGCGCGTCAGCGTGGGCTCGCCGGAGTCGTCACCGGGGAGCGGGAAGAAGCCGAACTCTGTTCCTTCGGGCGCCGTCGAGGCGATCTGCGGGTACGAGGCGAGAACCTGCACGACGCCGACGGCCGATCCGGAGTTCACCAGGTCGTATGCCGCGTTGACGTCGGTTCCGAGCGGGTCGGGGTTGAAGCATCCGGCTTCGTCCATCTCGAGGTACTTGTCGAATGCGTCGCCCCAGCCGGAGCCTTCGAACGTCGCGGAGCCGTCGCCGAGCTTCTCGTCGAAGTCGGCGTCCTGGCCGTAGACGGTGGAGGACACGAGAGCGTACGGGATCAGCTGGGTGACCCAGTCGGTCTGGATGCCGAGGGCGAAGGCGACTTTGCCGGCGGCGGCCACATCGCTGCAGTAGGACAGCAGGTCGGTGTAGGTGGTGGGCACTTCGAGGCCGAGTTCGGCGAGGGTCGCCTTGTTGTAGATCGTGCCGACGGCGTCGAGCTTCGAGGGCAGGCCGTAGGTCTTGCCGTCGATCTGAAGCGTTTCAGCTGTGCCGGGGTCGACGTCGCCGACCCAGTCGCGGTCGGAGAGGTCGGCGAGGTAGCCGGCTCCCTGGAGCACGTCGATGGCGCCGGGGTTTCCACCGCCGGCCCACACGGTGAAGACGTCGGGTCCGGTGCCGCTGCTGAGCTGCGTGCGGATCGTGGTCTGGAACTGCGAAGTGTCGGCGACCGTCAGGTTGATATCGAGGCCGGTCTTCTCTGTGTACGCCTCGATCACGGCCTCCATGGGGCCCTGGTTGTTCGAGGTGGTCGCGATGGTGAGCGCTTCAGTGGGCTCGGTGGACGACGTCGGCTCCGACGACGAGCATGCCGACAGGGCGAGGCCTGCCACGGCGACACCGGCAACAGCGGCGATGTAACGCGATTTCATGGTGGATAGACTCCAATGCAGGAAGGGGGCGGGTGCCCCCGGGTACAGGGTGGTAACGGGATTCGCCAGGGGTTACCCGGCCGGGAACCGGAATTCGTAGGTTCCGGATTCCAGCATCAAACGGGTGTTCTGCTGGCTTCGGTCCATCAGGGTGACGCCGTGTGATTGCGTCGCTTTCTCGCCTCCTTCCGTGATCTCGGATGCTGTCGGGAGGACGACTTCGGCGCCGCGACCGGGCGGCACGGTGACCGTCCAGGCGATCTGGTCGTCGTCGCGACGCCAGGCGCTCTCGATGCGTCCCGCGGGACTCTCCAGCGCGCCTTCGGCGTGCGAGAGGAATGGGTCCAGGCGCGGTGCGAGTTCGATCCGCTCGTAGCCGGCCGAGTCGGTGCTCTGGCCGATGCCGAGGATGCCGGAGAGGAACCATTCGCCTACCGAGCCCAGCGAGTAGTGGTTGAAGCTGTTCATGCGCGCCGATTGGAATCCGTGCTCGGGCGTCCAACCGTCCCAACGCTCCCAGATCGTGGTCGCGCCGTTCTTGACGGAGTACAGCCACGACGGGTACTGGTCGTTGTGGAGCAGACGGAAGGCGAGGTCTTCGCGGCCGATCTGCGCGAGCACGGGGCAGAGCAGGCCGACGGTGACGAAGCCGGTCGTCAGGGAGACGCTTCGGCGCTCCACGGTGTCGACGAGCTTCTCGGCGACGAGATCGCGCTGGGTGTCGTCGGCGGTGAGGCCGAAGGCGAGGGCGAGGAGCTGTCCGCCCTGGGTGTCCCCGGCGACGGTGCCGTCGTCGGAGATGAACGATTCGCGGAACGCGTCAGCGATGCGATCGCGCAGCTCCGCGATCTGCTGGGCCTCTGCGTCGCGCTCGAGTACGCGCAACGATCGTGCGGTCAGGTCGGCACTGTAGGCGAAGTACGCGGTCGACAGGACGTCCTTGCGCGTTTCCTCACCGATCTGCAGCCAGTCGCCGTAGTCGTTGCCGACCTGAGCCCGCCAGATGAGGCTGGGGTTGTGGCGCTCGATGTGCCGCACCCAGGCGATCATCGAGTCGGCAGCCTCCGCCAGAACGTCGATGTCACCGGTCGCACGGTAGATGTTCCAGGGGATCGTGACTCCCCCGTCGCCCCATGCGGGTGCGCCCTCGCGCAGGTGGATGAGGTGCGGGGCGATGTCGGGGAATGCGCCGTCGTCACTCTGTGCGCTGCGCACGTCGCGCATCCAGCGGCGCAGCAGCGGTCCGAGGTCGGCCAGCGCGAGGGCGGTCGGGGCGAACACCTGGGCATCGGCGAGCCAGCCAAGACGCTCATCGCGCTGCGGGCAGTCCGTCGGGATCGAGACGAAGTTGCCGCGAAGCCCCCAGGAGATGTTCTGGAAGAGCCTGTCGAGGGAGGCATCGGATGAGGTGAACTCTCCGATGAACTCGGCGTCGTTGTGCAGCACCACCGCTTCGATGTCCTCGGCCCGCAGCTCACCGGCGTATCCCTGCACCTCGGCGAAGCGGAATCCGTGCAGCGTGAATCGCGGTTCGAAAACCTGGTCGGCGTCACCGTTGGTCCAGAACACGTCGAGCGGCTCGGCCGTGCGCAGGTTCGCCGTGTACAGCTCGCCGTCGTCGAGCACCTCGGCGTGGTTGAGCTGGATGCGACGATCCGCGGGCTGGTCGCGCAGGCGCAGCCGCACGCGGCCGACGAGGTTCTGCCCGAAGTCGACGATGAAGCGTCCGGGTTCGCGCCGTTCGACCGAGACGGCCGGAAGGCGCAGCGTGGCACGCACGCCGGGATCGACCTCGGGTGTCAGCAGAGCGAGCTCGTCGTCGACGACGACGGCATCGGACCATCCGCTGATGTCGTGCTCGGCTGTGTGCCAGGTGGGGTCCGCGCGGCGGGAGTCCTCGTACTGGCCCATGAGCATGTCGGCGTAGAGGATGTCGGAGGCGTCCTCTTTCCACCCCTGCCCCGTGGCGATCACGTCGCGGCCGCCATCGGCACGGTCGAGCATGAGCTGCGCCAGCAGTGCCGGCTGCTTGCCGTAGTGCTGGGCCTGATGGCGGCGGTCCGTGCCGATGAACCCGACGTACCAGCCATCGCCGAGCAGTGCCGCGATGCTGTTGCGGCCGGTGCGCAGCAGGGGCGTGACATCCCAGGACTGGTAGGTGATGCGGTCGCGGTACTCGGTCCATCCCGGGGCCAGCTCGTCGGTGCCGACCTTCTGACCGTTGATGTAGAGGCGGTAGGCGCCCTGGGCGGAGACGTGCACCTTCGCGCCGACCGGAACCGTGTCGAGGTCGAAGTGCCGCACGAACCGGCGCACCGGCTGCAGCTTGTTGACCGTGAAGCTGATGTCGGTGTCCTGCGGCGGCAGGGCGACCTGACGGTACACCGGGTTGCGGCCGATCCAGACGGCATCCCATTCGTCTCGATGCACGATGCCGGTGGCGAAGCCCGACGTGACGGAGGTCTCAGCTCCCGCCTCGTCCTCGATCTTCAGGCTCCATGTGAAGTCGGCGGAGGTGGCCAGCGGGGCCCCGCGATAGCGGGCTCCGACCGTGGCATCCGACTCGATCCGCCCGGAGTCCCAAACGGTCGCCGTCCCGCCGGCCGCCAGCTGCTGCATGACGGTGATGCGATACGCGACCTGGCGGGCGGCGCGACGCGATGACCGCAACCGCCAGGAGAACACCGGCGCGGCAATGATCCCCTGCGGTTCGACCTGACCATCGGCGCGCAGGGCGTAAGCGTCGAGACTCATCCCTTCAGCCCTCCTGCGAAGCCCTTGATGATCTGCTTCTGCATGAGGAAGTAGACGACGAGCACGGGGGCGACGCTGATCACGAGGCCGGCGAAGACGACCGGCCAGTTCGAGACGAACTGTCCGACGAATGCGTACAGCGCCACCGTCACGGTCTGCTGCGGGGTTCCGCTGAGGTAGAGCAGCGGAACGAGGAAGTCGTTCCACACCGTGATGGCGTTGAGGATGATGACGGTTCCGGTGATCGGGCGCAGCAGCGGGAAGACGATGCTGCGGAAAGTGCGGAACGTTCCGGCCCCGTCGAGCGCCGCGGCTTCTTCATAGTCGCGCTCGAGCGTGCGGAGGAAGCCGGTGTAGAGGAAGACCGAGAACGGCACCTGGCTGCCGGTGTAGAAGAGGATCAGCGAAGCGAGCGACCCCAGCAGACCGAGGTCGCGCATCGTCTGGTACAGCGGGATGAGGGCCACCTGGAACGGGATCATCATTCCGACGAGCACGACCCAGAACAGGGTCGTCGAGAGCTTCGACATGACGCGGGCGAGAGGGTATGCCGCCATCGACGAGATTCCCACGATCAGCACGACGCTGCTGATCGTGACGATCGCGCTGTTGAGCAGCGCCTCGGCGAGACCGGCCTGATTCCATGCCTGGATGAAGTTGTCGAACGTGGGCTTGGCCGACGGCACGAGCGGCGACGTCGCCTCGTTCGCCGGACGCAGCGACATGTTGACGAGAATGTAGACGGGGAAGACGAAGACGAGTGCGATGACGAGCATCACGACCTCGCGGGCGAAAGTGCCCTTCGAATAGCGGAACATCAGTTGGCCTTTCGCGCCATGCGCTGCTGCGCGACCGAGAAGAAGACGACGATCACAGCGAGCACGAGGGCAAGCGCGATGCCGTAGCCGAACTCGTTGAACTGGAACGCCGACTTGTACAGCAGGGTGGACATGGTCTCGGTGGACCCTCCGGGGCCTCCGGCTGTCAGCACGAAGACCTCGGTGAACATCTTGAGGCCGCCGATGATCGTGAGCATGACGTTGATCGCCGTCGCGGGGGCGAGCAGCGGCCAGGTCACCGACCAGAATCGGCGCCAGGCGCCGGCGCCGTCGACGGCCGCCGCCTCGTTGATCTCCTGCGGGATCGACTGCAGGCCGGCGATGTAGATGACCATCGAGTATCCGGCGTGCTGCCAGACGACCATCATGACGATGGATGCTCCGGCCCAGAACGGGTCGCCCAGCCAACTGGGTGCGACATCCCCGAGGCCGACGGCGCCCAGCACGGTGTTCACGGCGCCGTTGGGCGTCAGCAGGAACTTCCAGAGGTAGGCCACGACTACGGGCGTGATGACCACGGGAGCGAAGAAGAGCACGCGCAGGAAGTTCTGCGATTTGAGACCGCTGTTCACGCCGAGAGCGAGGAGCAGACCGATGCCGTTCTGCAGGATCGTGATGGCGACCGCGAAGATCAACGTCATCTTCAGCGCGGACAGGGAGCTCTGCGTCGTGAAGATGCGGATGAAGTTCTTGAAGCCGACGAAATCATACGTCTGGGACAGCCCGTCCCAGTCCGTGAAGGCCAGTACGCCACCGCGGATGGAGGGCACGAGCACTGCGAAACCGTAGAAGATCAGTGCGGGAATTGCCAGTAGCAGCAGGGACCGCGACTGGGCGACACCGACGAAGGGGCGCCGCGGACGGCGCTTCGGCGGCACTGTGGCCACCATCGTGTCGAGGGAGGTTCGTTCTTCGGTCAACGTCATGATGCCTTCGTCTCGCTGGTGGTCGCGTTCAGCGCGTCGACGGCGTGGGCCATGCGGCCCCGCGCACCGTCGAGGTGCTCGCGGAGTTCTTCCTGGAGCCGCGTGACGTCTCCCTCAGCGATGACATCGAGGAGCCGGCCGTGGTCGTGGGCGGAGGGATGCAGGTCGACGTCTTCTTCAACCGTGAGTTGCATCAGGCTCGCGAACACGGGTGCGTAGGACTCCCACACGTCGGTGAGACGGCGGTTGCCGCTGATCTCGTAGAGCAGGGCGTGAAAGCGCATGTCGGCGGCGGCGAATGCCGCAGCATCCGACCGATCGGCGGCGTCGACCATGGCGTCGACGATCGCCCGCCCAGCACGCATGTGCTCGTCGTCGATCTGCGAGACGGCACGTGTAGCGGCGACGATCTCGATGGACTCGCGCAACTCGTACAGGTCGTGGATGTCGCTGTGGCTGAGACCGACGACGAAGAATCCGCGACGGCGGGACTCGACGAGCCCCTGCCCCTCGAGCTGCCGGAGCGCATCGCGAACCGGGCCGCGACTGACGTCGTACTCCGCAGCGAGCGCGTCTTCGACCAGGTGGGTGCCCGGCTCCAGCTGTCGACGCACGATCTGATCGCGCAGGACTGCTGCGAGCTGATCTCCCAGAGCGGGCGCGCGCGTGGGTCGGATCGAAACCATAACTTCACCTCTTTGTGGACCGTTAACGAATGACAGTTAACTGGAATCGATTTCAGATGTCAAGAACGTTTCAGTAGTGCGGTAGCAGCGTTGCAAAACCCGACGCCAGCAGTGCGCGCGCACCTTTACAGCACAAAGAGAGGTGCTTACACTTATAAACGAAAGTCGAGTGGCTGCTCCTTGCAGACGAGTAGCGCAACGCCTCGACTCAGCAAAGGAATGGTCATGACTGCCGCGACTTCCACCCGATCAGCGATGACGATCACCGATGCGATACGTGCTGAAGCTGCCGACGTCGTCGAACAGGCCGGCGATGAGAGGTTCTCCACGATGATGGTCACGACGGCGACCGGCAAGACCATCCAGGTTTCGCCTGGGCTCGCCGAAGTTCTCGACGCGATCGTGCACCGGATGGAGCAGGGCGGCCGCGTTGTTCTGGAGTCGATGCCCGAACTGCTGACGACATCGGCAGCTGCTGATCTGCTCGGTGTCTCTCGACCCACACTGGTGAAGATGATCACTGACGGCAAGCTCCCCGCGGTCATGCGAGGCACGCACCGACGCGTGCGCTGGAGCGACGTCTCGGCCTTCCGCCAAGAGCGTGAAACTGAGCGTTCGACGGCTATCGGCGAGCTGCTCGAGGCGGACTTCGGCGGAGACTGACTCCCCCTCATCATCTAATGTCGGCGGCTTCACCTACCCTGGCCGGATGCGAGTACCGATCGTCTTCGCGGACGCGAACGTCCTCTATTCGAAGACGCTTCGGGACTGGCTTTTCCTGCTTCGACATGAAACCTCCGGGGAGCTGTTCACGGTGGCGAGTTCCAATGACGTCATCGCCGAGGTTCTGTACTGGATTCGGAAGAACAACACGGCTGGCCCAGGTCACCTCACCAGCCGCGCAAAGCAACTGATCGAAGAGTCGCTGGATGAAATCGTCCGCGACTTCCCCGCAGGGATGACCTTCCCTGGGGACGACGACCACGATACTCACGTTCACGCAGCAGCGATGACCTGCGGGGCCACCTATCTGGTCACGGATGACGGGGGATTTCACAGCCTCGCGGCAGCGTTGCCGTACGAGGTTCACTCTGCCGACACGTTCTTCCAACTAATCGCGGAGAACGTCCCGCAAGCCGTCGATAATGTGATCCGCAGACAGATCTCCTACTACCGGGACCGAAGCAACAACAAGACTCTCAGTTCAGCGCTCAGCACCGCGGGATGTCCCCGTTTCGCCGCGATCGTGCATCAGCATCTTCAAGCGATGAGCATGGGCGGTTCGACGTCCGGCCTGACTTCGAACGAACGACCGTGACCGTCCCTATTCAGTCCTCACTACGCCCGCCCGGCCGCCAGAGCACGACTTCGGTGGAGCGGCGCACACGGCGGCCGTTGGAGACGGGGATGACACCGCCGGCTCCGGCGGCGAAGACGCGCACGCCGGGGCGGTTCTGCCGTTCGGCGCGGAGGGCGCCTTCCAGTTCGTTGACGCGGCGGCGCAGCGCACGCACTTCGTCTTCGAGATCGAGCAGTCGCGCAATCGCGGGCAGGCTCATTCCCTCGGCTGACAGGCGCGCCACTTCGCGCAGCTGCTGAATGTTTCGGGCGGAGTATCGGCGGGATCCTCCGCGGGTGCGCCCCGGTATGACCAGTCCGATGCGGTCGTATTGGCGCAGGGTCTGCGGGTGCATGCTTGCGAGGTCGGCTGCGACGGCGATCGCGAAGACCGGGGCATCGTCGTCTTCGATCATGCGGGATGCCGTCCTTTCTGGGTGGCTGTTGAACCGGCGACCGGGGCCGGAGACGAGTGCGGGTCCCGGGCGTTTGCCCGGGACCCGCGTGATCAGGCTCGTGCCTTCGCCATCATTTCTGCACGCGGGTTCTCCTTGGGCTCTGCGGCCCGGAAGGCTTCGAGGGCCTGTCGGGCAGCATCATCCAGGTGCGTGGGAACGGCGACTTGGAGTTCGGCGAGCAGGTCGCCGGTTCCCTTGGTCGTCGTCACGCCGCGTCCCTTGACGCGCAGCACGCGTCCGGACGGGGTGCCCGGTGCGACGCGCAGCTTGACGGTGTCGCCGCTGAGCGTGGGCACTTCGATGGTCGCCCCCAGGGTCGCTTCGGTGAACGTCACCGGCACCGTGAGGCGCAGGTTGAGTCCGTCCCGGGTGAACACGGGGTGCGTGCGCACGGTGATCGAGACGACGATGTCGCCGCTCTCTCCTCCGTCGGGCGAGGGACGACCGCGTCCGTTCAGTCGAATCTTCTGCCCGTCGGCGATGCCGGCGGGGATCTTCACCTTGAACGGTCTGCCGTCTTCTCCTTGCAGGGTGATGGTGTCGCCCTGCACGGCGGTGGCGAAGTCGAGGGTGGTGCGGGCCGTGACGTCGGCGCCCTTCTGCGGGCCGCCGAAGCCGCGGAATCCGCCGCTCGTCTGGCCGAAGCGTCCGGAGCCGAAGCCTCCGCCTCCGCCCTGGTTGAACATCGAGAAGATGTCTTCGAAGTCGGCGTTCTGCCCGCCGCGTCCCTGGCCGAATCGGCTGAAGACGTCTTCGAAGCCGCCCGCTCCCCCGCCGCCGGCGGTGAAGCGAGCGCCCGAGCCCATGGCCCGGATCTCGTCGTACTCCTTGCGCTGCTCGGCATCCGAGAGCACGGCGTACGCCTCGCTGATCTCCTTGAACTTGGC
>NZ_CANROA010000026.1 GCF_947632095.1 uncultured Microbacterium sp. | reverse complement strand
ATCGTGCTGTTCGACCAGCGCGGGTGCGGCCAGAGCATCCCGCATGCCAGCGCACCCGACGCCGATATGCGCTTCAACACCACTGCACATCTGATCGCCGACATCGAACTGCTGCGCAAGAACCTCGGCATCGAGAAGTGGCAGGTCTTCGGCGGGTCGTGGGGGAGCGCCCTCGCGCTCGCCTACGCGCAGGCGCATCCGGATGCCGTCACCGAACTCGTGCTGCGCGGCATCTTCACCCTGCGCCGGCTCGAGCTGGAATGGTTCTACGAGGGCGGCGCCGCGGCTCTGTTCCCCGACCTGTGGCAGGACTACGTCGATCAGATCCCCGTGCTCGAGCGCAGCCGCATGCTCGAGGCGTACCACCGTCGCCTCTTCGACCCCGACCCCGCCGTGCACGTGCCCGCCGCGAAGGCCTGGACCCGCTGGGAAGGATCGACCATCACGGTGCACCCCGACCCTGACAAGGTCGAGCAGATGACCGAGGATGCCACGGCCGTCGCGTTCGCCCGGATCGAGAACCACTACTTCGTCAACGGGGGCTGGTGGGAAGAAGGACAGCTCATCGCCGGCGTCGACGCCATCCGTCACATCCCCGCCGTCATCGTGCAGGGACGCTACGACGTGTGCACGCCCATGATGACCGCGTGGGATCTGCACCAGGCCTGGCCCGAGGCGACGTTCGTCGTCGTCGACGACGCCGGGCACGCGGCATCCGAACCGGGCATCGCCCGCTCCCTCCGCGACGCGACCGACCTCTTCGCCGACGACTGAACCGTCGGTGCGCTCAGGCGCGCAGCGCCTGAAGCAACGTCTTCGCGAGCGTCAGGACTCCGCCCTTCGCGCGGAAGCGCGTGAGCCCCTCGCTGACGACGGCACCCGTGCGCGCCGTGACGAACCACGGCGGCTTCGGGAGGATCGTGAAGCGCCCGCCGCCGTTGAGCAGCGGAAGAGAGCGGGGGAGCGGACGGAACGGCCCCCGGATCACCGAACGCTCGACACCATCGAGCAGCAGAGCATTGTGCACCACTCCGATGCCGCTGCCGACATCTGCCGTGGTGCTGCCCGGATAAGCGCCCCATGTGAGCGTCGGGATGATGAAACCGAACGCCGTCCACGCGTTGATCGCGATCGAGCCGTAGTGCAGCTCGCTGATCGCCCGCTCGAAGCCGCTGCCGAGCTGCTTCTGCGTCACCGGATCGATCAGCAGGTTCGCACCGAGCGTGCCGTGCAGCTTCTCGTTGGCATGCGCGATCGCGGCGTCGAGGAACGACTGGCCCGTGCCGGGAAGCTCGACGACGCCGAGCACCGGCGCGAAGTACTCGGTGTTCTCGATCGCCGACGCGTCGTCATCGGCATCGAGCTCGACCAGCAGTCGGTCGCCGAGAACGAGGGCATCCGGGTAGTCGGCGTTCGCGGAGTCCATGCGCGTCGACGAACCCGGGTACCAGATCGGCCGCTCCGGCGCCTGCGCATAGGCACGGCGCAGAGCTGCGTGGAACTGCTCCCGCTGCGGCCAATCCTGAGACATGACGACCATCTGGCCGGCGATGCAGTTGTGCCCCGAGTTCTGCAGACGCATCGTCGCGATGTGCTCCGCATGGAAGGTGATGTCGGCGTCCGACCAGTCGCCCGGCACGACGATGATGGGCGAGACTCCGCCCAGCTCGGCCGTGATCGGCTTCTTCAGCTTCGGGCGGTCTTCGCGGCGACGGCGCTTGGCCGCGGCATCCGTTCCCCACACGATCGCATCGAACGTCGCCGCCGATCCCGTGATGTGCACATGGACGAGGCTCTTGTGCGCCGTGAGATAGGCACCGACGTCACCGGCGCCGCGCACGATGCGCAGGAAGCCCGGCTCGATCAGCGGCGCGAAGGCGTGCTCGAAGACCGGCACCAGCGAGTCCTGCGTCGGGTTTACCTTCAGCAGCGCCGTGCGGTTATGGGCGAGCAGTTCGTAGAGGACGTCGAGGATCGGGATGGAGGTGACGTTGCCGGCCCCGAGGACGAGGCCCACGCCGCCGAACTCGGTTGGCGTGCGCTGCGCGAGACCGGCGCTCGCGCGCGCTGTGCGCGGAGTCGTGCCCGGCTCGAGCCACACCTCGCCCGTGAACCCCGACAGCAGGAACTTGTCGAGACCTGTCAGCGGGAACGCATGAACGCGGGCCCGGCCGCCCGGCGCGCGGTCGATGCGCACGCCCTCGAGCGGGTTGCGGCCCTCGCCCATCCGCGAGAGCGTCTCGATGTAGGCATCGAGCGCACCCATCACGCTGTAGGGCCCCGAGAGCCACTCCTCGCCGCGCAACGGGTGGCCGCCGTTGAGGCCCTTCGACGCGTTCGCGGTGTGCGCCCACTCCTCGGCCGATGCCGCGACATTCGTGCGCACGGCGCGCAGCACCGTCGCGCGCTGCGCGACCGTGAGCGCCGACCAGGTGCGCCCGCCCTCGGTGAGATCGGCGATCGCGTCGTCGAGACGCTCGCGCACGGCATCGTCGAGTCCGGCGGATGCCGGGGCCGGGGTGGTCGCTGACGTCATTCGGGTCTCCTTCGGAGTGCCGGCGTCCGCGGACGCGGAGCGCGCGGGCGCGGGATCAGATCAGCGAGAGTTCGCGCAGCTTGGTCGCGACGTCGTCGTTCGACGGCTCGACATGGTGCGAAGCATCCGGGTAGACGACCACGGGGATGTTCGTGCGGCCCGAGATCTCCTTCGCGACATCAGCGGCATCGGGGTCGGCGACGAGGTCGATGTACGTGTACGCGATGCCGAGCTCGTCGAGCTGCTTCTTGGTGCGGATGCAGTCGCGGCACCAGTCGGCGCCGAACATCGTGATCGTGTCAGAGGCGGGAGCAGTCATGATTCCAGGATATGGCGGGACGGGGACATCGGCATCCGAAATCAATAGTTGCTGACTTAGGTAAGCCTCACCTATGGTTGTGGGCGTGACCTCCGCATGTGAACATCTCGAAGATCCGGATTGGGCGAACATCGACGGGCCGGTGCTCATCGCCGGCGACTTCCACGATGTTCCCGTGATCAGCGAGATCTGCCGGCAGCTGCACTGGGACACGATGGGCACCGTGATCCTGGAAGCAGCGGCGCGCATCCAAACGCGCCACATCGATGTCCCCGACGGGGTATCGGTGCGCTGGCTCGTGCGGGGAGACGGCATCGAGGCGCGCGCGAGGGGCGAGCGTCTCGGAACCGCCGTTCATGGGTGGTGTGTGGAGTGGACGTGCTCCGAACCCCAGACACCGTGGACCGTATGGCTCGGCCCCCACACACCACCCAGAGTCGCGCAGATGGCGCGCAGCCTGCTCGGCGTGCACGCCCCGCCCGCGTAGCCTGGCGGTATGAACGCCACCCGCTGGGACCAGATCCACGCACCGCACGGCATCGCCTCGCTGCGGCACACGCACTGGCTCGACGGCGACCCGCAGGCCTATGAGGGGGCGCCCGGCCGCTGGCATGCCGGCGACGGCGCGGTCATCGGCACCGGAATCGATGGAATCGGAGACATCGTCCTCGCGCCCTTCGCCGAGACCGTGATCGGCGCGGTGAAGCTGCGGGCCTTCGCCCGCGACGGCGCACTCGCCCTGCGCGTCTACGACCCCGAGAACCCCGCCCGCGTGCAGCTGACGGGAATCGAATCCTATGCACCGGATGCCGCATGGGCACTCACCGGACGATACGAACCGGCCGCGGTAGGAGAGGAACGCCTCATCCGCAGCGTCGACGGGCACGAGAGCACCCATCCGGCCGGAGGGCGCGTCACGCTGATGATCAGGGGCGAGGAGCGCACGCTGATCGTCTCGGATGACGGCGGTGCGCTCAACGCCGTCATCGCCGATGCCTCGGCGAGCGGCGGAACCTATCCGTTCCGGTTCCTGCCGATCGGTGCCCCGGATGCTGCGGGCGCCGTGACCGTCGACTTCAACCGCGCCTACCTGCCGCCGTGTGCCTTCAGCGATCAGTACGTCTGCCCGCTGCCGCCGCCCGAGAACCGCCTGCCCATCGCCGTGACCGCCGGAGAACGCCGGGCCCTGCGCGCCGACTCCTGACCCCCACCGCTCAGCCCGCGACGAAATGATCGGGGGAGACCTCGACGAGCGGTCCGTCCGGCAGGGCCTCGGCCGCAGCCGGGCGCGCGGCCACCTGCGCCAAACGCTCGCGGGCGCGCACCGGATCCGGCAACAGCACCGCATCGAGAAGACGGCGCGTATAGGGATGCCGCGGAGCGGCGAACAGCTCGGCGGTCGGAGCCAGCTCGACGATGCGACCCCGACGCATCACCGCCGTGCGCGTCGCGATCTCCCGCACCACCGACAGGTCATGCGAGATGAACAGGTAGGTGAGGTCGAACTCCCGCTGCAGATCCTTCAGCAGATCCGTCACCTGCGCCTGGATCGACATGTCCAGCGCCGAGACCGGCTCATCGCACACGATGAACGCCGGACGCGGGGCGATCGCCCGAGCGATCGCGATGCGCTGCCGCTGGCCACCGCTGAATGCGCGCGGACGCTTGCGCACAGCATCCTCGTCGATGCCGACCGCGGCCAGAGCCTCACGGGCGGCAGCCTCGGCACTCGCCGCCGAGGCGCCCCGCGCCGTCAACGGCTCCATCACGCTTGCCAACGCCGAACGATGCGGGTTCAACGCCGAGAACGGATCCTGATGGATGATCTGCATCTCGCCCGAACCGGTGTGCTCGACAGCTCCCGCCGTCGGCCGCTCAACGCCGAGGATCAACCGGCCCAGCGTCGACTTACCACTGCCCGATTCGCCCACGACGCCGAGGGTTTCACCGGCGGCGATCTCCAGGGTCACACCATCGACAGCATCCAGGCTTCCGATCTTCCGGCCCCAGGCGTTGCGCACCGGGTACGTCTTGCGCAGATCGCCCACGCGGATGAGCCCGCCCATCAGAGCATCCCCTCATCGATCGCCGCCAGCAGCTGACGCGTGTACGGGTGCTCGGGCGCGGTGAACAGCCGATCGACCGGGGCCGTCTCGACGATGCGGCCGTCGTTCATGACCGCGACCGTGTCGCAGAGCGCGGCAACCACGCCCAGATCGTGCGTGACGATGACGACCGTGAGCTCGCGCTCAGCCTGCAGCTGACGGATCAGGGAGAGGATCTCGGCCTGCACCGTCGCATCCAGCGCCGTCGTCGGCTCATCCAGAAGCAGAAGACGAGGCTCGGCCAGCAGCGCCATGGCGATCATCGCGCGCTGGCGCAAGCCCCCCGACAGCTCATGCGGGTACCGGGCGAAGACCCGTTCCGGGTCGGGAATCCGGGCCGCGGCGAGAGCATCAACCGCCTGGCGCTTCGCCTCCGACCGGGCGACACCGCGGCGGCGGGCGACCTCGACGAGATGAGAACCGATGCGCATGAGCGGATTGAACGACGTCAACGGGTCCTGGAACACCATCGAGATCGGCAGGCGGGAGTGATCGTAGCGGCCCGTGACATCGGCACCGTCGAACGCGATGCGCGACCAGCGACGATCCGCACCCTCGGGAAGGATGTCCATGATCGCCCGCAGCATCATGGTCTTGCCCGAACCCGACTCGCCCACGATGCCGAGGATCCCGCCCGCCGGAACGTCGAGGGACTGTCCGTCGATGACGCGGAAGGGGCCGCCCGTTGTCGGCAGATCGATCGTCAGATCGTCGATGCTCAGGATGCTCATACCGTCGTCTCCTCGCTGACCTTGCGCCGCAGCGCATCGCCGAGGACGTTGAACGACAGCACCGTCAGCATGACAAGAAGACCCGGAACGACCGCCAGCAGAGGGCTGCGCGCCAGGGACCCCTGCGCCGATTCGAGCAGGCTGCCCCACGAGGCCATCGGCGGCTGGATGCCCAGCCCCAGGAAGCTCAGCGCCGATTCGGTCAGCATCGCCGCCGAGATCGTCGCGGTCGCCGCGACGATGATGGTCGGCAGAGCATCCGGCAACACGTGCCGACAGATGACGGTGCGGGCGCGCTCGCCGACGAAACGGGCATAACCGACATAGGTGCGCTCACGCAGCGACAGGGTCTCCGCGCGCACGAGCCGTGCCGTCGGCATCCAGGAGAACAGCCCGATCACCACGATGATCGTCCACAGCCCCGGGCGCAGGAATACGCTCGCGACGATGACGAGCACCATCCACGGGATCGACGACAGGAAATCGACGAAGCGCATCAGCACCTCATCGACCCAGCCGCGGGCATAACCGGCCGTGAGGCCCACGACCACACCGATCGCCGTCGACGCGAGCATCGCCAGAACGCCGACCAGCAGCGAGATGCGCCCGCCGTAGATCACCCGCGACAGGTAGTCGCGCCCGACGTCGTCGGTACCGAGCAGATGGGCAGCGCTCGGACCCTGCCAGCGGATCGCGAGATCCGTCGTATCGGGGTCGAGGGGAAGAAGAGGAGCCAGGATGCTGATCGCGATGACGAGCGTCAGGAACACGGCCGCGGCGATCTCCGACGCGGAGCGCAACGGACGCGTGCGGCGCGGCTTCGGATCGTCGATGATGACGGGGACGGTCATGCTGCTCCTCCCAACCGGATGCGCGGATCGACGAGCACGTACAGGATGTCGGCGATCAGGTTGCCGATGATCACCATCAGCGCCGACAGCAGCAGCACCGCCAGGATCACCGGATAGTCCAGGCTCTTCGTCGCAGTCAGGAAATAGGGGCCGATGCCCGGCCAGGCGAACACCGACTCGGTGATGATCGCCCCCGTGATGAGCATCGGCAGCGCCAGCCCCAGCTGCGTCACGATCGGCAGCAGAACGTTGCGGCTGATGTGCACCCCGAGGATGCGGCGGCCCGGCGAACCGTAGGCGCGCTGCACCAGAACATAGTCCTGCGACAGCTGATTGATCGTCGCCGAACGCACATAGCGGCTGAGCTCGGGGAAGAACGCCACCACGAGCACCGTGAACGGCAGCACGTAGTGGGCGAGGAGATCCAACGGATCGCCCTGCTTGCCCACAGTGTGCATGCCGATGATCGGGAACCAGCGCAACAGGTAGCCGAACACGTAGATCATCAGCAGCGCGAACCAGAAAGACGGCGTCGCGATGCCGATGCCGGCGACCGAATCGATGATGCGATCCGCCCAACGGCCCTTTCGGGAGCCGGCGATCAGCCCCAGGACGATCGCGACGACGAGGGCCGCGAGGTATGCGGGGCCCACCAGCAGCATCGTGTTCGGGATGCGGGCCGCGAGCTCGGAGCTGATCGTCTGCCGGCTCGTCAGCGAATAGCCGAAATCGCCCTGCAGCACGTTCCCGAGCCACAGCAGATACTGCGTGATCACGGGCTGATCCAGACCGAACTTCGCCCGCATCGCGGCGACCGTCTCATCCGACATGTTCGGAGTCGTGATCGAATCGACCACGTCGTAGGGCGCCAGCTGGATCAGCAGGAACACCACGAACGACAGCAGCAGGAGCATCGGGACGACCTGCACGAGCCGTCGGGCGATGAACCTGATCACGGGGTTCTCCTTCTGCCGGGTGGGTTCTCCGGCGGACAGACGGATGCCGTGAGCCGGCTTGTGGCGCAGCTCACGGCATCCGTCGACGTCACTTCTCGGTCAGCAGACCGAAGTTCTCCAGCGTGTAGATCGGGACCAGCCCGGCCTCCTCGACACCGCCGATGCGCGAGTTCACGGCGAGGATCTTGAGGTTGTCGGTGATCGGGTAGATCACGGCATCCTCGGCGATCTGCGCCTGAAGATCATCGTAGATCGCACCACGCGCCTCAGCATCCAGCTCGGCGACACCCGCATCGAACAGCGCATCCGTGGCCGGGTTGGAATAGTGGAAGAAGTTCGACGACGCATCCGTGCGGAACAGCGCGCTGTACGCGTCCGGGTCGGCGCCCATGATGTAGCCGCCCAGGAATGCGTCGTACTTCGAGTCGGCGCCCTTCTCGAACTCGGTATAGATCGACGCGGCCTCGACACCGGCCAGCTCGACCGTGACGCCCGCGGCCTTCAGCTGCTGCTGGATCAGCGTCGCCTGCGTCGTCTGCGCCGGATCCGAACCCGCATAGGCGAGAGTGATCTTCGTACCCTCGGCAGCGGATGCGGCATCCAGATCCTGCTCGTACTTCTCGACGTCCTCCGTCGCGAAAGCGTTGCTCGGAGGCAGGATCGTGTACGCGTTCTCGTAGTACTCGTCCGACAGGTACGCAGCGTCGTTGAGCTCATCGCGGTCGAGCGCGAAGAACAGCGCCTGACGCACCGCGGGGTCGGTCAGCTTCGCCAGGTTCAGGCCCAGGTAGGCGACGCGGCCCTCGGAATACGGGTAGATGTCCAGGCCCGCGCCGGAGAGCTCATCGATCTGATCCGGCGTCGCGAACGAGGCATCCGCCTCGCCCGTCTGCAGCGCCGTCTTCACCGTGTCGGCGTTCGGAACGATCTGCAGCGTGACGTTCGGAATGTTCGGGGCATCGCCGTAGTAGTTCTCGTTCGCCTCGAACGTCAGGTACTGGCCGCGCTCATAGGCCGTCAGCATGTACGGGCCCGAGCCCACAGCGATCGGATCGAGCTCGGAGCCCGAGAAGTCGGAGACGTCGCCGTAGACGTGCTCGGGGATGATGTACGTCTCGGTGGCGATGTTGCTCAGCGCCGCGGCGCTGATCGACGGCAGGGTGAAGACGACCGTGCGCTCATCCGTCGCCTCGGCCGTGATCGGCTCGCCCGCCACCCACAGCAGATCGGCGGCGCCGTTCTCACGCACCGCCTTGTTCGTGTAGGTGAAGACGACGTCGTCAGCGGTCAGCGGCTCGCCATCGGACCACAGCAGGCCCTCCTTCAGCGTCACCGTCACCGACAGGCCGTCATCGGCCGGCTCGATGCTCTCGGCCAACTCGTTGACGATCGTGCCATCGCCCTCGACGCGGGCCAGAGGGGAGTAGACGAGGTTCGTCGTGCTCAAGCCCCAGCGATCCCCGACATTGATCGGGTTCAACGACGTGGGGTCGCCTCCGATCACATAGGTGATCGATCCGGTCGCGGCGCTGTCGCCGCCCGTGGAATCGGTGCCTGCCGAGCACGCGGTGAGCGCAAGGGCGGCAGCGGTGATGAGTGCGGTGACCGCGAAGCTTTTCTTCGTCATGACTTCCTCAGATGTGTATGCGCGAGTATGCGCACATCCAAAGCTAATCGCGCCCGGCATCCAGATATTCCCGGATTGCCGCGAATGACGCCGGATGTCAGCGGGATGCCGCGGCGCGAGCCGGCGCGGCCCCGGCAGTGATGGCATCCAGCGCTCGCCGCAGAGACGTGCTCGAGGTGTGCGCCGTATACGGGAAGTAGACGACCTCCACACCCACCGTCGCGAACTCCCGCTCCAAGCGCTCGCCCTTCTCCGTGGCGCGCCAGTCATCGCCCTTGAAGAAGTGCGTGAAGCCGACCTCGCGCCACGCATCCATCTTCTGCGGCGCCGTTTCGATGAAGACATCGTCGACGAAGGAGATGTGGCGCACGATCTCGGCCCGCTCAGCGGTCGGGACGACCGGTTCGATGCCCTTCACCTGCCGCAGCATCTCATCGCTGACGACACCCGCGATCAGAACATCGCAGTGCTGCTTCGCATGGCGCAGAAGGTTCAGATGCCCGACATGAAAAAGGTCGAAAGCCCCCGCGGCATAGCCGATACGCGTCCCCATGATCTCCCCAGATCAGAATCCCCAGTCGCGGCCCCCACGGCCGCCGCGCGACTCCCACAGCCGCGCGAGGCCCAGTTTAGCGCGGCAGGCGCTCCCGCGACAGTGCACGAGCACGATGCCCGGCGTGGGACGATGGAGGACGTTGTCCTTGTTCTGTCGGAGGGGTGGGCGCGTGAGCACCGCTGTCACGATCATCGTGCCGACGTTCAACGAGCGCGACAACGTCGCCGAGCTCGTCGCCCGCGCATCCGCCGCCGTCTCCGGCCATGAGACGGAGATCCTCTTCGTCGACGACAGCACCGACGACACAGCCTCTGAAGTCGAGCGTGTCGGCGCGACCGCGAACCTGCCCGTTCGCGTCATCCACCGCGACGACAACACCGGGGGCCTCGGCGGCGCCGTCGCCCTCGGCCTGCGAGAAGCCGCCGCAGATATCTGCATCGTCATGGACGGCGACCTCCAGCATCCGCCCGAGCTCATCCCGGCCCTGCTCGACCGCTTCGCGCGCGGCGACGCCGACGTCGTCGCCGCGTCCCGCTACATCGGCGGCGGAGACTCCCGCGGCCTCGGCACCGCCCTGCGCCTCGGCGTCTCCCGCGCCTCGACCTGGCTCACCAAAGCCATGTTCCCGCGCCGCCTCGCGCGCAGCACCGACCCCATGACCGGCTTCTTCCTCGTCGACCGCAGCCGCATCGACCTCGCCGCACTCCGCCCGAGCGGATTCAAGATCCTGCTCGAGATCCTCGCCCGCAGCGACGTGCGCATCGCCGAAGTTCCCATGTCGTTCGGCCAACGTCACAGCGGCACCTCCAAAGCATCCCTGCGCCAGGGCACCACCTTCGTCATCCATCTCGCCCGACTGCGATTCGGCAAGATGTCGCGCTTCGCGATCATCGGCGGCATCGGCGCCATCGCCAACATCGGCATCATGTGGCTGCTCACCCTCGCCGGGATGCCCTACATCTGGGCGGCGATCGTCGGTGCTGAAGCCACCATCGTCGGAAACTTCCTCCTGCAGGAACGCTTCGTCTTCCGCGATATGCGTCCGGAGGCACGCGGCGTCGGCGCCCGCTTCGCCGCATCCTTCGCCTTCAACAACGTCGAAGCGGCTCTGCGGATCCCGATCATGGCGCTCATGGTCGAGACCTGGCACATCTCCAGCGTCCTCGCCACCGCGCTCTCGCTCATCGTCGCGTTCTTCGCGCGCTTCCTCTTCCACTCGCTGTTCGTCTACGCGCCCCGACGCAGCCGCGAACGCACCGATACCGCCGCGAACCGCATCATCGAAGCCATCGACGCCGAAGCCATGCGGCCCGGGGAACTGTAGGGGAGCGGCGCTCAGCCGGGCAGGCGGACCTCGCTCGTGGGAGACGCGACCGTCGCCCCCGCCGGAACGTCACGGAAGACCACGGCGTTCGGCCCGATCCGCGCACCCCGCCCGATCGTCACCGCGCCGATGATCACGGCGCCCACACCGATCTCGACGTCATCCTCGATCGTTGGGCAATCCGTCGATGCGATGCGATTGCCCAGAGTGACGCCCTGACGGAGCATGACGTTCGCGCCGATGCGCGTCGCCGGATTCACGACCACACCGAAACCGTGCCGTAGCCGAAGCCCCGGGCCGACCTCAGTGCTTGCAGGAAGCTCGAACCCCATGAGCGTCTCGGTGACCAGTTTGTAGCCGCCCCCGACGATGGCGAACACGGCACGCGCGAGAGGGCCACGCCGGCCGCGCCAATACGCCGCGAGCCGGAACCACCGCAGCACGAAACGGCTCTTGGGGTAGTTCGCATTCGACCGACGATCCGCTGCACGCGCGGCGCGCAACAGCTCGCGGGGGCTCTGGCCCGTCATACGTGACTCACCTCGGTGTCAGAAAGGCGGCTGTGCAACCAGGATCGCCGTTCCCCGAGCTTGCGGTGCAGAGCACGACGGGCCCTCGGAGCATGCGAAGCGGCTGCCGACCGGAAGCGCTCGGAGAACACATCGAGTTCTGCCCGCTTGTCAGCGTCAGTCGCACCATCTGCGATCGACAACGAGGTGATCCTCCGCGCCGGCGCACCGAGCAGCGTCTCGGCCAGCGCGGAATACGACTGGGAGAGCTCCGCGCTTTCCCACGACGAACGGCGCCAGCTCATCGACGCCGTCACCTGGCCGGGATGGATCCGGTACGCGAGCCCGGGCAGAGGCAACCGCCGAAGACGCGTGCCGCGTACCGCCATACGCAGCCAGAGATCGTAATCCTCGGTCGGAACGGAGCGGTAACCGCCCGCATCGACCATCGCACTGCGCCGGGCGAACAGCGTCGAGTGAGCGACGGGGTTGGTGAGCAGAAGATGCAGTGGGAAGTCCTCCGGCTCGATACCCGTCGGTCGGGGGAGAGAGGGAACTCCCGCGCCCCACGTCACGACCGTCGTGAAAACAGCATCGGCACCCGCACCGACCGCCTGCCGCTGACGCCGGAATCGACCGGGAAGCACCAGATCATCGGCATCCATACGGGCCACGAACTCGCTGTCGGTCACCGAGAGCAGCTCATTCAGTGCCGCAGCCACACCGCGATTCGGCCGCGACAACACCCGCACCCGCGAGTCATCGATCCGCCCGATCTCCTCCGCTGTCGCGTCGGTGCTGCCGTCATCGAGGACCACGACCTCTGCATCGCGGGGGAGCGCGCGCAACGACGAACGGATCGCCGGAATGATCGTCGCCGCGGCGTTGTACGCCGGAACGATCACCGAGAGGCGAGGCATCACATGCCCCGGCCGCGCCGGTTCAACGCCGAGACGACCCGCTCACCGGAGACAAGGCCCAAGCCCACCATCATCGCGAGATAAGCCCGAGGCTGACGGGCGTCATGACCGATCGCCCGACGAGCCCACGAGCGGGCCGATGAGCGATCGCCCAGAGCACCATGCGCAAACGCGATCTGCCCCTCGATGCGCGCCTGCCCGACACCGCTGCGGGTGAACTCCGGATGCTTCTGCAGCAGATAGCTGAGACCATCGACGATGCCCTGCCACTTCTCACTGAAGAACGAGGTCCGGTCCCAGTGGATGATCGTGAGCGCTTCTGGCACCGCCACGATGCGCCCCACCTTCGCCGCACGCAGCAGCACGTCGTAATCCTCGCCGTAAGAGGCCGGAAGCTCCTCATCGACCAGGCCGAGCGGCCCGCGCAGCTCCGCAGCCCGCACCACGAACGACGAGGGATGCAACTCGGTGATGCGCGAGCGCAACAGATCATCGAGGTCGACGGAAGCAGGCGACAGGCGCTCGTGCTTCCCTCCGGTCGAATGGATCTCGATCCCGGTCGCCGCCAGCACCACCTCGGGGTCGTCGAAGAGCCCGAGCTGGGCTGCCAGCTTCCCCGGCTTCCACTCGTCATCGTCATCGCAGAAGGCGATCAACGGCGCCGAAGCCTGCATGATTCCGGTGTTTCGCGCACCGGCGAGGCCGGGCGTACGCGCATTGTTCACCGCCCGAAGAGTGTGTGGGCCCCGCTCGAGGTCGAATAACTCGTCGATCGGCGTGCCGTCGTAGACGAGCACCACTTCGATCGGCGGAACGTTCTCCTGCGCGAAGACGGAAGCGACTGCTCGACGCAGAAGCTGCGGACGATCTCGTGTCGCCATGACAACACTGACAGATGGATGCACCATGGACTCCCCAAAGTCTCGGTCGATGCCACGCCTCCCCATCGGCGTGATTCCCCCACTTTAGCCCGGAGCCGAGCCCGCGGGCAACGGGGTGCGGTCCGGACTCCGGTTCAGCTCCCGGATCACCAGCGCGGCAGCGGGCAGCGTGAGTATCAGGCCATCGGGGAGTACACCGTAGAAGAACACCTCGACGAGGATCACGAGCTGCACCGCGTTCAGCACGAGCATCGCAGTGCTTCGCCCCCGCCACGTTGCGAAGAACAACCATGCCAAGGCGCCGAGGAAGCACAGCAGTGCAGGGAAACCGTGCGAGAACATCACCATCCAGACGTGCCCCTGCGTGCCCGCAGAGGGCGCGCCCTCGGTGAAAGAGGGCCGCGGTGCGCCGTACCCGAAGAGCGGCGATTGCAGAGTGCGCGTGAACGTCTCCTCATAGAGGTTCGCGCGGTCCTCCGTCGACGAGCTCGTCTCGACACGGCCCTGCAGCTTGCTGCCGACATCCAGAAGCACGGCTGCGATGCCGGCGATGACACCGATGATGCCGAGCGTCAGCACCTCGCGCACTTTCCCGGCCAGGACGAACCGGAAGAAGAGGTACGCGGCTGCCACGAACAAGCCGATGAACATTCCCCGGTTCAACGTGAGGAACGCGGGAATGAGGGAGAGCGGGATCGCTGCCATCAGCGCCCAAAACCGGCGCCCGCGTCGGATCAGCGTCATGTATGCGACCACGAGAGGCAGCGTTATCGAATAGACGTTCCCCCACCCGTTCGTATAGAGGAACGGCGCCGAGGGGCGCGGATCCAACGCCAGCCAGCTATCGGGGTTGTACTGCGTCAATCGACGCACGACCATCTCCCCGACCAGCTCATTCGCCTGCAACCCCTGCGGCAGGACATAGGCGAGCGGAGTCCGGAAGGAGAACTCCGGGGCGAAGATGCCGGCGAACCCACCGATCACCGCCCACAACCAGAAGAGCGAGAACACGCCGAGCACATATCGCAGCGTCAATGACTCACGAGCGTTGTACACGTAGACGAACACGACGGTGACGGTCGCGTAAAGAAGTGCCCGATAGACGAAACCGATCAAACGGCCGCTCGTATCAACCCCCACGATCGACGCGCACATCAGCACGAAGAACAGCAGCCACAGGGCGAACCCACGGGGGATCTCGATCCCCCCGCGCCGCACCATCAGCACGACCATGCAGCCGGCGAGCGGAATCCACGCCATCTGCCCGAGCCCGAGAGCCCACCACAGGGGGAACAGCGCGAGCATCGCCGTGAACGGCCACCGCGGCAACACCGTGCGCAGCACCGGCACGCGGAGCGCCCGGCTCCCCCAAGATCTCAGGCTGCTCAACCGTCCACCGCTTTCCCCAGTTCCCGCACCTTAGAATAAGCCCATGGGCCGGCTCATCCGCTGGGTCCGCTGGGGAACGGACTCGCCGCGAGCGAGGTCAAGGGGAATTCATCGATGAATGAAGATCAGACAAGCACCGCCACGCTCGGGATCGACTACTACGTCTTCGTTCTGATGCGTCAATGGCGAGTGCTCGTCGGAGGAGCCCTGCTCGGATGCCTCGCAGCGGGTGGATTCCTCGTGCTGGCGCCGCAGACCGTCACAGCCACGACCACGGTCAGCCTCAACGTCATCACCACAGAGCCGTTCAGCGCGCAGCGCGCAGCATCCGGCCTGCTCGACGACGCGACCGAGGCGGCCATCGCTCGATCGCACGTCGTGGCCGCCCGGGCATCCGAACAGATCGATGGACGGCTCAGCCCCGCCGAGATCCGCGCGGCATCGACCGTCGTGACCTCCTCCGGTGCAGCCGTCGTCACCGTCGCCTTCGAGGGCGAGACCGCCGGATCCGCGATCACCGGAGCGGACGCCGTGGCATCCGCCTACCTCTCCTTCCGCAGCGAACAGGCGCGCGAACGCATCGCGGTCATGGTCTCGAATCTCACCGATCGCATCGACGCGCTCAACGAGACACTCGCCTCGATCAACCAGCAGCTCACATCCGCCGACCAGAACAGCGTCGCCTACGCGCAGGCCGCTACACAGCGGCAGCAGATCCTCACCGAGCTCGAAGGGCTGCTCTCCGAGCGCAACGGGCTGCAGAGCGTCGACACGACGGGCGGCACCGTTCTCTCCGCCGCCGAGAACAACGAACTCGCCTACGCACCCGGACGAACGCGGACCATGCTCACCGGACTGGCCGGAGGCCTCGTGGCCGGTATCATCGCGGCATTCGCCTGGAACCCCCTCGACCGTCGCCTCCGCAACGCGGGAGAGACGGCGCGAGCCCTCGGCGCACCGGTGTTCGCCGAGGTCGACCCGCGCCGTGCGAAGATCCCTGCTATCGGATCCGCGGCAGATGCCCTGCGCATCGCCCGAGAGCGACTGCTCTCCGAGATCTATCTGGGCACGACCGTCCTGGTCGTCGATGCCACGCACCGCACATACACCTCCGCGACGGCGGTGAATCTCGCGGTGGCAACCGCGCAGTCCGGTTACAGCGTCCAACTCATCGTCCCAGAGGCGAAGGAGGAATGGCGCAGTGGTCTGCGTCAGGCACTCGCACTCGAAGGAGACGTGGACGGGGCCGGTGGAGCACCGAACATACCGACCCTGCGCTTCTTCAACGCCACCGATACCAGGGACGACAGTCAGGGCGATCTGTTCATGACGCGTCAAACACACGCGGCGATCGATGATGCCGGTGAAGAGACCTTGACGTTCCTCATCCTCTCGGCGCAGGCGCACCCGGCCAGTATCCTTTCGGCCATGCGCGTCGCTCACTCCGTCATCGTGATCGCGCGCGAGCACGCCACCACGACCACGGAGATCCGATGGATCCGAGAAGAAGCCGCGGGAACAGACACCGCACTGCTCGGCGCCGTCATCGAGAAGACTTCGTCGCACCGCGCCACGCCCGATCGGACGGTGCCTGAGGCTTAAAGCGAGGCGAGCTTGAGGAACTTGCGCCGCATGGACGCGGCAGTGTGCACGAGATTGATCACGAAAAGAGCGCCGTAGGACACCGCGAACAACGGCGGCACGGCCCAGAGCACGAAGCTCCAGCAGAGCACACCGGTGTCCGTCGGAAGAAGCATCACCGACTTGCGGATACCCCGTCCCTCCGGCTGATGACCGTCGTCATCGCGCACGAGTTGCTCGGCGAGGATCTGACTCATGAACTGTCCGACGCTCATGACCGTGAACAGCAGCGCGACCACCGCAAGGAGAATCAGGTCCGGGAGGTGGAGGACGACGGCGACCGCGACGCTCAGATGGATCATCGGTGTGCGGACCGCATCGACCACATGATCGAGCCACTCGCCTGCCGGACTCGAACGACCCGTCAGCCGAGCCACCTGCCCATCGGCCGAATCGAAGACGAAGCCTGCGGCCAGGAGCACACCAGTCAGAGGAGCCGACCACCACGACGGTGGGAAGACGATCATGATCGCAAGCCCGGCGCCGGAGAGTGCGGCGCTGAATGCCGTGACCATGTTCGGCGTCAGCCCGATGGTGGCGCTCGCCGCGGCGATCACCCGGGCCAGACGGCGGTTGATCCAGCGCATGTAGGCGGGTACCCCGGCTCCGTTCTTCTGCGCGCCATTCAACGCATGCAGGTGACCGCGGAAAGTCGTCGGAGCCGGAGGCTGTACGGTCGCGGTCACTGAGACACCGCCATCAGTGCAAAGCTGTGGCTCGGGGTCGACCGGTAGTTCGAGTGGACCTCGACGGCGATCGTGTTGTTCCCGACGATGAACGCCGAAGCGGGCACCTCTACGACGAGAGGCGTGCTCGCGGCGACCGACGCTGAGACTGCGGCATTCGCATACGTTCCCGGCGTGACGGGCCCGGCGTCGATGTTCTTGCGGGCGACCTCGGTGCCGTTCACGTAGACGACGATCCCGTCATCCGCTCGCGTCGTCAAGGTGACCGTCTCGAAATCCAGAGCCGCGACATCGACGAGGGTTCGGTAGTAGCTCGTGACCGGTCGGGGCGACAGTGAGGTGTCCAAGGGGGTGTCGATCACGGTGTGTCCCCATCCGAAGACGCCGTCACCGGTCGGCCATGCCGAGGCATCGAAACCGCCCGTCTCCCAACCAGCGGCGATCGCTTCGCCGGAGTAGAGGTATGACCAATCGGTGTCGGAAGCGACGAGGATCGTGCCGGATGCCGGCTCAGGCCCAGGCTGCGGTTCGGGTTCGGGTTCGGGTTCGGGGGCCGGTTCCGGGGCTGCCGGCTGGGTGCCGATCGTCGCTTCGGCGGTGAGCTCGAAGCTGTGGCTCGGCGTGGAGCGGTAATTCGAATGCACGGACACAGCCACGACATTCGTGCCGGTCGTGAAGTGGTGCCCGGGGATCGTGACCGTCACCGGGTTCGCGAGCGCCGCAGAGGCACTCACCGCAGCGTTCGCGTACGTGCTCACACCGGCGGTTCCGGCATCGACGTTCTTACGCGCGACCTCGGAGCCGTTGACGTAGACCACGACACCGTCATCCGCGCGCGTGGTGAGCGTGACCGACTCGACAACCGAGGCATCGGAGATCTGGAAATCGTGGCGGTAGAACGACGCCAAGGGCTTCGGTGATACCGAGGTCGACAGGGTGGTGCCGAGCTGCGTCTGCCCCCAGCCCAGAGGAGCCGCACCCGTGCCCCACGAGGAGTCGTCGTAGCCGGTGCTCGTCCAATCCTCAGTCGGGCCGACCGCGTCGTAGACATAGGCCCATGACGAACCCGCGCTGATCAGTGCCGAGGAGGCCGGCTGCTCGGGAGCCGCGGATGCGCGTACCGCCGCGGTGGATGCCGACGCGTTACCCCGTGCGTCGAGTGCGCGGACGAAGTAATCGGTTGTGGCCGGTGCGGCCGGGAGGGTCGTCGAAGTCGTGGTCACGGTCGCCACGACGCGGTCGTGGCGAAGCACCTGGTAGACGCTCACGGCGCGATCATCGCTCGACGCAGCCCAGCTGAGCGAGACACCCTCGCTCGAAGTCGTCGCCGTGAGCTCGGACGGAGCGGTCGGTGCCGAGGCATCCATCTGCGCATGACGCACGAAACCGCCTGACCATTGCCGCGCATAGCCCGCGCGCGTGGAGTATGTGTAGTCACCGCCCTGCCACAGCGTCCCTGCCGAATCGACGAACAGAGCCCAAGCGCCCGCTCCTCGGTTGGTGTTGAACGAGCCGTTGAAGCCCGCCATCCGATCTCCGCTGGCCGCGCTCCATGCACCCGTGCCGTAGATCGCATCCGCCGAGGTCCATCCGGTGCCGATGCTCGGCCATCGGGTTGCCCCCTCGTATTGGGTATCGAAGCAGTGGCATCCGCCGTACACCGCTTGCCCATCGGAGGCGATCGCCTGGAAGTCGCCTCCGGTCTCACCGATCGACGAGCTCAGCATGGCGAGACCGTCACGGTCATAGCTCATCAGAGAGTGCTCGGCGCCGCCGAGCCAGACGCGATCGCCAACCTCGAGAACGGCCTGCTGGTACCCGGTGCGGCCGCCGTCACGGTTCGAGAACACGACCGGCCATGCGATCAGGCTCGTATCCGCCGTCGACATCGCCGCACCCTTATCGGCCGGGCGGGACTGTGACTGTGAGAAGAAGCCTGCGAAGTACACGCGGTCACCGCGGTCGGAGGCATCCAGGCTCACGACCGTGCCGTTGAACTCGGGGTTCCAAGATCCATCGGGCGTTCCATCGGTGACAGAGAAGCGGGCCGCACCGCGCGTATAGCGCTGGTTCGTCGCGCTGCCGCCTGTGGAATGAGTGAAGGAACCGGCCGCGTACAACCAGCCATCCTGCACGTCGAGCGTTCGCACGACCGGGACACCGCCGCTCAGCGCATTGATCAGACGTCCCGTGAAGGCCGGATCGATGGCTCCGGTGGATGCATTCAGCACGACGAGACCGGCATAGGGCTCGCCATTCACCTGCGTGAAGTATCCGCCGACGGCGACACGATCTCCGGGCAGAGCCGCAAGGGCTTTCACCTGGTTGTTGAACGTTGGGCGGAAACTGCTGACGAACTCCGCCGAATCGCGGGAGAATGCCGCCAGATAGCTCTGCGACTGGGCGCTCCCGCCTCCGGCGGTCTTTTGCACGGTGGTGAAATTGCCACCGACGAAGACGGTGCCATCGACCTCCGCGAACGCGGAGACCTCATTGCTGCCTTCGATCGAGGACGGACCTGCGCCGAGACCCGCAACGCCCCAGTTCTGCGTCTCGGCGAAGCTCGACACGACCGCGTCGTTCTCGACGGCGGGGGTGCCGGTCGCCCCGATCGCGGTGAAGAGGTCTGCGCTCTTCAGCTTCGGACGAATGAATACCTGAGTAAATGGACGTGCGTACCCCGTGCTGGTGTTCTTCGACCACAGGTAGCTGGTGTCGCTCGGATTGCCGCGGATGTTGCTGCCGAATCCGAAGCCCATCGACCAGCCCTCCGTGGAGCCGGTGATCGTGCGCACTCGGTTGTAGTTGTTGTCCCAGCCGAAATTCGAGGTCTGCCCACCGGTTCGGGTGGATCCTCCGAGGGTGTATTGGGCGATGCGCTGCTGGTTGTTGAAGAACCAGGTCCAGCCGTCGCGTGGGCTCGAGAGGGTGAATGAGCCCTCCTGCCAGGTGGTGCCCGCCTGGTTGGTCGCCCGGACCAGACGGATGCCGTCGGTGAGCGATCCGATCGGCTGATCGTTATTGAGCTGGTCGATGATCTCGCCCGAGAGCTGGCGGGGCGTGAAAGCGGCGGTGCCGGTGACCGTCTCGCGCACCTGTGCAGGCGTGCCGGAGCCGGCGGTCGCGGTCGCCCAGCCGTCGCGTCCGCGCCCGACCAGCAACCAGCCCCCGCCATTGCGGGTCTGGTCGCAGTAGAACTGCTCGGCCTGCGTCATCGCCGGGGTGAGCAGCCAGTACACCCCGTCGGGTGCTGCCGGCCGGTTCTGCTTGATCTCCCAGCAGGAGGCGGCCGCGGTGATCTCGCTCAGGCCATCAGCGGCGGGCAGCGCGGGCTCCGCGGCGGAGGCCGCCATCGGAGTCAGCATCGCTGCCGCAGTGATCATCGCCGTTGCAAGGGCCAAGATGATGCGGGTGGGTGTGCGGGGCGTGGTGCGGTTCATTTCAGGGCGCCTCTCTGGAGCGGCCATATCAGCACGTCGGGTCATCGGGGAAGCTGTGGAAGGAGATGCGCCAGCGGCCGTCATCGCCCTGTTCGAGTCCGAACAGGTGTGTGGCACGTGGCGTCATCGCGGCGGGATCGCCGATCGGTGATCCCGAGCTGTCCGAGATCACGACGGCGGAGGAGTCCACGCACGCGGTCACGGATGCTTTTGCGGGTGCACCGCTGGTGTCGAGTTCGGTGACGGACGCCGAGACGATGGCCGGTTCGCCGGATACCGTCCATCCCTGCGAGATGAGTTCGATCCACTGGGACTCGAGCTCTGCCGCGTAGGCATCGATCGCGATGTTCTCGACTAGTACCCTGAGGTCTGCCTCGGTTCCGACCGATGTGATCGGTGCGGCGAGGGCGATTTCGATCACATCGGAAACCGCATCCTCATCGAGCTCGCCCGTCTCGCTCGGCGAGGCCGCCGGGGCCGGAGACGCGGTGACCGTCGGCACAGCGAAGGAAGCATCATCGGGGGAAGCCGGACCCCACCCGTTCACGCTCACCGCGAAGACAGCACCGGCTACCGCGAGCACGAACGCGCTGACTCCGATGAGCAGCGCGCCGGTTCGTCGGCGAGAACCGACTTTCGGCTGGACGGTGGTGCTCTCCGGCGCCGTTTCGTCGCGCGTATCAGCGTGCATGGCTTTGACTCCTCTGATCGACGGGGAGCGAGGGCGTTGCGTGGAGCCCGTCCAGATGCAGGCGCTCGCGGTCCCGTAGACACCAGGTCGCCAGCAGTGCGAGGCCGATCGCAGCGGAGACCAGCAACCCCAGCCAGGTGGCCCCGAAAACCAGGCGTGCGAGGATCGCTGGGATGCCCACGCCCAGGACACCAATCGCCAGGGGGCGCAGGCCCGCGATGGGGGAGACCCGGATGCGTAGCAGCAGACGCACCTGCACTGTGGCCAGAACAGCATCGAGCAGACATGCGACTGCCCAGGCCACGGCGGCGCCTGTCACCCCCCAGAACGGCACGAGGACGTACAGCAACGCGATGTTCGTTGCCACGGCCAGGGCTTTGTTCATCGCGGCGAGTCCACCGCGTCCGCTCATCAGGAGCACCGAGTGGATGTTGCCGGCGAGGAACGTGACGACGGCGCCGAGGCACATGACCACCATGACGGGCTCGCCCTCGGCGAAGGAACCGCCCAGAAGCGACAGCGCCACGGGGGAGAAGACGGCGAGCAGCAGATACACGGGTGTGCTGAAGAGCATCAGCCAGATCGTCGCCGTTCGATAAACCTGCTCGAGCTCACGGATGTCGCCGCGGTGCTGGAGCCGGCTGAAGAGCGGGGAGACCACCACACGCAGAGCCGTGTCGACGATCATGCCCGATGCGACGAAACGACTCGCGGCTCCGTAGATTCCCGCCGCAGCGGGGCCAGCGATCGCGCCGACGATGATCACGGCGAGCCAGATGAGGAGCTGTTCGAGCGTCGACGAGACCACGCGCGGCAGGGCATAGCGCAGGGTACGGCCGGGGATGCCGCTGCGGAGGTACTCGGGCTCACGTCGAGCGGCGACCTGACGGACCTGGAATCCGACGATGATGAGCGCTGCGAGAACTGCCGGGATCAGCGGCAGCGCCCAGGCAGCGCTCACCGCGGCAACGCCGGAGCTCAGGCCGATGGCAAGGAGGGCGAAAAGAGGGCGCATCGTGGGCAGGCCGATATTGCCGATCATCACATACGCGGTCACCCCGCCGAGGCCTCGGGTCGCGGAGAGCGCGGTGAGGAGGACGGATGCTACGGGCAAAAACCATATGATCGCACGCAGCGCCTCCGCCACGGGGTCCCCGGGGTCGGCCTCGTCGATCAGCAGCGTTCCGATGAAGACGACGAGAGCGCAGACGCCTCCGACGACGGCAGATGCCGTGAGGAGGAAGATCGTCGTGGAACGGATGTGGCCGCGGCCATCCTCGAGCAGCCGCGGGAGGATCCAGACCGACGCCGAGTCCATGCCGAATCGTGCGACGCCGAGCGCGATGGAGAACGCGCCGATCGCCTGCAGAACCACGCCGGATCCGGCGTCGCCAAGCGTGCGCCCGAGGACGATGATGAGCAGGAGCCCCATCACCGCGCTCGTCGCGGACCCAATGAAGCTGAGCGCGCTGCCTCGGGCGAGTCCTCGGCGTATTCCGGTCGTGGTCATCGCGTCACCGGCCCGCGAGTTTCTGCCTGCCTACCGTCAGGATGAAGGAGGTGTTCCCCTGCAGGTAGCGCTTCGCGAGGCGACGCGGCTCGATCATCAGTCGCCACAGCCACTCCAGGCCCGCTGTGATCATCCAGCGCGGTGCGCGTCGATTCGAGCCGCTCAGCCAGTCGAAGAGTCCGCCGCAGGTGAGTACGGCCGGCGGCAGCTGGTCGCGGTGTGCCTCGATCCACTGCTGCTGCAATGGGTCGCCCATTCCCACGAAAAGAATCCCGGTGTTGTGGGCAGTGATATCAGCGAGCACAGCGTCGACAGAGTCGGCTTCGATGAAGCCGTGGTGGGACCTCAGACTGAGGGTGGGGATCGCCGTGCGCATCTTGTCCGCCGCGGCTTCGGCCACTCCGGGTGCGCCGCCGAGAAAGTAGGCGGGGATCCCCGCAGCTGCCGCAGCACGCAGGATAGGTTCGGCGATATCGGTCGTCGCCAGGCGGTGCGGATGATCTCCGCCCAGCAGTCGAGCCGCCCACACGACCGACTGGCCGTCCGCGTAAGTCGTGCCGGCTGAAACAAGGCTCTGGAAGGCGGCATCGTTTCGGGCGAGATTGCAGACGTGTGCATTCACACCGACCGCAACGTCGACACCGGGCGATGTCGCCATTGCGATGACGCGTTCGACGATAGTGACCTCGGAGAACGAATCGACGCGAACGCCGGCGACCACTACAGAGGGCGTGCCGGTTCTGCCGACCACCGTGGGCGTGCTGGGCATCAGTACGCCCCCTTCGGTTGGACCATCGCTCGGGCGGTGCGCCACATGATCTGCAGGTCGTTGATGACCGACCAGTTCTCGACGTATCGCAGGTCGAGGCGCACGCTCTCGTCCCACGACAGGTCGCTGCGACCGGAGACCTGCCACAAGCCCGTGATGCCGGGCTTGATGTAGAGCCGGCGGAACACCGTGCCGTCGTACGCGGTGACTTCGCTGGGCAGCGGCGGGCGCGGCCCGACGACGCTCATATCGCCGACAAGCACGTTCCAGAACTGCGGCAGTTCATCGAGGGAGAGCTTGCGCAGCACTCGGCCGACACGGGTGACACGGGGGTCGTCCTTCATCTTGAACAGCAGACCCGATCCCTGGTTCTGCTCCTTGAGGGCGGCGAGCTGCTGCTCGGCATCCGTCTTCATGGAGCGGAACTTCACCATGCGGAACGAGCGTCCGTCGCGCCCGATGCGCTCCTGGAAGAAGAACACCGGGCCGGGGGAGTCGATCATGATCAGCACAGCGAGCACGGGCGTCAGCAGGGCGATCGGGATGAGCGCCAGACCCGAGACGACGACATCGAGCGCTCGCTTGAGAACGTGCATGCCGCCCTCGTACGTTGGGATCTTCACCTGAATCAACGGCAGACCGTCGACCTGGCGCAGCGAGATGCGCGGGCCCGCCACATCGGCGAGACGGCTCGAGAGCACGAGCTCGGCGGCCGTGCCCTCCAGCTGCCAGCTCAGCCGCTTGACGAAGTCGGCCTCGCCCTCGGGGCGGCTCGCGACGATGATCGTGTCGGCACCGATCTCCTCGGCCACGACGGCCACGTTCTCGACGTTGCCGAGGACGGCGTAGCGGGTGCCGTCGACGGTGATCTCGCGCGCGTTGCGATCCAGCAGCGTCGTCCCCACGACGTTGTAACCGTTCTCGCCGCTCGTGCGCAGAGAGCTGATGACGTACTCGACGTCGTCGCCGTCTCCGACCACGAGGGTGCGCGATGCGTAGGAGCCCTCGAGACGCCTCCGCTGCAGCCAACGTCGCCAACTCCACCGCGCGACGAGGAGCCCCAGCATCCCGGTCGGCAGTGCGATGACGAGCAGGGGCCGCAGGCCGTCCCACTCCGCGAGGATTCCTACGATCGCGACGCTCCCGAAGGCGAGGCCGCAGGCGTGCGCGACACGACGGTACTCGGTGGCGCCCGAGCCGAAGATCGTCGCGCAGCGCGTATTCAGTACCGACAGCATGATCAGCAGCGTGATGCTGAGCAGGAGCGCTCCGCGGACGATGACCGCCGTCGCGGTCCCGAACGCGGTCGCCTGAACGACCGCCATGAGCACGGCGACCGATGCGATCACCGCGGCGTCCGTGGCCCACAGCCGTGTGCGGTAGCGCCGCTCCCACTGCTGTCGACGCTCGAGCGTCGCCGATACGCGCGGTGCCGCCGCCTGCGGCGCTGCCGTCTTGGTCACGCGCGCGACGAACGGCGCGAAGGCCGGCGCCGATCGAGTGATCTGCAGCGCATCCTCGACGGATGTCATGCTGCTCTCCGAGCCGTGAGCGTTCGCAGAATTCCCCAGTGCGACATGTGTTCCCCAGTGTTCCCCAGTTCGCGAGCAGACGGCTCGCGGTGATCGTCCGCATACCCGACCCCTCGGGCCCTGGAGCGTCGCCGTGATCCCACATCACGGGAGACTGAGATCCATTCCCACACGGATCTCATTCGCAGCAGGGACTGCGGACTAGCGGTCACTCTATCGGATCTTGGCGAGCAACGGAAGATAACTCCGTCGAATGGAAGAAAGTGGTTTTCGCCCGCTCCTGGGTCGCCTGCGGTAGGCTTGAGGTGCACGTGAGAGATTCGCCGCGATTTCGGCGCCTCGCGATGCCACTGATCAGGGCCGTAAAGGACCGTTCGCACCGACGCGCACGGTATCCGCCCTCGATCTCGAGAACATCGTGGTGCGCTCACGCGCGCCCGCAGAAGCAATGAGCATCAAAACCATGAGCAGTACCACCACCCATTCATCACTGAGCTGGAAGCAGGCCGATCACGACGTCCACGTCGCCACGCGCGACGGCGAGTACGCCGGATTCGTCGAGGTCTCCGGCGACGACCATGTCGTGCACGACAACCGCGGGACCGAGCTCGGTTCGTTCCCGGCCCTCTCCGAGGCCCGCCGGGCGCTCGAGGTGACGCCGCGACGGCGCCCTCGCGGGATCCGTTCCGCACTGCGCCGGAGTCTCTCGCGGGTGCGCCCCTGAGCGACCCCGCTGCGCCGTGGTCTCACGGCGCGCATCGTATGCGTCGCGGCGTATACGCCCCGGGTTAGCCTGGGGCAAGCGAACGGCATCCGCCCTTGGCTTTCACAGCTCAAGGGCTCCGGATCCGGGAGACGACATGTCTGCAACTGCCACCGAGACCACCAGTATTCTCGGGCCGGTACGTCAGACGTACGCGGGGAACGCAGACTTCCCCCCGATGGCCCGCGCCTACAAGAACGTGTCGCAGGTCATCAAGGAGATGGGACTGCTGCAGCGCACCCACTGGTTCTACCTGCTCACGGGCATCGGCATCCTGCTGGCACTCGGCGGATGCATCACCGGGTTCATCCTGCTCGGCGACAGCTGGTTCCAGCTGCTCATCGCCGGAGCCCTTGCGATCGTCTTCACCCAGATCGCGTTCGTCGGGCATGAAGCCGCTCACCGGCAGGTTCTGGCCTCAGGGCCGGCGAACTTCCGGCTCGCCCGCATCCTCATCGGTCTCGTCGGCATGAGCTACTCCTGGTGGGACAACAAGCACACCAAGCACCACGGCAACCCGAACCAGGTCGGCAAGGACCCCGACATCGCGGTCGACACGATCTCGTTCCTCGACGAGGACGCCGCGAAGTCGCGCGGCCTGATCCGCCTCATCACTCGCAAGCAGGGGTGGCTGTTCTTCCCCCTCCTGACGCTCGAGGGCCTCAACCTGCACTATCAGGGACTGAAGTACCTATGCACGAAGCCCGGCGTCCGCGGGCGCTGGATCGAACTGACGATCATCATCCTGCGCATGGCCGCGCTGATCGTGCCGGTCTTCCTCCTGCTGCCCCTCGGCATGGCCTTCGCCTTCCTCGGCGTGCAGTTCGCCGTGTTCGGCGTATACATGGGAGCATCCTTCGCCCCCAACCACAAGGGCATGCCGATCATCGAGCCCGGCGCCCGTCTCGACTTCTTCACCAAGCAGGTGCGCACCTCCCGCAACATCTCCGGCGGATGGTGGGTCACGGTCTTCATGGGCGGACTGAACTACCAGGTCGAGCACCACCTCTTCCCGAGCATGGCCCGCCCGCACCTCGCGAAGGCCCGCGACGTGGTGCGCGAGTACTGCCTGGCGAACGACGTCCCCTACACCGAGACGTCTCTCATCCGCTCCTACGCGATCGTCATCGAATACTTGAACCGCGTCGGTCTTGCCGCCGCTGATCCCTTCGACTGCCCCGCAGCGGCGCAGTTCGGTCGCTGACTGGCGACTCCGCTCGCTGCAATCTGAGGCGACGCGTCAGCGCCGCACGCGGGCGCGGGACTTCGAGACTGTTCCGAGGGTCGCCCGCAGCGGCGTGCCGAGGTAGAGGCCGAGGGATGCTCCGGCTGCCAAGCCGATGCCGATCGAGCCCGCGAGGATCAGCGGGCCGATGCCGCCCACCATCAGTTCTGCCGTGCCGTCCGAGTCGACGACGCCCAGGAGGCCGCGGAAGACCGCGGTTCCGGGAACGAGCGGCACGATCGCCGCTGTCGTCACCGCGACCGACGGTACATGCAGGTTGCGGGCGACGAGAATGCCGAGGAAGCTCGCCAGCAGCGCCCCGATGCCGCTCGCGGCCGCCGGGTGCAGATCGAAGCCGAGAGCCGTGCTGTAGGAGAGCATCGCGACGGTGCTCAGCAGCGCGCTGATGACAATGATTCGCATGCCGGATCCGTTGAAGACGGCGACGGCGACCGAGATGATGATGGCGCCGAGGATCTGCTCGGGGACCGTCCCGAAGGGGATCGCGTCCTTCGGCAGGGGGATCGTGAGGTTCACCAGGCGGGCGAGCTCCAGGCCGATGAGGATGCCGAGCACCACGCCGAGGGTCTGCATCGTGACATCGAGGATGCGGCCGAGCGCCGTGAGCGCGAAGCCGTCGATCGCATCCTGCGCGGCGGCGACGACGGTCAGGCCCGAGAGCATGAGGACGATTCCGGAGGCCACGAGGATCGCCGGGTTCACCTCGGCGAACGGCGGGAATCCGAGATCACTGATCGCCGAGACGACGGCGGCCACCGCCGTGATGACGAACGCGCCGACGATCTGGCTGAAGAAGAGAGGGACCTGCAGGCGTCGCAGACCCGCCTGCGCGTAGGCGGCGCCGAGGGCGGCGAGGAAGCTGAGCACGATCGTGATGGGCGGTGCCGCATAGAGCACGGCCACACCGATCGCGAGGGCGGCGAGGGCGAATGTCACAACCGTCGGGCGGTACATGAAAGGTACGCGCCGGATCGCACGGAATGTGCTGCGCGCCTCGCCCAGATCCATGCCGGCCTGGATATCGGCGAACAGGGCCTGCAGGCGCTGCAGCTTCGCGTGATCCGGCGACGCGGTGCGCACGACGCGCATGAGGGTCGTCGGCCAGTCCTCCTCGCTGCGGTGGTATGAGACGCTGATCGCGTCGTACGTCACCTCGACGTGCACTCCCGACAGGCCGTAGACCTTCGCGACTCGGGTGATCGCGAACGTGACATCGTGCGCGGATGCTCCGACCGCGAACATCGACTCGCCCAGACGCAGCGCCAGATCGAGGATCTTCACCGTGATCGTCTCGCCGAGAACCGGCTGGATCTCGGTCATCGCGACCTGGGCGGGGTCGGTGCTGATGGCTCGTCGGAGCGAGCTCAGGAAGCGGGACGGACGGTCGGATGCCATTGATCCATTGTCCGTCTTTCTCCTGATCGGATGCTTCACGACGGGGCGTGTGCGGCGTGTCCGAGCGCGTCGGCGAGGTCGATGATCGCGGTCGCGTTCTCGGCGGGAACGGCGACGAGCGCGCACGCGTCCGACTCCTCCTCGAGGCGGATCAGCGTCAGCCCGTGAGGTGCGAGGATCCCGTCGGCGAGAGCGATCGCGGCATCCAGGTCGTCCTCGTCGTTGACAGGGGACAGATCGATTCCCGCGCGGAAGACGCGAGGCAGCGCCGGCAGAGCATCGGCCAGCTCCATGCCCGTGTCGTCGCTTTCGAGGTAGGCGAGCGCGCCGGCGTCGTCGAGCCCGCCGATGAGTGCCTCCCAGCGCTCGTCCTCGTCTGCGTCGTGCACGGCGGGCGCGAGCTCGGGGTCGTCGTCGAGTAGATCGCACAGCCGGGTCCAGTCCGCGATGTCGTCGCTCATGGCGCCTCCCAGAAGATCGGATGCTGGCGCCCAGCGTATCGTGCGGTCCTGATCAGCGGCACGTCCCGAAGCGGTGCTCGCGTGCGGCGAACCGGGTGCCGTGGTCCGAGTCAGAAAGGCGATCCCGCCAGCTCAGCCCGCAGTATCCGGGTGCCTTCCACGAGCGCGCGCATCTTCGCAGCGGCGACCGGGCGAGACAGCGGCGCCATGCCGCAGTTCGTGCTCGGGTACAGCTTGTCGGCGTCGACATGGGGGAGTGCACTGCGCAGGACCGCGGCGACCTCCTCGGGCGTCTCGACGGCGTCGGTCGCGACGTCGATCGCCCCGAGCATGATCTTCTTGCCGCGCAGCAGCTCGATGAGATCGATCGGCACGTGCGAGTTGCGGCTCTCCAGCGAGACGATGTCGATGGAGGACTGCTGCAGGCGCGGGAAGAACTCCTCGTACTGGCGCCACTCCTCGCCGAGCGTCTCCTTCCACGCGTTGTTCGCCTCGATGCCGTAGCCGTAGCAGATGTGCACGACGGTCTCGCAGCGCAGCCCCTCGGCGGCGCGCTCGAGGGCGGAGACGCCCCAGTCGCGCACATCGTCGAAGAAGACGTTGAACGCCGGCTCGTCGAACTGGATGATGTCGACGCCGGCGGCCTCGAGCTCGCGCGCCTCCTCATTGAGGATCCGCGCGAACTCCCACGCGAGCTCCTCGCGGCTGCCGTAGTGCTTGTCTGCGAGGGTGTCGATCATCGTCATCGGCCCGGGCAGTGCCCACTTGATCGGCCGGTCGGTCTGCGCTCTGAGCGCTTTCGCGTCGTCGACGAAGACCGGCTTCGTGCGCGCGACGGGCCCGACGATCGTCGGGACGCTCGCGTCGTAGCGGTCGCGGATGCGCATCGTCTCACGGTGCTCGAAGTCGACGCCGCTGAGGTGCTCGATGAAGGTCGTGACGAAGTGCTGGCGGGTCTGCTCGCCGTCGCTGATGATGTCGAGCCCGGCGAGGGCCTGCTCGGCGGCGGCGAGATGCAGGGCATCGCGTCGTCCCTCGTCGAGCGCCGCGCCCTCGAGCCGCCAGGGCGACCAGAGCTTCTCGGGCTCGGCGAGCCAGGCGGGCTTCGGCAGACTGCCCACGATCGACGTGGGAAGGAACGCATTCGTCATCGACGGCGTCTCCGTATCTCGGGGTCAGATCGCGCGGGCCGTGGCCCACTCGGCCAGGACGTCGTGGTTCGGCTTCATGAAATGCTCCTCGACGAAGCGGCCCTGCTCGACGCCGAGACGACTGCGCTCCTCGCGGTCGTAGACGATGCCGGTCGGGGCGAAGTCGGAGTTGTCCAGAGCAGGGCGGTAAATATCGCCCGCGGGGGAGGAAGCGTTGTAAATCTCCGGGCGGTAGATCTTCTGGAACGTCTCCATCGTGCTGATCGTGCCGATGAGCGCCAGGTCGGAGTAGTCGGCGACGAGATCGCCCTCGAAGTAGAAGGCGAGGGGAGCGACCGCACCGTCAGGCAGGAAGTACCGCACCTGCAGACCCATCTTCGCGAAGTACCGGTCGGTCATCGAGTACTCGCTCTGGCGGTATTCGACTCCGAGAACAGGATGCCGGTACCCGGTGCTGCGGTACGTCTTGCTCGTCGAGACGCTGATGCAGATGACCGGTGTCTGCGCGAAGCATTCGCGGTAGGCGGCCGATGAGACGAAGTGGCGGAACAGCTTGCCGTGCAGGTCGCCGAAGTCCTCCGGGGTGCCGGGGACGGCGGCATGCGCGTTGTGCTCGGGGAGCACCACGCTGAAGTCGTAGTCGCGGACATAGGAGGAGAAGTTGTTGCCGGTGATGCCGGGGATGCGCTCGCCGGTGGCCCGGTCGACGATCGTGACGTCGAGCATCTCGATGAGCGGGACGCCGGCGTCGCTCTGCGCGGCGTCGAGGTGCACGTCGGCCGAGACGATGTCGAGCTCGACGCGGTAGCGGTCTCCGGTCGGGTTGTCCGCCGACGCGAGGGCGTTGCATCGGGCATCCATCATCGCCAGCGCGTTCATGAGGTTCTGGCGGCGGCCCTCGCCGCGCGCCAGGTTCGCGAAGTTCGTGGTCGCGCGCGACCCCGACGACGGACAGTAGTCCGCGTCGAAACGTGTGGTGCTGATGCTGAATGCGAACTCGGTCGTCATGATGACCCGGTGCCCTGTTCCTCGACGGTGAACCGCGAGGATGGTTCCCCCGCGGTCGGGCCAGTCTAAGAAGGACTGCCAGTCATAGTTCCATTAGCGGACTTCGGAGGTAAAGATAGGTGGATGCTATGGCAGGAGTTCGACGCCGAACTCGGCGACCACGTCGAGCATCTCGGCCACGAAGCGCTCGGCCTGAGCGCTGAGCGGCATGGATCCATGGCCGATCCAGCCGATCTCGATCCGCTCGTCGATGTCGAGCGGCACGGACACGATCGACGGGTCGAGGTCGTCCGAGATGATGCCGGTCGAGATCGTGTACCCGCCGAGGCCGATCATGAGGTTGAAGATCGTGGCCCGGTCGCTCACCCGGATGTCCTGCTTCGACGAGCGCGTCGACAGGAGCTCCTCGGCGAAGTAGAACGAGTTGTTCGCGCCCTGGTCGAAGGTGAGGCGGGGGAGATTCTCGAGATCATCGAGCGTGACCTGCGCGCGGTCGGCGAGCGGGTTCGTGCGGGCGATGAAGATGTGCGGCGTCGCCAGGAACATCGGCGTGAACGCCAGCCCGGATTCGCGCAGCAGCTTGTCGATGACGTCGCGGTTGAAGTCGTTGCGGTACAGCACGCCGATCTCGCTGCGCAGCGTGCGGACGTCCTCGATGATCTCCCACGTGCGGGTCTCGCGGAGGCTGAAGGCGTACTCCGCGGCATCCGATGCCTTCACCATGCGCACGAAGGCGTCGACGACGAACGAGTAGTGCTGGGCCGAGACGCCGAGCAACCGGCGCGACGGCGCCCGGCCGAGGTAGCGCTGCTCGAGCAGCGCTGCCTGCTCGACGACCTGGCGCGCGTAACGGAGGAACTCGGTGCCCTCCTCGGTGAGCGTGACGCCGCGCACCGAGCGGTTGAAGAGCGCCTGACCGACCCGCTGCTCGAGGTCCTTCATCGCGGTCGACATCGTCGGCTGCGAGACGTAGAGCAGCTCCGCGGCCGCGGTGATCGACCCCTCGGCCACGATCTCGATGAAGTACCGCAGCTGCTGCAGGGTGATCCCGCTCGCCGTCCCGCCCCGTGCCATCGTCGTAGCCTATCCGCGCGCGGGCCCTATGCGCCCGCGCAGGAACGGCAGCGCCGGGGCAGCTGCCGGGCGGCGGGTGCCTGGTGTGCGTTATAAGTCACTCCTACTTGTGTGCGCTATAAGTCACATATACAATTGTGCGCTATAAGTCACATGCGAGGTGGGGATGGAAATACGCGCTGCATCCGACTTCGGGGCACTCGTCGCTGAGCGCCGTGAAGGTCTGAGTCTGTCTCAGGCTGAGCTGGCGCGCCGCGCCGGCGTCACACGTGAGTGGGTCGTGCGACTGGAGAACGGAGCCACCGCCGTCACGCTCTTCCGGCTCATGCGCGTGCTTCGAGAGCTCGGCCTCGTCGTCGACGTCAGCGAGGCCGACGATGTCGAGTGAACTGTTCGCGTATCTCGACGGCGACGCGATCGGCGTCGTCCAGCAATCGGCCGGCGGAGCCTTGTCGTTCACCTACGACGCCGACTACCGGGTCCGGCGTGATGCGACCCCGCTCTCACTCTCCATGCCGCTTGTGCGCGCCGGGCACAAGAACAAGCCGGTGCGCGCTTTTCTGCAGGGGTTGCTTCCCGACAGTCCAGGACGCCTCGCGGAGCTCGCTCGCGAGTATCGTGTCAGCACCGGCAATCCTTTCGCTCTGCTGTCGCATATCGGTCGTGATGCGGCGGGTGCGGTGCAGTTGCTGCCGGCTAGTGAGGCGAGCGCGGACGCAGCCGAACGCCACGGTGATGTGCGAGAACTCACTGACACCGATTTCGCGGAGCTCGTGGCGGATCTTGTCCGCAACGGCGATACCTGGGGGAGACGCACGAATGACGCGCGCTGGAGCCTTCCCGGTGCGCAACCCAAAGTCGCACTGTTCCGCACTGGGCAGGGGCGCTGGGCGGTGCCGCAGGATTCGACCCCGACCACGCATATCCTGAAGCCCGCGGTCGCGCCCTTTCCGGACCATCACATCAATGAATTCATGACGATGGCCGCGGCGCGCGAGCTGCGGCTGCACGTCGCCGACGACTTCCTCGTGACCACCGAACGCGGAGACGCTGTGTTCGTCTCCACGCGCTATGACCGCCGGCTCGAAGACGGGCATTGGCATCGCCTCCATCAGGAAGACCTCTGCCAAGCGCTGAGCGTGTCGCCGGACATGAAGTATCAGTCCGAGGGCGGACCGGGCATCGCGGCGATCGGCCACCTCTTCAACTCGCTGCCTGACGCCGAGGACCGGCGTGGCAACGCACGGCAGTTCTTCGAGTCGCTGGTGTTCTCGGTGGCCTCTCTCGGCACCGATGCGCACGCGAAGAACTACTCGCTGCTGCTGCAGCGTGAGCGTGCTGCGCTCGCCCCGCTCTATGATCTCGGCAGCTACGCGCCATATCTCGCCGCCGGCGGCGAGAACCCGACGCTCGCCATGTCGATCGAGGGGGAGGACAGCGTCGGACGCATCAGCCTCGAATCCCTGGTCAGAGTGGCGGCGCGGCTCGGCGTCGAACGCGAATGGGCTGAGGCGCGCGCCCATGAGATCACGGACGGCATCGTGGGCGCCTACGCGGCGGCGGCGGATGCTGCGCGAGCGCAGCTCGGCGGCGACCCGTTCATCGGGCTGATGCTCGACAGCATTCACGCATATGCGTCGTCCCGGGGCTGGAAGGCGTGAGGTCATCCCTCGCAGGGCAAAGCAAAACCCCCGCCATGTAGAAGCTAGGCGAGGGTTTCTGGGACCACTGTAATGATGGTCCTTGTGGCTCCGACGGGCGTCGATCCCGTGACCTCACGATTTTCAGTCGTGCGCTCTACCAACTGAGCTACAGAGCCGTA
>NZ_CANROA010000025.1 GCF_947632095.1 uncultured Microbacterium sp. | reverse complement strand
TGGAGGGGCTGACGAGAATCGAACTCGCATCATCTGTTTGGAAGACAGAGGCTTTACCACTAAGCTACAGCCCCGAATCCTAAGCCTGAGCCAGGAAACGTGCCCGATGAAAACCGGACTCAATGATCATACCGGACATTCGGAGTGCTCTCGTCCGTTAGACTCGTTGAGGCCGTTCCCGTGCGCGGGGTATAACGGGGCGTAGCTCAGCTTGGTAGAGCGCCCGCTTTGGGAGCGGGAAGTCGCAGGTTCAAATCCTGTCGCCCCGACCAGGGCCCTCAGACCTCAGGCCGCGCCGGAGCGCGGAAACCCAAAGGAGAACATAGAAGCATGGCGAACAGCACCGTTGAGAAGCTGACCCCGACCCGGGTCAAGCTCACCATCACGGTCACCCCGGAAGACCTCAAGCCGAGCATCGAGCACGCCTACGAGCACATCGCTCAGGACGTCCAGATCCCCGGTTTCCGCAAGGGCAAGGTTCCGGCTCCCATCATCGACCAGCGCATGGGTCGCGGCGCCGTCATCGAGCACGCCGTCAACGAGGGCCTCGACAAGTTCTTCCGCGAGGCCGCCGCTGAGCAGAAGATCCGTATCGTCGGCCGTCCGGCTGCTGACATCACGCAGTGGCCCAACGAGAAGGACTTCTCCGGCGACCTGATCGTCGACGTCGAGGTCGACGTGCGCCCCGAGATCGAGATCCCGGCGTTCGACACCGTCACGCTGACGGTCGACGCGCTCGAGGTCGACGAAGCTGCTGTCGACGCCGAGCTCGACAAGCTCCGCGCTCGCTTCGGCACGCTGATCCCCGTCGACCGTCCGGCTGCGAAGGGCGACTTCGTCGAGCTGGACCTCGTCGCGACCATCGACGGCGCAGAGATCGACCGCGCCGAGGGCGTCTCCTACGAGCTCGGCTCGGGCGAGCTGCTCGAGGGCATCGACGACGCCGTCGAGTCGCTCACCGCCGGTGAGGACACCACGTTCCGCTCGAAGCTCGTCGGTGGCGACCACGCCGGTTCCGAGGCAGAGGTCGCGGTCAGCGTCAAGGGCGTCAAGGAGCGCGAGCTCCCCGAGGCCGACGACGACTTCGCGCAGATCGCCAGCGAGTTCGACACGATCGCCGAGCTGCGCGCCAGCCTGACCGAGCGCGTCAACGAGCAGGGCGTCTTCGCCCAGGGCTCGGCCGCACGCGACCAGCTCATCGAGACGCTGCTCGAGAAGATCGAGATCCCCGTCCCGCCGCAGCTGATCGAGGACGAGGTGCACAACCACCTCGAGGGCGAGAACCGCCTCGAGGACGACGAGCACCGCGCCGAGGTGACCGAGGCGAGCGAGAAGCAGTTCCGCACGCAGGTGCTCCTCGACACGATCGCCGAGCAGGCCGATGTCCAGGTGTCGCAGGAGGAGCTCTCGCAGTACCTCATCCAGTCGGCTGCGCAGTACGGCATGGCCCCGCAGGAGTTCGTCCAGGCGCTGCAGTCCTCCAACCAGCTCCCCGCCCTCGTCGGCGAGGTCGCCCGCAACAAGGCTCTGGCCATCGCCCTGGGCAAGGTCAACGTCGTCGACTCGAAGGGTGCGGCCGTCGATCTGTCGAGCCTGCTCGCCGTCGAGGACGACGAGGCCGAGGCCCCGGCCGAGGAGAAGCCCGCGAAGAAGGCTCCGGCGAAGAAGGCCGCCGCCAAGAAGGCGGATGCCGACGAGAAGCCCGCCGCGAAGAAGGCTCCTGCCAAGAAGGCGGATGCTGACGAGAAGCCGGCCGCGAAGAAGCCCGCTGCGAAGAAGGCCCCGGCCAAGAAGGCAGCCGACTCGGCTGAGTGATCGCCCAGCGATACTGATCAAGAAGGCGGATGCTTCGGCATCCGCCTTCTTGCATATGCGGCATTCGATATGCCGACGGCGAACACGGCCGAGGCGCCGCGTGCTCGCCGGTAGATTCGAATCACCGAACACGGAAACAGGAGCGTGAAATGGCTGAACCGCTTGTCGCGACCAGCGTCTTCGACAGACTGCTGAAGGACCGCATCATCTGGCTGGGGTCAGAGGTGCGTGACGAGAACGCCAATGAGATCTGCGCGAAGATTCTTCTTCTCGCCGCAGAGGACTCTGAGAAGGACATCTACCTCTACATCAACTCGCCCGGTGGTTCTATCACCGCAGGCATGGCGATCTACGACACGATGCAGTTTGTTCCGAACGACATCGTCACGGTCGGCATCGGCATGGCGGCCTCCATGGGGCAGCTTCTGCTCACGGCAGGAACCAAGGGCAAGCGCTACATCACCCCGAACGCGCGCGTGCTGCTGCACCAGCCGCACGGCGGATTCGGCGGAACGTCCAGCGACATCCAGACGCAGGCTCAGCTCATCGTCTCGATGAAGAACCGTCTCGCCCAGATCACTGCTGCGCAGACGGGCAAGTCCGTCGAGCAGATCAACGAGGACGGCGACCGCGACCGCTGGTTCACGGCGGAAGAGGCTCTCGACTACGGCTTCGTCGACCACATCCGCGAGTCCGCCACCGACGTCATCGGCGGCGGCGGCACCGACCAGGACAGCAAGTAAGCGGAAAGCGAGAGCCCTCGAATGTACACACCCACCTTCCGCGCTGCCGGCAACATGCCTTCCAGTCGCTACATCCTGCCCCAGTTCGAAGAGCGCACGGCTTACGGCCTCAAGCGTCAGGACCCGTACAACAAGCTGTTCGAAGACCGTGTGATCTTCCTCGGCGTGCAGGTCGATGACGCATCCGCCGATGACGTAATGGCGCAGCTATTGGTTCTGGAGAGCCAGGATGCAGAGCGAGACATCACCATGTATATCAACTCGCCCGGTGGCTCGTTCACGGCTATGACGGCGATCTACGACACCATGCAGTACGTCGCGCCGCAGATCCAGACCGTCGTGCTCGGCCAGGCGGCGTCCGCGGCCTCCGTGCTGCTCGCGGCCGGCGCCCCCGGCAAGCGTCTGGCGCTGCCGAACGCGCGTGTGCTGATCCACCAGCCCGCGGTCGGCGAGTCCGGCCACGGCCAGGCATCGGACATCGAGATCCAGGCTGCGGAGATCCTCCGCATGCGCACCTGGCTCGAGGAGACCATGTCGAAGCACACCGGCCGGCCGGTCGAGCAGATCAACAAGGACATCGATCGCGACAAGATCCTCTCGGCCGCCGAGGCACTCGAGTACGGTCTCGTCGATCAGGTGCTCACCACGCGCAAGCGCGCCTGAACACCTCGCGGGGCGTCGGCATCCACCGGCGCCCCGCGATCCCGCATCCCGCACATCCCAGGAAGAACAGCCATGACCCAGAACCTCGCCCGTTACGCCGACCACACGCTCCTCAAGCCCGAGGCCACGCAGGAAGACGTGCGGGCGACGATCGCCGAAGCCGCGTCGCTGGGGGCTTACAGCGTGTGCCTGTCGCCGTCTGTTCTGCCCGTCGAGGTTCCTGACGCTCTCAAGCTCGCCGTCGTCATCGGGTTCCCCAGCGGAAAGCACCACTCGGCGATCAAGGCCGCTGAGGCGAAGCTCGCAGTCGAGCAGGGCGCTGACGAGCTCGACATGGTGATCGACATCGGAGCGGCTGTTGCAGGGGAGTACTCGCGCGTCGAGGATGACATCCGGGCTGTGCGTGAAGCGGCGCCCGCGCCGACCATCCTCAAGGTGATCATCGAGTCCGCAGCGCTGAGCGACGAGGCGATCGTCGCCGTCAGCCGCGCGGCCGAGGCCGCCGGCGCCGACTTCGTGAAGACGTCGACCGGATTCCACCCCGCGGGCGGTGCGAGCGTGCACGCCGTCGAGCTCATGAAGCAGACCGTCGGTGACCGGCTCGAAGTCAAGGCCTCTGGCGGAATCCGCACGCGCGAGACCGCGGAGCAGATGATCGCGGCCGGTGCCACGCGACTGGGCGTCTCGAGCACGCGATCGATCGTCGAGGATGCCGAGCCGGCTGGCGATTACTGAGCGCCGGGCAGCGTGTCACGACCGCGCAATGCGGCGCAGTGTCCGCGGCCTCGGTTAGGCTCGAAGCAGTCTCTCAGACTCTTCAAGGAGGATGCGCATGGCCCGAATCGGTGAAAGCGCTGACCTGTTCAAGTGCTCTTTCTGCGGAAAGAGCCAGAAGCAGGTGCAGCAGCTGATCGCTGGACCCGGCGTCTACATCTGCGACGAGTGCGTCGAGTTGTGCAACGAGATCATCGAAGAGCGCATGGCGGAGTCGTCCGCCGAGGGAACGGCGGATTTCGAGCTGCCGAAGCCGCGTGAGATCTACGCCTTCCTCGAGGAGTACGTTGTCGGCCAGGAGCAGGCCAAGCGTTCGCTCTCGGTCGCCGTCTACAACCACTACAAGCGCGTTCGCGCACATGGAACGCTTCAGCTGGCCGAGCAGAAGGCCGAAGACGTCGAGATCGCCAAGAGCAACATCCTGATGATCGGTCCGACCGGCTGCGGCAAGACTTACCTGGCGCAGACTCTCGCCAAGCGGCTGAACGTGCCGTTCGCGGTCGCCGACGCCACAGCGCTGACCGAGGCCGGCTATGTCGGCGAAGACGTGGAGAACATTCTCCTCAAGCTCATCCAGGCCGCCGACTACGACGTCAAGCGCGCCGAGCAGGGCATCATATACATCGATGAGATCGACAAGATCGCGCGTAAGGCCGAGAACCCCTCGATCACCCGCGACGTCTCCGGCGAGGGCGTTCAGCAGGCGCTGCTGAAGATCCTCGAGGGAACGGTCGCCTCGGTGCCTCCGCAGGGCGGGCGCAAGCATCCGCACCAGGAGTTCCTGCAGATCGACACCACCAACGTGCTCTTCATCGTCGCCGGTGCATTCGCCGGCCTGGAAGAGATCGTTTCGGCCCGCGTCGGAAAGCACGGGGTCGGTTTCGGCGCCCCGCTGCATGACAAGTCGAAGGACCTCGATCTGTTCAGTGAGGTTCTTCCCGAAGACCTGCACAAGTTCGGTCTGATCCCGGAGTTCATCGGCCGGCTGCCGGTCGTGGCATCCGTCACCCCGCTCGACCAGGACGCCCTGATCGACATCCTCACGGGGCCGCGCAACGCGCTGGTCAAGCAGTATCAGCGCATGTTCGAGCTCGACGGCGTCGAACTCGAGTTCGACGACGATGCGCTGCGCTCTATCGCTGACCTCGCGGTCGAGCGCAAGACGGGAGCACGCGGTCTGCGCGCCATTCTCGAAGACGTACTCGGGCCGATCATGTTCGAGATCCCTTCCGCCGATGACGTGAAGAAGGTCGTTGTCACCCGTGCGTCTGTGGAAGAGGGTGCCGCCCCCACGGTGGTGATGGAGCGCAAACGCAAGAGCGCCTGATGAAAGGAGACTCCGATGACAGAGACGTCTTCGGGGAGCCGGGTGCGCGGATTGCGCCGGGCGGCGATCATCACAGCGATCGTCTCGCTCTCAGCGGCAGCACTGCTCGGGATCGCGATGATCCTCACGGGCGACTGGGCCGACATCAGCTGGCGTGTGATGTCCACAACCGCAGTCGTGGGAGCGTTCAGCATCCTGGTCCTCGCAGATTTGGCGATCGTCGACCGTGAGGTCGGAGGGATCGGATGGACGGGTGCGGGCGTTGCCACGGTCGCAGCGGTGCTCTCGGTCATCGCGATCTGGATCGATACGGGAATCCCCTCATGGATGCTGCGCATCATTCTCGTGACGGCGATCGTTGGCGTCGCCACCGCGGTCGCTTCCCTTCTCCTGCTGCTGGCGAGACGTCGACACAGCGCCGTACGGGTGCTGTTGCCGATAGAACTCGTTCTGATCGGCATCTCCACGCTGATGCTGGTGCTTCCGGCAGCGACAGATGGCGACATCCCGGGGTATCCCGCAGATGGCTATTGGCGGCTGTTCGCGGTGATCATGATCCTTGCGGTGCTCGGTGCCGTCGTACTCCCGGTCGTGGGGCTCATTCTGAAAGCGGGTGAGCCGATTGCTGAGGGCGGGCCGTCACCTCTGTCTCTGGACGTGCCCGGGGACCTCGCGGATCGACTGCGCGCTGAAGCCGCAGCGACCGGCCGCACCGTCGAGGACCTGGCCCTGGAGGCGTTGGCGGAACGATTCCGCTGAGCGTGTGGCAGACGGCTTGAGCCCGCTCAGCCGAGTCCGCGCCGGGCAAGTAGTGGGGCGATGCGCGCATCGCGCCCGCGGAAGTCTCGGTAGGCCTGGAGCGGATCCTTCGAACCGCCGACACCGAGCAATCGGGCACGGAAGCGGTCACCGTTCTCCCGCGTGAGGCCGCCGTTCTCACGGAACCATTCCACGGTGTCCGCATCGAGCACTTCGCTCCAGATGTACGAGTAGTACCCGGCGCTGTATCCGCCGGAGAACACGTGCGCGAAGTACGTCGATGCGTAGCGGGGCGGAACCGCGGGGTTGTCGAGTCCGATCTCGGCGAGCGCCGACGCCTCGAACGCCGCGACGTCATCTGGAGCCGCAGTCACGCGATGCCACGCCTGATCGAGCCAGGCGGCCGCCAGGTATTCGCTCGTCGCATGCCCCTGGTTGAAGGTCGCCGTCGAGCGCAGCCGGTCGAGGGTCGCCACATCCAGCGATTCGCCGGTTTCTTGGTGCCGTGCGTACTCGTCGAGGACCTCGGGCCACAGGATCCACATCTCGTTGACCTGGCTGGGGAACTCGACGAAGTCGCGGAAGACATTGGTGCCGGCGAAGTGGGGGTAGTTCACGGTGGCGAACAGCCCGTGCAGGGCATGACCGAACTCGTGGAAGAGGGTGGTTACCTCGTCCAGCGTGAGCAGTGTCGGTTCGCCGTCGCCGGGACGCGCGACGTTGAGGTTGTTGACGACGACCGGCGCGGTCCCGCGCAGGGCGGACTGACTGACGATCGGGTTCATCCATGCCCCGCCGCGCTTGGAATCACGGGTGTACAGATCGAGGATGAAGAGGCCCAATGCTGAGCTGTCGGGATTGAATACTTCGAAGACGCGGGCGCCCGGGTGATAGGCGAGGAGGTCCTCGCGCTCGGTGAAGGTCACACCGTACAGCTTCGTCGCGGCCGCGAAGACTCCGTCGCGAAGAACGCGCTCGGCCTCGAACCAGGGGCGCAGCGCGGCCGTGTCGATGTCGTACTCGGCAGCACGGACCTTCTCGGTGTAGAAGGCCCAGTCGTGCGCTTCGAGAGGGAAGGGCTCGGTCTCGGTCTTGTCGATGATCGCCTGCAACGCCCGCTGCTCGGCGCGTGCGTTCGCTGCGGCGGCCGGGGCGAGTCGGCGCAGCAGATCGGCGACGGCCTCCGGTGTGCCCGCGGTCTCATCAGCCGTGATGTAGGCCGCGTGCGATTCATAGCCCAGCAGGGCCGCCCTCTCGGCGCGCAGCGCGACGATCTCGGTGAGCACGGGGCGATTGTCGTTGGCGCCGTCGCGGGCGCCGCGCGCCCGGGAGGCCTCCAAGATGCGCCGACGGCTTTCGCGAACGGTCAGCGAGGCGAGATACGGATGCCCCGTGAACAGGGGGAGGGTGATCAGGTATCCCGACTCGTGCCCGCGGTCGCGCGCGGCGCGGGCCGCGGCGGACAGCTCACCCGACCCGAGCCCGTCGAGCTCCTCCGCGGTCTCGAAGAGCACCGCGAGATCGTTCGTGTCGGCGAGGAGGTTCTTCTCGAACGTCGTGGTCAGGGCTGACAGGCGCTGATTCAGAGCTGTCAGGGACTCCTTCGCTTCAGCATCCAGTGCGGCGCCGGCATGCGTCATCTCACGGAAATGCCGTTCTACAAGATAACGGCTCTCGGGATCGAGACCGAGGGCATCGAGCTGGTCATGCAGGGTCTTCACCCGCCAGTACAGCTGCGCGTCCAGACGAATCGCATCGTCATGAGCGGCCATGAGAGGAGCGAGCTCCTCATCGATGGCCTGGATCTCTGCCGTGGCATCCGCGGAGCTCACCGTGTAAAAGGTGTGGGCGACCGATTCGAGCAGGGCGCCGGACTGCTCGAGCGGGATCATCGTGTTCTCGAAGGTCGGCATCGAGCGCACCCGGGTGATCGCCTGGATCTCGGCGAGATGACGGGTGAACGCCTCCTGGAAAGCCGGGAGGTAGTGTTCGGGCTCGATCGCCGCATAGTCCGGAAGGGCGTACGGCAGCTCAGACGGCGCGAGCAGCGGGTTCACAGCATCGGTCATGATCTGAGCCTACGGCGGTGAGAGGATCAGTCCTCGAACTCGCGGGCGATGATCTCGCCTGAGGCGTCTTGGAAGACTTCCCAACCGGCGTCGAGCTCGGCTATGGGGCGGCCCTCCAGCCACGTGAGGGTCCAATACCCCGACATGCCCCGCGCCTCGACCTCAGAGATCGCCGGGCGCAGGGCCGCGGGGACGGATGCCGGAGCATCCGTTCCCGCGGCCCAACGCGTACCGAGCTGCATCAGCCCTCCTCGACCTCGGCGAGTTCGATCTCGGTGACGGCGAGCTCGTCGCCGGTCACGATCTCGAGCTCGGCGATGCGGCCGACGGCGCTGAGGTCGCCGGCCGCAGCGCGGAGAGCCTCGATCGCGTCAGCCGGAGCGGCGATCACGGCGCGAGCGACAGGCGTCTTCTGCGAGGCCTTGGCCTCGGTCTTCGCCCGGCGGATGCCGATGAGGGCTGCGCTGGCGGCGGTGAGCACCGAGGCGTCGCCACCGGCGAGGTCTCCCGCGGTCGGCCATGCGGCAGTGTGCACGGAGCCCTCTTCGAACCAGCTCCACGCCTCTTCCGTGGCGAAGGAGACGACCGGGGCCAGAAGGCGCAGCAGCGTCGACAGGGCGATGCGCAGAGCCAGGGCGGCGGAGGGCTGTCCGACGTCGGTCTGGTCGTAGGCGCGCTCCTTGACGAGCTCGAGGTAGTCGTCGCAGAACGTCCAGAAGAACGACTCGGTGATCTCCAGTGCCCGTGCGTGGTCGAAAGCGTCGAAAGCGGCGGTCGCATCGGCGACGACCGTGTCGAGCGCCGCGAGCATCGAGGCGTCCAGCGCGTGGGTGACTTCTGCGTTCTCCGGAACGGGGAACGAGAGAACGAACTTCGCAGCATTGAGGATCTTGATCGCCAGGCGGCGGCCGATCTTCATCTGCGTCGGGTTCTGCGGGTCGAATGCGGCGTCGACGCCGAGGCGGCTGGAGGCCGCCCAGTAGCGCACAGCATCCGAACCGTGCTTGTCGAGAATGTCGGCCGGGGTGACGACATTGCCCTTCGACTTCGACATCTTCTTGCGGTCGGGGTCGACGATGAAGCCGGAGATCGACGTGTGCTTCCACGGCGAGCGCGCATCCTCGAGGGTCGAGCGCAGCATGGTCGAGAACAGCCAGGTGCGGATGATGTCCTGGCCCTGCGGGCGCACATCGAACGGGGCGACGAGGTTCCACAGCTCCTCATCGCGCTGCCAGCCGCCGGCCAGCTGCGGCGTCAGAGAAGACGTCGCCCAGGTGTCGAGGATGTCGACCTCGGCCTCGAAGCCGCCGGCCTGTCCGCGCTGCTCGGCCGTGTACCCGGCGGGGACGTCGATCGTCGGGTCGACGGGAAGCTGCTCGGGGGAGGCGACGATGACGCGGTCGTAATCGCGCTCGCCGTTCTCGTCGAGGCCGTACCAGACGGGGATCGGCACGCCGAAGAAGCGCTGACGCGAGACGAGCCAGTCGCCGGTGAGACCGCCGACCCAGTTCTCGTAGCGGACGCGCATGAAGTCGGGGTGCCACTGCAGCTGCTTGCCGTGGGCGATGAGCTGCTCGCGCAGTTCGGCGTCGCGGGCGCCGTTGCGGATGTACCACTGGCGGGTCGAGACGATCTCGAGCGGGCGGTCGCCCTTCTCGAAGTACTTCACGGCGTGGTTGAAGGGCTTGGAGACCTCCAGCAGCTCGCCGGACTCCTCGAGCAGCTCGGCGATGCGCTTCTTGGCGCTGAAGACGGTCTTGCCGGCGAGCTCGGCGTAGGCGGCCTTGCCGGTCTCCGACACGATCGCCTCGGGGGCCTCGGCCATCACCCGGCCGTCGAGGCCGAGGATCGTGCGGTTGGGCAGGTCGAGCTCGCGCCACCAGACCATGTCGGTCACGTCGCCGAAGGTGCAGACCATCGCGATTCCGGAGCCCTTGTCCTGCTGGGCGAGGTGGTGGGCGAGCACCGGGACCTCGACGTCGAACAGCGGCGAGCGCACGGTCGAGCCGAAGTAGGGCTGGTAGCGCTCGTCGTCGGGGTGGGCGACGAGGGCGACGCAGGCGGGGAGGAGCTCGGGGCGGGTCGTCTCGATGAGGATGTCGCCGGAGCCGTCGGTCTTGTGGAAGGCGAGGCGGTGGTACGCGGCCTGCTGCTCACGGTCCTCGAGCTCGGCCTGCGCGATGGCGGAGCGGAAGTCGACGTCCCACAGGGTGGGGGCGAGGGCCTGGTAGGCCTCGCCGCGCTCGTGGTTGCGGACGAAGCCGAGCTGGCTCTGGCGCATCGACTCGTCGGAGATGGTGCGGTAGGTCTGGGTCCAATCGACGCTGAGGCCGAGCTGGCGGAAGACGTCCTCGAACTGCTTCTCGTCCTCGACGGTGAGACGCTCGCACAGCTCGATGAAGTTGCGGCGGCTGATGGGCTGCTGGTCCGCGGCCTTCAGGCTCTTCGCGTTGCCCTCGAACGGGGGGACGAAGTCGGCGTCGTAGGGGAGGGCCGGGTCGACGCGCACGCCGTAGAAGTTCTGCACGCGCCGCTCGGTGGGCAGGCCGTTGTCGTCCCACCCGATCGGGTAGAAGACGTTCTTGCCGCGCATGCGCTCGTAGCGGGCCTTGACGTCGGTGTGCGTGTACGAGAACACGTGACCGATGTGGAGGGAGCCGGATGCTGTGGGCGGGGGCGTGTCGATCGAGTAGACGCCGGCACGGCCGAGCTCAGCGGCGCGGATCCGGTCGAACAGGTACGTGCCGTGCTCGCTCCAGACGCCGTCCCACTTGGCTTCGAGACCTTCGAGTGCGGGCTTGTCGGGGATTGCTGACATGGAGGTCTCCTTGCGCGATGTATGCGGCACTGTGTGAGCGTGCCTGAGTGTGGGATGTCGGGCCAGTCTACCCGGGCGCCCCGGAGAACGTGGCATGTTAGATTGCTAGCATGCAAGCATCGGATGCCGCGGACAAGAAGGTGCAGTTCAACGTCTACCTGCCACCGGATCTCGTCCGCGCCGTCAAGCACCGCGCGATCGATGAGGGCACGAGCCTGTCCGCACTCGTCGAGAGTGCTCTGCGTCACCACCTGGAGAAATGAACATGACCGTCGTGCAGCAGATCCTGTACACCGGCGAGCCCAGAAGCTGGTGGCGTCTCGCTGATGCCCTCGGCTTGGTCGCCCCCGTCGAACCGGATGCCGAATGGGCCGAGTTCCACGGCGACGGTGTGCTCGCCATCCACCCCGTCACGCCGGAGCACGCCGCCGGCGATGTCGACATCCACCTCATCGTCGCCGATCTGGATGCCGCGGCATCCGCTCTTGACGCCTTCGACACCGAGACGCTCACGATGGACGGCATCGGAGAGATGATCGTCGTCCACGCGGCATCAGGCATCTCGATCTCCGTCTCCGACGGTGCAGCCCAGCGCGGGGTCGGCCGAATCGCCGTGCAGCCCCTGTGGTTCCAACAAGACCTGACCGAACCGCGGGCGATCCTCGAAGCCCTCGGGTTCCGCACCGGTATCCAGGCCGATAGCGGCGGATGGGCCGAGATGCTCTGCGACGGGGGAGTCATCGGCCTGCACATGGGAGAGCCGAGAATCGGACTGTCCTTCGAAGCCCGCGGAGACCTCGACGCGCTCGCCGCATCACTGCGGGGAGCCGGGATCGCGGCATCCATCGTCGACGAGGCGTTCACCCGCACGATCCGACTTCCCGACCCCGACGGCGGCGACGACGTCTGGATCAACGGCGTCCAGCACGACCTGCACGGCTACCACCGCTGATGGTCTTCGAACGCGACCTCGGGGACGGCCTCACCCTCGCGCTGAGAACACCTGTCCTCGCGCACACGGTGCACGCACTCGCCGCGGCGAACCTCGACCGGCTCAAGCTCTGGGAACCGTGGGCGCATGCCTTCGACCCCTCAGGGCCCGACGAGACCTGGGACCGGATGCAACTGCAGGAGTACATCGACAAGACCGCCATCCCCACCGTCGTCATGCGCAACGGGCGTCCCCTCGGAGCGGTTTCCGCGCGCATAGACCGCTACACCGGGACGGGCAGCATCGGATACTGGCTCGACGCCGCAGCCGAGGGGCAGGGCATCGCGCAGAGGGCCTGCCGCACGCTCATCGACGACATGCTCTCCGACGGCATCGCCCGTGTCGAGATCCGCACCGCAGCGCACAACGCCCGCAGCATCCGCCTCGCCGAACGCCTCGGCTTCGAGCGCGAGGGAACCCTCCGCAGCGCCCTGCCGGTGGGCGACGAGCGTCACGACCTCGCGGTGTACGGACTGGTCGCGTAGCCGCTTCCCGCGCTCGGAGATCGGAGATCGGAGATCGGAGCGATTCTCTCCAGGATGTCCGCACCGTACGCCATGATGTGTGCGGTGCGATGAGACGGAGGCCCCGTGGCGAGAAGGACCGATTCGACGATGACCGGGTGGGTGCTCTGGTTCGTGATCGTGGTGATGATCGCGATCCCGAGGCTGCTGTTCCGTCACGTCGCGCGACCGCTCTGGCGCGCCTGGAGCCGAATCTGGGACTGCCAGTCGCCCGCGGCCGCACGCTCGGCGCTGCTCATGCGCGTGCGGGATCTCCTCGCGATCGTGGCGCTGCTCGCCGCACACGGCATCTGGCGCTGGGGGTCGATCTCCGTGACCGACGAGATCAATGCGGGAGTCTCCGACCGCCTGCGGACCTTCGGGCTGCTGCTGATGGTCGTGTGCATCGTCGCCACCGTGTTCATCGCCATGGCCCGGCGCGGGCACCGGCTGGAGACGGCTGCGCTCATGCTCATCCCGCTGTGGATCATCATCACGCTGGCACTGGTCGTGATCCTCGCCCTCGTCCTGTTCCTTCCGCAGGGGCCGGGGGCGGCGCTCGTCGGCTGGCTGGACGGAACGCTGATCTGGACAGAGGGTGGATCGTCCTCGCTCAACATCCTGTACGCGCTGTGGCAGGCGGTGAAGGTGATCGGCGGGGTGCTGATCGTCGTATCGCTGGCGACCACCGCCGTCGCCGCCCTCGTGATGTGCGTGAGATCAATGTTCCGGGCGCGGGACGCGCATCCGCTCATGGAACCGGTCGTCGCCATCGCGCTCGCGATCATCGTCCTTGCCTTCGGCGTGACCGAATGGACCTCCGTCGACCCGGCCTTCCCCTGGTGGGTGGCGATCATCCTCACCTTCGTCGGTCCCCTCGTCGTCATCGCCCTGAGCGCGCTGCAGATCGCCGAACTCCGCGAAGCCGGTCATCGATTCCGGTCGCCCACTGCCCGCGCGTGCGACGACGTGATCTCCGCACGCGCGCTGCAGCTGTTCGAAGGCGTCGCAGGGCTGGGGTCCCGCGCGTTCCCTCAGCGCAGGAGCGCGGGGTAGAATCAACCCACACGCATCGATCCGGCATCACCGGGGAGCACTCGGAAGAACAGCCCTCGGGCCCAGTAGAACCGAGCGGGGCAGGCCCGTCATCGCCGCAGTGAGAGTGGATGCTCCCTCGACAGGGGAGGATCACGCGAGGTGGTACCGCGGCCCGGGAGGGTCGTCCTCGCAAGACGCCCACGACGACCACTGCGAGATGCGATGACCTACCCCCGCGAATCAGCCTTCGGCCCCGCCGCCTCCGTTCCCGCGAGCCCGCGCTTCCCCCAGATCGAGCAGGAGATCCTCGAGTTCTGGAAGAGCGACGACACCTTCCGCGCGTCGATCGACCAGCGCGAGGGCTCGGACGAGTGGGTCTTCTACGACGGCCCGCCGTTCGCCAACGGCCTGCCGCACTACGGGCACCTCCTCACCGGCTACGCGAAGGACCTGTTCCCGCGCTTCCAGACCATGCGCGGCAAGAAGGTCGACCGCGTGTTCGGCTGGGACACCCACGGCCTGCCCGCGGAGCTCGAGGCGATGAAGCAGCTCGGCATCACCGAGAAGGCCGAGATCGAGTCGATGGGCATCGACGTCTTCAACGACAAGGCCCGCAGCTCCGTCCTCGCCTACACCGAGGAGTGGAAGGCGTACGTCACCCGCCAAGCCCGCTGGGTCGACTTCGACCGCGGATACAAGACGCTCGACCTCGGCTACATGGAGAGCGTCCTGTGGGCGTTCAAAACCCTCTACGACAAGGGCCTCGCCTACGAGGGCCACCGCGTTCTGCCGTACTGCTGGCGCGACGAGACCCCGCTGAGCGCGCACGAGCTGCGCATGGACGACGACGTGTACCAGATGCGTCAGGACCCCTCCGTGACCGTCACGTTCCCGCTGACCGGCGCGAAGGCCGAGGCCCTCGGCCTCACTGGCGTGCGCGCCCTCGCCTGGACGACCACCCCGTGGACGCTGCCCACGAACCTCGCCCTCGCCGTCGGACCCGAGATCGCCTACGCCGTGCTGCCCGCCGGCCCGAACGGCGCCGCCGACGTGCACAACGCCGGTGAGACCGTTGAAGCATCCTCGCACCGCTACCTGCTCGCGCAGGACCTCGTGGCCGCGCACGCGAAGGAGCTCGGCTACGAATCGGCCGAGGATGCGCTCGCCGCAGTGGAGCGCGCCGTCGCCGGTGCGGAGCTCGCGGACGTCACCTACGACCGTCTCTTCGACTACTACGCGGATGCCGAGACCTACGGCACCGAGAACGCCTGGCGCATCCTCGTCGACGCCTACGTCACCACCACCGACGGCACCGGAATCGTGCACCAGGCCCCGGCATACGGTGAGGACGACCAGCGCGTGGCCGGTGCCGCCGGCATCCCGACGATCCTCTCGCTCGACGAGGGCGGCAAGTTCCTGCCGAACGTCACCGATGTCGCGGGCGAGCTGTGGATGGACGCGAACCGTCCGCTCATCCGCCTGCTCAAGGAACAGGGGCGCCTCCTGCGCGAGGCCAGCTACGAGCACAGCTACCCGCACTGCTGGCGGTGCCGCAACCCCCTGATCTACAAGGCCGTGTCGAGCTGGTTCATCCGCGTGACCGACATCAAGGACGACATGCTCGCGAACAACGAGCAGATCACCTGGGTGCCCGAGAACGTCAAGGACGGCCAGTTCGGCAAGTGGCTCGAGGGCGCCCGCGACTGGTCGATCAGCCGCAACCGCTACTGGGGGTCGCCGATCCCGGTGTGGAAGAGCGACGACCCCGAGTACCCGCGCGTCGACACCTACGGCTCGCTCGAGGAGATGGAGCGCGACTTCGGCACGCTGCCGCGCAACCCCGAGGGCGAGATCGACCTGCACCGCCCGTACATCGACGATCTGACGCGCCCGAACCCGGACGACCCCACGGGCAAGAGCACCATGCGCCGCATCGAGGACGTCTTCGACGTCTGGTTCGACTCCGGCTCGATGCCCTACGCGCAGGTGCACTACCCGTTCGAGAACCAGGAGTGGTTCGACTCGCACGCGCCGGCGGACTTCATCGTCGAGTACATCGGTCAGACCCGCGGCTGGTTCTACGTGATGCACGTGCTCTCGACCGCGCTGTTCGACCGCCCGGCGTTCACCGGCGTCAGCTGCCACGGCATCGTGCTCGGCAACGACGGCTACAAGATGTCGAAGTCGCTGCGCAACTACCCCGATGTCTCCGAGGTGCTCGACCGCGACGGTTCCGACGCGATGCGCTGGTTCCTCATGTCGAGCTCGGTGCTGCGCGGCGGCAACCTCGCCGTCACCGAGGAGGGCATTCGCTCGGGCGTGCGCGAGTTCCTGCTGCCGCTGTGGAGCTCGTGGTACTTCTTCTCGACCTACGCCAACGCGGCGGGCGAGAACGGCTACACCGCCACCTGGCGCACCGACTCCACCGATGTGCTCGACCGCTACATCCTGGCCCGCCTCGGCGAGCTCGTGCGGGATGTGGCATCCGACCTCGAAGGACTCGACTCGACCACGGCATCCGCTCGTCTGCGCGACTTCGCCGAGGTGCTGACCAACTGGTACATCCGTCGTTCGCGCGACCGCTTCTGGGGCGACGTGACGGATGACGCGAAGAGCGCCGAGGCGTTCGACACGCTCTACACGGTGCTCGAGACGCTCACGCGCGTCGCGGCGCCGCTGGTGCCGCTCGTCAGCGAGCGCATCTGGCAGGGCCTCACCGGCGGACGCAGCGTGCACCTGACCGACTGGCCGGATGCTGCGGCGTTCCCCGCCGCGGAGGACATCCGCGAGGCGATGGATGCCGTGCGCGAGCTCTCCAGTGTCGGCAACGCGCTGCGCAAGAAGGAGAAGCTGCGCGTGCGCCTGCCACTGCAGCGCTTCAGCGTCGTCTCGCCGCTGGCGGATTCGCTCGGCCAGTTCGAGGACATCCTCCGCGAGGAGCTCAACGTCAAGCAGGTCGAGCTCGTGGCGCTCACCGACTCGGCCGCCGCCGAATACGGCATCAGCCACCGCCTGAGCGTCAACGCCCGCGCCGCGGGCCCGCGCCTGGGCAAGAACGTGCAGACCGTCATCAAGGCCGCGAAGTCCGGCGACTGGTCCGAGACCGACGGCGTCGTCACCGCCGGTGGCATCGCTCTCGAGTCGCACGAGTACGAGCTGGCGCTGGAGACCTCGGGCCGCCCCGAGGGCGAGGCGCTCGCGATCGTCCCATCCGGCGGCTTCGTGCTGCTCGACACCACGACGACGCCCGAGCTCGAGGCCGAGGGCATGGCGCGCGACGCGATCCGCGTCGTGCAGGAGGCGCGCAAGAACGCCGATCTCGATGTCAGCGATCGGATCGTCCTCACGCTCGAGGTGTCCGCGGAGAACGCCGAGGCACTCCTCCCGCACGGTGACTTCATCGCCGCCGAGACTCTGGCCACCAGCTGGGCGGTGGGCATCGCGGAAGACATCGAGGCGCTCGTCGACACGGCAGCCGGCAGCGGAAGCATCTTCCGCAGCGGAGCCCGCGCGCTCGGCTCGGACAAGTCGCCGATCGTGGTGTCCTTCGAGAGCAAGGGGGCGTCGAATGTCTGACGTCGAACGCGCCGACGCCGTGTACGAGGCGCTGCTCGCCCGGGCGGGGGAGGGATGGGTGCAGCCCCGCAAGGAGCGCACCGCGCGGATCCTCGAGTTCCTCGGCGACCCGCAGAAGAACTACCGGGTCGTGCACATCACCGGCACGAACGGCAAGACATCCACGGCACGGATGATCGAGAGCCTGCTGCGCGCCCACGGTCTGCGCACCGGCCTGTTCACGAGCCCGCACCTCGAGCGCTTCACCGAGCGGATCATGATCGATGGCGAGCCCATCGCGGATGCCGCGATCGCCGACGCGTGGGATGAGATCTCGCCGTTCGTCACGTTCGTGGACGCCGAGCTGGAGGCGACGGGGGAGGCTCCGCTGACCTTCTTCGAACTGCTCACGGTGCTCGCCTTCGTGGGTGCTTCGGACGCGCCCGTCGACGTGCTGGTGCTCGAGGTCGGGATGGGCGGCGAGTGGGACTCGACGAACACCGCCGATGGTGATGTGGCCGTGTTCGCTCCGATCGCGATCGATCATGCCGATCGTCTCGGCGACACGCTGGAGAAGATCGCCACTGTCAAGGCGGGCATCATCAAGGAGGGTGCCGCCGTCGTCTCCGCCCAGCAGCCGGCCGAGGTCGCCGAGGTGCTACGCCGGGTCGCCGCCGAGAAGGACGCGACGATCGCTTTCGAGGGCGAGGAGTTCGGCCTCGCCGAGCAGAAGCTCGCCGTGGGCGGTCAGCTGTTGACGATCCGAGGGATCGCAGGTCACTACGTCGAGGAATATCTGCCGCTGTACGGCGCGCACCAAGGGCACAACGCGGCTCTCGCCGTCGCCGCGGTCGAGTCGCTCATCGGCGCCGGGTCCCAGGCGATCTCCGGCGAGATCATCACCGACGGCCTGCAGGGGGCGACCTCGCCCGGACGTCTGCAGCTGCTCGGCATCGCGCCGACCGTCGTCGTCGACGCCGCGCACAACCCGCACGGCGCGAAGGCGCTCGCCCAGTCTTTGGACGATAGCTTCGACTTCGATGAGTGGGGCCTCGTGCTCGGTGTGCTCTCCGACAAGGATGGTGTGGGCATCGTCGCCGAGCTCGCTCCGGCATCCGCCCACATCTTCGCCACCGAGCCGACATCCGAGCGTGCAGGCGATGCCGATGCGCTGGCCGACATCATCGAGGCGGCGGGTCACCGGGTGACGGTTCTTCCCGCGCTGGCGGATGCTGCGGACGCGGCGCGCGAGTGGGCGGCGTCGTCGGATCGCCGCGCCGTCGTCATCGCCGGTTCCATCGTGCTTGCCGGTGAGGCCATCGCCCTTGCAGAGGAAGAGGACTGGAAATCGGGGTGGCGCGCATGAGCCGTCCGCAGCGCACCCTCGTGCAGAAGCTCGCTCCCATCGTGCTCGGCTTCGAAGCGGTGGTCGTCATTCTCGTCGGCTTCACGATCTTCGGCCTGGGTCGCCTGCCCGGCGATATCCCGCAGTGGTGGGCGATCGTCGGCGGAGCCGTCGTCGCGATCCTCATGATCGCGCTCGCGGGCATGATCACCAAGCCGTGGGCGATCGGCGCCGGATGGGCTCTGCAGGCGGTCGTCGCACTGTCGGCGATCCTCGTGCCCGCCATCCTGCTCGTCGTCGTGGTTTTCGGCGGCATGTGGGGATATGCGACGATCATGGGGGCCCGGTTGGACGCACGACGTCCCGCCGCCACGGACCAGATTCCTTCCGATAACGACACTCACACAGAGAGCGACTGACATGGCCACCGAAGAAACCCTCGTCCTCGTCAAGCCCGACGGCGTCGCCCGCGGCCTCACCGGCAGCATCCTCGCCCGCATCGAGGCGAAGGGCTACTCGCTCGTCGACCTGCGTCTCGTCGAGCCCGACCGCGACCGCCTCGCCGCCCACTACGCCGAGCACGAGGGCAAGCCCTTCTACGAGCCGCTCATGGAGTTCATGATGTCCGGCCCGTCCGTGGCGATCCGCCTGGCCGGCAACCGCGTCATCGAGGGCTTCCGCTCGCTGGCCGGCACGACCGACCCGACGACAGCGGCTCCGGGAACCATCCGTGGCGACCTCGGCCGCGACTGGGGACTGGCCGTTCAGCAGAACCTCGTGCACGGCTCCGACAGCACCGAGTCCGCTCAGCGCGAGCTCTCGATCTGGTTCTGACACGAAGCGGATCCGAATACGGCGAAGCCCGCCGGCCTCCTCTCCAGGAGCCGGCGGGCTTCGCCGTTCATGTCGTGAGGTCTGGCTCAGAAGAGGATTCGGGCCATCTCGCCGAGGAAGTCGATGCCCTTGAGGTGGGCCATCATGATGATGACGGCGTAGGCGAGGATCGTCGCGAGCGGCACCCAGGCCATCAGAGCGGATCCTGCTGCCCGGGCCTTCGCGGACCGCGTGAATGTTCCGTTGCGCAGCAGGTGCAACATCGTGGCGAAGAACGTCGGGATGGTCACGGCCCACGTCACCATGCACCATGGGCAGAGCACGATCAGCTCGTAGATGCTCTGCGAGATGAGCCAGCACACGAAGCCGAAGGCGAACGTGATGCCCGCACCGAAGGCGGCCCAGAACCAGCGCGGGAAGCGAGCGCCCGAGAGCAGGGCAACACCGACGACGAGCACGGCCATCCAGCCGGTCAGCCCGATCAGCGGGTTGGGGAAGCCGAAGGCCGAGCCCTGCCAGGAGTTGAGGTTCACACCGCACTGGATGAATGCGCTCAGGTCGCAGCTGAGCGAGGCATCCGGGTTCTCCAGGAGGTGAAACTTCTCGACGGTGAGCTGGAAAGCAGCCCACCAGCCGACGAGGCTCGCGATGATCAGCCAGACGGCGTAGATGACGGGGCGGGTGCGCTGCTCGCTCATGCAGCGATTATCGCAGTGAGCGCTATGGATGCGGCGTGAACAGGACCGGGAAAACGCGAGACGGTCACGAGAATGCCGCGAACCCGGGCACATGGTGCGATAATGACCTGTGATGCACTGCGCGGCACTTTCGCGCAACGCATCGTCGCAGACTTCGGGGCCCATGCCCCTCGTGACCAGAGCCATGAGCCGGTCGCACACCGAGTGAGTTCGCGGCACCTGCGGGTGTCGCATGAGATTTCGCGGCGCACCAGGTGCCCGCGCAGGGAGCTAGCCAGAGATGGCCTCAGAGAACAATGACACCAACACCCCCACTCCCGATGCCGTCTCGGAGGCGCCGTTGAACGCGGACGTCGCCGAGATCGAGACGGAGCAGACAGTCACCGAGGCGATGGACGCCCCGGAATCGGATGTTCCGGCGGAGGCGCGGGTCGAGGAATCCGCCGAGGCCGAGCAGGAGGCGCCGGCGCCGGTCGTGGATGAGCGCCCCGAGACGACTCCCGCCTCCGAGACTCAGGTCGCGGTGCCGTTGACGGCGGTCGGTCTGGGACTGCTTCCCGAGGTTTTCGTCTCGCAGGTCTCGACGCAACTGCACTTCTATGCTCCGGAGCTCGAGCTGCTCCCGGCTCGTCCGGGGCGCGCTCGCGACGACTCCCACGACGCGGAGGACGACTCCTCGTCGTCGCGTCGGGGGCGGCGTCGTCGCGGGGGGAGCGACGACAGCGACGGCCAGCGCGAAGAGCCGCGCCAGCGCCAGCGCGTCGTCGAGTACATCACCGAGCCGAAGGCCATCAAGGGTTCGACGCGTCTCGAGGCGAAGAAGCAGCGTCGCCGCGACGGCCGTGACGCCGGTCGCCGTCGTCCCGTCGTCACCGAGGCGGAGTTCCTCGCACGCCGCGAGTCCGTCGACCGCAAGATGGTCGTCCGCTCGAAGAACGGTCGTACGCAGATCGGTGTCCTCGAGGATGCCGTGCTCGTCGAGCACTACGTCGCCCGCAATCAGGATGCCTCGCTCATCGGCAACGTCTACCTCGGGCGCGTGCAGAACGTGCTACCGAGCATGGAGGCGGCCTTCGTCGACATCGGCCGCGGACGCAACGCCGTCCTGTACTCGGGCGAGGTCGACTGGGACGGCGTCGAGACCGGCAACCAGCCCCGCCGCATCGAGCTGGCCCTCAAGCCCGGCGACCGCGTTCTCGTGCAGGTCACCAAGGACCCGGTCGGACACAAGGGTGCCCGCCTCACGAGCCAGATCTCGCTTCCGGGGCGCTACCTCGTTTATGTGCCCGGCGGATCCATGAACGGCATCAGCCGCAAGCTCCCCGATAACGAGCGCGCGCGACTCAAGCGCATCCTCAAGGAAGTGCTTCCCGAGTCCAGCGGCGTCATCGTCCGCACGGCGGCCGAGGGGGCCACCGAGGAGCAGCTGACGCGCGATGTGCAGCGCCTGACCTCGCAGTGGGAGCACATCCAGAAGCAGGTCGAGAGCCAGCAGGCCCCCGCTCTGCTGCATGCCGAACCCGACCTCCTGGTCAAGATCGTCCGTGATGTCTTCAACGAGGACTTCACGAAGATGCTCATCCAGGGCGAGGAATCGCAGCGCACGATCCGGGCCTACCTCGAGAGCGTCGCCCCCGATCTCCTCGAGCGTGTCGAGTCCTACGAGGACGACGTCGACCCGTTCGACGCCTTCCGCATCACGGAGCAGATCGAGAAGGCTCTCGACCGTAAGGTCTGGCTGCCCTCCGGCGGTTCTCTCGTCATCGACCGCACCGAGGCGATGACCGTCGTCGATGTCAACACCGGCAAGTTCGTCGGCTCTGGCGGCAACCTCGAAGAGACGGTCACGAAGAACAACCTCGAGGCTGCCGAGGAGATCGTCCGCCAGCTGCGCCTGCGCGACATCGGCGGCATCATCGTCGTGGACTTCATCGACATGGTGCTCGAGTCCAACCGCGATCTCGTGTTGCGCCGTCTGATCGAATGCCTCAGCCGTGACCGCACGAAGCACCAGGTCGCCGAGGTGACCTCGCTCGGCCTCGTGCAGATGACCCGCAAGAAGCTGGGACTCGGCCTGCTCGAGACGTTCAGCGAAGCGTGCGAGGTCTGCGCCGGGCGCGGCGTCATCGTGCACCACGATCCGGTCGTCAAGCACCGTTCGAACACGAACAGCGGCGGTCAGTCGAACAACCGCCGTCAGCGCGGCGGGAACGGCAACAGCAACGGCGGCAGCGGCAACTCCGGAAACAGCGCTCAGAACACCGCCGCACCGGCCGCAGCGCCGGTGGCCCACAGCATCCCGGAGGGGGCGAAGTCGGCGCTCGCGCAGATCGCGGCCTCGACGCTCGTGCCCACCGGGGATGAAGCGACCCTCCTCCCGATCGAGGTCGATGCACCGGTTGCACCGGAGCGCCCCAAGAAGCAGCGCAAGAAGCGGTCTTCCGATCGCAACAAGGCGCCGAAGACGCCTGCGGAGCAGATGCTCGACTCCGTCCTCGATGCACTGCCGGAGCCGAAGGCTCCCGGTCAGGGGCGCAACCGTCGCCGGGTCACGACAGCCGCTCTCACCGGAACGCCGGTGTCCGTGAACTCGTCAACGGCGCCGGTCGCGGGCGGGGACGCGCAGTCCTGACGCGATCAGACGACGCGTGAGCTCCTTGCCGCCGACGTGCACAGCGCCGGCGGCGATGAGGCGGGGGAGCGCGTCTTCCGGTGCGTCGTAATGGTCGAGGTCGAATGCGCGCCGCGGCAGGCCCGTGGCGTGTGCGAATGCATGCAGCTCCTCCAGGGAGCTGTCGCTGACCACGTGGGCCCACAGGCGCCCGTGAGCGGGCCAGATGGGGTCATCGATCAGAATGGTCACCCCCAGATCCTACGATCGCGCGACACGGCTCCGGCTCGCTTTGCGAGACGGCTTCCGATCCGGTAAAGTTGTCCCTTGGTGCGTGAGCTGAGTCGTCCCCACAGGTCGATGGGCTGAAGCCTTCTGCTCCCATCCGTCTGACTTGCGACGAACGCAGGCACAGTCTTCCCGTGAGATTTTCGGAGCCCTCAGCTCCCCAACGAAACAGGTATCAAGTGGTTTACGCAGTAGTGCGCGCCGGCGGACGGCAGGAGAAGGTCGAGGTCGGCACGATCGTTCAGCTCGACCGTGTTCAGGCGGCTGAGGGCGAGAAGATCGAACTTCCCGCCGTTCTCTTCGTCGACGGCGCCACGGTGACCACCGACGCTGACAAGCTCGCGAAGGTCAAGGTCACCGCTGAGGTCATCGGCAACCTCCGCGGCCCGAAGATCGTCATCCAGAAGTACAAGAACAAGACCGGTTACAAGAAGCGCCAGGGCCACCGTCAGGAGCTCACGCGCGTCAAGATCACCGGCATCAAGTAAGCGGAAGAGGCTTAGGACATGGCACATAAGAAGGGCGCAAGCTCCACCCGCAACGGTCGTGATTCCAACGCCCAGCGACTGGGTGTTAAGCGTTTCGGCGGTCAGCAGGTCAACGCAGGCGAGATCATCGTCCGCCAGCGCGGCACGCACTTCCACCCCGGCGTGAACGTCGGACGCGGTGGCGATGACACGCTGTTCGCTCTGGAAGCGGGCGCGGTCGAGTTCGGCGCGAAGGGCGGCCGCAAGGTCGTCAACATCGTCGCCGCTGCTCAGTAATCGCAGCACAGCAGACATTCCGGTTCGGGGCGGGCTTCGGCTCGCCCCGTCCGCGTATCCGCGCATGTCGCGCGGGTGCATTGATTGAGAGGGACACATGGTCACGTTTGTCGACACGGTGACGCTTCATCTGCGCGCCGGCAAGGGCGGCAACGGCTGTGTGTCCGTTCTGCGCGAGAAGTTCAAGCCCCTGGGCGGGCCCGATGGTGGCAAGGGCGGGGACGGCGGCGACATCGTTCTCGTCGCCGACACCCAGACCGGCACGCTGCTGCCGTACCACCACGCTCCGCACCGCTCATCCGGCAACGGCGGCTTCGGCATGGGCGACCACCGCTCGGGTTACGACGGCGAGACTCTTGAGCTCCCCGTTCCGGTCGGCACCGTCGTCAAGACACCAGAGGGCGAGATCATCGCCGATATGGTGACTCCGGGGGAACGCGTCGTGGTCGCGGAGGGCGGCCAGGGCGGGCTCGGAAATGCAGCGCTCTCCGGTCCGAAGCGCAAGGCTCCGGGCTTCGCGCTCCTCGGAACTCCTGGGTTCGAGGGCGATGTCATCCTCGAGCTCAAGACCGTCGCCGACGTCGCGCTGGTCGGCTACCCCTCGGCGGGCAAGTCGAGCCTGATCGCCGCGATCTCCGCTGCACGGCCGAAGATCGCCGATTACCCCTTCACCACGCTGCACCCGAACCTCGGGGTCGTGCAGGCGGGCGATGCCCGTTACACGGTCGCCGATGTCCCGGGCCTCATCGAGGGCGCGAGCGCAGGCCGCGGCCTCGGTCTCGAGTTCCTCCGGCACGTCGAACGCTGCTCGGCGCTGCTGCACGTCCTCGACTGCGCGACGCTCGAGCCGAACCGGGACCCGATCTCCGACCTCGACGTCATCCTCGCCGAACTCGAGGCGTATGAGGTGCCCGAGGGGCAGACCCCGCTCCTGGAGCGCCCGCAGCTCATCGCGCTGAACAAGATCGATGTCCCGGAAGCACGTGATCTCGCGGATCTCGTGCGTCCGGAGCTCGAAGCGCGCGGTTTCCGCGTCTTCGATATCTCCACGGCCTCCCACGAGGGCCTGCGTCCGCTGACATTCGCGCTCGGCGAGATCGTCGAGCAGCACCGTGCTGAGACGGCCGTCGAAGTGCCGGCTGAGCGCGTCGTCATCCGTCCCCAGGGAGCGGAGAAGGGCTTCAGCGTTCGCCTGGAGGGCGGTTCCTACGGGAACTATTACCGAATCCTCGGCGAGAAGCCCGTGCGCTGGGTTCAGCAGACGGACTTCCAGAACGAGGAAGCTGTCGGCTACCTGGCGGATCGCCTCGAGCGGCTCGGCGTCGAGACCGAGCTCTTCCGCCTCGGCGCGACTCCGGGCGCGACCGTCGTGATCGGTGAGGGCGACGGACTCGTCTTCGACTGGGAGCCGGCGATGACCTCCGCCGCGGAGATGATGACCGCTCCGCGTGGAACGGACCCTCGCTTGGCGCCGAACAGTCGCCGGACCACGAACGAGCGGCGCGAGCAGTATCGCGAGCGCATGGACGCTCGAGCGGCATTCCGTGCCGAGCAGGACCACAAGCGCCGGGTCACGGCAGACGAGGACACCGACGGAGCCGTCGAATGACCGCACGCTCCCGTGCGGATCTCGGTGCAGCTCGTCGAGTCGTCGTCAAAGTCGGATCCTCCTCGATCAGCGGTGAGGCATCCTGGCGAATCCCGATGATCGTGCACGCCCTGGCGGCTGCGCACGGGCGGGGGTGCGAGGTGATCCTCGTCTCGTCAGGAGCGATCGCCACCGGCATCCCCTTCCTCGACCTCGAGTCGCGCCCGACGGATCTCGCCACGCAGCAGGCGGCTGCCGCCGTCGGGCAGAACATCCTCGTCTACCGGTATCAGGAGGCGCTCCGGCCCTTCCGGATCGTCGCGGGCCAGGTCCTGTTGACGACCGTCGACCTGGAGACCGCTACCTCCCGGAGCAACGCCAAGCGGGCGATGGAACGTCTGATCGGTCTGCGGATCCTCCCGATCGTGAACGAGAACGACACGGTCGCCACGCAGGAGATTCGCTTCGGCGACAACGACCGCTTGGCTGCGCTCGTCGCCCAGCTGGTCGATGCCGATGCGCTTGTACTGCTCAGCGATGTCGAGGCGCTCTACACGAAGCCGCCTACCGAGCCCGGCGCGGAGCCGATCGACACGATCCCCGCCGACGCCGACCTCTCGGACCTTGAATTCGGTGCGACGGTCGTGAACAGCGTCGGCACTGGTGGGGCGGCCACGAAGGCCTCGGCAGCGCGTCTGGCGGCTGCCGCGGGCATCGGCGTGCTCGTCACCAGCGCCGACCTCATCGACCGTGCGCTCCGCGGGGAGGAGCTCGGAACGTGGTTCGAACCAGCAGAGCCCGAGCACTTCGCGACGATCTGATCGTCATCTCGGCGGCGCTGCCCGCGGCTCTGGGTACACTGACCGAATGAGCGAAGCGTCCCTCACCGTCCCCCTGCACGACCGTCTCGCGTTGGCCAAAGAAGCCTCACGCGCCACGGCACAGCTCACGAGCGCCGAGAAGGCGGATGCGCTGGAGTCGATCGCTGCGGCGATCGAGTCGAGCGCGGCGGAGATCATCGCCGCGAATGAACGCGATATCGCCCGTGGCCGCGCATCGGGCATCGCCGATTCCCTGGTCGATCGCCTCCGCCTCGATGAAATCCGGGTGGCGTCGTTGGCGTCGGCAGTGCGGGAAGTCGCGGCACTCGGTGATCCCGTCGGCCAGGTGGTCGGCGGTCACCGGTTGCCGAACGGCGTGTCCCTCGAGCAGGTTCGCGTGCCCTTCGGAGTCGTCGGGGCGATCTACGAGGCCCGTCCGAACGTAACCGTCGATATCGCTGCTCTCGCACTGCGCTCGGGCAACGCGGCGGTGCTCCGCGGCGGGAGCGCGGCGGAGGAATCGAATACCGTGCTCGTCCGGGTGATGCGCGAGGCCCTGGCATCGGCCGGGATCACCTCCGAAGCGATTCAGACCGTTGACGACTTCGGACGCGAGGGGGCCCGTGCGCTCATGCAGGGGCGAGGATTCATCGATGTGCTGATCCCGCGGGGCAGCGCGTCGCTGATCGAAACGGTCGTCACCGAATCCACGGTTCCGGTCATCGAGACCGGGGCGGGCAACGTGCACATCGTGCTCGATTCCACCGCGCCCGAAGACTGGTCGCGCGAGATCGTTGTGAACGCCAAGACGCAGCGTCCGAGTGTGTGCAACGCGGTCGAGACGGTGCTGGTGCTACGTGATGCCGCAACGCGGCTCGTGCCGCTCGTCGCGGATGCCCTCCAGAGTGAAGGCGTTGCGATCCACGGTGATGATGTCGTCGCCGGCATGGTGGCCGGCGTGATCCCGGCCACGGATGAGGATTGGGAAACCGAATACCTCGGGCTCGAGATCGCGATGAAGGTCGTCGACAGCCTCGATGACGCGCTGGCGCACATCCGGCAGTACAGCACGGGCCACACTGAGTCGATCATCACGACCGATACCCGCAACGCAGACCGGTTCCTCGCCGAAGTGGATTCCGCTGTCGTGATGGCAAACGCCTCCACGCGCTTCACCGACGGCAGCGAGTTCGGCTTCGGCGCCGAGGTCGGGATCTCCACCCAGAAGCTTCATGCCCGCGGTCCGATGGGGCTCGCCGAGCTGACCAGTACGAAGTGGTTGGCGCGTGGGTCCGGTCAGACCCGCGCGTGAGAGATAGGATGGGGGAGCGTCTTTTCGCACCCGGACAGGAAACGGAGTCAGGATGAACCTCGTCGCACACATCGCGATGGCAGCCGCTGAGACGGAGCACCACGGAAACGTGCAGCTGGAGACTTTCATCTTCGGCGTCATCGCGGCGGTGATCTTCGCCCTGTTCGCCCTGGTGACCTTCTCGTATCGCCACGTCTCGAACCGTCAGGCGGCCACTGACGACGCTTCGCACGGCGCCGACAGTCACGGGGCAGGGCACAACCACTAGGGCCTATGGAGAACACGACCACGCGCCCTCCCCGCATCGGGGTGATGGGCGGAACGTTCGATCCGATTCACCACGGCCACCTGGTCGCGGCGAGCGAGGTCGCGCATTCGTTCGACCTCGACGAGGTCGTGTTCGTCCCCACCGGCCACCCGTGGCAGAAGTCGAAGGTGAGCCCGAGCGAGCACCGTTATCTCATGACGGTGATCGCAACGGCATCCAACCCTCAGTTCACGGTCAGCCGTGTCGATATCGATCGCGAGGGCCCGACCTACACGATCGATACTCTGCGTGATCTACAAGCAGAACGACCAGACGCGGAGCTCTTCTTCATCACGGGCGCTGATGCCGTAGCGCAAATTCTCAGTTGGAGAGACCATGATGAGTTGTGGAAGCTGGCTCATTTCGTTGCCGTGTCTCGCCCGGGGCACGTGCTCAGTATCGATGGCCTGCCGAGTGGAAACGTCAGTCAGCTGGAAGTTCCGGCCCTTTCGATCTCTTCGACGGCATGTCGTGAGCGTGTGAAGGAAGACCAGCCTGTCTGGTACCTCGTTCCTGACGGGGTCGTTCAGTACATCGCGAAGCATCATCTGTATCGGAGCAAGTCATGACTACACCGGATCAGCCGGGCAATCAGCCCCTGACCCGCAAGCAGTTGCGGGAGATGCGTCTGACGGGCGCGACGCCCGTGATCAGTGATGCGATGGCAGCGCCGCCAGTCACACCCGCGCCCGTGGTGCAGACTCCCGTCGAGGCCGCTCCGGTGGCGCCGGCAGTGCAAGCGACGGTACGCGAAGCACCGGCGGAGGCCGCCAGCCGCAACCCGTTCAGCCGGCGCCGCCCCCGCATCGAGGACTCCTATTCGTCGCCGATCACCCAGGACAACCTCCCCAGCAGAGTCGCTGATGAGAACGAGGGTGTCGATGACTCGGCCACGGCCGTGAATCCGCGTAGCGCTGCCTTCGCCGTCGATGTGCCGACGGGCAACTACTTCGAGACGCCGACGACTGCTCCGCAGCAGGTTCCTCTTCAGCAGCCCTATGTGCCGGAGACGCCGGAGACACCGACGGCGACGGCGCCGCAGCACGTCGACGATTCCTCCGGCGCGAGCACCGCCACCCCCCGTTTCGAGGATGCAGTGGCGCGTCCGACCGTGAACCCGGCGTTCGGACAGGACATCCTCGACGAGAACCCCCCGGTAGCCCCGGCGGCTTCGTCGTTCGACGAGCTCATCACCACGGATTCGGGCGGCTCGCACCGTGCGCCGAACACTCTGATCTTCACCCCGTCGGCGAACGAGGGCTCGCTGTCTGGGCCCGTCGCGTCAACCGGCGAGGTCCTCGTCACCGGGAGCTACGACCTGCCGGCCGGCATCGGGTCCCACGGGCATGCTCATGGAACCACCGACGGCAAAGATGTGGATGCCGTACTCATCGATGGCGAGTTGCCTCCGGCATCCTCGCCGACCCCGATCGCGGCCAGCGCCGCGGTCAGCACCATCAAGCCTGCCGGTGAGGTCATCCGACCGCCGGCGCCTGAAAAGGGCAACAAGCTCATGCTGATTTTGGCGATCACGGCGGGCGGGCTCGCGCTTGCCCTCGCTGTGGCGCTGATCTTCGCCTTTACTACGAATGTGATCTAATGCAGTCTCCCGAAAACGCCGTTCAGATGCTGCAGCTGGCAGTGGATGCCGCTGTGTCGAAGGGCGGCGAGGATCTCGTCGCGCTCAACGTCTCTGAACCGCTCCCGCTCGTCGATGTCTTCCTCATCGTGACCGGTAACAGCGAACGCAATGTCGCTGCTATCGCCGATGAGATCGAAGACAAGCTCATCGAGGCGGGCCACAAGCGCGTACGTCGCGAGGGCCGTCAGGAGTCGCGCTGGGTTCTTCTCGACTTCGGCGACCTCATCGTTCACATCTTCCACGGTGAAGAGCGTTCGTACTACGACCTCGAGCGCCTGTGGAAGGACTGCCCGACCGTGCCGTTCGAGATCGCTGAGCCGAGCACCGAGCAGGTCTGAGATGGCTGTGCACCTGATCACGGGCGCCGGGTCAGGAATCGGCGCTGCTCTTGCGCAACGCCTTCACGATCGCGGTGATGATCTGGTGCTCCTGGCGCGTGACGCGGGGCGTGCTCGTGAGCTCGCTTCGCGTTTTCCACGCGCTGCGACACTGGTCGGCGATCTCGCCCAGCCGGGGCGCCTGTCGTGGGCGTTCTCCAAGCAGCCTCTGCCGGAGCGCATCGATTCGTTGGTGCATGTCGCGGGCGTTGTGGATCTCGGTCCGGTCGCCGATCTGCCCTCCTCCCTCTGGGAGCAGCAGCTCGCCGTGAACCTCGTGGCGCCGGCAGAGCTCACACGTTTGATGTTGCCTGTGCTGCGCGTGTCACGAGGCCAGGTGCTCTTCGTGAACTCCGGGGCGGGCCTGCGGGCGAACGCCGACTGGGGTGCGTACGCGGCGTCCAAGCATGGGCTCAAGGCCCTGGCCGACGCCCTGCGCGCTGAGGAGGCCGAGCATGGTGTGCGGGTCACTACGGTGTATCCGGGGCGCACAGCGACGCCGATGCAGGAGAAGGTGCACCGTCAGGAGGGCGCCGACTACGTCGCGGAGCGGTTCATCGACCCCGAGTCGGTGGCGACCTCGATTCTCACCGCGCTGGATCTTCCGCGCGACGCGCAGATCACGGATCTGTCGATCCGTCCGGGCATCTGACCGATAGACGAAGGGGCGGTGCCGGATTCGATCAGGCACCGCCCCTTCGCCGTTCGCGCGATCAGATGATCGAACGGCCTTCCTGCTTCGCCTCGCGGGCGTCCTTCGCGAACGCGCGAATGATCACGGCGAGCACGCCGATGACGACGACCGGCCAGACCAGGACGTACGCGGTGAGAATGATGATCTCCATCAGTGATCCTTTCCACTCAGACGGTTGGCGGCATCAGCATCCGTCAGCACGCCCTCCGCCTCGGTGATGACGTCGTTCTCCGCGGTGTCGAAGTCGCCCGTGCGGTGACGGATGACCGAGAAGTCGAACCTCTTGGTCTTGTTCATCATGGTGAGGGCGACGCAGACGATCGTGCTGACCGCGTATGCGACGAGCGAGCCCGACAGCACCGGATAGGTGTGCAGGAACCCGATCGCGAACGGGGCGGATGCCACCGTGGCGATCGACCCGACGATGACAGCGATGCGCAGCCCGAAGAACCCGAACGCCATCAGTGCGAGCACGATGCCGATGCCGATGACCGAGAGGACATCGCTGGCGATTCCGAGTCCGCCGGAGAGATCGATCCACTCGAACCGCACGGGCAGGAATGCGGCCAGAGCCGTGACGACCGCGACGCTGAACGCGACGTTGGTGACGCGGTTCCAGTAGAAGCTCGCGATGACGGGGAACACGAGAGCGCCCCACATAGCGCCGACGAAGACCAGGAGATCGAGGATGTTGAACTGCATGGTAGCGAAGCACAGGGCGGCCGCGGTCGCGCCCACCATGGTGAGCCGGCCGACCAGCAGCATCGTCTTCGGGTTGGCGTTCTTCTTGCCGGCGATGTTCTGGCCGTAGATGTCGGCCATCATGATCGACGAGAGCGCCGTCATATCGGCGTCGGCCGTCGACGACAGCGAACCGATGATCATGACGAAGAACACGCAGATCAGGATGGGCGGCAGGTAGGTGGCGGCCATCTGCGGGATGAGGTTGTTGACGTCGCCGCCCATGGGCTCGATGCCTGCGTACAGGGCGAGGACGCCGAGCATGCCGATGCCGATGATGGATGCGCCGTAGCCGAACGTCGCGGTGACGAACGTCTTCTTGATGAGGTCCTCGCGAACAGCGAACAGGCGCTGAGCGATCGTCTGGTTTCCGATCGCGTAGGCGAGCACAGCCGCGATGTACGGTGCGCCCTGGCTGAAGAACGCGTCAGAAGAGAAGAAGTCCCCCTGCTGCGGGGTGAGGTTCTTCGCGCCCGTGACGAACAGGTCTGGGCCACCGGCGGCGAAGAAGATCACGGGAACGATGATCGCCACCGCACCCAGGATCGCGATGACCTGCATGAAGTCGGTGAGCACCGATGCGCGGAATCCCGACCACAGAGTGTACGCAAGGACACCGATCGCAATCGTGACGATGCCTTGCGTGAAGGTGAACGGCGACAGCATCGATACGAGCGCGCCACCGGCGATGAGATTCGAGGTGAGGCTGATCACGCTGCCGAGGACGTTGGATCCGGCGAGCATGAGCTGGCTGGAGCGGCCGTGCCTGACGAACATGACCTCGGCGATCGTATGCGCCTTGGGCGCGACCTTGCGGATGCGGCGACCGAACGGGTAGATGAGCAGGATCATCAGGGCGCCCCAGAGGCCGTAGTGGATGGGGCCTGAGATGCCATACGTGTAGCCGGACGTGGCCGAGGCGTACATCGATGACGCCCAGATCCAGGTCGCGGTCATCGAGGCGGCCGAGATGCCGAAGCCGATCTTTCCGCCGGCTGTCATATAGCCGTCGGCGTTCTCCTTCTTCTTGGAGATGCGTATCGACATGTAGAGGCTGCCGCCGAAGAACAGCAGCATGAGCAGGACGACAATCGGTCCTGAAAGGGTTTGGAGGTCTCCCACCGGTGGTTCTCACTTTCTCGTCGTGGTGCGGCTTGGCCGCTTGGCGAAGAAAGGAACGCGCTAAATCGGGGTGAAGACGAAGGTGTTGCAGCGGGAAAGGGGGGCGAGTCTCAAGACTTTCTGCATGGCGATGAACGAACCTGGACCACTGAGGCGCATGGCAGCGCACAGACGAGAAGTCCGGGGTGCGGCTCCTTTCAGAGGGAATCGTGCGTGAGAAGACGGTCGTCGCCTCGGGCGGAACGGGCTGAGTGCAGTGCGCGCACCGGGTGGTCGCAGGGAGCGCTTGGCCTTCCTGCTCACGCGGGTGCGAGCATCCTTTCCACCATAGCAAGTTCCCAGCTAGCCTGATCCGCCGGGCGGTTCCCGCTCCTGGTCAGCGGATTCAGCTGAACAGCACGACACCGTATACGCCGAAGAGCGCGAGGTGCGCGGCGCCGTGCATGGCCGTGATCCGCTGGGACGCGAAGGTCGCGAGGGTGAGCAGGAGCGTCGTGCCGAGCAGCAGCAAGTCCGCAGGAGTTTCGGCGAGGATGACTTGCTGCCCGGTGGCCATGCCGATCACGAGCACCGCGGGGATCGTCAGCCCGACGGTCGAGACGAGCGCGCCGTGGCAGAGGTTGATGACGCGCTGAGGTTCCGCGGCGAGCGCCGCGCGGACGGCGGTGATGGATTCCGGGAGGAAGACGATCATGGCGATGAGGACTCCGGCGAGCGCGACGGGCGCGCCGAGGCGCCCGAGCCCGTCATCGAGCTGCGAGGCCATGTCGTGGGAGAGGAGCACGATCGGCACGACCGTCACGACCAGTAGGCCCAGGCGGATGATCACTTCGGTGCGGTGCTCGCGAAGAGTCTGGGCGATCGGCGGGCGGGGCTGCTCCTGCTGCGGGCGCGCCGGCGTGGACCGGGGGAGAGCCTCCATGAAGTCCGCGGCCTGGCCGCCCATCTGACGGGCGAGGAAGAAGGCGTAGAGTCCGATGGTCAGGATGATGATCGGAATCTCCTGCGCGACCGTGTACGCACCATCCTTGCCGATCAGCGTCGGCAGGCCGAAGGCCAGGGCGATGAGCACGACGAGCATCGCGAGGTATGCCGACGAGCCGGTGCGGTTGTGGGCGAGCCCGCCGTGGCGCATGCCGCCGACGAGCAGTGCTATGCCGATCACGAGGTTGAGGATGATCATCGACACGGCCATCACGGAGTCGCGGGCGATCGTCGCGTGCTCGCCGGGGCCGAGCATCACGGCCGAGATCAGGATGACCTCGATCAGCACGATGGACAACGTCAGCACGAGTGAGCCGTAGGGATCGCCGAGCCGATGGGCGAGCGCCTCGGCCTGTTTGACAACGCCGAAGGCGCAGACGAGGATCACCCCGATGATGATGCCGAGTGCGATGACGAGCACCGGTCCGGACGGTGTCGCGAGCAGAGGAGCGGCGATGAGGAGTGCGATGAACGCACCCCACCCGAGAATGATGCGGGTGATGTCGGATGCGGTGACGAAACGGTTCAGCGTGAGAGGGGACACGATCTGCTCCTGAGAGTGGGGCCGTCCCCGGAAGAATGTCACCGGCGCGGGTCGTCCCACGCGGTCGCCTGTCGTCGAGGATAGCAAATCCCGGCTGAACTGCCCCCGACGCCACTCCCGTCAGCGCGGGCCGAGGACGGAGAGCACCGCTGTGGTCGCCAGCTGCACGCCGGCCTCCAGCGTCGCTTCCATGGTCGGGGCGAATCGGGGAGCGTTCGACTGGACCGTGAGCACACTGAGCCGTGCGCAGATCGAGCGCTTGCGCACGATCGCGGGTCCGCGTCGGCATTCGCCGGCCCCGCTTCCCGAGAGCTTCGCCGACATCCTGCAGGTGCTGTGCCGTGACGGCCGCGTATCCGCTGCGGAGGTCGCAGCTGCGACGGGTCTGGCGCCGACGACCGCGCGGCGGCGATTGCAACGAATCTTCGACAGCGGCGCACTCGTCTTCCGATGCGATGTGGCGCAGGCTGCTGCGGGCTTCCCCCTCGCATGCCAATGGCATGCGAGGCTGCCCGTCGAGAAGCATCGCGAGGTGGCGCGGATACTGCGCGATTGCGGCGCACTGCGCTTGTGCGCGTCGATCACCGGGCCGTCGAATTTCATGTTCATGTTCTGGCTGCGAAATCCGGCGGAGGTCATGGATCTAGAGCGTCAATTGGCCTCACGTCTGCCCGAGCTGCGTGTCACGGAGTCGACGATGATCTCCCACATCGCGAAGCGGATGGGCTGGCGCCTGGGGGGGGCGATGGGCGTGCGACGGGCGAGGTGCAGGCGCCGGGATTGGCGTGGAGTGTGCCGCGGCTCAGCTGACGGGTTCGAACGGCCGACGCAAAAGCAGAAGTCCCGCGGATTTCTCCGCGGGACTTCGTTTCGGTGGACCTGAGGGGACTCGAACCCCTGACCCCCTGCATGCCATGCAGGTGCGCTACCAGCTGCGCCACAGGCCCATCTCGTT
>NZ_CANROA010000024.1 GCF_947632095.1 uncultured Microbacterium sp. | reverse complement strand
CCCGTCAGCGCGGCCCGGGACGAGATCGCCGCCGCCATCCGCGACAACCAGGTCGTCATCGTCGCCGGCGCCACGGGGTCGGGCAAGACGACGCAGCTGCCGAAGATCTGCCTCGAGCTCGGCCGCGAATCGATCGCGCACACCCAGCCGCGCCGTCTCGCCGCCCGCACGATCGCGGAGCGCGTCGCCGAGGAGATGCAGGTGCCCCTCGGCGACCTCGTCGGATACAAGGTGCGCTTCACCGATCAGGTGTCGGATGCGACGAAGGTCGCCCTGATGACCGACGGCATCCTGCTCAACGAGATCCACCGCGACCGGCTGCTGCGCCGCTACGACACGATCATCATCGACGAGGCCCATGAGCGCTCGCTCAACGTCGACTTCTTGCTCGGCTACCTCACCCGCATCCTCCCCGAGCGGCCGGATCTGAAGGTCATCATCACCTCGGCGACGATCGACCCGGAGAGCTTCGCGAAGCACTTCGCGGATGCCGCCGGTGAGCCCGCGCCCATCATCGAGGTCTCCGGCCGCACCTTCCCCGTCGAGATCCGCTACCGCGGCCACGACGAGGAGGACGAGAGCACCGACGACATCGATGAGGTCTCGGCCATCGTCGCCGCGCTGAAGGAGCTCGACCGCGAGGACCGCGGCGACGTGCTCGTGTTCCTGCCCGGTGAGGCCGAGATCCGGGATGCCGCGGATGCCGTGCGCAGCGCCTACACATCGTCTGCTGCACCCGTCGAGGTGCTGCCCCTTTACGGCCGGCTCTCCGCCGCCGAGCAGCACCGGGTCTTCGAGCGCAGCACGGTCGCAGGCCTGCGCCGCCGCGTCGTGCTCGCCACGAACGTCGCCGAGACGAGCCTCACGGTGCCCGGCATCAAGTACGTCATCGACACCGGCACCGCGCGCATCTCGCGCTACAGCAGTCGCTCGAAGGTGCAGCGGCTGCCGATCGAGCCGGTGTCGCAGGCATCCGCCAATCAGCGCTCCGGCCGCGCCGGCCGCACGAGCGACGGCATCGCGATCCGCCTCTACTCCGAGGACGACTTCGACAAGCGCCCGGAGTTCACCGAGCCCGAGATCCTGCGCACCTCGCTCGCCTCGGTCGTGCTGCAGATGCTCTCGCTCGGATTCGGCGACATCACCGCCTTCCCGTTCCTCACCCCGCCGGACTCCCGCGGCGTGAAGGCCGCCTTCGACCTGCTCGTCGAGCTCGGCGCCGTCGACCTGTCGCGCGAGACGCCGAGGCTGACGAAGACCGGCCGCGACATCTCGCGCATGCCGATCGACCCGCGATTCGCCCGGATGCTGCTGGAGGCCGGCCGCACCGGCGTCGGCGACGAGGTGCTCGCGATCGTGTCGGGCATGAGCATCCAGGACGTGCGCGAGCGGCCCTCGCAGGACGCCCCGCAGGGAGTGCGCGATTCGGCGGAGCGCGCGCATGCGCGGTTCACCGACCCTGCCAGCGACTTCCTCGCGCTGCTGAAGCTCTGGGACTACCTGCGCGAGCAGCAGCGCGAGCTCGGCTCGAGCGCGTTCCGGCGCATGTGCCGCAGCGAGCACCTGAACTATGTGCGCGTGCGCGAGTGGTTCGACGTGCACCGCCAGCTGCGCACGCTCGTGCCGAAGGGGGCGCAGCGCGGCGCAGCGCAGCGGCCGTCCCGTGAGCGCAGCGAGCGGAGTGAGAAGAAAGAGCTCCAGGGCCACCCGCAGGGCGACGCGATCCACCGCGCGCTCCTCTCCGGCCTGCTCTCGCAGATCGGCATCCTCGACGAGCGCAACGTCCCGAGCGCCAACAAGGACAAGGGCAAGAAGGACAAGCGCCGCATCGCCGAGTACCGCGGCGCACGCGGCATCCGCTTCTCGATCTTCCCCGGCTCCGGGCTGCGCAAGCAGTCCCCTCGGGCCGTGATGGCCGCCGAGATAGTCGAGACGTCGCGCACCTTCGCGCGCACGGTCGCGGCGATCGATCCGGCGTGGGCCGAGTCGCTCGCCGGCGATCTCGCGAAGCGGCAGGTCTCCGAGCCGCACTGGTCGAAGGATGCCGGCGCCGCCGTGGCCTACGAGAAGGTGACGCTGTTCGGGGTGGAGATCATCCCGCGCCGGCGCATCCAGTTCGCCCGTATCGACCGCGCGGCGTCCCGCGAGCTGTTCGTGCGCCACGCGCTCGTCGAGGGCGAATGGGATCCCACCCGCATCGATAAGCGCGTCAGCGCGTTCTGGCGCAGCAACCATGAGCTGCGCAAGCGCCTCGAGAAGCTCGAGGAGCGCGAACGGCGCCGCGACATCCTCGCCGGCGACGAAGCCGTCTTCCAGTTCTACGACGAGCGCGTCCCCGCCGATGTCTTCGATGTGCGCTCGTTCGAGAAGTGGTGGGGCGAGGCGCTGCAGTCCACCCCGAAGCTGCTCGTCATGCGCGAGAGCGACCTCATCGACGACGACGACCGCGCCGACCAGCGCGAGTTCCCCACCCGCTGGAATCAGGGCGACCAGGTTCTGGGGCTCGCCTACCGGTTCGAGCCCGGCGCCCCCGATGACGGCGTGAGCGTCGTCGTGCCGCTCGCACTGCTCGCCCAGATCGAGGACCGCGGGTTCGACTGGCAGGTGCCGGGTCTGCGCGCCGAGCTCGTCACCGCTCTGCTGCGCGCGCTGCCGAAGGCGATCCGACGGCACGTCGTGCCCGCCGCCGACTGGGCCGAGAAGTTCGGCGACGCGCTCGCCGAACAAGGACCCGAGAACCACGTCGGCCTTCCGGAACGCTCGCTGAAGGAGGCGCTGGCGAAGCTCATCCAGCCCCTGGCGAATCAGCCGATGAGCGCCGCGGACTTCGAGGACGACCGAGTCCCCGGCCATCTGCGCATGAACTTCCGCGCCGTCGATGAGCGCGGTCGCGTCGTCGGGAATGCCCGCGACCTCGGCGAGCTGCAGCACAAGCTCTCCGACCGTGCTCGGCAGAGCGTCGCCCGCTCCATCGCACGTAAGACCCCGGATGCGGCATCCGCTCGGAAGTCCCCGGTGGCCTCGGCGCAGAGCGCCGTCGCCGCGGCATCCGCCCGGGGCCCGATCGAGCAGGACGGGCTCACCGACTGGACCTTCGGGGAGCTTCCCGAGATCCTCGACACGAAGGTCGCCGGCGGCGTCGTGCGCGGCTACCCCGCGATCGTCGACCGCGGCAAGACCGTCTCGGTGCGCGTGGAGGCGACGGCGGATGCTGCGGCCGCCGCCAGCAGCGACGGCATCCTGCGCCTGATCCTGCTCAACGTTCCCTCCCCCGCCTCCTACGTCCAGGAGCACCTCACCGCACAGGAGAAGCTCGCCCTCGCGGCCTCGCCGTACCCGAATGCGGCTGCCCTCGTCGAGGATGCACGGGCCGCCGTCGCCCGCGCGACGCTGGAGCGGTCGGGCGGCGCGGCCACGATCCGCACCCGCGAGGCGTTCGAACGCGCGCGCGACACCGTCAACGCGACTCTCGTCGAGGATCTCTTTCAGACGGTCTCGCTCGTCGCGCGCATCCTCACCTCCTCCCGAGAGATCGAGCGCGGCATGAAGGCTCAGAACGCGCTCTCCCTCCTCGGGCCGCTCGGGGATATCCGCGCGCATCTGAACGGGCTCCTGCATCCCGGGTTCATCTCCGCGGCCGGCGTCGAGCGCCTCGCGCACTTCCCTCGCTACCTCGCCGGAATGCTCGAACGGCTCACGGTCCTGGCGAACGAGCCGGGCAAGGACCGCACCCGCATGACCGAGTACGAACGCGTCGCGCAGATGTTCGCCGACGCCGGCGGGTCGATCCCGACGGCGATGGATGCACCGCGTGCGCTCGTGGAAACGCGTTGGATGCTGGAGGAATTCCGCGTCAGCGTATTCGCACAGCGTCTCGGCACCGCCCAACCCGTCTCCCCGCAGCGCATCCTGAAGGCGCTGCGCGAGGCCTGAGCCGCGTCATCCCCCGTCATCCGGATTCGCATTCCCAGGTGCGATCAGGAGAAAATAGCAGCAATCCTCATCTTCTCCCCCGAAAGGGGCATCTGGTATCCCCATGATCACCATCGAGAACGTCAGCCGATCATTCGGCGGAACGCGGGCTCTCGACGACGTCTCGCTCGAGATCCCGCGCGGCCAGATCTTCGGCGTCGTCGGTCAGTCCGGCGCCGGCAAGTCGACGCTGCTGCGCACCGTGAACGCGCTGGAACGCCCCGATTCGGGACGCGTCGTCGTCGACGGCGTGCCCGTCTCGCACCTGCACGGCAACGAGCTGCGCACCGCGCGCCACGGCATCGGCATGGTGTTCCAGCACTTCAACCTCATCGGCAACCGCACCATCGTGCAGAACGTCGAATTCGCTCTCGAAGCGATCGGGCACCCGCGCGGCGACCGCGCCCGCCAGGCCCGCGAGATGCTCGACCTCGTCGGCCTCTCGGCCCGCGCCGATGCGTACCCCGCACAGCTCTCGGGCGGCCAGCGCCAGCGGGTCGGCATCGCCCGCGCCCTCGCCTCCCGGCCCCGCGTGCTGCTCTCGGATGAGGCGACCAGCGCCCTCGACCCCGAGACGACCCAGCAGATCCTGGCTCTGCTGCGCCGCTTGTCGGGAGAGCTCGGGCTCACGGTCATGCTGATCACCCATGAGATGACGGTCGTCAAGCAGATCTGCGACTCCGCGGCTCTGCTCGAGCACGGCCGCGTGATCGAGAACGGTGCACTCACCGATCTGATCCGTACCCCCGGAAGCCGCCTCGCCCGCGACCTGTTCCCGCTCGGAGAGGTCCCCGACATCCCGGGATCCGCCATCATCGATCTGACGTTCGCCGGCGAAGAGGCGCACAAGCCGACCATCACGCTGCTCGCCCGCGCCCTCGACCTCGACGTGTCGATCCTCGGGGCGACGATCGAGAACATCGCCGGCGCGCAGGCCGGCCGCACACGTCTCGCCCTGCCGGGCGATGCCGCAGTCCTCGAGCGCGCGCAGGCGTTCCTCGCCGAGCACAGCGTCGCCGTCGAGGTGGTGAAGGCAGCATGATCGACTACTCCGCTCCCACCTTCTGGTCCGACCTGTTCGACGTCATGCTCGCGGGCACTCTCGCAACGCTCTGGATGACCGGTGTCGCCATCCTGTTCACGATCATCGTCGGGCTTCCCCTGGGCATCGTGCTCGTCGGCACGGAGAAGGGCCGCTTCCTCGCGACGCCTTTCGGCTCTGCCGCCGCGGGCGTCATCATCAATCGCGTGCTCGGATTCATCGTGAACCTCGGCCGCTCGGTGCCGTTCATCGTGCTGATGATCGCGCTGATCCCCCTGACCCGGATGCTGCTGGGCTCGTTCATCGGAACGGGACCCGCCATCTTCCCGCTGACGATCATCGCGATCCCCTTCTTCGCCCGTGTGGTCGAGATCGCCGTCAAGGAGGTCGACTCGGGCCTGCTCGAAGCGGCCGACTCCCTCGGCGCCACCCGCTGGCAGCTCGTGCGGCGCGTGATCCTGCCCGAGACGGGTCCGGCGATCGTCCTCGGCATCGCCACGACCATCACCTCGATCATCAACTTCTCGGCCATGGTGGGCGTCGTCGGCGGCGGCGGGCTCGGAAACGTCGCCCTCACCTACGGCTTCCAGCGCTACAGCTGGCTGCACATCGTCGCCGTCGTCATCGTGCTGTTCATCATCGTGCTTCTCGTGCAGTGGGCGTGCAACGCCATCGCCCGCCGGCTCGACCACGCGAACCGCGCAGCCCACGCCGCCGAGGCGATCGACGCCGGCGCCTGACCCCGAAGCATCCATTCATCGACCCCAGGAGCATCATCATGTCCTTCTCCTCCCTCACCCGCGGCATCGCCCTCGCCGCCGCCGGTGTCCTCGCCCTCAGCCTCACCGCCTGCGCCGGCTCCTCCGACGCACCGGCTGCGGACGGCTCCGACGGCCTCGGCACGCTGAAGGTCGGCGCGCTGCCCGTCCCCGCCGGCGACATGCTCAAGTGGGTCTCCGAGAACCTCGCCGAGGAGAAGGGCCTGACCATCCAGTGGCAGGAGTTCACCGACTACAACACGCCCAACCCGGCGCTGTCGGACGGCTCGGTCGATGCGAACCTGTTCCAGAACTCGACGTTCCTCGAGACCTACAACCAGCAGACCGGCGACGACCTGATCTCGGTCGGCGAGATGTATCTGCCCGCCGCCGCCTTCTACAGCAACAAGGTCGACAGCCTCGATGAGCTGAAGGACGGCGCGACCGTCGCGATCCCCAACGACCCGACCAACGAGGGCCGCGCTCTCGAGCTGCTCGCCGCCGAGGGGATCATCGAGATCTCCGAGGGTGCCGACACGCTCAGCGGCATCACCGAGAACCCGAAGAACCTGAAGTTCATCGAGATCGAGAACGCGACGCTCGCCCTTGCGCTTCCCGACAACGACGCGGCGTTCGTCACGGCGTCGTTCGCGATCCCGGCGGGCCTCTCCGACGATCAGGCGATCCTCATCGAGGGCACCGACAGCGCGTACTACAACATCCTCGCCACCCGTGCCGAGCTGAAGGACGACCCGCGCATCACGGCTCTCATCGAGATGCTGACCGATGAGCGCACCCAGGAGTACATCCTCGAGACGTGGAAGGGCCTGATCGTCCCGGTCGGCTGATCCCGCTCCTCGATGCCCCCGTCACCGTTTCGGTGCGGGGGCATCGTCGTACCGGTAGCCTGGCCGCATGGCTCGCGCGATCGTCTACACAGAACTCGGCACCCCTGATGTCCTCCGCCTCGTCGACATCCCCGACCCGGTCGCGGGTGCGGGCGAGGTCGTCGTGCGGATCGAAGCCGCCGGCGTCAACCCGCTCGATGCAAAGCTGCGCCGCGGCCTGCGGCCCGGGCCGCCCATCACCGTGCCGCGTCGTGTCGGATTCGACGGCGCCGGCGTCGTCGAATCCCTCGGCGCCGACGTCACCGGGTTCCAGATCGGCGATCGGGTCGCCATCCGCGACACCGTCGGCACCTATGCGACGCACCTGGCGGTGCCCGTCGAGAGGCTCGACGCCCTGCCGGATGCGGTGACCGCCGCCGAGGGCGCGGCCCTCGGCATCCCGATCGGCACCGCCTACCAGTGCGTGAGATCACTCGGCGTGGGCTCCGGCGACACGCTTCTCGTGCATGCCGGTTCCGGCGCCGTCGGACAGGCGGCGATCCAATTCGCCGTCGCCGCGGGCGCGACGGTCATCGCTACGGCGAGCCCTGCCCGCCATGATCTCGTGCGCGAGCTCGGCGCGATCCCCGTCGCCTACGGGGACGGTCTCGCCGACCGTGTGCGCGCGGCCGTCGACGGCGATGTCACCGTGGCCCTGGACTGCATCGGCACGGATGAGGCGATCGAGGTGTCGAAGCTGCTCGTCGCCGATCCAACGCGCATCGCGACGATCGTGCGCGGACCGGATGCGGCGGATCTCGGCATCCGCGCCTTCAGCGGCGGGTCGCCCGATCCCCTCACCGCCGAGCAGCTCGCCTGGCGGGCCGAGGCCGTCGGCATCGCGATCAGCGGGCTTGCGACCGGCGACTTCCAGGTGGAGCTCGCCGCCGAGCTGCCGCTCGCCGACGCGGCCGAGGCTCACCGCACCATAGAAGCTCACGCCGCCGGCGGCAAGATCACGCTGATCCCGTAGCGCCGCGCGATCCGCTCAGGCGGCGGCACGCTCCTCATCGCGCCGGCGCGCGCCCTCGCGCAGCAGGGGCACGAGCTCCTCGCCCCAGTGCTGCACATCGCCGAGCGGGTCGAAGCCGCGGATGAGGAAGCGCGTGACGCCGAGATCGTAGTACTTCAGCAGCGCCTCCGCGACCTGCTGCGGGGTGCCCACGGGAGCGGTCGAATTGCCCGATGGCCCCACGAGTCGCGTGATGCCGGTCCAGAGCCGCTCATCGTGCACATCGCTGCGCCGGGCGAGCTGCTGCAGGCGCTCGGAGGAGACGGCGTCCCGCTCGCGGCGGGTCGGCGCAGCGAACGCCAGGGTGTTCCCGGTCTTCTTCGCGGCGAGCAGCCGCTCGGCATCGGCGTAGATGCGATCGGCCTTCGCCCAGGCGGCTTCCTCGGTCTCCGCGATGATCGGCCGGGTCGAGAGGCTGAACTCGATCGTGCGCCCCTGCTTCGCCGCGGCGGCGCGGATCGTGCGGATGTGCTCGGCGACGTCGGCGAGCGGCTCGCCGAACAGCATGTAGACGTCAGCCCCCTTCGCGCCGATGTCGATGGCGCCGTCGGAGAGACCGCCGAAGAAGATCGGGATTCCCGCATCGGTCGCGGGTTTCCCCCCGGAGTAAGCCCCCTCGACGCGGTAGAAGTCCCCGTGGTGGTCGAAGGGCTCCTCCGAGACGAGGGTTCTGCGCAGCACGTCGATGAACTCGCCCGTGCGCCGATAACGATCGGCCTTTTCGCTGAAGTCGCCGTCGCGGCGCTGATCGGCTTCACTGCCGCCCGAGATGTGGTGGATCGCGACCCGGCCACCACCGGTGAGGTGGTCCAGGGTCGCGAGCTTGCGGGCGACGACGGTCGGGGCGACGAACCCCGGACGGTGTGCGATGAGGACCTTGAGGTTCTCGGTCGCGTGCAGAGCGGCGGATGCGACGGCGAAGCCATCCGGCGAGCTCGCGCTGTATCCGATGAGGATGCGGTCGAATCCGGCGTCCTCGTGAGCGCGGGAGAATTCGCGCACATAGGCTGCGTCGACGACCGGTCCGGTGAGCTCCTTCACCTCGGAGCCCGGGGTCGTCGCGATCATTCCGAGGATTTCGATGGGCATGTGCTGCTCCTCCAGTGTCAGGGGCGGTTCGCCGTGGGTGTGCGGATCAGTGGGACGGACTCGATGAGCCGCCGGGTATAGGGATGCTCGGGTGCGGTGACCACGCGACGGGTCGGGCCGTCCTCGACGATGGTGCCCCGGTTGAGGACGACGAGCCGATCGCTCATCGCGGCGAGAGAACCGATGTCGTGGGAGATCACGAGCATCGCGATATCGCTCCCCCGGCGATCGCGCAGCGCGATGAGGGCCTGGACGACCCGGTCGCGGCTCGCCGCGTCCAGAGCGCTCACGGGTTCGTCGAGGACCAGGAGTCTCGGCTGCACGACGAGGGCGCGGGCGATCGCGGCGCGCTGCCGTTGCCCTCCGGACAGGCCCGCGGGCAGCCGGGAGATGAGATCGTCGTCGAGGCCGACCGCGTCGAGCGCCTCCGCCAAGCGGCGCTCCGCCTCCCCCGCGGGGAATCGCGCGATGCGCAGGCCCTCGGCGATCGAGTCGACGACGCGCACACCGGGATCGAGGGAGCGCAGCGGGTCCTGGAAAACGTACTGGACGGCGCCCGAACGGCGCCACGCCCGCAGCGCCCGCCCCCGGAGCCGGGTGACGTCCACCCCCGCCACGCGGATGCTGCCTGCGGAGGTATCCGCAGTGCGCAGCACGGTTCGTGCGATGGTCGTCTTGCCGGATCCGGATTCGCCGACGACACCGACCACCTCGCCGGCGCGGACGCGCAGCGAGACGCCGTCGAGGATGCGGGCGCCATCGTATTCCACCCGGATCCCGTCGAGTTCGAGAGCATTCATCCCAGATACCTCTCCAGACCGTAGGCCGCGTGCGCGGCGAGAAGTTCGCGGGTGTAGGGGTGGCCGGGAGCCCGGAGCACACGGTTCACCGCCCCCGCCTCGACGACGCGGCCGTCGCGGAACACCTGCACCCGGTCGCAGACCTGGGCGACGACCGCGAGGTCGTGCGAGACGAGGACGAGCGCGAGTGAACGCTCCGCACGCAATCGGGCGAGCAGCTCGAGGATCTCAGCCTGCACCGTGACGTCCAGTGCCGTGGTCGCCTCATCGGCGATGAGGACCGCGGGATCGGCGGCGAGCGCCATCGCGATCAGGACGCGCTGGAGCATCCCGCCCGAGAGCTGCGCAACCCGCTGCCGGAGGACGAGGTCGACCCGGCGGATGCCGAGGTCGTCGAGGAGCTCCCGGGCCTTCTCCCGTGCCTGTCGCGCGGGGACGCCGACGGTGACGCGCAGGGTCTCCTGAAGTTGGGCCCCGATCGGGATCGCGGGGTGCAGATAGGAGGCGGGGTCCTGGAACACGGCGGCGATGCGAGTGCCGCGCACCGTGCGCCAGAGTCGCTCCGGGGCGTGGGTGAAGTCGTCGCCACCGATACGGACGGATCCGCCGGTCACCTCCAATCCTTCGGGGAGGATCCCGAGCAGAGCCCGGCAGCTGAGGGTCTTGCCGCTGCCGGACTCCCCCACGATGCCGAGGGATTCGCCGGGGTGGACGTCCACGGAGACGCCGTGGACGAGTTCGACGCCCTCGCTCGTCGCGATGCGCAGATCCTCGACGGACGCCGCGACGGGGCGGATCGTGGATGCCTCGTCGAACGATGGTGCGGGACCGGGGCCCGCGGCGAGCGCGACAGGGGGCGTCTCCGCCGGCGCCGTGCGGGCCGGTGCGGTGCGCACTCGGGTGTCAGACATGGGTCTTCTCCGTGGTTCGGGTTCGACGCGGCACCGCTTCCGCTCCGAGAGCGTCTCGGGCGGCATCGGCGAGCAGGTTGAGGGACGCGACCGTGAGGATGATCGCGAGAGCGGGCGCGAGCGGGCCGAGCGGCCGCTGGCTGAGATAGCCGAGGTCGCTCGCGAGCATCCCTCCCCATGTCGGATCGGGCGGTTGCACACCGATGCCGAGGAAAGTGAGGGAAGCGACCGTGAGCAGGGCGCTTCCCAGCGCGGAGATGCCCGCGACGACGAGGTTCGGAGCGACCTGACGCGAGACGTGCCGGGTGAGCACCCACCAGGCGGAAGCACCGAGCAGTGCCGATGCCTCGACGTAGGGCGATTCGCGCACCCGTAATGTCGCGGCGCGGGCCACGCGGAAGAATCCGGGCGCGATCAGGATGCCGATCGCGAGAGTCGCCTGGATGAGGCCATTGCCCAGCAGAGCGGCGAACACGATCGCGAAGAGGATGAACGGCAGGGACAGCAGCGCGTCGACGGCGCGAAGTGCCAGCCATTCGCCGACCCGCGGCGCGAATGCGCTCAGCGCACCGGGGACGGCACCGACGAGGAGACCGATGAGTGCGGCGCCGACGGCGCTGAGCAGAGATGCCGGTGCCCCGGCGAAGAGCCGCGACAGCACGTCCCGCCCGAGGTAGTCGGTTCCGAACAGGTGCGCGGGCGTCGGGTTCTGCAGGGCGATCGCGGTGTTCTGCGCGAGCGGGTCGTACGGCGCGAGCGCAGGGCCGGCGACCGCGAGCACGAGCACGCCGAGCAGCAGCAGGAGCGAGATCCGCAGCGTCCATCCGGAGTCCCACAGGCGGGAGAGGGCGTTCATGCGGCGCTCCGAACGGTCCCGCTGGTACGGGAGATGACGATGTTGATGCTCACGCCGATGATGACGACCATCGCGATCGTGACGAGGAGCACGCCCTGGACCACGGGGATGTCCCCCTGCAGCGCCGAGCGGTTCGCGAGCTGCCCGAGTCCGGGCATCCCGAAGATCATCTCGGTGATCACGGCTCCGCCGATGAGTCGCGGGGTCTGGACCGCGAGCACCGCGAGCGCGGGCGCCGCGGCGATCGGCAGCGCGTGCCGCCAGATGATCCGCGACGGCCCCAGGCCGTGCACCCGTGCGCCGGTGATGAAGTTCTCCCGCAGCGTGCCGACGAGCGATGTGCGCAGCTGCCGGGCGATGTCCGCGCTGGCGTCGAGGCTGAGCGCGAGCGACGGCAGCACGAGGCAGCTCAGCCACCCGATGATGCTCTGCTGCGGCGGGACGTATCCGGCCACCGGGAAGATCGGGATCGCGTAGGCGAAGAGCAGGATCAGGGCGATCGCCGCGACGAAGGCGGGAACGGTGGCGGAGACCGTGCTCAGCAGGGTGACTGCCCGGTCGATGATGCTGCCGCGGTTGACGGCGGCGAGCACCCCGCCGGCGAAACCGAAGACGAGTGCGAGCAGGATCGCCCCGCCGGCGATCGACAGGCTCACGGGGAATGCCTGCGCGATGCTCTGGGACACGGGGATCGTGGTGAACCAGCTGTTGCCGAGGTCGCCGGTCAGCGCGCCGGCGATCCAATCGAGGTAGCGCAGGAGAAACGGCCGGTCGAGTCCGAAGACCGCGTTGAGACGATCGACGTCCTCCTGCGTGGCGACCTCTCCCAGCGCGACGGCCGCCGGGTTCGATCCGCTTGCGGCGCCCAGGGCGAACGTCGCGAACGTCGCGAGGACGAACACGGTGACCGCGGTGCCGAGCGATGTGAGGACGAGGCGGACGACCGGCCATGCGCGTCGGGCGACCCGCGTTTCCTCCTCCTCCGGCGCCGGGGGCGCCACGGTCACGGTGGTCATCCGATCAGCCCTCCACCTTCACGTCTTCCCAGCGCTGCACGTCGAGCCAGTGCTGGATGCCGGTGATGCGGTCATCGTGGATGAGGATGCGCGGCCAGCTGAACAGGAAGGTGTTCGGCTGCAGCTCGACGCCGATCGCGACGGCATCCTGCAGGCGCTGCGCGTACTCGGGGTCATCGGTCGGGGTGGCCCGAGCGATGTCGATCGCCTCGGTGAGCGCGTCCGGCGTCTGGCGCCCCAGGTTCATCAGTCCCTCAGGGCCGTAGAGCACCTCGAGCGCCTGCAACGGCGACTGGCGTCCCGAGTAGCTGTCGAGAACCAGCGGGTAGGTGCGCTGCACGTAGTTCTGCGATGCCGCGGAGGCGGACTGCACGTTCAACGTCACGCGGATGCCGGCCTCGGCCCACTGCGCCTGCAGCAGCTCGGCGAGCGCCGTGTCGTCCTCGGCGAGCATGAGCGAGATGTCGATGCCGTCGGGATGGCCGGCCTCGGAGAGAAGCGCCTTCGCCGCCGGGATGTCGTGGGGGTAGAGGTCGTCGAGGTCCTCGTTGTACGCGACGTACCCGTCGGGGAACGGCTGCCAGTTCGGTGTGCCGTGCCCGAAGTAGATCGCATCGACGAGCGCTTGACGATCGGTCGCGTGGCTGATGGCCTGCAGCACCCGCTGGTCGTCGAAGGGCGCGACCGTGGAGTCGACGTCGAGGGCCCGCACGGTCAATGCCTTGATCTCTTCGACGTCCAGGCCGGCGTTCTCCGCCGCCTGCGCCTGCGAGGCCGGGATGATCGAGACGTCCCACTGCCCGGATGTGATGCCGGCGACTGCCGTGGTGTCATCCGCGACGGGCACGACGTCGAGCTCGTCGATGAAGATGCGATCGGCGTCCCAGTACTCGTCGTTCTTCTCGAGGGCGGCGTGCGCGTTGGGCACGTACTCGGTCAGGGCGAACGGCCCGGCGCCCGCGGGCTGGGTGGCCAGCGACTCGACGTCATCGAAGGCGGCGGGGTTCACGATGAAACCGGTCTTGCCGGCGAAGAGGTAGGGCACCTGGTAGTCGGTCTGGTCGAGGTGGACGGTGACGGTGTGCGCATCGATCTCCTCGACCCCGGTGACGATGCGCAGCTGACCGGCGAGCGTGGAGTTCTCCTGGTTCTGACCGCGCTCGATGTTCAAACGCACGGATTCGGACGTCACGGGAGATCCGTCGCTGAAGGTCGCATCCTCGCGCAGGTGGAAGGTCACCGCGGTTCCCTCCTCGTTGTACTCCCAGGTCTCGGCGAGCCCCGGAACCGGCTCGCCCGCGGGATCGAGTTGCGTGAGGCCGTCGTAGACGAGGGCGAGGGCGTGCGTGTCCCACCCGGCGATCGACGTCACGGGATCCCAGCTCGTCGGCAGGCGCCACCCCCAGGTGAGCGATGTGCCGGTGTCGCTGCCGGTCGAGCCCGATGATGCCGTCGCGCAACCGGTGAGAGCGAGGGCGGCGACGGTCAGCGCGGCGAACGGTGCGAGGCGGTTTCGTGGAGTCATGGATGCGAACGTAGGGCCGCTGCAGACCCGCGCAACAGGGATGACGATGCGGGACGACACGGATCGAAACAGTTCGACACATCGGTGACTCGGGCCGCCCTCGCCCCAGAACATGGACCGCATGAGCACCGATTTCTCCCCCTCCGCCCTCTGGCCGGCCGAGCGCGTGCGCGGCACGATCGCCCTCGTCACGGGACGCGGCGAGCGCGCCCCCGTCTACGAGCGCTTCGGCCGGCGCCTGAGCGCCGATGGGTACTCGGTCGCCGTCTTCGAGGGCGATGCGGAGGCCGCGGCATCCTGGCTCGGCATCGTCGAGGGCGGCGTGCGCGTGCTCGCCGGCTCCGATGCCGGTGCGTCGTCGGTGCTGCGGGTGCTCGCGCAGGGTGCGACGGCGGATGCTGCGATCATCGCGGGCCTCGTCGTCGATCTCGCCGACGCACCCGATGATGCTCAGCGCACGGCCTGCCCGCTGCATCTCGGGGTTCTGGCCACCGACGCCGCCCGATCGTCGCACAGCGTCTCCGATTCCCTGCCGGATGCTGCGGACCTGGCCGCGATCGGTGTGCCGGTGATCGCGTTCCAGGGCGGCGCCGATCCGGTTTCTCCGTTCGAGGAGGCGGTCGAGGCACTGCGCGCGGTCCCCGATCTCACTCTCCACGAGACGGTCGACGGTCTGCACGATGCCCTCAACGACGCCTCGCACCGCAGTGTGGCGGCGACCATCGTGCTGTGGCTGGAGCGGTTGCGCACGGGCGATCCGCGCGCACTGATCGTGCAGCCGGTCCCGGTCGGTGCACGGTCGCCGGAGTTCACGGCGTGAGTGCGTTCTCCACCGCTCAGGTGCAGACCGGCTATGACGCCGCCGTCCCGCAGAACAGCGCGGTGCCTCCGATCCACCAGACCGCCGCATACGAATTCGCCTCACTCGCCGATGCGGCCGATGTCTTCGCGCTTCGCACCCCGGGGAATCTCTACAGCCGCAGCGCGAGTCCCACGCAGCTCATCCTGGAGGAGCGCGTCGCCGCTCTCGAGGGCGGTGCATCGGCCGCCGCTGTCGCCTCCGGACAGGCCGCGGTCGCCCTGACGCTGCTGGCCCTCGTCGGTCGCGGCGGGCATGTCGTCGCCGCCGAGCAGCTCTACGGAGGAACGGTCGATCTGCTGCAGGACACGCTCGCGGATCTCCGCATCCCGGTCACCTTCGTCGATCAGGACGACACGGATGCCTGGCGCCAGGCGATCCGCCCCGAGACGCGCGTCCTGTTCGCCGAATCCGTCGCGAACCCCATCGCGCAGGTTCTCGATTTCCGCGCCATCGCCGACATCGCGCAGGGAGCGGGCATTCCCCTCGTGATCGACAACACGGTCGGCACGCCCTATCTCGTGCGCCCTGTCGAGCACGGCGCAGACTTCGTGGTGCACTCCGCGACGAAGTTCCTCGCCGGACACGGGTCCTCGCTCGGCGGCGTGGTCGTGGATCTCGGCACGTTCGACTTCGGCGCGGAGCCCGAGAAGTGGCCGCAGTTCACCCGCCCCTATCCGCGTTTCGGCGATCTTGTGCTGCAGGAGCGCTTCGGCATCGGCCGGGCGTTCGTCCCGCTGTTCAAGACCAAGTACGTGCATGATCTCGGACCTTCCCTGTCGCCGTTCAACGCGTGGCAGATCCTGCAGGGCATCGAGACGCTCGATCTTCGCGTCGCCCGCCAATCGGCGACGGCGTTGATCCTCGCGGAACACCTCGCGCAGCATCCGAAGATCGCCGCCGTCCATCACCCGGGTTTGGCGGACAACCCCTGGCACGGCCTCGCCCAGCGCTATCTGCCGCACGGCGCCCCTTCGGTGTTCTCCGTCGATCTCGTCGGCGCAGAAGAGGCCTTCCCGCACCCGCGCGTGGCGACCGTCATCGACGCTCTCGAGGTGTTCCGGCTCGTCGCGAACATCGGCGATGCACGCAGCCTCGTCAACCACCCGGCATCCATGACGCACTCGCACCTGAGCGCCGAGCAGCGCGCCGCCGCCGGGATCTCCCTCAACACCATTCGGCTCAGCGCGGGGCTGGAAGATCCCGCCGACCTGATCGCCGACCTCGACCGCGCTCTCGCGCACGCCTGACCTCTGGAGAATCATGGGCATCAATCTCGGATACTGGACCCCCGTCTACGGTGGTTTCCTGCGCAACGTCACGGATGAGGGGCGGATGGCCGCGACCTGGGAGCATATCCGCGAGGTCTCGGTGAAGGCCGACCGGCTCGGATTCCACACCACGCTCGTCCCCGAGCTGTACCTCAACGACCGCAAGGGCGTGGAGGCTCCGAGCCTGGAGGCCTGGTCGCTGTCCGCCGCGATCCTTGCCGTCACCGATCACCTGCGCGTGATGACCGCCGTCCGCCCGGGCTTCCACCTTCCCGCGGTGCTCGCCAAGACCGTCTCCACGCTCGACACGATCGCCCCGGGACGCATCGCCCTCAATGTCGTCGCCGCCTGGTGGGCGGAGGAGGCTCGCCAGTTCGGCGGCGACTTCCCCGCGCACGATGCCCGCTACGACCAGGCGCGCGAGTTCGTCGAGGTGCTCGAGGGCCTCTGGTCATCGACCCCGTTTTCCTACGCCGGCGAGCACTACCGACTCGAAGGCACGATCGTCGAGCCCAAGCCCTCCGCCGCGCCGATCGTCTTCGCCGGAGGCGAGAGCGATGCCGGCCGCGAGGCGATCGCGAATTTCGCCGGCGCCTACGTCATGCACGGCGGCACCCTCGACGAAGCCCGCCGCAACGTCGCCGACATGAACGCTCGCTCCGAACGCATCCACGGCCGTCCCATCGCCGAGTTCGGGATGCCGGCCTACGTCATCGTCCGAGACACCGAGGCCGAGGCGCTGCGCGAGCTGGAGCGCATCACGACCGTCGATCAGAACTCTCCCGGCTACGCATCGTTCGAGCAGTTCCGCGCGAACTCGCACCTCTCGCTCGAGGTCAGCCGCCGCGAATACTCCGTCGGAACCCGCGGTCTGCGCCCCAACCTCGTCGGAACCGCCGAGCAGGTCGCCGAGCGGATCGCCGAATACGCGGATGCCGGAATCGATCTGCTGCTCATCCAGGCGTCGCCCCTGGATGAGGAGCTCGATCGCATCGCCGAGCAGGTCTTCCCGCTCGTCCCGCAGGAGGCGCTGTCATCTGCTCTACGCTGAGATCATGACTGGTCTTCGGTGGGGAATCCTGGCAACGGGCGGCATCGCCCATGCATTCGCGTCCGATCTGCGCACCGCGGGTCTGGACCTCGTTGCGGTCGGCTCACGGTCGCAGGCATCCGCCGATGCCTTCGCCGAGAAGTTCGGCATCGCTCGCGCCCACGGCTCATACGAGTCGCTGGTCGCGGACCCCGATGTCGATATCGTCTACGTCGCGACGCCGCATCCGATGCACCACGCCGATGCCCGACTCGCCCTCGAGAACGGCAAGCACGTCCTCGTCGAGAAGGCCTTCACCGTCAACCGTGCCGAGGCCGACGACCTCCAGCGCCTCGCCGCCGAGCGCGGCCTCATGGCGATGGAGGCCATGTGGACACGGTACCTGCCGCACATGGTCCGCATCCGTGAGATCCTCGCCGCCGGTGCTCTCGGTGAGATCCGCGCGGTGATGGCCGATCACACGCAGCTGCTGCCTTCCGACCCCGCGCACCGTCTCAACGCGCTGGAGCTCGGCGGCGGGGCCCTGCTCGACCTCGGCATCTACCCCCTGTCGTTCGTCTGGGATGTGCTCGGCGCCCCCGTGAGCGTGCAGGCCAGCGCCCGTCTGATCGAGACGGGTGCCGACGCCGAGATCGCGACCGTCATGACGCACGCCGGCGGCGCGGTCTCCACGACGCTGTCCTCCTCGCGCGCCGCAGGCCCCAACACCGCGACGATCATCGGAACCGAGGCGCGCATCGAGATCGATCGCGTCTGGTACTGCCCGACGGGCTTCCGCCTCGTCGGTCCCGATGGCGAGGTCCGCGAGAGCTATGAATCGCACGTCGAGGGCCGCGGCATGCAGTACCAGGCCTTCGCCGCCGAGGGAGCGGTGCTCCATGGCGACCCGGCCGGCGGATCGCTCGCCCTGCCCATCTCCGAGAGCGTCGCGATCATGGGTCTGCTCGACGAGATCCGCACCCAGATCGGGGTCCGCTACCCCTCCGAGGTGTCGAGCGATGACTGACAACGCCGACGCCCGCGTGGCGGTCTACCTCGACTTCGACAACATCGTCATCAGCTGGTACGACCGCGTGCACGGCCGCAACGCCTACAGCAAGGACCGCCAGCGCATCAGCGAGAACCCCGACGACCCCGAGATCGCCGAGAGGCTCGCGCAGGCGGTGATCGGGGTCGGCTCGATCATCGATTACGCCGCGTCCTTCGGCACGCTCGTGCTCACCCGCGCCTACGCCGATTGGTCCTCGCCCGTCAACGCCGACTACCGCTCGCAGCTCGTGGCCCGCGCCATCGATCTCGTGCAGTTGTTCCCCGCGGCGGCGTACGCGAAGAACGGCGCCGACATCCGCCTCGCGGTGGATGCCGTGGAAGACATGTTCCGCCTGCCCGATCTCACGCACGTGGTGATCGTCGCCGGCGACAGCGACTACGTCCCCCTCGCCCAGCGCTGCAAGCGCCTCGGGCGCTACGTGATCGGCGTGGGCGTCGCCGGCTCCACGGCGAAGTCCCTCGCCGCGGCGGTCGATGAGTTCACCTCCTACGACTCGCTCCCCGGCATCCGTCGCCCCACCGTGCAGAAGCCCGCCGCGGCCAAGCCCGCAGCGAAGAAGACGGCGGACAAGCCCGCAGCGGCGGAAGCCGCGAAGAAGACGGATGCCGCGGCCCCCGCCGCGGCGAAGGCGAAGACCGCCGACGCGGCCAAGAAGGAGCCGGCGAAGAAGACGGCGGCCACGGGCGCCGCTGCGAAGAAGGCACCGGCGAAGGCCGCACCGACCAAGAAGGAGGAGGCGGGATCCTCCATCCCGAAGACGCCCGAGCAGACCGAAGCGACCGCCCTCCTGGAGCGCGCACTGGGGCTCGGCCATGAGAAGAGCGACGGCGACGACTGGCTGCACAGCTCGACGATCAAGAACCTCATGAAGCGCATGGACCCGGCGTTCAACGAGAAGCCCCTGGGGTACAAGTCCTTCTCCGACTTCCTGAAGTCGCGGGACAAACTGGCCGAGCTCAACACCGACGCGCAGACCCACATGGTGCGCCTGCGCAACCGCTGACATGCAGCATGTTCCCCGCTCGCCGTACGCGCGCGCCCTGGGCAGTCGCCTCGACGAGCTGCACCCCCGTCTGCGCTCCTACTTCTCGCCGTTGCCCGAGGGCTGCATCGGCGTCGGCGAGGGCGTCTTCCGGCGGGTCGGCACACCGCGGCGCTGGCTGTGGCGCTTCCTGAAGCCGCTGCATGATCGTGGTGTCGTCTATGCGGGCTGGCAGATGGCGGTTCCCTTCCGCATCACGAACCGGCTCGTCTCGACACGCCTGGTCGGCGAGCGCGATTTCCTCATCCCGGGACAGGAGTGGCGTATGAGCGACGCCGTCTCCCTGACGCCGCACGGGCGCATCGTGGATGAACTGGGTGAGCCCTCGATCGTCGCGGCGAGCTTCGATGTGGATGTGGACGACGGGGCGCTGATGCTCACGAGCCACCGCGTCGGCGTCCGGCTGGGGCGACGGCGCATCCGGGTCCCCCGAGCACTGTCCCCCGTCATCCGGCTGCGCGAGAGCTTCGATGATGCGAGCGATCGGCAGCGCGTGGCCGTCACGATCGACATGCCGCTGCTCGGCCGCATCTACGAATACAGCGGAGATTTCACCTACCGGATCGAGGAGGACGCATGACTGAGGGACGAATCGTCCTGGGCGGTTCCTCCGGTTTCATGGGACGCCACCTGCAGGAGAAGTATCGGGCCGCCGGGCGCGAGGTCGTCACGATCTCCCGGTCGGGGGCGGATCTCACCTGGCAGGACCAGGCCGGAATCGATGCGGCCGTCGATGGCGCCTCCCTCGTGATCGGGCTCGCGGGCAAGAGCGTCAACTGCCGCTACACCCCGGAGAACCGGGCCGAGATCTTCCGCTCCCGGCTGCAGACGACATCAGCTCTCAGCCGGGCGATCGCTGCAGCGCAGCATCCGCCCGCACTGTGGGTCAACTCCTCGACGGCGACGATCTACCGCCACGCCGAGGACCATCCCCAGACCGAGTCGACCGGCGAGATCGGCACGGGATTCTCCGTCGAGGTCGCGAAGGCCTGGGAAGAGGCCCTCTTCGCGGATGACCTGCCCCGCACCCGCCGCGTGGCGCTGCGCAGCACGATCGTCCTCGGAGACGGTGGCGTTCTCGGGCCCCTCCGAGGCCTCGCCCGGCTCGGGCTGGGCGGTGCTCAGCACGACGGATGGTGGCCCGTCTCCCGCGCCCGCCGCGAAGCGGGAACCGCTCACCTTCCCGGCGCGCGCCGCGGAGCCCAGAAGTTCAGCTGGGTTCATCTCGATGACGTCGTCCGGATCATCGACTTCCTCGAAGAGCACCCCGAGCTGGAGGGCCCGATCAACGCGGCGGCTCCCCATCCGGTCGACAACCGGTCGTTCATGGCCGCTGTGCGGCGCACGCTCGGCACACCTTTCGGCCCGCCGATGCCGCGCTGGATGCTGGAGATCGGTGCGATCGGGATCCACACCGAGACGGAGCTCATCTTGAAGAGCCGATGGGTGCTCCCCGAGACGCTCACCGACGCCGGCTTCGTCTTCTCATACCCGACCCTGGATGCGGCCCTCGCCGATTCCTTCGGCCGCCCCGGAACGACCGCTTAGTCGTTCGCCGATTCGTCTCGCTTGCGCTTGGCGATCTCCTCGCGCAAGCGCCACTCCTCGATCTCGCGGTCGAGGTCGGCGATCTGCTGCTCGGTCGTGCGGGTGTCGGCGGACGCGGCTTGCGTCGGCGCCGCCGTGCGCGCCGGACGCGCCTCCCGCCTCGGGACGCGCGGCAGGCGGATACCGCCCTCGCCGTACTCGCGGCCGACAGCGAACCACAGCACGCTGCCGATGAAGGGCAGGAGGATAACCAGCAGCAGCCAGACCATCTTCGGCAGGTGCTTGACCTGTGACTGGTCGCGGGTGATGAGATCGATCAGCGCCGCGATCGTCACGGCGAAGATGAGAATCGAGAGCAGCGGCATGACTTCAGAGTAGATCAGGGTCGCTAGATTGGGCTGATGACTTTCCTCGTCGAGCCCGCGCCCGTCACGCTCACCGGTTCCCTCGTGGAGCTGCGGCCGTTGTCGGCCGAGCATCACGACGGTCTCGTCGAAGCCGTTCAGGAGGAAGACCTCTGGCAGACGGCCTGGTACACCTCTGTTCCCGCCCCTGACAAGGTGCGCGATGAGATCGCCCGCCGGCTCGCTTTGAGCGAGAAGGGCGAGATAGTGCCGTTCACCGCGGTCGATGCATCCGGGCGGATCATCGGGATGACGAGCTTCTACGATCTCGATGGCCTCGTCCCCCGGTTGCACATCGGTTACACCTGGAACCGGCCCTCCGCGCACGGCACGGGGACCAACGCCGAGTCCAAGCTCCTGCTCATGCAGCATGCCTTCGAGACCCTCGGCGTGTACCGCGTGGGTTTGACGACGCAGTGGGTCAACCACCAGTCGCGCACGGCCATCGAAAGGCTCGGGGCGAAGCAGGACGGCGTGATGCGTGCGATCACCCGCTATCGAAACGGAGCGCTGCGCGACAGCGTCGAGTACTCGGTGCTCGAGCCCGAGTGGCCCGCCGTCCGCGCCACGATCGAAGGACGCCTCGCACGCCGACGCTGACGATGCCGCCCGGGGAACGTCCCGGGCGGCATCGTCGGGCGTATCGGGTCAGCCCTCGTAGGTGAGCCCGAATCCGTAGGGGAAGAGCGCGCCGTCGGCCGTCTCGTCGTACCCCGGAGTGTCGGGGTTCTGCTCGATCACAGCGGCGGCCGTGCCGGCCAGCGCGAAGGGCAGACGTCCCTGCGGGGCGAAGTCGCCGGAGACGATGTCCATGAGCGCCGTCGTGGAGTTTCCGAAGTTGGCCATCACGGCTCCGGCATCGCGCAGGCCACTGGCCTCGTCGAGGACGAAGGGCTGACGGAAGTAGATGTCGAGGATCGTGTTCTCCGCACCGACCTCATCCATCACCTTCTGCACGACGTCGAGGGCGGGGGTCACCTCCCAGGAATCGGCGCCGGACATTCCCGTGAAGTCGATCACGCTCGACTCCCACGGGAACGAGCCGCCGAAGCGCAGACCGGTATCCGTGCACTTCTCAGCGCCCGCGGCGACGCAGGCGTCGCCCGCCCCGTAGAGACTCGCCCCATCGAGGCCCGTGACGCCATCGATGACGCTGGGGTTGACGTGCACCGGGTTGAGGCCGGTCCCCGGGTCATCGCTCGCATAGGTATCGGTCCCCACGTTGCGCGCGGTCATCGAGACGAGGGCGACATCGGCATCGGCTGCCGTGCGCGACTCCTCCGGGTCGTTCCCGTCGATAAAGGCGAAACCGGATGCCTCGACCGCTGCCGCATCGACGTTGCCGAGCACGTAGATGGTCTCGTCCCCGCCCAGCGGCAGGAGCCCGTCGGAGTTCTGGAGGAGGACGGTCGACTTCCGCTGCAGGTCGATCGCCGTCTCCCGGTGCGCATCGCTGCCGATCGTGGCATCCGCCAGCTCTGCGTCGACATAGGGGTTCTCGAAGAGCCCCATGTCGAACATCGGCGCGAGCAACCGCTCCGCCGCGAGCGTCACGCGATCCTCGGTGATGAGTTCCTCATCGACGAGGTCCGTGATGGTGGCGACATCGTGGAAGCCGGAGAGCGTGTCGGTTCCGCTGTTGATGGCGGCAGCCACGCGCTCGGGCACGGTCGCGTCCTCCAGGCCCCGCGCGCGGTCGTTGATGATGCCGGTGTCGGAGTTCACGTAGCCCGTGAAGCCCATCTGATCGCGCAGCAGACCGTTGACGACCTGGTCGGAGAACGCCATGCCGACCTCGTCGTAGTCCACGCCCTCATAGGTGACGTCGACGGGCACGCCGTAGTACGGCATGATCGACGAGACACCCGCGTCGATCGCGGCCTCGAACGGCGCGAGGTGGTATCCGAAAGCGTCGCCCGGATAGACCTGTGCCTTACCGAACGAATAGTGCGGGTCCAGGCCCAGATCCTGCGGCCCACCGCCCGGGAAGTGCTTCATCGTCAGCGCAACCGAGGTATCGGGGCTCAGGGAGTTTCCATCCTCACCCACCTCGCCCTGCAGGGATTCGACGAGCTGGCGGGCGATGTTGGCGCCGAGATCGGCATCCTCGGTGAACGTCTCGTGCGTGCGGTACCAGCGGGGCTCGGTCGAGAGATCGGCCATGTAGCCGTACATGCCGCGCAGTCCGATCGAGGCCCATTCATCGCCCATGACCGTTGCGAACTCGTCGACGACCGTCATATCGCCGTCCGTCGCTTCACCGGTGGCGAGCGCCTGCTCTCCGAGGGCTGCGGCAGCGATGCCGGCTTCCTTCCGGAAGGCCGCGAACGCCCCGGCGGACTCGTTGATGCCCGCTCGCGCCTGCGGGTCGATGTGATTTCGCGCGTTGGACTTGTAGAGCACGGGGATCCCGAGACGGGTCGCCTCGCTCTGCTCCTGAACCTGATTCATGAACTCGGCGGCCTCGGACGGCGTGACGACCACATTCGTCGCGAAGCCGCCCTCACCCGCCTCGCAGGCTTCCCGCTCCCCCGCATCGACGACGTTGCGGAAGATGAACCGATGCATGAGCTGCTCGCCGATGTAGTCATCGGCGAGCTCCGGAACCGTGCCGAAGGTGTTCGAATCGACATCGCACGAGGCGTTGAGCGTGTCGATCAGCATGAGCCCGGCCTTCTCCTCGAGCGTCATCTGGCCGACGAGGTCGGCGACACGGTCCTCGACCGGGAGGCGCCAGTCCTCATAGCGATCGAGCTGATCGTTCGCGTTGAGGTCCTTGAACTCGGTGCCGTCGACGGTGATGATCTCCTTCACCCGCGACTCGAGGTCGGCCGCGTCGGGGGTGTCATCCGCGGCGGTGCATCCGGTGAGGACGAGACCGACGGGCAGAGCGAGCGCGACGAAAGCCGTCGCGCGTCTCCGGATTCCCGGGGAGGAAAAACGCATGGGAAGTTCTCCTTCGAACTGGGCAGCATACGGATCAGCATCCGAATGCCCTCAGCCTCAGGGAGCGTCATCACAGCAGCAAACGATTGCCGCCAGTTGCCCCTGTGCCCATCGACGGCCGAGCCCAGCCGGCACGAATGCGGCAACAGGCGACAAACGGATGCCACTGCTGCTCACCCCGTGCCGGTGTCCGGGCACACAAAAGCCCGCTGGGAGGCCGAAGCATCCCAGCGGGCTCGATGAAGCTCTGGCGTCAGTGCGCCGACGGGCCGCCGTCCCAGTTGTCGGCGCGACGCGTCGCGCTACCGCGTTCGCGCATGATCCATGCCATCGACAGGGTGACGGCCGTGAGGCCTGCGCAGAACATGAGCGCTTCGAAGCCCTCGATGTCGAATGCGTATCCCATCAGCAGGAGCCCGCCGAGGAACAGGACCAAGAAGATGATGAAGCTGAAGATCACGGCTGCCTCCTGTAGTGAATGCTCAGTCCAGGATACCCGGATGAGAAGCCCCGCGCCCGCCATGCCATGCTCGCGCGATATCGCCCGTATCGCGGCTGATCCCGGTTCCGATCACCATGCCGATCGCGATCGCGAACACTCCGCCGATCGTCTGCAGCAGGGCTCCCCCGCCGCCGGACGCGCCGACCACCGTTTCGCTCAGACCGATGAAGCCGAGCGTTCCCGGCACCATCATCCAGTAGGCGCAGGTGAGCATCACCGCGGGCTGCGGGGCACGGGCGATATGCGAGACGAGGTAGATCGTCGGCACGGCGATGAGCGCCCCCACGAGTCCGGACAGCGTGGCTCCGAGAAGCATGTGCCCCAGGAGCTGGCCCGCATAGGCGATGCTCAGCGCGAACAGGATCCACAGCAGTGACCCCCTCGGCGCGACGGAGTACAGGTAATAGCCCACGGCGACGAGCACGATCCCCGCCCACGGCGCCCACGCACCCAGCCGATCGCCAGAAGACGTGTGCGGGTGGGAGATCCCCGTGACCACGATGCCCAGATACAGCCCGAATGCGAGCAGAGCCAGAGTCGCGAACCCGTAGAGCAGACGGCTCGCCCCGGCGATGATCTGGCCGTTCGTCAGCTCGACGGTGGCGATCGTGAGCGTGAGCCCGGGAAGCAGACTGGCGATCGCCGGCGTCACCAGGCTCAGCATGCTCTGGCTCGCCATCTCCGGGGCGACCAGGCCGGATCCGACCGTGACCGCGAAGGCCGCGACCACGGGAAGGACCAGCGCCAACGTGCTCACGCGCGACCCCAGCAGCACCAGCAGCCCCACGAGCAACCCCGACGCGGCATACAGCGGAAGAGCCGGCAGGGTGGGGCTCAGCACGAGCCCGAAACCGACGGTGAGCAGCACATGCCCCAGCAGAGACGCCCAGAATCCGAATCGCGGTGGCGTGCGGGCGATCTCGCCGATCTCGGCGGCCACGTCACCCGGCGGCGTCATCTCGGCCACAGCCCGGTGGATCAGCCTCTCGATCGCATCGACCTGGTCGAGGCGCAGCGGTTTCTGGTTCGCGTCGAAGACCGATGTCGTGACGGGCTCCGACCGCGGATCCTCGATCAGCACCAGGGTCGGCAGCACGATGACGCGCAGCTCCGTGTTGCCGTAGGTCGCCGCCAACGACTTCAGGGATGCCGCGACCTCGTTCGTCGGTTGGGAGCCCGCGAGCAGCATCCGCCCGAGAACTCCCAGCATTCCGACCAGCTGCGCATGCTGCTCACCGGTCGGAGCGGCGACATCGCTCGTCTTCAGGACGGCGAGCGCGCGTTGCACGCGTGTGCGCCGAAGATCCATTCCACTCCCCCTCGATATCGGCCGGACGGATCACATGAGCTTCGTCGACTGCAGCATCTTCTCCATCTTGCCGTTCACCCCGATCAGCGGCTTGCGCAGCAGCAGTCCCAGCAGGAGCATCGGCAGCACGAAGGCCAGCAACAGGAGCACCGAGATCCAGTAGTCGCCCTGGTAGATGCCCGCCAGCGCCGCGCGGAACGCATCGATCGAGTGGGTTCCCGGCAGGAACGGACTGACGTTCTGGAACCACTGCGGCAGGAGCGCGAGCGGATACGCGCCACCGGCACCCGCGACCTGGATCACCAGAAGGAACACCGCCAGCGCCTTACCGGCATCGCTGAACGAGACGACGAGCGTGTAGATGACGAACGTGAAGACGAGCGAGGTCACCCATCCGACGAGCATGAACAGGAACGGATGCACCGGCTCGAGCCCGACGATGAAGATGTTCCCGAGGAAGACCAGCGTGCTCTGCATGAGCCCCAGCACCGCGAAGAGGCCGTAGCGTCCGAGGAACTGCTGGTGCAGCTGCAGCTTCGGCTCCGTGTCGTCCTTCCGCTCCGCCGGAGCCACGCGCAGCGTGACGCACAGCAGCAGCGCTCCGACCCACAGCGACAGGGTGGAGTACAGCGGAGCCATGCCCGCGCCGAAGCTCACCACGGGGTACACCGGGATGCGGTCCAGACCGATCGGCTGCGACAGCGCGGTCGCCAGAACCGAAGGGTTCGATCCGATGATCTTGCTGATCTCGCCGAAGTCGCCCGAGTCGATCGCCTTCGAGAGGAGCCCGGCGACGCGGTCGGCCTCATCCGCGGCATCCCCCAGTGCGCTGGCCAGCTCTCCGTTCTCGGTCGCGGCGTTCGTGAGCATCTCCGTCACGCCGCTCGCGGTCGAGCCGAGTCCGGCGACGTCGGAGGCGATGCCGCCCAGGCCCGAACTCACCGCGGTGAGGGTCTGGGCCAGTTCGTCCAGGGTGGGCTTCACATCGTTTGTGAACACCGCACCCGCGTTGTCGAGCGCCGACTGCGCCCCGACGATCCGCTGATCGATGTCCGAGCGGAACTGCTGTACATCGGCGTTGCCCTGCACGACGGCATCCGCTTCCTGCTGAAGCCTCGCCTGCAGATCCCGCTCTTCCGCGAGTGCCGTATCGAGGCTCTCGAGCACGGCCTCGAAAGAGGGGATGTCCTCCTCCGGCAGGTTCGGCTGCACGTCCTCGACGAGACGCGCGCGCAGCTCCTCGTGCCGCTCGATGAGCGTGCCGAGATCATCGACCAGGACGCCGATCGAGTTCGTGGTGGTCGTCGCCCCGGCGTCGAGCCCGGAGAATACCCGGTCCACTGCCGAGGAGAACTCGCCCAGCTGCGTGGATCCTGCTTGGAACGCCGCGGCGAGCAGCTCGCTCGCCCGGATGATCGCCTGGTCCGCATCGGCTGCGGCCGTGAGCCCGTCCTGCACGGTGCCGGTCGCCGACGAGAACTCGCTCTCGACGGTGCCGAGAAGGCTCGCGCCGCCCTCGACCAGGGGAACGCTCGCCTCGAGGATGCCGGTGAACATCGTCGCCGTGCCCGACGCTGCGCGCAACTGAACGGCCACACTGCTGATGTGCGCCTCGATCCGCACGAATGCCGCCTCAGATGCGGGGCTGCCGAGGTTCTTCGCGATGGAGGAGACCAGGCTCAAGGCAATATCGCTGAGTTCCTTCATGAACTGCGAATTGATCTTCGCCGTGAGGTCGTCCGCGCCCTCGCTGGTGATCAGCGGCGCGAGCGGATTCGACTTGTCGTTCGTGTAGTAGTCGATCTGCGTCTGCTTCGACCCTGCCGTGTAGAACGTCAGCATTCGCTCGCTGAAGTCCTTCGGCAGGACCATCGCCGCGTAGTACTCCCCCGATTCGGTCCCGGCGATGGCATCCTCCTTCGTCGTGATGACCCAATCGAGCTGGTCATTGGCGCGAAGCGCCGACTCGACGAGGCTGCCGACGTTCATGTGGAGCGGGATCAGCGGGCTCGTGTACCCCTCGTCGACGCTCGCGACGGCGACCTTGAGGTTCTTCGTGTTGTCGAACGGCTCCCAGCTGCCGATCACGTTCAGCCAGGTGAACGCCGAAGGGATCACGACGAGACCGCACAGCACGATGACCGCCATCACACTGCTGGTCGCTCGACGCAGATCAGACCGGAACTGCTGCCAGATGCCCCTCATCGCTTCGACTCCAATTCCGCCAGCTCCTCGCGCAGTCTCTCTTCGGGCATGTCCCCCACCTCAGCCGACAGCCGCAGCGTGTACCGGATGTATTCGAGCGCGACCAGCGCGATGAAAACGAGGATCAACCACAGGATCCACAGGCCGACGAACTCGATCTTGGCGCTCGGCACCAGCATCGACAGGGCCGCGAGGATCAGCATCCCCGCGATTCCGACAGCCACGATCCCGTTACGGATGCTGCGATACGAGCGGGCGAACGGCCGCGCGCGCTTCTCGAGCCGCTCGTTGTACCGGGCGCGGTCGGCGAGGGCGCGGAGGACGTGGTTGACGCGGTAGCCGCGCCCCGTCGGCGCGCCGTCCTCGCTCGTGAACAGCTCCGTGTCGCGCACCTGCGTCGTGAACAGCCGGGTGACGTTCGCAAAATGCCGACGGAGCACGAGCCCGAGGAAGAACGCCAGCGCGGCGAAGACCGCCAGCATGCCCATGTAGCGCCAGTACGCCATCCCCGCGAACCCGCTGATCACCTCGCGCATTGCGTCGATGCCGTAGGTGAAGGGGAAGAAGGGGTACAGCGACTGGAAGAACTCCGGCATGAGCTGGATCGGATAGATGCCGGAGGCTCCGGGGATCTGCATGATCACGAGCACCACCGCCAAGCCCTTGCCGACGTAGCCGAAGGTGACCGACAGCGCGTAGATGACGCTGAGATACGCCAGGCCGATGAGTATCGGAGTGACGGTGAAGGCGAACACGTTGACGTGCTGCACGCCGATCATGAGGTTTCCGATGCTGAGGACGATCGCCTGCAGAACAGCGATGCATGCGAACAGCGACCAGCGACCCATGTACTTCTGACGCTCCGTGAGATCGGGGATCTCGTCCTCATCGACATCGAGACGGAGGATCACCACGAGCACGAAGGCCCCGATCCACAGCGACAGATTGATGAACAGCGCCCCCATGAGCGATCCGTAGGCCGGCGTCGGGAAGATCGTGTGCTGGTCGACCTTCACGGGAGTCGCCAGGAAAGCGGCGATCTGCTCCGGATCGAGGTTCGTCAACGCCTCGAGGTCCTGGAACAGGGCGACGCCGCCGAGGGTCTGCAGATCGGAGATCGCGACGGACATATCGCCCTCGACGGCGGCGAGGCTCTCATCGAGGCTCCCCAGAGCGGTCGCCGTCTGGGCGAGCTGCTGGTCGAGTCCCTGGATCAGCACCGCGGACTGTCCGAGGATCGCCTGCTGCGCTTGGACAGCGGCGAGGATCGCACTGGATGCTGCACTCACGCGTCCGACGGCTTCGAGCGCGCCGGACGCGGCCTGCCCCACCTCGGCCGATCCGATCACATAGCCGGTCGTCGCCTCGCCCGCCAGGCGCAGCAGCTCGCTCTGCGCGCTCGCGGCGAGCGCGTTCACATCGGTGAGCGTCGTCTGCGCATCACCGAGGACGACGTCGATTTCACCGAAGACGCCCTCACTGCGCTGCAGCCCCGCACGGGCGTCGCTGATCTTGCCCTCCAGCGCGCCCAGCGTCCCGCGTGTCTGGGCGATCACCGCGGATACCGCCTGCAGATCGCTGATGACCTGGGACTCGGCAGCCGCGAGGTCCTCCTCGGCCACTTCACCGCCCTCGCGGATCGCGGTGGCGACGGTTTCGGCGACCTGCTGCGTGAAGGCATCCGTGACCTGCGTCTGCAGGGTCGTGGCGCCGGTATCGGTGATCTCCGGTGCGACGCCGTTCTCCTTCTCGTTCACGTAGTAGAGGAGCTTCGGCTGGGTGAAGTCGCCGGTGGTGATGCTGAGTAGATCGGCGGAGAAGGTCGCCGGCACGACGAAGGCGGCGAAGCTCTCGCCGCTGTGCACGGAGTCCATCGCTGCTTCCTCCGAGAGGAAGTGCCAGCCGAGGTCGTCGTTATCCTTCAGTTTCGCGACGAGCTGGTCGCCGACGTTGATCTCGCCCACGAGCGAATTCGATGCGCCCTCATCGAGATTGACGACCGCAATGCTCAGATCCTTCGTGTTGTCGAAGGGATTCCAGAATGCCGTGATGTTGAACCAGGCGTACAGAGAGGGGGTGATGAGCGCTCCGCCGATGATCACTAATGCAAGAGGAACTCGCACAAGACGCTTCACATCGCGTTTGAGAACTCGCCAAACATTCCTCATTCAATCGCCCCTCAACGCATCCGGTCTTTCTCAGCACTTCTGCGCACTACCCTAGTGGCAGAAATATTCTTCGGTCGCCGGCGTGCAGAAAAAGCCGACCGAATTCGGCGCGCGTGCATGGATAGACTGACTCCGCCCGCGGCCGTCCAGCGTTGAGAGGGATTCTGTTGTCACACACCACCATGCATCTGCTGGGGATCGGTCTAGCGGTTCTCTCGGCCGGGGCCTTGTCATTCGGCAATTTTTGGCAGGCAAAAGGCGTCATGGTCGCCACCGCGAATACGGGCAGCCGGAAACTGTTCCTCACCATGCTGCGCACTCCCATCTGGTTGCTCGGCACAGCCTTCTACGGCATAGCGATCCTGCTGCAGATCTCCAGCCTCGCCTTCGCGCCGCTCATGCTCGTTCAGCCCATCGGCATCCTCGCCCTCGTCTTCGCCGTCTTCCTCGGAGCGAAGGCGACCGGAACGATGCCCACGCGCGGCATCTACCGCGCGGTATCGCTCAGCCTGATCGGCGTCGTCGCGTATGTGATCATCGCCTCGCAGGTGAGCAAGCAGAAGGCCATCACGGATGCCGAGCTCATCGGCATCCTCATCGCACTGTGCGTCGCGCTCGTGCTCGCCGGCGCTGTCTTCCTCATCGGCAAGGCGACCTCGCGTCTGACGCCGATCATCTATGTGCTGTTCGGCGGTCTCTTCTCCGCCTTCGTCGCAGCTCTCGGGAAGACCGTGATCCTGCGGGTGCAGGCCGACTTCGCCGGGCACAGCTTCCGCCTGGACGGCGAAGGCATCCTGACGCTGTTCTGCCTCCTCGGCGTCGGCGTCGCATCGGGCCTGTCCATCTATTTCGTGCAGAAGGCATACACGTGCAATCCCTCGGATGTCGTCGTCGCCGGCACCACCGTCATCGACCCCGCCGTCTCCGTCTTCATCGGCATCGTGATCCTGCATGAGGCGACGAACGCACCCATCTGGTCGCTCCTCGCGATCGCCGCAGCCGGAATCATCGCGACGATCGGCGTCTTCCTCCTCGCTCGCGAAGAGGGCGCCGCAGAGGATTCCCCCGCACCGACGGCAAAAGAGTAGGCGCCACCTTCTCGGGTGACGCCTACTCCCCTGAACGCAGGTGCTGGGGTCAGCCTGCGAGCGAGGGCTTCAGGGCCTTGAGCCCCTTGGCCAGCTGAGCGAATTCGTCCTGCTTGCGCGCGACGAACTCGAGTGCCTGACGGCCGGTTTCGACGAGGTCCAGACCGAGCTCGCCGACCGCTTCGAACTTGTGGCTGCAGTCGCCGGCGAGGCCGCCCTCGAGGGACAGCTTGCTGATCAGGTCGAGCTTGAGGATCTCGGTGCCCTCCTTGAAGCTCATCTTCTCGAAGTCGACCCAGACGATGTTGGGACGGTTGGTCGAGCTGAAGACGTAGCGCTTGTTGGTGAGGTCGAGCACGACCTGCCAGATCGTCTGCGAGGCGTCCGGCTTGCCGGGCTCCGGTGTGCGGAAGGGCTGCGCGGCGTTGCGGATGATGCTGAACATCGCCGCCATCGCCTGCAGCTGGGTCTTCGGCTGCACCTGGTGCTCCACATAGTACGAGGCACGGGCGAAGCGGTCGGATGCCAGGGTCGAGCCGGGAAGCGGCTTCTCGCCTCCGAGACCGTCGATCTCCTTGACGAGCTCGAGCTGCTTGTCGAAGGTCGGGGAGTTCGTCATGACCTTGTAATCACGGCTGTGATAGACATCGGCCTTGCCATCCGTGTACTCGATGATCGCCGAATCCCCGGTCGCATCGTTCAGCGCGAGGTGCAGCGCCGGCACCATGTGTCCGGTCGGGTCGAAGAGCTGCGCGATGCGCACATCGTTCGCCGTGGTCCACTCCACTGCTTCCGCGACCGTCGCGAAATTGTCGAGGTAGTACTGTAGCCAGACCGACTGGCTCAGCTGCAGGTCGGATTCCTCCGGCTTGCCATAATTCGATTCCGCCAGCCACAGGATGTGTCCGGCGAGGCCTTCCTCATTCATGCCGTCCGTGGCGATCAGGTCGAATGCGGTCGCAATGACGCTGCCGTATTTGGACGTCCACGTGAGCTTTCCGTTGGCGCCGTCCTTGCGCTCGATTCCTCGTGGCATCTTCCACAGGTTGGTGAGCAGATCCATGTGGAAATCCATGTTTCGGCCGACGATGACTGCGCCATTCGCATCGGGCCAAAGTACTCGTGTGCACATGTGTTGGGATCCCTTTCTTCTGATGCTGCGGGAACGCAGCGTCAAGTGGTCGTGAAAATTTTCATGCGGCAACAGGCCGCGAGAACTGCTGTGCGCGGTTCCACGGCATCTGCGGTAGTGCGATGACGGATGCCCCGACGAAGCAGAGCGCACCGATGAACGTTCCCCAATTGGCGATTCCGGCATTCTTCGTGGAACCGTCATTCAGGATGAACGCTCCCACCGCCGAGACTCCGAACGCGATGCAGCCGATCATGTTGACATGCGCGGACCACCATCCGGGTTGCTTCGGCCCCCAGAGAGTATCTTCATCCCGGTAGAAGGCCACGTAGACGAAGAACGCGCTGATGAGGAAGGCCGCTGAGCCGCCGGCATCCGGATTCCAGACGAAATGCTTCTCGACGGCAACGCTCTTCGCAGTGAGCGCCGTGGTCGTGCTCACGTTGAAGAGGATGGTGCCGAAGCTCTGGGTGGCGGCCGCCAACCATTCAGCGCGGAATGCCCTGCCCTGCCCCTCGCCCAAACGCACCGTCGCATCCCCGCTGAGGAAAAGCTGGAAGAGACCGGCGGTCGTGAAGAACCAGGCGCCGATGAAGCACACCCAGTTCGTGAACGCGACGCTCCCGAATCCCCAGATCGACGCGGCCGATCCGATCGCGAAGAGCGAGCCTCCGATGATGAAGTAGATGCTCTGCTTGGTGAGAGTCGGTGTGAGGAAGGGCGCTTTCGCGCTGTGCATCGTGGTCATCGATGATTCCGTTCGGGTCGGCTGCCACCGGTGGTGGGCGCCGATACACGACGCCCACCACCAGGGCACTCAGTCATCAGTGCGCGAAGGCCGTCCGCTTCGCCTCACGGGGAAGCGGCGAGTCCAGGCTCTGTAGGAATGCGACTTCTTCCTTGATCGCGGTCAGCAGCGTGCCGGCGAGGTCCTTACTGAGGTCCGAGCGGACGACGATGCGCTGCACGATCATGTCGGCGATGTCATCGGGCATCGGGTAGGCCGGAACGAGCCAGCCGCGCATGCGAAGTCGGTCGGCCAGGTCGTGGAGGTCCCAGTTGCGCTCCCCCCCGGTCAAGCGCCAGGCGAACACGGGAATCGTGTCGCCCTTGCTGATGAGCTCGAAGTCCGGCAGCTTCGCGATCTCGGAGGACAGGTAGGTTGCGACGTCGATCGAGCCCTGCTGGATCGCCGTGTAGCCCTCGCGGCCCAGGCGGAGGAACTGGTAGTACTGCAGGAGAACCTGTGCGCCCGGGCGCGAGAAGTTGAGCGCGAGGGTCGGCATGTCGCCCCCGAGGTAGCTGACGTGGAAGATCAGCGTCTCCGGGCAGACGGCCTTGTTGCGCCAGACGACCCAGCCGACACCCGGGTAGACGAGCCCGTACTTGTGTCCGGAGGTGCTGATGGAGTTGACCCGGTCGACGCGGAAGTCCCACTCGAGGTCGGGCTGGCAGAACGGTGCCACCATGCCGCCGGACGCACCATCGACGTGGATCTTCACGTCGATGCCCGTGTTGGCCTGGATCTCATCGAGCTTGGCCGCGATCTCCTTGACCGGCTCGTACAGGCCGGTGTAGGTCTGGCCGAGAATCGCGACGACACCAATCGTGTTCTCGTCGACGTACTTCTCGAGCTCGAAGCCGTCGAGCACGAGGTGATCCTCGGTGACCGGCACGTAGCGGGCTTCAACATCCCAGTAGTTGCAGAACTTCTCCCAGACGACCTGGACGCCGGCGGAGAGGATGAGGTTCGGCTTCTCGGTCGACTTGCCCTCGGCCTTGCGGCGCTCCTGCCACAGGCGCTTGAGCGCGAGTCCGCCGAGCATGCAGGCTTCGGAGGACCCGATGGTCGACGTGCCGATCGTGTCATCCGGGTTCGGGACGTTCCACAGGTCTGCGATGATCCGCCAACAGCGGTCCTCGATCTCCGCCGTCGCCGGGTACTCGTCCTTGTCGATCATGTTCTTGTCGGCTGCTTCGACATACAGCTTCTGCGCGTTCTGGTCCATCCACGTCGAGACGAACGTGGCGAGGTTCAGACGGGAGTTGCCATCGAGCATCGCCGAGTCGTGCACGATCTGATAGGCCGTGTCCGACTCCATCATGCTGGTGGGCATTTTGAACTTGGGGAGAACGGATGCCTCTCCGGGGCGTGTGAAGACCGGGGCGAGTTCGACCGAAGCTTCGGAGCTCTGCTCGGAGGCGATGCGGAAACGTTCTGACATGAGTATTCCTCTCGGGAATGACAGCGGG
>NZ_CANROA010000023.1 GCF_947632095.1 uncultured Microbacterium sp. | reverse complement strand
CATCCGCTGGCCGTCACCGACGACCTCGCCTCGTTCTGGTCGGGCCCCTATGCGCAGGTGCGCGCCGAGATGCGCGGACGGTATCCGAAGCATCCCTGGCCGGAGGACCCGTGGGATGCCGTCCCCACCCGGCACACGAAGAAGCGGGCAGGACTCGCCTGAGCCGGGCGCCTCAGCATTCGATGACGTTGACGGCGAGGCCGCCCTCGCTCGTCTCCTTGTACTTCGTCGACATGTCCAGGCCCGTCTGGCGCATGGTCTCGACGACCGCGTCGAGCGACACATAGTGCTCCCCATCGCCGCGCAGCGCGAGGCGTGCGGCGGTGACGGCGGTGGATGCCGCGATCGCATTGCGTTCGATGCAGGGGATCTGCACGAGACCCCCGATCGGGTCGCAGGTGAGCCCGAGGTGGTGCTCCATGGCGATCTCGGCGGCGTTCTCGATCTGCCGGTTCGTGCCGCCCATCACGGCGGTCAATCCGCCCGCGGCCATGGCGCACGCCGAGCCGACCTCGGCCTGGCAGCCGCCCTCGGCGCCGGAGATCGATGCGTTGGCCTTGAAGAGCGAACCGAGGGCGGTCGCGGTGAGGAGGAAGCGCCGGATGCCGCGGCGGCGATTCGCCTCGGTGATATCGGCTTCGTCCGCTTCCTGCGCCGCCTCGGCCGGGGAACTCCCGAACCCGAACAGCGCACTGCCGACCAGCTCCCCGTGCGGTGTGACGGCGTTTCCTGAGCCGAGTCCAGCGCCGGCGAGGAAGCGCCACCAGTACATCGCGACGGCCGGCAGGATTCCCGCCGCCCCGTTGGTGGGAGCTGTGACCACGCGGCCCCCGGCGGCGTTCTCCTCATTGACGGCGAGCGCGAACGCCCCCAGCCATTCGCCGGGCATCTCCCGTGCCCCACTCGATTCCGACTCTTCGAGCTGTTCGCGGATGGCCCCCGCCCGACGTTTTACCCGCAGCATTCCCGGCAGCACGCCCTCGGCGTGCAGACCGGCATCGACGCAGGCGGCCATAGCATCCCAGATGCGGTCGAGACCGGCGGCGATCTCCTGCTCGGAGCGCAACGCCATCTCGTTGTTCCGGGCGACATCGGCGATCATGAGACCGTGCTCATCGCACAGGTCCAGCAGCTCTGCAGCATCCGCATAGTCGAACGGCATGGCCGCGGTCTCGACGGCCGCGTCCTCGCCCTCCCGGCGGATGAACCCGCCGCCCACCGAGTAGTAGGTCTCCTCGCTCACCGTCTCACCCGCACCATCCGTCGCGATGAGGGTCATGGCATTCGGATGCCCCGGCAGCCGTGTGCGCGACTCGAACACGATGTCGGTCTTCTCGAAGGCGATCTCGTGCGCGCCGTCGAGCAGCAGCCCATCCCCCGCGGGGAAGTCCGTCCAGGCCGAACGCACATCATCGGGCTCGCACGTCTCGGGCGAGAGTCCGCACAGGCCCGCGACGACGGCATCCGGCGTTCCGTGCCCGATTCCGGTCGCGCCCAGCGAACCGTAGAGAATTCCGGTGACCCGAGCCACCCGATGAAGCGCTCCGCCCGCCGTCAGCCGCCCGACGAAGTCCCGCGCGGCGCGCATCGGACCGACCGTGTGCGAGCTCGACGGCCCCACTCCGATGGAGAAGAAGTCGAAGGCCGAGACGTACGCAGTCACACTTCCAGGCTACGTCCGTTCCGGAGCACGCGGTCGATTTCACCCTTGCCCTGATTGTAAACATCAGTTACAAATGGACCAGCAACGAAGCACGGAGTCCCCCATGACGCGCACGACCGGTCCCGCAGATGCCCGCGGCGGGTTTCTGCGCGTGCCGGGGAAATCCCGTCCGCAGGACAGCCGCCGCGCCAACCGGTCGCTGCTACTGCAGGAGCTCTTCACCCGCGGTGCCCTCAGCCGCGCCGATCTCGCCCGCATCTCCGGCCTGACCCGCCCCACCGTCTCGAAGGTCATCGGCCAGTTGCTCGAGGACGGGATCGTCCGCGAACTCGCGCCGGAAGACGAGGCGGCACCGCCCGCGCAGCAACCGGCCCGAGCGGGGAAGAAGGGCATCCGAGTCGCGATTCGTGACGATGAACTGAACGTCATCGCCCTCGACCTCTCCTCCCCCACCCACGCGCTGGGCGCACGCACAGACCTCCGCGGCCGCCTGCTCGACACGGCGGAATTTCCCTGGAACGGCGCGACCGGAGAGCGTGCGATCGAGATCGTTCAGACGCTGATCATGCGACTGCGATCCGGCGCCGCACAGACGCTCGCCACCGGAATCGCCGTGCCCGGCATCGTCAGCGGAGACGGCTACGTGCGCATGGGTGTGCGCCTCGGCTGGCACGACGTCGCCCTGTCCGACCGACTCACCGCCGCGACCGGCATCCCGACCTACGCAAGCAACGACTCGCAGACCATCGCCCTCGGAGTGCACGCCTACGGCGCTCCCGTCGAGTCCGCACGGCGCAGCCTCATGGCCGTCACGATCGAGCATGGCGTCGGCGCAGGATTCATCCTCGACGGAATGCTCTTCCAGGGCAGCCAGTACGCGGCAGGCGAGTTCGGTCATGTCACGGTCGATCCGGACGGTCCCGCCTGCCTGTGCGGACGACGCGGATGCCTCGATGCGATCGCGTCCGCCCCTCAGCTGCGCTCCCGCCTGGAGGCCACCGGCACCGAACGCCGCGCCCAAGAACTCCGCAGCGCCGGCGGAGCGCTCGGTCTCATCCTCGCGCCCATCGTCAGCGCCCTCGATCTCGACGAGGTCGTGGTGTGCGGACCCGCCGACCTCGTCGAGGGCGAATTCCTGCGCGCGGCCATCGACGGCATCCGCAGCCGCAACCTCGACTCCGTCAGCCACGACGTCTCGATGCGCTATGCCGGCAGCGGCCATGAAGCCGCCCTCACCGGCGCCACCGCACTCGTGCTCTCCAAGACCCTCGGCATCGCCTGATGCCGAGTCAGCAGTACCCACGAATCGGAAGGAACATCGCCCCCATGAAGGAAGGAACATCGCCCATGACCGGAGGAAGCAGACGACTGGCCAAATGGGTCGCGATCGGCGCAGCGTCCGCCGCCGCGATCGCGTTCTGCGGTCCGCTCGGGTCCGCTGTCGCCGATGACATCGCCCCCGCCGCAGAATCCGGGTACGTCCTGACGGGTGCCGCAGCGCAGCCGAACACCTACGGCAACGACACCCCCACGCTGCCGTTCATCGACAAGGACGGCACGTTCTACGTGCAGAACGCAGCCGCGCACTACGGCGCCGATGACGCACGCGTATGGAACTTCTACTCGGGCAGCGACTTCGACGACCTGACCCGCCACCCGATCAGCGACGCCGTGAACCCGGCCGACCCGAGCGACTCGAACGCCGACACCACGACCCGCTGCAACAACAGTCCGACCGGCCGCACCGCCACGTCCGCACCGGACACCTCCACGTACGCGCACCCGAACTACTGCGACCTCACCGGAGTCTGGGTCGACCCCGATTCCGGCGACTGGTACGGCCTCGTGCACAACGAGTTCACGCCGCAGCCGTTCGGCGACGGCATGCACTACGACGCCATCGACTACGCCGTCTCCCGCGATCAGGGGGCGACATGGACGATCCTCAACCAGATCATCACCTCGCCGTTCAGCACCGAGCGCGATGACACCTCGGCCTTCCCCGGCGCCATCTACAACTACGGCGACGGCGATCCGCGCCTGTTCGTCGACAACGCCTCCGGGTACTTCTACGTGTACTACGCCTCGCGCACCATCGCGAAGCCCGGCGTCGAGGGCGGCCAGTCCTGGCTGCAGCACGTCGCCCGCGCACCGATCTCCGAGAAGATGGCACCGTCGTCGTGGAGCAAGTGGTATGACGGGGCATGGTCGGAACCGGGCGTCGGCGGCCAGGAGAGCAACATCATCCCGGCTGATGACGGCGGCACCGGCTACACCGCCCCGGAAGACGACTACGACCCCGCCGAGCTTGGATCTCAGCCGGAGCAGGTTGCCGCAGGAGTCCTGCCGGATGACTCGCCCCTCGCCGTGATGAACATCTCGTGGAGCGCGTACCTCGGCATGTACATCGGGACTCCGCAGAACAACGTCGCCCAGGACACCGGCACGAAGACGCCCCAGCATTACTACGGCACGACCGACCTCGCGACCCAGCAGTGGGTGGACCTGGGCGCCGTCGACACGAATCTCAACGGCTCCTGGTACCGCTGGCTCGTCGATTCGGGCAACCTGACCAGCTCGACGATCCTCGGCAAGACCTTCCGCACGTACTGCACGTTCGAGTGCTCGACGTACTGGAACGAGTACGTCGAGACGACGATCGAGCCGGCGTCCGCCACGTCGCTGCCGACGGCTCCCGTCGACACGGATGCTGCGTACACGATCTCGAACGGCACCGATGAGGTGCTCGTGCAGGACGGTGCCGAGGCGGGCGCCGCCGCCGCGGGCGCGGCATCCTCCGCGTGGAAGTTCACCAGCACGGATGACGGCTTCTTCACCATCACCAACGCCGCCAGTGGGAAGGCGCTGAGCGCCTATGGCTCTGTCGACGGCGCTCGCGCCTGGGGCGCGGGTCTGAGCCTGTACCCCGTCGCCACCTCGGGCGACGACCTCACCGCACAGCAGTGGTCTTTCCAGGAGATCGTGGCTCTCGATGAGGAAACCGGCACGTCGGTCGGCACCGGCGAGTACCGCCTGGTGAACCGATTCTCGAACCTGGCGCTGAGTCTGCAGCCCGACGCGGAAAAGCAGGCGGCCATGGCGCCCATCCGCCAGTGGGAGCCGGCGGCCGGCGCCTCGGACCCGCGTCCGGCGAGCTCGCAGGTGCTCACACTGACGCCGGCGGGCTGACCCGACCCGCGCAGAAAGCGGAGTGCCCCGCTCCATCCGAACGATGGAGCGGGGCACTCCCGGCATCCGCGCGTGGACAAGACGAAACCCCCGCCACTTTCGCGACGGGGGTCAATACTGTCTCAACACAGTGTGCGCCCGAAGGGACTCGAACCCCTAACCTTCTGATCCGTAGTCAGATGCTCTATCCATTGAGCTACGGGCGCATTTTCTTGGCTTTCCCCTGCGGGGTGGGCCTAGAAAAGAATACATGACCCCTGCCCTGAACGCGAACCGAGACCCTAAGCCGTGTTTCCCGCGCGTTTCTTCCTCGCCCGCTGCTCGGATGAGAGGGCCTGCAGGTCGACCAGACGCAGCGCCTGCATGCGTGCTTCGCGCATCACGGCGTAGTCGGGATCCTCGTCAGGACGCATCCCCTCGACGTGCAGACGACGATCCAGGTTGCTGCGCACATCATGCCAGGCCGCCTCGCGCGCCCCTTCGACGAGGGCACCGAGTTGCTCGGGACTCTCGACCATGGCGCGGAGCTTGTCGGCGACACCGGCGGACTGCTTGGCACGGCGACGCAGATTCCGAACGTCACGGTCACGGTAGTCGTGCGTGCCCGCAGGGTCGGAATGGCGACCGCGCGCACGTCGACGCAGATCCTTCACCATCACCGCCGCCTGCTCCGACTCATCGGCCATCGCCAGCAAAGCAGCACGGGCATCATCGAGGTACTGGGCGGCATCGAACACGCCACCCTGGGCGATCGTGCCGACAAGGATCTGGTTCTTGACCGTCAACCGTGCCGCAGCCGTCGCGATGGCGACGCCTTCGGCGATGGCATCCGCAGTTCGTCCCACCCGTACCTCCTCCTGATGAATCGTACCGCTACCGATCTGCGCCGGTCTCCGTCACAATAGGGGGCAAGAAGCAGGTCGCCCCTGCGATCGAGCTCACGGTGCGCACCCGAAACGCGCTCGAGGAGGACGCATGAAACGGCTGACCCTGGCCGGGAACACGACGGTGATCACCGGCGCCGCCAGCGGCATGGGCGCGGAAGTCGCCCGACAGCTCTCCGCCGCCGGTGCGCACGTCGCACTCCTCGACCGCAATGGTCCGGGCTTGGCTGCGGTCGCCGCTGATCTGCCCGGCATCGTCACCACGCACGTCGTCGACGTCAGTGACGACGAGGCCGTCGAACGCACCATTGCAGACGTGATCGACGCCCACCCGAGCATCAACGCCCTCGTCACGTGCGCCGGGTCATCCATGCTGGGAACGCTCGAGCAGCTCACGATGGAAGAGATGCGCTGGCTCATGGACTCGAACCTGTGGGGCACCGTCTCGGTGACGAAGCACCTGCTTCCCGCACTGCGGCGCGCACCCGGCGCGCACGTCACCCATCTCGCCAGCGTCTACGGTCTCGCCGCCCCGGGCGGGCGCATCCCCTATTCGATGACGAAGTTCGCCGTTCGGGCGTTCTCCGACGCGCTCCGGCACGAGCTCGAAGACACCACCGTCACGGTCGGGACCGTATTCCCCGCCGGAGTCCGTACCGGAATCATTCTGCACGGCCGCTACGCCGCGACGATCGACCCGGCCGTTGCCGCGCGCGCCGCATCAGCCCAGGCAGCGCTCTACAGCACCGACCCCGCGGACGCCGCCGCGGCGATCATCCGCGCGACCGCGCGACGTCGCAAGCGCACACTGGTGGGCACCGAGGCGCGCCTGATCGACCTCGTGACCCGCATCGCCCCGACCGGATACTGGACCGCGATGCGCAGCACTCTGCGTCAGGCGACAGATACGACCACCCCGGCCTGAGCATCCGCGGCCATCAGCGGACGACACCCACCCAGATGCCGGATGCCCACACCTGCTGGCTCTCGTTGCACCCGACCGATCCGGGATACCCGCGCACGACCGCCATGCAGTTCGCGAGGAACTCCGGGTCACCGCCGAACAGCGACCCGTATGACGGCGATGAGCTCATGGCACCCCAGACGCGGAACTGATAGATGTGCGCCAATTCATGCGCCATCGCCCAGTTCAACCGTGCATCGCCCCAGGAGGCGATGTCCGCACGGTACTTGATGTATCCATCGCTGTTCGCGCAGGCAGCCGCCTGACCGCCCGCGCACGACGACGACTCGTAGAGTCCGACACCGCCCCCGCCGACGCGGTCGAGAGCGGCCCGGACCCGCGCATAGCCCGCGGCGCCGCTCGTGCCGGCACGCGGCGGAGAGGAGACGCCCGCGGGAACCCGAGCGGCATCGTGAGCGGCGACATCGGCGTTGACCTTCTTCGTCAGTGCCCGCACCGTCGCTGCGGCGCCGGTCACGACATCCGGGTCCTCCCGTTCGGAGAGAACCTGCTCCTGGGCGGCGAGAGCAGCCGCACGGTGCGTTCCCGAATCGATCTTGCCCTCACCGCTGTCGAGCGCGGTGCGCAGCTCGCCGACCGCTGTCACGAAGTCCGACCGCACTGCGAGAACCCCGGCACGATCAGCCTCATCGGCCTCCGCGGTCTCGATGAGAGCGTCCAATCGAATGCCACGATCGACTTCGTTGATGCGCTGCTCGTCCTCGTGAACGGCCTGCGCCATCACCTCGGCGTATTCGCGCTCCAGATGCACCGCCTTGTCGACGAGCGACACGGCGCAGACCGCGACGACCGCCAGGGCCACGGTGACCGACCGGCGAAGATTCATTCGAGGAACCCTGTCGTATCGGCCAGCTGATCTTCCTGCGCGGCGATCGCCACGCGCAGATCGGCGAGCCGCTCGGTGCGGGTCAGGTTCGCCGCACGCTCAGCATCGCGCTCAGACTGCAGCCGTTGGACTTCGTCCCGCGCCTGTTCGACGGCGAGCTCGCGCTGCTGGTCGGCGAGCACGACCGCGACACTCCCGCCGAGCACCAGAAGGGCGCCGAGTCCCAGTGCAAGTACCCGCATGTCATCCCCAGATCCGGATCGCCCCCGGCCCTCCAATCTATCCGGTCGGCGTCTCCGTCATCGATCCGGGCCCCTCGAACAGGCGTCGCGCACGCTCTTCACCGATCACCAGGTGCTCGGCCACCAGCCCCTCGACGCGGCCGATGTCGCGCACCGCCATCGCTTCGTAGAGCTGGCGGTGGTCGGCGGCCATCGAGGGGGCATCCTCCGTGGTTCCGAACACCCACTTGAGCCGCGTCGAGAACAGACTGATGAGTTCCATGAGCAGATCGTTCCCGGCCATGACCGCGATCTGCTCGTGGAAGGCTCCGCTGAGTCTCTGCGCACGCTCGGTCTCACTGTTGCGCGCCGCCTCTTCTTCCTCCTCGACCAGGAGAAGCAATTCGGCGAGCTGCCGCTCATCGTGACGCTCGGTCGCGAGCACGAAAAGCAGCGATTCGACCGCCGCCCGGACCTCGGAGAAATCCCGCACATCGGAGACCGAGAACTCGCGCACGACGGCCCAGGTGCGCGGTCGCCCCACGACGATCCCCTCGGAGATCAAGGCGCGGATGGCCTCGCGAACCGGCAGCCGGGAGACATCGAGTTCTGCGGCGATCTCACGTTCCACGAGACGCGCGCCCGGTTTTCTTCGACCGAGCACGATGTCGTCCCGCAGAAGCCGCGTCACGCGCGCAGACTCCAGCTCCCCAGATTTCCCCCCCCATCGCGACATTCTCGCACTCACCTGCGGTTTTCACCAGGACTTCTCCGAGAAGGAGATCTTCTCGCATCATGCACGCGTCAACCGCGCCGCCGGCAGCGCACCCGTCGCGACGGCCCGGCCACGCGTGTTGACCCACTGGCTCCAGGAGCCCGCGTAGACCCGGGCGGGATACCCGGCGTGCTCCAGCGCGAGCGCCGTGTGCATGGCGGCCACGCCGGAGCTGCAATAGACGGCGACGGGGACGCCGTCACGGATGCCCGCGGTCGAGAAGATGCGCCGCAGCACCTCGGGACGGTGCAGACGTCCGTCGGCGGCGACCGCGGCCATCGCGGGCAGGTTCACCGCGCCGGGGATGTGCCCGCCGACCGTCCCGGTCGAGACCTGAGCACCGCTGTACTGCTCGGGGGTGCGGACGTCCAGGAGCACGCCGCGATCGACGAAGCCGTCGACGTCCTCGATCCTCAGAGCACCGATGCGGTCACCCTCTCCGAGGAGAACGACATCGCCGGGAGCCGATCGGGCATCTCCGCTCTCGAGCGGGAGCAGTTCTGCCGCCCAGGCCCGGATTCCTCCATCGAGCACCCGTACATCGATGCCGCCCCCGCGCAGCAGCCACCACAACCGCGCCGCGGGGACGCCACGATTGTCGTCGTAGGCGACGACGATATCTCCCGCACTGATCCCCCACGAGCGCGCCGACCGTTGCAGATCCGCACGCGTCGGCAACGGATGCGAACCATCACGGGGGTCAGCGCGGCGAGCCAGCTCGCGCTCGAGGTCGACGTAGACCGCGCCGGGCAGATGCGCTCGCACATAATCCGGACGCCCCTCGGGCAGGTCCAACCGCCACCGCACATCCAGCAGCCGCACTGCAGCCCCCTCGCCGCGCTCGGCTGTGCGCTGCAGGTGCAGCAGCTGCGCGACGCTGACGAGATGGCTCATGCCCCCAGCATCCGGGCGTCGGGGCTCATGCGTCATCCACGCACGAAACATCGCGTCACGCGATGAAATCTGGCGAAATCAGGCGTGCTTGCGCATGGCGTCCTCGGCGGCGACCCAACCGAGCATGGCGCACTTCACGCGCGCGATGTACCGCGAGACGCTGTCGAGCACGGCGGCGTCGCCGAACTCCTCCTCATCGAGCTCGATCTTGCCGCGCGAGCGCAGAGCCTCACGGAAGACGTCGATGAGGCGCTGCACCTCTTCGGTCGACTTTCCCTCCACGAGGTCGGCGAACAGCGAGGCGGACGCCTGCGAGATCGCGCAGCCGTGGCCCTCCCAGGCGATCGCCTCGACGAGACCGTCTGCGACATGCACCTGCAGGGTGATCTCGTCGCCGCAGGTCGGATTCAGCTGATGCGACTGGGCCGCGATCTCCTCCCGCAGCCCGAAGCCGTGAGGGGTGCGGGAGTGGTCGAGAATGATCTCCTGGTAGAGGGCCTGCAGATCGCTGGAAGTCATGCTCGTGCTCCGAAGAAGTCGATGGTGGCGCGCACGCCGTCGAGGAACGCGTCGACCTCGTCGGCCGTCGAATACAGATACGTGCTGGCGCGCGTGGATGCTGTGACACCGAGGCGGCGGTGCAGCGGCTGGGCGCAGTGGTGCCCGACGCGCGCCGCGATGCCGCGGTCGTCGAGGAACTGGCCGATGTCGTGGGCGTGGATGCCGGGGATGTCGATGCTCGCGAGCCCGAGCCGAGGCAGGTCGATGCCTGCTCCGAGCACGCGGACGCCGGCGATCGCAGCGAGCCCTTCGGTCAGGCGCGCCCCGAGCTCGGCTTCGTGCGCGGCGATGCGGTCCATGCCGACGGCGTTCAGGTAGTCGACGGCTGCGGCGAGCGCGATCGCCTGCGATACCCGCTGCGTACCGGCCTCGAACCGCTGCGGAGGCGCCAGGTATTCGGCCTCGGTGGTGGTGACCGTGGTGATCATCGACCCGCCGGTGAGGAACGGCGGCATGGCCTCGAGCAGCTCACGTCGCCCGTAGAGGGCGCCGATGCCGGTGGGGCCGAGCATCTTGTGTCCCGACAGGACGGCGAAGTCGACATCGAGCGCCTTCACGTCGAGGGGAAGGTGCGGTGCCGACTGGCAGGCGTCGAGCAGAACGAGCGCGCCGACGGCACGGGCTGCCGCCACGATCTCGGCGATCGGGTTGACGACGCCGAGCACATTCGAGGCGTGGGTGACGGCGACGATACGGGTGCGCTCGGTGACCGGGGCCTCGTCGAGGCGGAGGGCGCCATCGTCGTCGAGCGGGATCACGCGCAGGGTCGCGCCGGTGCGGGCGGCGAGCTCCTGCCAGGGGATGAGGTTGGCGTGGTGCTCCATCTCGGTGGTGACGATCTCGTCACCGGGACCGATCCGCAGGCATTCGGCAGCTGCGCCCCCGCGACCGGCGGAGGCGTTCGAGATCGAGTACGCGACGAGGTTGATCGCCTCGGTCGCGTTCGAGGTCCAGACGAGCTCCTCCTCGTCGGCGCCGATGAAGGAGGCGACCGTCGCACGGGCGTCCTCGAATGCGAGGGTCGCCTCGGCGGCGAGCGTGTGCGCGCCGCGGTGCACGGCGGAGTTCCACGTCGTGAGGAAGTCGCGTTCGACGTCGAGCACCTGCTGAGGTCGCTGCGCGGTCGCGCCCGAGTCGAGATAGACGAGCGGATGCCCGTTCACCTCGGAACGCAGAATCGGGAAGTCCGCGCGGATGCGGAGGATCTCGGCATCCGTCAAAGCGGCGTCAGCGGACAGAGCGGTCATCCCTCAAGCTTCTCACCTGCGGCGATGCCGTGGCTGTGCGCGGTTGAGGTCAGGCGGGCGGGGCGTCGGGGTCGAGGGTCTTCAGCGTGTCCTTCTCGACGGCGTTGTCCGCCTCGAGCTGGTCTTCGGTCGTATCGTCGCCGCCGAGGGGCGCATCGTCGATCGTGTCATCGGCGGCGTTCTCGGGGCGGCGTTCTTCGGCGGGGTCGGGTCGATGATCATCCATGTCCGCGAGGTTACGCCCGTTGCCGGTTCTCGTGATGCCCCTTGATTTTTCCTGCATGCTTGTTGTCCGGCATCCGGAATCAGCCTCGAGGATGACCCTCGCGGTACTTCAGGAGGACGCGGGAGAGCGCGCATCCTCCGTAACGTCGATGACATGATCACAGCAGAAGGCCTCACGAAGAGGTTCGGAGACAAGACCGCCGTCGAGGATGTGTCGTTCACGATCCGCCCCGGCAGCGTCACCGGTTTCCTCGGTCCGAACGGCGCCGGCAAGTCCACGACGATGCGCATGCTCGTCGGCCTCGACCGCCCCACCTCCGGCCGGGCGACCATCAACGGTGTCGAGTACCGCGGCCTGCGCTCCCCGCTGACCGAGGTGGGCGTGCTGCTCGATGCGAAGGCCGTGCACACCGGCCGCAGCGCCCGCAACCACCTGCGCGCCATGGCCGCGACCCACGGCATCCCCTCCTCCCGCGTCGATGAGGTCATCGAGCTCGCCGGAATCGGATCCGTGGCCCGCAAGCGAGCCGGAAAGTTCTCGCTCGGCATGGGCCAGCGACTCGGCATCGCCTCGGCGCTGCTCGGCGACCCGCACACCCTCATCCTCGACGAGCCCGTGAACGGGCTTGATCCCGAGGGCGTCATGTGGGTGCGCCAGTTCGTGCGGCATGCGGCTTCCGAGGGGCGCACCGTGCTGCTCTCCAGCCACCTGATGAGCGAGATGGCTCAGACCGCCGATCATGTGATCGTCATGGGCCGCGGACGCGTGCTGGCGGATGCCTCGATCGCCGAGCTGGTCCGTTCGTGGACCCGCTCGACCGTGCACGTGCAGACGCCGCGCGCCTCGGATCTCGTCGCGGCCCTCGCCGGGCCCGAGATCGCGATCACGTCGACGGGCCCGGAGACCCTCGAGATCATCGGCGTCCCCGCTTCCCGCATCGGCGATGTCGCCGCAGACCGTCGCATCCCGCTGCATGAGCTGACCCCGACGACCGGTTCGCTCGAGGACGCGTACCTCGCCCTCACCGGTGACGCCGTTGAATACCGCAGCGCCATCGTGCCGGATGCCGCGCCCGCCCCCGTTCTTCAGGAGACCGCATCATGACCGCTCTCGACACCGCCCCGCGCCGCGCGTCCCACGTCGCGGCGTCGTACCGGGTGACGTTCCCGCGTCTGCTGCGCAGCGAATGGATCAAGCTCAGCACGCTGCGCTCGACCTGGTGGTCGATCGGCCTGACCGCCGTGCTGACCTTCGGGATCGCACTGCTGATGGCCGCCGCGTTCCAGAACGCTCCGGGATTCCCGGCGATCAACGCCGTCGTCATCCCGTTCCAGTTCACGATGCTGCTGGCCGGCATCCTCGGGGCGATCGCCGTGACCGGCGAGTACGCCACGGGGATGATCCGTTCGACGTTCGCCGCTCAGCCGCGCCGCGGCGCAGTGCTCGCGGCGAAGGCCGTGGTCGTCGCCGCGTTCCTCTTCATCGCCTCGCTGGTGATCTTCGCAGTTGCCGCGGTGCTCGTCGCCCCGTTCTTCAGCGGGGATGACGCGATCGACTGGCGCATCGACGGCACCTGGATGCCGATCCTCACCGCGTCCGCATCGATGGCGGTCTTCGCACTCATCGGCCTCGCCTTCGGCTTCATGATCCGCTCGGGGGCCGGGGCGATCGCCGCGGCCGTCGGGCTGCTGTTCGTGCTGCCGATCGTCGCGAGCATCTTCGCCGGCGTGAGCAGCGACTGGGAGTGGATCGGTTGGGTCGCCGACCACCTGCCTCTGGCCGCCGCCCAGTATGCGATCATCACCGAGCCCGGCGCCCCCGTGGAGGCAGCGGAGGCCTGGGGCACGCTCGCCGCGTGGGTCGCTGCGACCGCGCTCGGAGCGTGGGCGGTCCTGCGCACCCGTGACGCGTAAAGTCGACCACGTGATCGACAGCCGCAGCTCCTCCCCCGCCTCGGCGGACGAGGAGCTGCGGCTTCCGCGCACCCCCGGTCTGATCCGGCGATTCTGGGCGCGGCATCCGCTACTCGCCGACGTGCTGATCATGCTGATGTGCCTGCTGTTCTCCCCGATCACCACGAGCGGCCTGAACATATTCATCGGCGACGCCGGGTCCCTGAACGAGGGCCTGCTCAGCGATGAACCGATGCGGCCGCCCGTCGCGGCGGTCGTGCTCATGCTCGCAATCGCCGCCTGCCTTCTCGTGCTGCGCCGCCGCCGGTGGCCGGTCGCGCTCCTCCTCGCCGCCTATGCGCTGTCCTACGTCTCGCTCCTGCTGTACTCGCCCTCCAGCGGCCTCGTGCTGATCGTCGCGGCCTACGGGGTCGCGGTATACCGGTCGACCCGCGCCGCCTGGACCCTGTTCGGCATCGGCACGGGTGCCTATGCCGCGATCTGCCTCATCGTGTGGTTCGCGCGCAGCCCCACCTTCGACGACCTGTCGTTCACCTTCGCCGGATTCGTCGTCACCGCCCTCATCGGCACGCTCATCGGCGCCAACGTCGGCGGCCGCAAGCGTTACGTCGAGGCGATCATCGACCGCTCCCGCCAGCTGCTCTTCGAGCGCGATCAGCAGTCTCAGATCGCCGCGGCATCCGAACGCGCCCGCATCGCCCGCGAGATGCACGACATCGTCTCGCACTCCCTCACGGTCGTCGTGGCTCTCAGCGAGGGCGCCGCCGCGACCGAGGACCGTCAGCGGGCACGGGATGCCTCCACCGCCGCGGCGGCGACCGCACGCAGTGCGCTGAAGGAGATGCGCGGCATGCTCGGGGTGCTGCGCGACGGCGATGCCGACGCCCCTCTCGCCCCCGGAGAACCGGTTGACCCCGAGCATACGGTGCGCGAAGCGCAGCGGGCCGGATACCCGGCGACGCTGACGACGACCGGCACCGCCGTTCTTCCCCCGGCGGCCCGCTTCGCGATCGGCCGCATCGTGCAGGAGGGCATGACCAACGCCATGCGCCACAGCCGCGGCGCGACGATGATCGCCGTGCGCATCTCCTACGGAGAGGATGCCGTGACGATCGAAGTCGAGAACGACGGCGCGCGCACGGCCACCGTCGGTGCGGGTTTCGGCATCCGAGGCCTCCAGGAGCGGGCTGCGCACGTCGGCGGCGAACTCGTCTCGGCCCCGACCGGCACAGCGCGCTGGCTGCTGCGCGCCGAATTGCCAGCCGCCGGAGAGGAACCGAATGACTGACGCGATCCGTGTGCTGCTCGTCGACGATCAGGAGCTGATCCGGGTCGGTTTCCGTCTCGTGCTCGAATCCGAACCCGACATCGTCGTGGTCGGCGATGCGAGTGATGGGGCCCAGGCCATCGCCGCGACGGCGGAGCTGCATCCCGACGTGGTGCTGATGGATGTGCGCATGCCGGGTGTCGACGGCATCGCCGCGACCGAGACGATCACCGCCCGTTTCCCGGACAGCCGGGTGCTCGTGCTGACGACCTTCGACCTCGACGAGTACGCGTTCGGTGCGATCGCCGCCGGAGCCGGCGGGTTCCTCCTCAAAGACGCCGGCCGCCATGAGCTCGTCTCCGCGGTGCGCGCCGTGCACCGCGGCGATGCGGTCCTGTCACCGCGGGTGACACGACGCTTCCTCGAGCACCTCGGCCCGCAAACGCGCGGCACGGCGCCCGGGAACGACCCGACGGCATCCCTCACGGATCGCGAACGCGACGTGTTCCTCGCCATCGGCGAGGGCCTCACGAACGCCGAGATCGCTCAGAAGCTGTTCCTCGGCGAATCGACCGTGAAGACGCACGTCGGGCGGGTGCTCACCAAACTCGGCGCGCGTGACCGCATCCAGGCCGTCATCATCGCGCACCGCCTCGGGCTCGTGCGCTGAGTTGATTTACGGGGTCTGGCGCTCGTTCTTCACGAGAGCCGCCGCGCTGATGAACGCCAGAGCGGCGACGATGGTCGCGACGGTCCACCACACGCCGCTGAAACCGAACGGGTACACCGGGTTCCACAGCACCGCGATCGCAAGGAACACGATCGTCCACCACCACTGCTTCGCCTGCCACGCGTACCAGGCCACGATCAGCGCGAAGATCGCCACGAGGAACAGGATCACGGTCGCGACGGTCCCCTCGACGAACAGCGGCGAGAGGAACAGCGCGATCGCGGCGAGCAGACCGGGCGCGAGAGCGTTGCGCTGAAACTGCGGGGTGGAGGAGGTCATGCCCTCCATCCTCCCCCACCCCGGGTGCACGCGAGCGCCCCGAAAGTCAGCAACGGGACGATGAGAAGCTCAGAGCGGCTTCCCTCCCGTCACCGGCAGCACGGCCGCCGATGTGTACGACGATTCATCGGAGGCGAGATAGACGTAGGCGCCCGCGAGCTCGGCGGGCTGTCCGGCGCGGCCGAGCGGAGTGTCGCCGCCGAAGGTGCGCACGCGCTCCTCGTCCCAGCCGGTGCCCGGGATGAGGGGCGTCCAGATCGGGCCGGGAGCGACCGCGTTGACGCGGATGCCGCGCGGCCCCAATTCTTCGGCGAGCGCCTTCACGAAGGCGACCTGAGCCGCCTTCGTCATCGCGTAGTCGATGAGGTCGGGCGACGGGTTGAACGACTGGATGGATGCCGTGACGATGATGCTCGCGCCCGGTTCGAGGTGCGGCACGGCGGCGCGCGCGGAGAAGAGCAGGCCCTCGAGGTTGGTCTGGAATACGCGCCGCATCTGGTCGGTGCGCAGGTTCTCGAGGCCCTCGACGTCGTGCTGGTAGCCGGCGTTCAGAACGAGGATATCGAGGCCGCCGAGGGCTTCGCGGGTCTCGCCGATGACCCGGGTGGCGAAATCCTCATGACGGAGGTCGCCGGCGAGGCTGACGCCGGTGCGACCGGCGTCGCGCACGAGCGCGAGCGTATCATCCGCATCGCCCTGCTCTTCGGGCATGTGCGCGATGGCGACGTCGGCGCCTTCCCGAGCGTATGCGATCGCGACGGCCCGGCCGATACCGGAGTCCCCTCCCGTGATGAGTGCCCGCCGCCCAGCGAGGCGCCCGCTTCCGCGGTACGTGCCCTCGCCGTGGTCGGGCTCGGGGCGGGTGCGAGAGGTCTGTCCGGGCTGATCCTGTTCTTGCCCGGGAAACTCCCCTGCGTGGTGCGCGTCGCGCGGATCCGTGATGTCGGCCATCGAAGCATCCCTCTGTTCTCGATCGGAAGAGTTCGTGATGGCTCGACTCTCTTCTGCGCGCCAGCCACGGCCAAGGGGCTTGACGCCGTCGTGGGTTGCGGTAGTCGCGCGCACCCGCAGACAGGGGGCGCTTGTCTCCGCCCCTAGTCTCCGGTTCGACCGCTGTCAACGCCCGCGCTCCGCCGTCGTGACGCTGACAGTGTGAGCGGACCGTTCGAAAGGAGCGATGATGCAGAACGTCACGATTCTGGCCCCCTCTCCGACGCTGACCGTCACCGTAGAGGACCATCCGCAGGGGTCCGAGATCCATAACCACGCGGGTGGGCAGGGCGTATGGCAGGCGCGGATGCTGCGCCGACTGGGCATCCCCGTGACGATGTGCTGCCTGCTCACCGGCGAGGTGGGGCGGACGCTGCGGCATCTCCTCGAAGACGAGGACGTCACCGTGCAGGCGCTGACACGTGAGGGGCGCGGATCCGCCTATGTGCACGATCGTCGAGGCGGTCGCCGCATCGTGGTGGACGAGGAGGAAGGCGACCCGATCGGCCGGCACGACCTCGACGACCTCTACAGCGCGATGCTGCGGTGCAGCGAGCATTCGCGGATCGCGGTCCTCAGCGGACCGGCCGGCGATGACAGCATCCCTGCCGATTTCTATCGTCGTCTCACGATCGATCTGCGCGCAGCGGGGCTGACGGTGATCGCGGATCTCGCCGGTGAACGGCTGCGCGCCGTCGTCGATGGGCAGGTGGACGTCCTGAAAGTCAGCCATGAGGAATTGGTCGCAGACGGACTCGTCTCGGAGGAGACCGTCCCGCAGATCATCGCGGCCATGCAGCAGCTGCGCGCGGATGGAGCGGGAGCGGTGATCGTGACCCGGGCGTCGGAACCGCTGCTGCTGGCGGATGCCGACGGCGTCCGGGAGATCACCCCGCCGCCGTTCGAGGAGAACGAGTCCCGCGGCGCCGGGGATTCGTTGACGGCCGGCGTCATCGCCGCGCTCTCGCGCGGTGAAAGCCTCGACGAGGCGATGACGCTCGGCGCCGCGGCCGGAGCGCTCAATGTCACCCGCCATGGGCTCGGCACCGGTGACGCCGAGCTGATCGAGTCGCTGCGGCAGAAGGTGAGCGTGCGCGACCTCGCCGGCGATCAGACCGCCCCGCCGGAACGGGAGGGGCGCGTCAGTCCCGATGGCCTCGCCGCTCTCATCACCCCGGAGGAGCAGTCATGACCCGTGTGCTGATCACGAACGACGATGGCATCGACGCTCCGGGGCTTCTGGCACTGGCGGATGCCGCGACCCGTGCGGGGTACGACGTCACCGTCGCGGCTCCCGCTGAGCAGTCCAGCGGTTCGAGCGCGTCGATCATGGCGGTGGAGACCGACGGGCGCATCGCCGTCGACCGCCGCACGCTCGGCGAGCTCGATGTCCCCGCGTTCGCGGTGCACGGCGGGCCGGGCCTCATCGCGATGATCGCTGCGCGCGGAGCCTTCGGCGAAGCCCCCGATCTCGTGCTCTCCGGCATCAACCACGGCGCCAATGTCGGACGCGCCATCCTGCACTCGGGCACCGTCGGCGCAGCTCTCACCGGCGCACTCAACGGCGCCTGGGCGATGGCCGTCTCCCTCGATGTCGGCATGAACCCCGAGACCTTCGCTTGGCCGACCGCGGCCGTTGCCGCTCTCCGGCTCGTGCCCGAGCTCCTATCCGTCGAGCGCGGGACGTCGTGGAACGTCAACGTCCCGAACCGTGCGGACCATCGCGGGATCCGCGAGGCATCCCTCGCGCCTTTCGGAATCGTCCAGATGGCCGTGGCTGAGAAGGAGGACCGCTTCGTCCGCCTGGCCGTCGAGGAGCTGCCGAACATCGCGGTCGACGACAGCGACGCTGCCCACCTCGCCGAGGGGTGGGTCACCGTCACCGGCATCGACTCGGTGACGCAGCGCCCGATCGGCCGCGCCCTCAGCTGAGAGGCGGAGTCGTCCCCTCTCCGGGGGCCGGGTGCTCGCCCGCCTCCGGCGGCTCCGGAACGAGATAGAGGCCGGTCGGAGCATTCGCGGTGAAGGCGAGCGCATCAACCCAGGCCCGGTTGATCGACGGCTGGCGGCCACCGTAGTACTTGTAGACGATCGAACTGCCCGGGTGGACCCAGACGGTGGTGCGTCCTCCGCCCACGCTGGCGTCCTCGCGCCAGCTGAACGCGAACGGCTCGCCTCGGCGCAGCTTCGCGCTGATCACGAGTTGCAGGTGGGTCAGCGCCCGGTCTTCGATCTCGACCTTGACGCCACCCTCATAGACGAACTTTCCCATGGTGCACTTCCTACTTCGCACAGGTACGGCCTGTGCATCCAACGGTGTTCCCCGCTCGTAGCGTAGCCCCTCCCCGCTATGTCAACCCCCTGAAACGTGCGAGATCGAGAACGTATTGTCGCGAACACGATCACAAGGAAGGCGATGATCATGACTGAACAGACTTCTTCTGATGGAAGCAATGCACCCACCACCACGCATGCGGAGTGGGGCGCCGGGAATCCGCGCCTCCTGGTCTCCCGTGATGGGGAGCGCTTCGTCTTCGATCTGGTCGCGGATGCCGTGCGCATCGGGTCGGCGGACGGAAACGAGCTGCAGCTGGCCGACACCGATCCGGTGCACGCCGATGTCGTTCATGACGACCGCGACGAGTACGTGCTGACCCTGCACGGTCACGGAGAGATGAACGCGAACCCGGATGCCGCGGAGACGGGCGCGAGCGGAAGATCCGAGATCCTGCGCACCGGGGCACGGTTCACCGCCGGCGACTGGACGCTCGTGTACAGCCGCGAGGAGTTCGCCGACCACGGCCGGCCTTATGGCGGACGCGTCGGAGGAGAGTTCTCGGACCAGCCGCCGCAGCCCGAGCGCCCGGACTACGGCAGCGGCGAGAGCGACGATGCGCAACGCGGCTACGAGGTCAAGGACGGCTGAGCGCCGTCCCACGGAGACGGAGGGGACGAGACCATGACCACAGCACGCGACATCATGACGCCGACGCCGCGGTGCATCGGCGAGAACGATTCGTTGAGCATCGCCGCATCCGTCATGTCGGATCTCGACGTCGGGGCTCTGCCGATTTTCGGCGAGGACCGCAGTCTCATGGGCATGGTCACCGACCGGGACATCGTGGTGGATGCCGTCGCCCTCGGCCTGGACCCGGAGACGACGCCGACCCGGGTACTGGCCAAAGGCCCCCCGGTCACGGTGCGCACCACCGATGACGTCACCATTGCGCTGGAGAAGATGCGCGAGCATCAGGTACGGCGGCTACCGGTCCTCGAAGACGGGAAGCTCGTCGGAATCCTCAGCCAGGCCGACGTCGCACGGGCGCTATCCGCAGAACAGACCGGTGTCACGGTCGAACAGATCTCACGATAGGAGTTTGATGAGTGTCGAACGTCTGGGCCGACTCGCCCGCGAGCACGATCTGCGCATCGCGGTCGTCGAATCGCTGACCTCCGGTGGCCTCGCGCACGCGGTGGGCGCCGGAGATGATGCCGCCCGCTGGTTCGCCGGCGGGATCGTCGCCTACATGACCGATGTGAAGGTTCACCTGCTCGGGGTGACGGCCGGCACCGACCCCTGCTCGGCCGCGTGCGCCGCGCAACTCGCCGCGGGCGGCCGGGAACTCTTCGGCGCAGACATCTGCGTCTCGACCACGGGCATCGGCGGCCCTGACGCCGAGAACGGGCACCGCCCCGGAACCGTCTACCTGGGCTGGGGCGTCGAAGGCGCTCACGGGGACGAGCTGCTCACGGTCGACGGGTCGCCGGAGCACGTCCTGAACGTCGCCATCGAAGCCGCCATACGGCTGCTCATCGAGCGCGCAGAAGATTTCGCCATCCGCCCCACGATGAAGGAGTGACCATGCCCCGCACGCAGAACTCTCGATTGAAGGACCCTGAGCTCTACGAATCGCTGCGCGAGGACGGCGCTTCGAAGGAGAAGGCCGCCCGCATCTCGAATGCGACCGGCGGCACGAAGAAGGGCCGTTCCGCGGTGGGCCGCCGCGGCGGTGAGGCGGGCGACTACGAGGAGCGGACGGTGCAGGAGCTCCAAGCCCGAGCCAAGGAGCTCGGCCTCACGGGCTACTCCGGCAAGCGCAAGGCCGACCTGATCCGCATGCTGCGGGAGCACTGAGCCTCAGCCGCGCGCGACCGCACCGCTCTCCGACGACTTCGGCTCATCAGCATCCGAGCCGCGTCCCCGGCCGAGCGAACCCGTCGCGAACAGTCCGAGAGTGAGGAAGCCGGCCGCCGTCAGGGCCGCATTTCGCGTGCCGTCGGTGAACGCCTGCTTCGCGGCATCCGCGGCGTCAGCCGTCTGCGGGGAATCCGCAAGCCCGGCGATCGCGGCTCCCGAGCTGTCGATCACCGCGCTGACGATCTTGTCGTTCGCCTCACCGGTGATCCCGCGATCGTCGAGAGACGAGGCGAGGAGGCCGGCCGTCGAGGTGTAGAGCACTGTTCCGAGGATCGCGATGCCCAGCGCGGAGCCGACCTGACGCGACGTCGACTGGGCTCCGGAGCCCTGGCCCGACAGCCGCACCGGCACGTCCTGCAGCACCACTCCGGTCAGCTGCGCCGTGGCGAGGCCCACGCCGAATCCGTAGACGAAGAGCGCGGGGAGCAGCCAGCCCCAACCGCCGTCGGGGCGGATGACGAACGCCGCGACGGCGATTCCCACGATCTCGGCGATCAGCCCGGTTCGCACGATCCAGACCGCCGAGACCTTGTTGCCCAGCGCCGCGGCGATCCCGCTGGCGAAGAATGATCCGACGGCCAGCGCGAGCAGGACGAGCCCGGTCTGAAGCGCATCGAAGCCGAGCACGAACTGCAGGTAGAGCGGCAGCGACAGGATGATGCCGAACTCGCCGAGCGAGACGACGAGGGCCACGAGGTTGCCGTTGCGGAAGCTCGCGATCCCGAACAGCGAGAACTCCAGCAGCGCTGCCTTGCCGGCGCGAATGCGGTGCCGACCCCAGAGGATGAAGGCGATGAGCGCCATCACGGTCACAGCGAATGCCACCGGCACGGGCGACAGCGCCCACGGCCAGGTGAAGGACCCGAATGCGACGGTGCCGTCAGTCGTCCACCAGCCGAGGGTGCGCCCCTCGATCAGGCCGAACACGAGCGTTGCGAACAGGACGACGGAGATCACCGCGCCGATGCCATCCAGGCTGCGAGTGCTCTTCTCCTGCGTGCCGCGCACGGTCAGCAGCACACCGATGATGATGAGGATCCCGAAGGGGATGTTGATCCCGAACGCCCCGCGCCAGGAGAACGCGGTCGTCAGCCACCCGCCCAGCAGCGGCCCGACCGCGGCCATTCCGCCGATCGTCGATCCCCAAACGGCGAAGGCGATGCTCCGCTCACGCCCCTGGAAGGTCGCGTTGATGATCGAGAGCGTCGTCGGCAGGATCATCGCGCCGCCGATCCCCTGCACCAGTCGCGCGAGGATCAGGATGCCGGTGGTCGACGCGATGGCCGCGAACACCGAAGACAGCGCGAAGAGGACGACGCCGACGAGGAGAAGCCGCCGCCGGCCGACGCGATCCGCCAGGGTGCCGAAGAACAGCAGGAGCGAAGCGAAGACGAGCGTGTACGACTCTTGGATCCACTGGACCTGCGTGGATGAGACGTCGAGCTCCTCGACGATCGACGGAACCGCGACGTTGACGATCGTCGAATCGACGATGATCAACGACACGGCAACGCTGATGAAGACGAGGGAGAGCCAGCGACGACGAGAATCGGTCATTAACTTAGCTTAGGACTTATCTAGCCCGGCTAGCAAACCCTCGTGGTGTTACAGCTGGACGGGCGGCGCTGGTTCGTCCTCGACTTCTTCCGGATGCCGCGAGAGGTTGACGAGCGCGGCGACCAGCCCACCCCAGACGGTCACCATCGCGACGACCATGTAGACGACAGCGGTTGCGGTCATGATTCTGCTCCGTTCTGCGCAGCGACCCCCGGAACACGGATCGTCGCCGTCTCCGAATCGGGCTCATAGTGTTCAGCGGCGAGGAACTCGTCGTACTGCGGATCATCCTTCGCGTGCGAACGCCCACTCCATGGGATGAACGTCAGCACGACGGCGAGGATGACGAGCGCGATGACCATGCCCCACCCGAAGACTCCGAGGAACCACCCCGGGTAGCCCTCGTAGGGAGCAGAGATCTTCGCGATCAACTCGGTGACCAGCAGGTAGCCGAGAACGATCGGAGAGATCACACCGACCAGCAGTCGCCAGATGAGCCCGATCCGGAAGCTCGAGCGGCGGTTGAGATGCTCCTGCAGCGCGGGCAGCTTGTGCAGCATCCAAGCCACGACGATGACCGCGACCAGAGCGACCGTCATGATGCCGAAGGCGTTGACGAAGGCATCCGTCGTGTCGAGCACGGCCAGCGCCGTCGTCGTCGAGAACAGGGCCATCGAGATGACCGCGAGCGGAATCGTGACGATGAGCGTCGTGCGAACGCGGCCCCAGCCGAGCTTGTCCTGCAGCGCGGCGACGATGACCTCGAGGATCGAGATCATCGAGGTGACGCCGGCGAACACGAGAGAGCCGAAGAACAGGACACCGATGATCGAGCCCCCGGTCGCCTGCGACACGATCGTCGGGAACGCGACGAAGGCGAGACCGATACCCGCGGAGGCGACATCGTCGATCTGCGACGCCTGCGCCTGGGCCATGAATCCGAGGGCGGCGAAGACGCCGATCCCCGCGAGGATCTCGAAGCCCGAGTTCGCGAAGGCGACGACCAGGCCCGACCCCGTCAGGTCGGTCTTGCGCTTCAGGTACGACGAGTAGGTGACCATGATGCCGAACGCCACCGACAGGGAGAAGAAGATGTGGCCGTATGCCGCGGCCCACACGGCCGGGTCGGCCAGCGCCTGCCAGTTCGGCTCGAAGAAGGCGTTGAGGCCATCCATCGCGCCGGGCAGGAACAGCGCCTGGATGACGAGGACCGCGAACATCAGCGTCAGAAGCGGCATGAGGATCATGTTCGCCGCGCCGATGCCGCGCTTCACGCCCAGCGCCATGATGACGATCGTGACCACCCAGACCGCCAGCAGGGGGATGCCGACCTGCGGAACGAAATCGGTCGAGACGCCGTCTGCGACGTCGCCCATCTGGAGGAAGTCCGAGAAGAAGAAGGTGTCTTCATTGCCGGCGCCCCAGGTGAGCTGCGCCGAGAACCAGGTGTACATCGCCGCCCACGCGATGATGACCGCGTAGTAGACCGCGATCACCACACAGATGAGAACCTGCCACCAGCCGAGCGGCTCGGCGGCCCGGTGCAGGCGCCGGAACGCGAGCGGGGCGGATCCGCGGAAACGGTGCCCGATCGCGTAGTCGAAGAACAGCAGCGGGATGCCGGCGGTCAGCAGCGCGCACAGATAGGGGATGAGGAATGCGCCTCCGCCGCCCTCGTAGGCGACATAGGGGAACCGCCAGATGTTGCCAAGACCGACGGCGGAGCCGATGGCCGAGAGGATGAAGACATTACGGGATCCGAATGCCTCGCGCTTGGGCGCCCGCTTCATTGCTGTTGCCATGCCCGAGACCATACCAGCGGGGGTGCGCCGCAGATAGATATCCACAGATCGCCCCGACTGGTCACCTGACGCCGCATCTCCACGGCTCGTTGAGGAGGAGCGGGCGACCGCCCCTCCTCAACGAGGCCATCACACTGCTGCGAGCACCGGGGCCACGATCCTGCTGCTGATCGATCCGACTCCCTCGATCGACACCGTGACCGTCGAGCCGGCGGCGAGGAAGTCGCCGCGGGGCTTGCCGACCCCGGCCGGCGTGCCCGTGAGGATGAGATCGCCCGGCTCGAGCGTGAACAGGCGGCTGGCCGCCGCGATGAGCTGCGGGATGCGCACGACCATGTCGCTGGTGCGCGAGTCCTGCTTGACCACGCCGTCGACGTCGAGCCGGATCGCGAGGTCATGCGGATCGGTGATGTTCCACGCAGGCACGATCCCCGGGCCGATCGGGCAGAAGCCGTCGCGGCTCTTCGCAAGCACCCAGTCGAAGGTGAACGGAGCATCGACCGCGTCGGGGCGGTGGAACAGGCCCCGCGCCGAGAGATCATTGACCACCACATAGCCGCCGACATGCTCCATCGCAGCATCCACATCGATGTTCTTGCCGCGTCGCCCGATCACGACGCCGAGCTCCGCCTCCCAGTCGAGCTGGTGCGCCGGGTCGTCGAGAACAACCGCGTCGTCGGGTCCGACGATCGAGGTTGTGGGCGCCTTCAGGAAGAAGAACGGCTCACCGTTCGGATCCGGACGGTCCGAGCCCATCTCCGCCGCGTGGCTGAAGTAGTTCGCCCCGGCGCAGATCACCTTGCGCGGGAACGTGATGGGCGCCGTGAGCACGGCGTCGGGCACGATCGTCAGGCCGACCGGGTCGACGGCTGCGATATCCTCCGCAGCGCTCTCCCAGGCGTCCATGAGCTCGAGCGCGCTCATCTCACGGAATGCCGCCGGCGGGATGCGCACGCCGTCATCCGTGGCGAATCCGAGACGGACGGTGGGGTCGTCGCTCGTCGAGTACTGGACGATGCTGAACGGGGTGGTCATGATCAAACTCCTGCGGTGTGAAACGGGTCAGTACTTGCTGCGCGCACGGCGCGGGGTGGATTCGGTGTCCCAATAGGTCACCGCTCTCTGGAGCCAGGCCACGATCATGAAGAGCACGAGGCCGAGGAGGGAGAGGAAGAGGATCATCGCGAACACCCGGTCGATGTCGATGCGGGTCGCTGCGACGCGGATCTGCTCGCCGAAGCCCGTGCCTCCGCCGATGAACTCCGCGGCGACGGCACCCGTCACCGACGAGACGACGGCGATCTTCAGGCCCGCGAAGATGAACGGCAGCGCTCGGTGCAGGCGCAGCTTCCAGAAGGTCATCCACGGCGAGGCGTTGAACGACGCGAAGAGCTTGCGCTCCTCCACGCTCGTGGCGTTGAGCCCCGAGACCGTGCCGATGATCACCGGGAAGAGCGAGAGGAACGCCGCCATCACGATCTTGGAACTCATGCCGAAGCCGAACCAGGCGATGAAGACCGGGATGAAGGCGATCTTCGGCGTCGCCTCGAGCATGACGAACAGTGGCAGCACCGCTTTGCGTCCGAACTCGCTCAGACCGATCCACAGGCCGATGAGGAATCCGGCGACCACGGCGCAGAGGAACCCGATGAGGATCTCCTGCACCGTGACCCAGAGCTGGCCGAGCAGGAAGCCGTTGGGCTGGAAGAACTGCATCGTGACGATGCCGACCTGCTGCGCGACATCCCAGGGGCCGGGCAGGATGATGCGCGGCACAGCCCCGCTCATGACGATGAGCTGCCAGACGGCGAGGAAGACGGCGACGGCCAGGGCGATGGCCGCAGGCTGCGGGAGCGCATTGATCGCACGCCCCAGAGCCGAGGGCTTGCGTGCGCCACGCCGCCGCGCACGAGGCTGGTTCGTGATGGTGTTCAGCGTGTCAGTCATGGTGGCCCCGATCCAGCGCGGTGCGGACATCTTTCAGGTACTGCACGTACCGCGGGTCGGCGACCGAATCGACCGTGCGCGGACGGGGCAGATCGACGTCGATGATCTGGTTGACCCGTCCCGGGCGGGCTGCCATCGCCAGCACGCGATCCGCCAGGAAGATCGACTCCGGGATCGAGTGCGTGACGAGGATCACGGTCGCGTCGCGCTCCAGCGCGATGCGCTGGATCTCGGCATCCATCCGCTCCCGGGTCAGCTCATCCAGCGCACCGAAGGGCTCATCGAGCAGCAGGATCTCGGGTTCCGTGATGAGCATGCGGCAGATCGCGGCGCGCTGCGCCATTCCGCCCGAGAGCTGCCAGGGATGCGCGTGGGCGAATCCGCCGAGTCCGACGGTCTCGATGAGCTCCATCGCGGCGTCGACCTTCTGGCGAGCCGCCGCCTTGCCCTCGGCGACTTCGATGGGGAGAAGGATGTTCTCCAGCGTCGTCCGCCAGGGCAGCAGGGCAGGCTTCTGGAACATGACCCCGACCTGAGGCGCGGGCCCCGTGAGCGATTCGCCACGGAAGCGCACCGACCCTTGAGAGGGGGTGAGGAGCCCGGCGAACATGTTGAGCAGCGTCGATTTTCCGCAGCCGCTCGGGCCGATCAACGCCGTGAAGCTTCCGCGCCGGATCGTCAGGTCGACGTTCTGGATCGCGGCGGTCTCCGCCCCCGGGAAGCTGTGGCTGACTCCCTCGAGCCGGTACTCGATCGGGGCGAGGGTCGTCGTTCTCTCCTGCATGGCCGTGCTCACTTGTTGAACGCCTCGACGAAGTCGTTCGTGAAGAGGGCGTCGACCTGGATCGCGCCTTCGTCGAGTTCGCCGGCCGCGACGAGGTCATCGACGATGCGCTGCCAGTGCTCAGGGTTGTTGTATCCGAACTCCGCACCATCGGGCGAGGTCTGGCTCTTCGCGAACGCCTCGAGCATGGCTTCGGCGAACTCCGGGTCCTCGATCTCCTGCGGCTGGTAGCGGCCACAGATCTCGAGCACCTCGTCGGGGTTCTCCATGCCGTATTCGGCGGCGCGGTGGAAGGCCTCGCCGAAGGCGCCGATCGTCTCTCCGTTCGCCTCGATGAAGGCGCCGGTGGCGGCCAGCCCGTTGCCGAACATGTGGCCGGTGGAGGTGCCCGAGACATCCTGGATGTCGAGACCGGATGTCGCGAGCACGGCGACGCCCTCGGGGGATGCGGCGAAGGCGTCGATGTCGCCGCGGCTGAATCCGGCGACGGCCTGTCCTCCTTCGCCGACCACGAGGATCTCGTAGTCGCCGTCTTCGAGGCCCTCGGCCTGCATGACGGCCTTGAGGAATGCGACTTCTCCGCCGTCGGCCGTCGAGACGCCGATGGTCTTGCCCGCGAGATCGGATGCTGCGGCGATGCCGGTCTCGGACGGCGTAATGAGCGAGAACGCTCCTCCGGGCATCGTGTTGGCGACGTACTTCACATCCTGCCCCTCGACCGCCGAGAAGATCAGCGGAGTCGCGCCGGGCGTGCCGATATCGGCCTGTTCGGACAGAAGCGCCTGCAGCACCGCGGCGGAGCCGTTGACCGGCTGGATCTCGACGTCGAGCCCGTTCTCGGCGAAGTAGCCGAGGTCATGAGCGACGTAGGTCGGGTACATCGGCAGACACGCGCTCGTGACCATGGCGATCGTGACCTGCTGGGCATCGGCACCGGGGTCGACGGCGGATTCGCCGCCCGGGCTCGCGCCGGAGCATCCGGCGAGGATGATCGCGCCCGCGGTGAGCGCTGTGATTGCGGCAGCCTTGCGCATTGTTGTTCTCCTTTGAACGGTGTGCTGTGTCGCGAAGAATCGGACCTATTGGTTATACCTGATAGAATCATGACTCAGACGCACTGTCAACACGCCTTTCGGGCCCGCCATCGGAGATGATGGAGAGCCCCGCACCTCAGGAAGCCCCGTGATCCTCGGACAATCCAAAGCACTCCTCGTCGCCGAGGAACTCGAGCGCTCCATCCAGACGATGGATCCGCAGACACGCATCGGCACGCGCGAATCCCTGCAGAAGCAGTACGGCGTCGCCCGCGCCACGATCAACGAAGCAGTCAAGATCCTCCACGACCGGGGGCGGATCATCGCGAAGTCCGGCCCCGGCGGCGGGCTCTTCACCGCCCTGCCGGATGCCGGCGTGCAGCTCGGCCGATTCCTCGTCGCCGTCGGGCAGGGCGAGGTGACCGACGTGGCCGATGCGATCGAGCTGCGCGACCACCTCGAGCACCTCATCGTGCGGCAGGCGACGCAGCACCGCTGCTCGGAAGACCTCGTCGCCCTCCACGCGATCCAGCGCCGGATCGATCAGGCAGCCGGTGACCATGGCGAGCTCCTCACACACGTCTGGGCGCTGCACCAGCGCATCGCCGAAATCGCGCCCAACGCGATGCTGCGGGCGACCTACCTCGGGGCCGTCGAATATGTGCGCTCCCACATCGACGCGCCGATCGCCCCGCCGATGGATGCCGCGCAGAAGGGCGAGTTCTTCGAGCAGCGCGTCTCGATGCACAGACGCCTCGTCGACGTGATCGAAAGCGGAGACGCGGATGCCGTCGACGCGGTCGTCGCGGAGCACAACCGCACCTGACCGCCGCATATCCACTGCCCCACGGTGAGTGCCGTGGGCGATGATGGAGCCATGACCACGTTCGAGCCGCACCCGCAGGAAGTCGTCCTCGGCGAGGGCATGCCGTGCACCGATGTCGAGCTGCTCGCCCCGCGCGAGGTGCCGCTGGGCGGGCCGCGCGCCATGACCGTGTACCGCACGCTCCCCGCGAAGGGTCGATCGTTCGTCGGGGCGTGGTGCTTCCTCGACCATTACGGCCCCGACGATGTCACCGATTCGGGCGGGATGCATGTGCCGAGGCATCCGCACACCGGACTTGCGACCGTGTCGTGGCTGTTCACCGGCAGCATCGATCACCTCGATTCCGGCGGCAACGCCGCCGAGGTACGCCCGGGTGAGCTCAATCTGATGATCGCGGGGCGCGGGATCACGCACTCCGAGATCAGCACGCCCGAGACGACCGCGCTGCACGGGGTGCAGCTCTGGTACGCGATGCCCGAGTCGACGCGCTTCACCGACAACGAGTTCATCCACTACGTGCCGGATGCCGTCACCGGCCCCGGATATTCGGCTCGTGTGTTCATCGGAGAGGCCTTCGGCTCGTCCTCGCCCGTCATCACGCGGACGCCGGATCTGCTCGGCGCCGAGGTGATTCTCGACGCGGATGCCGCGATCACCCTGCCCGCACGCCGGGACTTCGAATACGGCCTCCTCACCGAAACAGGACTCGCCGCTCTCAACGGCACCGAGGTCGCGCACCGCTCACTCGCCTATGCGCCGACCGGCGCCGATACCCTTACGATCACCGCCGGGCCCGCCGGCGCGCGGGTGATCCTGCTCGGCGGCGTGCCGCTGGGCGAGCGGATCGTCATGTGGTGGAACTTCATCGGCCGCTCGCACGACGAGGTCGTCGAGTTCCGCCGCCGCTACCAGGCCGAGCTCGGCTTCGATCCCGAGGATCCGGCGGATGCCGGGAAGCCGCGCCTGTTCGGAGACTTCCCCGAGGGCCAGCCCGCTCCCCTGCCCGCGCCGGTGCTGCCGAATGTGCGGTTGCGGCCGCGGGAATAGGCGGGGCCCTTCACCTACTTCACACGTACACTGAGTACGTGAAGTACGTCACGTACTCGTGCTCATGACGTACGCGCTTCAGAAGGGGCAACATGAATCAGGCAGCCACCATCGACTACCCCTCCTATTCGAGCGCGCGCACGCACTTCAGACAGGTCCTCGATGCCACTGGGAGCGGTCGTTCAGTAACCGTCGCCCGCGACGGGCAGGTCTCCGTCGTCGTCCCCGCCGATCGACTGCGGCACTTCTTCTTCCATTCCGTCCCTCCTCGCGTTGAGCTCTCCCGCGAAGACGGGCGGGTGATCGCGCTCATGGCCGGACGCCCGTTCGTCTCCGAGGGCGCCGACGTCGCCGATGCCCTCGCCGACCTCGTCGGCACGCTGCGCGAGTACGCCGAGGATTGGGAAGCCCGGCTTCAGCACGCCCCGAATCATCACGACAACTGGGGCCTGGTGCAGCTGATCAAGCTGTCATCCGATGAAGAGATCCTCGAGTGGTTCGAGCACGGCGGTGAGTAAGAAGCTTCCGGTCGCCACGCGCGAGGACCACGACGACTTCTGCACGAACGAAGAATGGGCTCTCGTTCGCGGAGCTTCGGGGAAGCCCGTGCGCCATCACCGCACCTACGAGCTCGTCCTGTGGGACGGAAGAATTCTCCGCACGCGAATCTCACGCCCTGTCGATCGCACCGAGTACGCCGCAAGCATGTGGTCGCATATCCTGCGCGAACAACTCGATGTCACCGCAGACGTTTTCTGGGAATGTGCGCGCGAAGGCGTCCTCCCCGATAGAGGCGGCCCCGCAGCGGTCACCCCACTCAAGTCCGTTCCGCTCTATCTCGTGCGTGAGCTCAGCCGCCTTGGGGTCTCAGAATCCGAGATCCTCGATATGGATGCTGCGGGAGCGGCGCAACTCTACGCGGAGCTCCTCGCCGAGGCAGAAGACCAGCACGGCGGTTGACTCAGCGGCCGGGCCGAAAAGCCTGGGTCGCCGGGCATCCGCGCAATCGCGGTGTCAGCCATCCATCGTCCTTCACTGCCCGGTCACAGCCCGAGCAGCAGGCGGACGACGCCGAAGACGAACGCCGAGAGCGAGGCGATCATGCCGAGAATCATGATGACGGCCCACGGCAGACCGATCAGCAGGTCACGGTCCCGCGGCTGCGAGAACGCACTCGGCAGCTCGCCCTCCGGGCATCCGCGCTTCTTCCACGAGCGGTAGTCGATCTCTTCGCGCACCCCACGAACCGCCCAGATGCACGCCGTCACCATGGGAGCGGCCATCGAACACACTGAGGCGATGCCCAGAAGGACACACAGGTTACGCGGCAGGCCGACGAAGACAAGCACGACGGCTGAATGAGAACACCGGACGATGGGAGGATGCCGGCACCGTGTTCCACCGTGTCGTCGTGTTCAACCAGCAGTCCCGTCACGTGACCGGCTCTCTGCACAAGGGAGACGCTGCGATCGTCGTCGGCGATCTCCGCTTCGGCAGCTACACCGACAAGGAGACCGGGCAGACGCGCGAGACTCGCAACGTGATCGCCGACAATGTCGGAGCTTCGCTGAAGTTCGCAGACGTCACCGTCAGCCGCACCCCAAAAGCTAGCGGCCCCGTCGCTGATGCTTCGGGGCCGCTAGCAGCGCCGGCCTCGTACGCCGGCGCAGATGTCACGCGCTGATTTTTCGCAACCGAGAGCGGACGGGAGTGATGCTACTCCCGTCCGCTCTTCGACGCTATGCAAGGCTGTCACGCCACCGACGGCCGTCGTCAACGTGCGTCCGGCTTCTCGATAGCCCGTCAGTCTTCACGCTGGCGTTGCGTCGGGTGCGGTCGTGAGACGCGCGATACGTCTCCATCTCAAGAACCGTGTCATCTACCAACGCCCTGTGCGTTAACTGTGCGCTCCCTATGTACTAGCCTGGGGTCTTTACGATGAAGTTTCGTCGTGGGATCTGAAGTACATCGAAGTATTGAACAGGAACTACATAATGCGAAGAATCGTTGTCGCCGTCATCGCGATTCTGACGGTCGGGTTGTTGACGCCAGCCCCGGCGACTGCCTCGACCATCTACGACTCCACCGCGGCCACCAGTATGCGAAACCTGGTCAGCGCGATGAGCATGTACGGCATGATGAACGGGGATAACTACAAGAGTGTCACTCCGGCAGCTCTTCGCGGCTGGGGCTGGACCCCGGGCGCGAACGAATCAGTCGATATCTGGGTTGAAGGCAGCGGGCGTAGTTGGCGGGCGACCCTGACCGACGTGCGCGGTTCGAGCGAGTACAGCTATGCCACCACCGGTGTTTTCAACGGGTTGGCCGGCAACTCTCGTGGCGCTTCCATTCCGCAGCCGGCTGGGATGGTGCAGCCGGCAGGTGTACGCGTGAACTCGATCACAGAGGGCATGGACGAAACCGCTCTCGCGGCGACGTTGACTGCAGCCTCGGTGACTTTGCTTGAAGTCTGCGCCTCTACCGCCGTGGTCCCTGGTCCGCGGTCGACTTCCAGCCTGCCGGACCACACCACGGCTTGTCTCGCAGCGGCGAACACGTCGGGCGCCAGCATGCTCAGCATCATCCGCGCACTGTATTCCACGGCCTCAGGCCGTGCCGCACTCGCCACATTGACTCGCCACTTCATCACGGTCAACGCAGGGATCACGACTGTCACTACTCCGGACTGGGTGAACACGTCGAATCCGGAGCTGCAGACGCCCACTCCGCCTCCCGCATACGGTGGTCTCCTTGGAGCCGAGTGGCGCACGTCTGGGCTGATCTCCGCACTGAAGTTGCGAAACGCGGGCCTCACGGAGGAGCAGGCCACAGTTGCCGCGAACGAGTGCTTGAAGCTTGTCGCCGCCGCGGCACTGGGAACTGACCCCTACTCAGAGTGCAAGGACAAGCCGATCTTCTTCAGCGGGCGCGATGTTCCGGAAGCAACGGACCACGACATCGAAGCCCTCGCTACCAACCCGGCATGGGTGGCGCTGAATTACGAGAACAGAACGCGCACGAACTGGTACCGCAGCGACCCGCGGTGCATTTCTCTAGAGACGGGTACGGACTGTGACGAATACCCCTTCAACGCAACAGCGCAGGGCGGTGAATACGCGGCCCCGCCCGTGTCGCTTAAGCAGATCGACAGCGCCCAGAACCAAAATCAGGGTTCCTACTACAGTGCCTTCTTGACGGCATGCAAGGTGCGTGAGCGCCCGGCAATGGATTTCCTAGCGGTCCCCGTGCCGGAATCTTTGGTGGAAGTACCTACGTTCCGCGTCTGTAACCCGTGATCTCATGACGTTTGAGAGTGTGACCGACGCACTGCGCCGGTATGAGGACGAGCTCGTGCGACAGGGCCTGCGGGACCATTTCGCTGACGGACTGACCGCACGCGAGATCGATGAGATCGAGGCCGAGGTCGGATTCCGATTTTCGGAGGACGTGCGCGCGGTCTGGTCTTGGCACAACGGAACGCATGAAACGGTCATCACGCTGCCTGGCGGACAGATACTGATCGTCCCTGATCACCCCTTTCCCCGGTTCCGCGACGCGGTGGATCGGGGCGAGTCCATGGTGAAGACTGCAGAGATTCTAGAAGAGGGCACCCCTGGAGTGGACCGGTTCGTGCAACTGAACGCAGGCAATGACCCGTTCTTCATCAATACAACGGAGCCTGACCTGCCTGACTCGTTGACCTTCCGCAGTGTCTGGGGACGTGGCATCAATAGCGTGCCACACATTACCGTGACCGAGCGTGTGGACCTGTGGATCGAAGCGTTCCAGTCGGGCGCGTGGTACATCGACGAGCACCGCGGCATGCAACAGATCGACGACAAGCTCAGCGACAAGCTAGGGGCGTTGCTCTACTACAGGTAACGGCGCGAGGCATGCGTGAGGCGAGGAGGAGCTGATATCATCATCTCCTCCTCGCCTCACGCTGGATCACGGTCGCTGATTGGAGGCGATTGCGGTGCCCGTCAAGTGCTGTTCGAGCTACAGTGAATCGGCCTGACTTTCGTTCCTATCGGATTGTTTGTCCGGCAAGTGCCGGCTGGGCTGATTCTAGGTCAGCGTTGTACGCCCGTTCGACCTCGATCGGGGTGCGCATGTCGAGCTCGCCGTGGAGGCGCTGGTTGTTCCACCACCACACGTACTCGAGGGTTGCTAGCTCGACCTGCTCGACGGTTCGCCAGGGGCCGCGCTGACGGATCAGTTCGGTCTTGTAGAGACCGTTGACCGCCTCGGCGAGGGCGTTGTCGAACGAGTCGCCGACGGTCCCGGTGGAGGGTTTCGCGCCGAGTTCCTCGATCCGATCGGTGTAGACCACGGCGAGGTAGTTCGATCCGTGATCGGCGTGATGAACCAGGCCGTCGAGGCGTCCGCCGGCGTCCCAGGCGGCCATATCGAGCGCCCGTAGTGGCAGGATGTCGGACTTGAGTGTGGCTGCGACGTTCCAGCCCACGATGCGACGCGAATAGACATCGGTGACGAACGCGACATACGCAAACCCGGACCATGTTGCGACGTAGGTCACGTCAGCGACCCAGAGGCGGCGCGGGCCGGGGGCAGTGAACCGGCGTTGCACGAGATCCTTCGGCTTCTCCGCTGCCGGGTCGGACTTCGTCGTGAACACCCGCTTGGACCGCTTCACACCCTCCACCCCGGCGAGCCGCATGAGCCGTTCGGTCTGATCGCGACCGATCTCCCACCCTTGCCGCCGCATGAGTGCGTGCATCTTCCGGCGTCCGTAGACGCCGTAGTTCTCCGCATGCAACCTGGCGACCTCCGGCACCAGCAGGTCATCGCGCAGCTGCCTCGCTGACGGCGCACGGCCGACGGCGGCGCGGTAGCCGCGCGAGGTGAGGAAGCCCTGGACTGCCGGTTTGAGGGCTCTTCGGACATTCGGTGGGGGTGAGGCGCGCCGGGTGATGGTCGGCGGGTAGGGGTCGAGGTCCCCGAGGATCA
>NZ_CANROA010000022.1 GCF_947632095.1 uncultured Microbacterium sp. | reverse complement strand
TCGCTGAGCAACGCGGGATCGACCGACAGCGCGGCGGCACGACGCTCGGCGAGCGGCGAATCGCCCTCGTACATGAATGCGCCGACATACCCGAAGAGCAGATCACGGGCATAGGGCGAGGGCTGCGCGGGTTCGGTCTCGATCAGACGAACGGTGCGGTCGGCGATCGCGGTCGTGAGACGCCGCAGCGAGGGCAGATCGTAGACGTCCTGCAGCACTTCGCGCAGGGTCTCGAGGATCACGGGGAACGTCGGGTGGCGCCGGGCGACTTCGAGCAGCTGGGCCGACCGCTGACGCTGTTGCCACAGGGGCGTGCGCTTGTTCGGGTTCATCCGCGGCATGAGCAGGGCGCGCGCCGCGCATTCGCGGAAGCGGGAGGCGAAGAGCGCGGAGCCGCCGACCTCGGTCGTGACGAGGTTCTCCATCTCATCGGCATCGAAGACGAACAGGTCGGCGCCGGGAGGTTCGGCATCGGCATCCGGCACCCGTACGATGATGCCGTCATCGCTCGCGACCGCGGAGCTCTCGACGCCGAGCCGCTCGCGCACCCGCGCATTGATCGCCAGCGCCCACGGCGCGTGCACCTTCATCCCGTAGGGGGAATGCAGGATCACCCGCCAGTCGCCGACCTCATCGCGGCCGCGCTCGACCGTGAGCGTCCGGTCGGTGGGCAGGGTTCCGGTCGCTTCGCGCTGTTCGCGCAGGTGCGCGAGGAGGTTCGCGCGCGCCTGCTCATCGAGCCCGGCGTCGATCAGTCTCTGCGCAGCTTTCTCGGGGGTAGCCGCGGCGACTTCGCGGGAGAAGCGGCCGAGGGCCTCGCCGAGCTCATAGGGGCGGCCGAGGCCGTCGCCGTGCCAGAAGGGGAGCTTGCCGGGCTGGCCGTAGGCGGGAAGGACATTGACCCGGTCGTGCGTGATCTCGGCGATGCGCCAGCTCGTCGTCCCGAGCGTGAAGACATCTCCCACGCGCGACTCGTAGACCATCTCCTCATCGAGCTCGCCCACGCGGCGCCCCGCTCCCTCGCCCGCGACGAAGACTCCGAAGAGTCCGCGGTCGGGGATCGTGCCGCCGCTGGTCACCGCGATCCGCTGCGCTCCCGGCCGCCCGGTGAGCGTGCCGGCATCGCGATCCCAGACCAGACGCGGGCGGAGCTCGGCGAACTCGTCCGAGGGGAACCGGCCGGCCAGCAGGTCGAGCGTCGCCTCATATGCCGAGCGCGGAAGGGACTGGAACGGCGCCGACCGTCGCACCGTCTCGAACCAGCCCTCAACCGTTATCGGCGCAAGGGCGCAGGCGGCGACCGTCTGCTGGGCGAGGATATCGAGCGGATTGCGCGGCACGGCGATCGCCTCGATCTTGCCCGCCAGCATCCGCTCCGTCACGATCGCGGTGTGCAGCACATCGCCGCGGTGCTTCGGGAAGAGCGCCGCCCGGCTGACCTCGCCGACCTGGTGTCCGGCGCGGCCGACGCGCTGCAGGCCGGATGCCGCGGAGGAGGGGGCCTCGACCTGGATGACGAGGTCGACGGCGCCCATATCGATGCCGAGCTCGAGGCTGCTCGTCGCGACGACGCACCGCAGCACGCCGCTCTTGAGCTCCTCCTCGACGAGCGCGCGCTGCTCCTTGGAGACAGACCCGTGGTGCGCTTTCGCCAGCACCGGGTCGGCGCCCGAAGTCGATCCGGCCTGCGCCATCATCGCGGCCGGCAGGGCAGAAACATCCGGTGCACTGCCGCCGAGGCGTTCGACGTAGATCTCGTTCAAGCGCCCCGTGAGACGTTCGGCGAGGCGCCGCGAATTGGCGAACACGATGGTCGAGGTGTTCTCGAGGATGCGGTCGACGATCGCCTCTTCGACGTGCGGCCAGACCGACCCGGTCACCTCGGTGTACTCGGCCTGCTCATCACCGGGCGTCGGGGCACCGGGAGGCGGTGGCGGATTCGTCATGTCATCGATCGGCACGGTGACGGAGAGCTCGAACGTCTTCGAGGCGCGCGGGGCGACGATCTCGACGGGGGAGGAACCGCCGAGAAAACGCGCGACCTCATCGATCGGACGCACCGTCGCAGACAGGCCGATGCGCTGCGCGGGCGCGGCCTCGGGGTTCGCGATGCGACGCAGGGCATCGAGTCGTTCGAGGCTCACTGCAAGGTGCGCACCGCGCTTCGTCGCCGCGACCGCATGGATCTCATCGATGATGACCGTGTGCACATCGCGCAGGGTGTCGCCCGCGCGGCTCGTCAGCATCAGATAGAGCGACTCGGGGGTCGTGATGAGGATGTCGGGCGGGGCGGTGACCAGTTTCCTGCGATCTGACGAGCTCGTGTCGCCGGAACGCACCCCCACCGTCACTCCGGGAACCTCGAGCCCCAGTCGGCGGGCGGACTGCCCGATTCCGACGAGGGGCGAGCGCAGGTTGCGCTCGACATCGACGCCGAGGGCCTTCAACGGCGAGATGTAGAGGATGCGGGTTCCGGTGCTCTCGGGCGCAGCCGACTTCTCCCGGAACACCCGGTCGATGGCCCAGAGGAACGCGGAGAGAGTCTTGCCCGACCCGGTCGGGGCGACGACGAGCGCATGCTTATCGGCCGATATCGCCGTCCATGCGCCGGCCTGCGCGGCGGTCGGCGCCTCGAACGCCCCGCGGAACCAATCACGGGTCGCCGCGGTGAACCGGTCGAGAACGTCGCTCACCCCTCCATCATCCTGCCTGCCACCGACATCGGGCCCGGAACACGACGGTGACGCTTCGGCCAGATGGCGACGACCGCGCGGCGCCGTGCGGATGATCCAGGGGCGAATCCCAGCGCGATCGAGGAACGAGCTGGCGTTTCGCAGCGAAAGCTCACGTCATCTTCGACCTGGTTGCGTCCCTTCGCGGCATTCAGGTGGTATACAGGTTGAGCAACAATCGACGTACTTGGGGGGAACCAAGAATGACTGACTCGACCGACGGTGGGCATCAGCCCGAGGCAAACTCTGCGCCGCCCGTGCCGCCCGTTCCACTTGTGCCACCTGTGCCGCCCGTTCCGCCTGCGCCGGATGCCGTGACCGTGCCGCCTCAGACCGCTCCGGGTGTTCCCACGCCCCCGGCCGGAACGATCCCGCCCGTCCCCACGCCCCCGGACCCGCGGACGCCGATGTCCCCCGTGCTCAAAGCTCAGCTGCTGCGTGCGCTGAGCACCGTGGGCATCGCGATCGCCGGCACGATCGTCTCCGGCATCCTGCTCGTGCTGCTCCTGACCGGGCTCGGCACCGATGCGCTCGACTTCATGAACCTGCCGGTCTCGGCTGAGGCTCTCGGCGGGGTCGGGAACGCTCTTCTCCTCGCGATCACCCTCGGTGGTTCCGTGTTCTCCGGAGAACTGCGGCTCGTGCTCTCCGGGGACGGGATGCTCGGCGGCAGCGCCGGCGGCTCCCTCTGGATGTTCCCGCTCACCCTGACCGCCGGCGTTCTCGTGCTCACCGTGTGGTGGAGCGTCCGGCAGGAGCGCATCGCGCCCCTGCGCGGCGTCCGCGACCGTGCGCTCTTCAGCGCCGGCACCGGACTGGCGACGGGACTGGTCGCACTCGTGCTGTCGCTGATTTTCGCCGTCCGGATGGACCTCGGCGCCGGAATGCGGCTCACGGTGACCTCCGCCGGTGTGCGCGAGGTCCTCATGGCGACCATCCTCATCGGGGCGGCATCCCTGATCGGCCGCATGATCGGCGCGCACGCGGGGGCAAGCGAGAACTGGCTGGGCGCGACGCGGCGCGCTGTTTCCGCTCTCCCACGATTCGCGCGGGAGTCTCTCGCATACACCGGCGGTCTCATCGTCGTATTCGGTGCGCTCACACTGATCGGTGCGGCCATCTGGCTCTGGGACGGACTCGGCATCGGGGCTATTCCCGTCGCGATCCTCGGACTCCTGAACATCGTGCCGATGTCGATCGTGATCGGGCACCTCGGCGGCATCACGCTGCAGAGCGGCGACGGGTCCTACGGGCTCGCCGTCACAGGTACCGTATTCACGATGCAGAACGCCTGGCTCTGGGTGGCGGTCATCGCTGCCGTACTGTTCTCGGTCGTCGCAGCCCTCTGGCTGGGCGCCCGTCGCGCTCGCCGCAGCGGCATCGACCTCGTCGGGGCGTGGAAACTTCCGCTGACGGTGCTGATCGGATGGGTCGTGCTCGGCCTGTTCTTCGTCGGTGCATCCGTGTCCGCGAGCGGATCGCTGGGCTTCTTCGGCGGCTCCTTCGGCGGCGGCCTCGCGCTCGCGCTGTGGACGCCCCTCGTCATGCTTCTCTGGGCGATCGTGATCGAGTTCGGGGCGCAGGTGCTCCCCGCCATCGCCTACGGTCTGTCGCCGCAACTCTTCGGCACGGTGGCGGGTCGTGCGGCGGTCGAACGGTGGGCGCTGGGCACTGCCGAGCAGATGCCGCCTGTTGCCGGTCCGGTCGCTCAGAACTTCGCGCAGGGAGAGCCCGCGGCAGATGCCGACGGCGCGATTGCCGCGCCCGGGGCGGTGACTGCCGCGGCGCCTGAGCCGCTGGCGCCGCCCGCGCCGATGAGCCCGAAGACCAAGAAGACCTTGATCGGCGTCGGCATCGGCATCGGAGCGGTCGTCGTCCTCGGCGTGGGCGGTACGGTCGCGGTATCGATTGTGAATGGTACGCGCACGGCTGAGAGCGTCGCTCACGCCTATTTGTCGCACATCGCCGATGGTCACGCCGAGGCGGCCAACGAGCTCGTCGACCCGGAGGTGTCGAATTCCTTGCGTGGGTGGTTGACGGATGATGTGCTGGGATCCGCCACCGAGCGGATCAGCGACATCGCCGTGCAGAAGCCGGTCGAGTACGGCGCCGATCAGGTGATGATCGAGGTCTCCTACAAGCTCGACGGGGTCACGCAACAAGCATCTTTGACGGCGCAGAAGGGCGAGCCCGAATTGCTCGTCCTCGACACCTGGGAGATCGTCTCTCCGCTCGTCTCATCCGTCTACATCTCCGCTCAGGGCCCGGGAGATGCCTCTCTGGGCGGGCTCGCCCTCGACCTCGATGGCGACAGCGGATACGCAGAGGCAGAGCTCGTTTTGTATCCGGCGATCTATCAGCTCGAAGCATCCGAACCGGACCTCTTCGACCTCGCGGACTCCTCGCTGCAGGTTCTCGCACAGTCGCAGTCATCGGAACAGCTCGCTTTCGTGGCGACGCCGAAGCTCGTCGAGATGGTGCAGCAGCAGGTCGACGCGCTCGTGGACGACTGCGCCGCGCAGGGTGTCGCCGATCCCGACGACTGCCCTCTGAGCGCTTGGGTGTATCCCTCTGACACCCCTGTCGTCTGGGAGATCGTCTCCTATCCGACGGTCGAGGTCTCGGACGACGGCGCCGGTTTCTCCGCCAGCGACGGCGAGGGCACCGTGTCGTACACGCGCACGCTGTTCGGCGACTCGGAGGACCACACCGAGCAGTCCAGCATCGATTTCTCCGGCGAGATCATCGTCACCGATGGCGAGGTGACGATCGAGTACGGTTCGTGGTACTGGTGACCTGAGCGGGAACCCACGGATCACGACGACGGCCGCCCTCTCGAAAGAGGACGGCCGTCGTCATCTCGGGGGCGTCAGGCGCGCCGGCGGGCACCGCGCACGACAAGCAGGATGCTGCCGCCGAGCAGTAGCGCGAAAGCACCGCCGAGCAGAGCGATCGGCGTTTCTGTGCCGGTCACCGCGAGGTCACCGTTCGTCGCCGCCAAGGCCGAGGGCGTCGCTGTGGGCGTCGCGGTGGGCGCGGGTGCGGAAGCCGAGTCGTCGGATGCTGCGGGAGCGTCGATTTCCGTCGAGGCGTCGCCGTCGGCCTCATCCTTTTCCGGGGTGGAACCGTCGATGGGTGAGAGATCCACATCGGGGGTGGTGTCAGAGAGGTCGGGGCGTTCGGTCTCTTCCTGGTCGGTGTTATCCGGCTCGTCGGTGTTGCCGTCGACGTTATCGTTCGTGTCGTCGTTCGTGTCCGGTGCGGAGATGCCTTCGTTGGCGAGGTCGGTCGGGTCCTCCTGCGTGGGGACTGTGGGCGCCGGGGTCGGCTCCGTGGTGGGTTCCGCGACCGGCGGGGTGACGGAGACCTTCGCGCTCGCCTCGAAGGATTCCTCGTCCCAGAGCATGTAGACCTGGCAGGCCTTGTCCAGGCCGCTGTTCGTCGTGTCGCTCTGAACGAAGTGGGTGCCGGCGCCGGTACGGCTGAGCGTCACCGTGTGCGAGCCCTGCTCTGCCGTCTCCGTGCACAGGGCGATCTCGGTCGTCGTTCCGGTTGTTCCTGACACGATCAGCACGCCATCGGTGAATGCGGCGGTGTCCGTGGAATCGGCGCAGAGGGAGACGGGGAGGGTGCTGTCGACGGCGATCGGCACGCCGATCACGTTCGTGGTGACGTTCCAACGGAGTTCGTCGCCGTCACGTGCCTGATCGTTCTGAGGGGTCACGGTGGTCGTCGCCGACATCGCGGCTCCGCGAGCGGTGAGAACGTCGATGTCGGAGCCGGTCATGCTGACGCTCGCGCAGTAGAAGCCGCCGTCGGTGACGCACCAGATCATGTTCTGCAGGGTGTCGCGCTGGTTGCTCGTGCCGTCTGCCCGTCCGGTCAGGGTTCCGAACCGCGTTGCGACGGAGTATCCCTGGGTGATGAGGGCGCGGGTAGCGTCCACCTGGTCTTCGCTGAGGTGGTCGGGCGCAACATGCTCCGGGAAGGAGACGCGCTTTCCGTCCTGGCCGAGGTATCCGCCGGGGAGCACATCGTTGCAGGAGTGCAGATCGGCGTTGGTGCAGAAGACCCAGGTAGAAACGGGGCCGCCGCTGGTCGGGTCGAACCGCACCGCGCACATGGGCGGGGTGGAGTCGGAGCCGTTGGTCCGCTGCTCCTGACCCGTGCGGTCGTACAGCGGGACGACCTGGCCGGCGTTATAAGCAGTGAGACGCGCGCCCTTGACCTGGGTCAGGTCGGTGTAGCCATTCGGTGCGCTGGTCGACTTCTTCGGGTTCTGGCTGGTCTGACCGGCGCACAGGTCTGCGGTGAACGGTGCAGATGCCGTAGCGGGGGCGACAGCAGCGGGCGCATCTGCGGCGTGGGCAGTCGTGCCCGTCATCGTGGTGATGGCGAGGGAAGCTGCGACGATGACGAACGTCGCGATGATGGCGCCGATCCTCGAGGATCGGGCGAAAAGGGCGCGCGAAGGCATGGGGCAAAGCTCCGGGGGGGGGAGAGGGGATCATCCTCGTGTGCTCGAGTGAGCGCGGTCAGATCTACCGGACGAGCGATGCAGGGGCGCGAGGGAACACGCCCGGGATTGATCATATGGAGTCGGATCCTGAGCCGGAGCTGTGGGAAGGTTGCGCGTTTGCTGGGAGCGCTCTCTCCCGGGCTCAGATCATTGATTTTCCGGGCGTCTCGGCGCTGACGGAGAGCAGCGCAGTCGGGCCGACGGAACAGAAAAGTGCGGCCGGCCTCACAGGGTGAGACCGGCCGCACCGGGTGATCGTGTTAAACGATGTCAGCTCTGAGCGCGAGCCTTCCGGGCGAGCACCAGGCCCGCGCCGCCGAGAAGCATGATCAGCGCGATGCCGAGTGCAGCAACGGGCAGATCAGAACCGGTCGTGGCCAGCGCGGCCGCATCCGCGCTCTCATCGTCGGAGACGTTCGTCGCGCCACCGTTCTCGATCTCGCCGTTCTCGCGGTCGTTGCCGCCGAGATCGGTCTCGTCGTTCGGTTCCTCGTCGTTCGGTTCCTCGTCACCCGCGGGCTCTTCGAGGACGGTGATCGAGGCAGCATCGTTGAACCCTTCGGCCTCGTACAAGCCGAAGACCTGGCAGTCGCGGTCAAGGCGACCGTCGTTCTCGCTCTGAACGAAGCGCGCTCCCAGTCCGTCGCGGTCGATCGTGAGCTGATATGTTCCCGCTTCCGTCGCAGTACTGCACAACGAGACCGTGACGGTGGTGTCGGCGTCGCCCGTAACCGTGAGCAGGTTTCCTTCGAGCGTCGCACCGGGCGCCGAATCCGCGCAGATAGTCACCGAAGAGTCGGCGGAGATCGCCATCGGCGAGTTGAGGGTATTCGTGCTGACGTTCCAGCGCAACTGGTCGCCGACAGCGAAATCGCTTGAAGGAGCCTCGATGGTCACAGCAGCGGTCAATTCGGCACCGCGAGCAGCGAGTTCATCGATGTCTTCCTCAGTGAGAACAGGGAAATAGCAGGGACCGCCGCCATCGCTGACGCACCAGATCATGTTCTGCAGAGTTTCCCGTTCACTTGCTGAACCATCAGAACGCCCCGTGATCGTTCCGCTGATGGGATCTGCGACTGTGTAACCTTCAGCAGTCAATGCCTTGATCGCAAGCTGCTGGCGCTCGTCCAGATGGTCGGGTTGCACGTCAGACGGGAACGGGATTTCAACGGTGGTTGTGGTCGTGACCGGGCTGTTGTCGCTGTTCAACTCCTGAACGAGCTGGTTATTGCCGTTGGTTCCACCGCAGGTATGAAGCTCAAGGTTGGTGCAGAACATCCAGACGCTGACTGGGCTGCCGGTCGTCGCATCGAAGTAGACGGTGCAGAGCGGAGGCTTGGCATCCCCTTGGGGCGTTCCTGTCGCATCGTAAAGCGGGACGATCGCGCCTGCGTTGTAGGCGTCCAGCCGAGGGCCAGATACTTCTAGTGTCTTAGCCGCAACGGGGTTGCTCGTCTCACCCGCGCACAACTCGGCGGTGAACGGGGTCGCCGGCTCGACGGGCGCAGCTGCCTCAGCCGCCGGGGCGGTGATGATGCCGGCGACGAGCGCGCTTGCCGCGAGGGCGAACGCGGCAAGCGCCGCGCCGGCGCGGCGCATGGCCGGATGTATGGATTCTGAGCGCGTGGACACGCGTCTCCTCCTTCGATCGGGGATGTGGTTCAGGGAATCGCGCACCGTCGCGCTGGGACTCTTGCAAATCGTGCAACGGAGCGCACAGAGGAAGAGACGCCACTCATAGTCGTTCATTACGCGAAGCATGAAATCTTCATGCTTCCCGGGAGCGTCGGCGTCAGTTTAGGACACGAATCTCCAACCCGACGATGCAAGCTTCCGGTGAATGGAAGTTCATCCGCAACTTCATCCGTTCGCAGCGACACGCCGATCCCGTACCGTGGAGGCATGGCCGATCACGACATGAGCAGCGGCGAGGCGCGCCAGCGTGCCACGTGGGGGATCGGCATCGCACTCGGAATGGTCGCCGGCGTCGCGACGGGCTCAGCGCTCGACAACATGGGGCTGGGCATCGCGATCGGCATCGCCGTCGGCCTGGCCGCGGCGATCGGGATCATGCAGATCGGTCGCCGGCGGCGCCCCAATGCGCCAGAGGATGCTCCTGATGCGCCTTCCGCGGACGGCGGCGGCGCCGGGCCTGACGAGCGGCCCTGACCGCAGGCTCATTCGCCCGCGGCATCCTTCCACTTCTCGAGGAAGACTCGCACATCGAGGAGTTCGTCTTCGGAGATGCTGTGCGTGAGCCCCGGATACACCCGCCCGACGAGGTCGGAGTGATCCGGCAGCCACTGGGCCGTGTGATCGACGAGTGGCGGCGGGATCACATCGTCATGGGTGCCGCGGCCCCAGAAGATCGACGGGCGCAGCTCCTGCAGCGCCGCATCGTGGGGGAGTTCTCCGGGTGACGCATAGCCGCTCAAGGCGACCACCGCCCCGAAGCGTTCGGGTGCGAGGCGCAGCGCCTGCAGGGCGACGGCCGCTCCCTGTGAGAAGCCGAGCAGCGCGACCGAAGACGCATCGGCAGCCGCGGCGTCCAGCCATGCGAGGAAAGCGCGCCCGGCACGGGTGACGCCCTCGGGATCACGTCCGTTCAATCCTTCGATCGGATACCACGACCGGCCCGGCGCCGGCCACGGCGGCGCGAGGGGAGCGGCGACCGACGCCACGGCGATGCCCTCGGGGAGATAGGGCACGAGCCCGAACAGGTCGTGCTCGTCGGCACCGTAGCCGTGCAGCAGCACGAGCAGGGGCAGTCCGTCTCGCGCGCCGGTGCTCCAGCGCGTGGCATCCGCATCGATCGTCAAGGAATCGCTCACGGCCCCATCCTGCCACCGGGCTCCGACACTGGTAGAAAAGAGGCATGGCGGTGCGCACACCTGATCCCGAACCCGAGGGCGGAGACGACGAGCTCCCCGAGTTCGGCGAGCTGCCCGCCGACGCGAGCAATCCCGGATGGCTGAGCGAGTTCGAGCTCGCCGAAGCCCGACGGCGCCTGCCCATGCTCTACGTCGAGGCGATCCCCGTGCGCACGGATGGTGCCGGACAGGTCACCGAGATCGGCGTCCTGCTGCGCTCGACCCCCGTGGGGGAGATGACCCGCACGATCGTGTCGGGGCGCGTGCGCTTCGGCGAGACGGTGCGCGATGCGCTGTTCCGGCACATCGAGAACGACCTCGGGCCCATGGCCTTCCCGTTGCTGCCGCCGCAGCCGCTGCCCTTCACCGTGGCCGAGTACTTCCCGCTGCCGGGCGTCAGCGCCTATCACGACGAGCGGCAGCACGCCGTCTCGCTCGCTTTCGTCGTGCCGGTCACCGGCACATGCGAGCCGCGTCAGGACGCCCTCGAGGTCACCTGGTTCACGCCCGAGGCCGCGGCATCCGATGATGTCGCCGCCGAGATGGAGGGCGGCCGCGGCACTCTCATCCGCCACGCTCTGGCGAGTCTGGGCCTGCTGCGCTGACGCACGGGTCCGATATCACCGGGCATCCGTTCTGCGTCGCCGACACGTGTCGGTGGAAAAGACGGATGTCTGCCGAAACGGGCCGTTTCGGCAGACAACCGTCGGAATGGCTGACAGGTGTCGGACACGTGCGCGCCCGAGAAGTCAGGACCGGGGTCAGCCGGCGGTGACTCCACCATCGGCGACGAATTCCGCACCGGTCGCGAAGCTCGCGTCGTCGCTGGCGACGAAGGTGATGAGCGCCGCGATCTCCTCCGGGCGTCCGAGGCGTCCCATCGGGGTGCCCGCGATGAGCATGTCGCGGTCGGTCTCGCCGAGGATCGGGGTGTCGATGAAGCCCGGGTGAACCGAGTTGACCCGCACGCCCTCCTTGGCCCAGCCGAGCGCGGTCGTCTTGGTGAGCAGGCGCACGGCGCCCTTGGCGGCGTGGTAGGCGGGGCTGACCCCGGATCCGACGATGCCGTACATCGAGCTGGTGTTGACGACCGAGCCGTGTCCGCTCTTCTTCAGGGCCTCGGCTGCGGCCTTCATGCCGAGGAAGACGCTCGTCTGGGTGACGGCGACGACCTTGTCCCAGGTGGCGAGCGAGGTGACCTCGATCGGTTCGTTGTCGCCGATGCCGGCGTTGTTGATGAGCACGTCCAGACCGCCGAAGGTCTCGATGGTCTTCGCGACGGCGGCGTCCCATCCGGCTTCGCTCGTGACGTCGAGGTGGATGAACAGCGCGGTGCCTCCGGCCTTCTCGATCTCGCCGACGACCTGAGCGCCGAGGTCGTCCTGGACGTCGGCGATCACGACCGATCCGCCCTCGGAAGCGATGCGCAGAGCCGTGGCCCTGCCGATTCCGCTGGCGCCGCCGGTAACGAGTGCTGTGCGGCCTTCGAAACGAGTCATGTTCTCCTCTTTCCTCGGTGGGTCGCCCCAGCATCCGCTGAGGGCTGTCCTCGAGTCAACAGGAAATCCGGGATTTACATTCCCATGCATGTTTCGGATGCTGTCGCCAACGCCCGCGAAGAGATCAGCCCCGCGTGAGCCGGCTGATCTCGGCGATGAACTCATCGACGTCGGATTCGGCGGTGTCGAAGCTGCACATCCAGCGCACTTCGCGCCGGGTCGCATCCCAGTCGTAGAAGCGGAACCTCTCGCGCAGGCGGTCGGCCACGCCCTCGGGCAGGGTCGCGAAGACGCCGTTGACCTGGGTGGGCTGGGTGAATTCGACGCCACGGATCGTGTCGTCGGCAACGCCCTGCTCGACCCCGGTGCGCAGGCGTGCGGCCATGGCGTTGGCGTGGCGGGCGTTGCGCAGCCAGAGGTCGCCCTCGAGCAGGGCGATGAGCTGCGCCGAGACGAAGCGCATCTTGGAGGCGAGCTGCATCGAGAACTTGCGTCCGAAGATCAGGCCGTCGGATGCTGCGGGGTCGAGGACGACGATCGCCTCGCCGAGCATCGCGCCGTTCTTCGTGCCGCCGAAGCTGAGCACGTCGACTCCGGCGTCGCTGGTGAATGCCGCGAGCGGGAGGTCGAGGGCGGCGGCGGCATTGGCGATGCGGGCGCCGTCCATGTGCAGGCGCATGCCGTGCCGGTGTGCGTGCTCGGCGAGCGCGCGGATCTCGTCGGGCGTGTAGAGCGTGCCGAGTTCGGTCGACTGGGTGATCGAGACGACCAGGGGCTGCGCGCGGTGCTCGTCACCCCAGCCCCAGGCTTCGCGGTCGACGAGGTCCGGTGTGAGCTTGCCGTCCTCGGTGGGCACGGTGAGCAGCTTCATGCCGCCCATGCGTTCGGGGGCGCCGCCCTCGTCGACGTTGATGTGCGCGGTGGATGCGGTGATCACGGCCCCCCAACGCGGCAGCATCGACTGCAGGCCGACGACGTTCGCGCCGGTTCCGTTGAAGACGGGGAAGGCCTGGACGCCGTCGCCGAAGTGCGAGGCGAAGACCTCCTGCAGGCGCTCGGTGTAGGCGTCCTCCCCGTAGGCGATCTGGTGTCCGCCGTTCGCGGCGGTGATCGCCGCGAGCACCTCGGGGTGGATGCCGGAGTAGTTGTCGGACGCGAATCCGCGCACCTGGGGGTCGTGAAGCATGCTCATCCTGTTCAGCCTAGGTCGGTGACCCATGGCAGGTCGATGGTGCGATCGTTGAGATCGGCGGGGTCGTGGTTCCAGAGTGCGGCGATCGCGGCTGCGAGGTCGGCGGGCTGCAGGGTGCGGGCGCGGAAGACGACGGATGCTGCGCGCAGCGGTTCGCCCGAATCCCGGGCGCTCTTCGCGAATCCGTGCGCGACGGCGCGCGTCCACGCTTCGCCGGCGGCCTTCATCGCGGCATAATTCGCGCCTCCGGCGAGGGGGCGGGCGACGGCGGTGGAGGACACGGTCGCGAAGCGCCCGGCATCTGATGCGCGCAGCGCCTGGTCGAAGGCGTGCGAAGTCGCCCGGATTGCGCCGAATGCGGGGAGGAGGGCAGCGAGGTCGTCGTCGCTCTGCCCGGCGAGTCCTCCGCCACCGCGCCAGCCGCCGACGAGCGGGATGACGCCGTCGACGGCACCGAGCCGCGCGGCGAGGGCGGTCATGTCGTCGAGGGAGGAGGCATCCGCCACGACCGTCTCAGCACCGGTCGCATCGAGGGCGGCCAGCCTCTCAGCAGTGCGCCCGGTTGCGATGACGCGGGCCCCCGCCTCGCGCAGCGCGCCGGAGACGGCGAGGCCGGCCGCGCTCGTCGCGCCGGCGAGCACGATCACGCGTCCGGAGGCGGTGGGCTCAGTCATCGCCCGCCCGGATGCCCGCGGTCGAGGCGATCACCTCGCGCATCTTCTTCTCGAGTGCTTCGAAGAACATCGACAGGGGGAACTCGTCGTCGAGCACGGCATCCGTGTATCCCTTGGGTGCCCCGGCGAGGATCTCATCCGGCAGGCCCCGGGCCCAGAGCGATGCCGGGTTCGGGGCGACGACGCCGCGCACGAGGTCGTAGGCGGCGAGCCAGTGCGCGGTCTTGGGGCGGTCGATCGAGCGCCAGTACAGATCATCGATCGCCTCGCCGAGGGCGATCACGGCATCGGGCACCTCGTCCCAATCGAACGACAGCGCGGTATCGGTCCAGTGCAGCACGCCCCGCTGGTGCAGCCAGGCGAACAGCAGTTGTCCGCCCAGTCCGTCGTAGTTGCGCGCACGGGAGCCGGTGATCGCGAAGCGGAAGATCCGGTCGAAGATCACCGCGTACTGCACGAGCTCCGCATGCTCGCGCATCTGCTGCTCGAGGGGGGAGAGGTCATCGGCGATGCCGAGGCGCCGCGAGATCGCCACCGATTCGCGGAAGGCCGTCAGATCGCACCGCAGCTCCTCGAGCGAGTAGAGGAAGTAGGGCATGCGCTGCTTGATCATGAAGGGGTCGAAGGGCAGATCGCCGCGCATGTGCGTGCGGTCGTGGATGAGATCCCACATGACGAAGGTCTTCTCGGCGAGGTCTTGATTGTCGAGAAGGCGGGCGGCGGGCTCGGGGATGTCGAGCTTCGTGATCCCGGATGCTGCGCGCACCACGCGCCGGTATCGTGCCGCTTCGCGGTCCTGGAAGATCGCGCCCCACGTGAACGCCGGGATCTCGCGCATCGCCACGGTCTCGGGGAAGAGGACGGCGGAGTTCGTGTCGTACCCCGGCGTGAAGTCGATGAGCCGCAGCGAGACGAACAGGCGGTTGCCGTAATCGCCGGTTTCGAGGGCCGCGATGAATTCGGGCCAGATGGTCTCGACGATCAGCGCTTCCACGCAGCGATCGGGGGAACCGTTCTGCGTGTACATCGGGAACACCACGAGGTGACGGATTCCGTCGACGCGGTGCTGCTGCGGCTGGAACGCCACGAGTGAGTCGAGAAAATCCGGAACACCGAACCCCTCCACCGCCCATTTCTCGAAGTCGCGGACGGAGGCGGCGAGATAGGCGGCGTCATGGGGGAACGAGGGCGCGAGCGCGCGGATGCCGGCGATGATCGCCGCCACATGGTTCGCGGCTTCGGCGACCGGGCCCGTGACCGAGCCGTCCTTCGTCTGCAGAGCGCGAAGCGCGATCGCCGCATCCTTCAGCTGCCGCCACGCCGCAGATGACTCGGCGACGGAGGCGTCCTCGACGACCTCGGGCTCGCCGATCACGGGAGAGGTCAGAGTGGTGTTCTGAGTCTGAGTGGGCATCATCGCCTCCGATCGCGACAAAAGTCGGAATATTTCCGGCAGAAAAGATTCAGTGCAGATATTCTTCCACTTATGGAAGATGCTGTCGACCGCCAGATCCTCGCCGCGATCTCCCGCGACGCCCGGGCCACGCTCGCCCAGTTGTCGGATGCCGTGGGGCTGTCGAGCTCCGCCGTGCAGTCGCGGCTGCGGCGGCTCGAATCCCGCGGCGTCATCACCGGGTACCGACCGATCCTCGATCCCGATTCCCTCGGCAAACCCCTCGCCGCCTTCATCGAGATCACCCCGCTCGACCCCGGCCAACCCGACAACGCCCCCGATCTGCTCGCGCCCCTCAGCGAGATCGAGGCGTGCCACTCGATCGCCGGCGATGCCAGCTACATGCTGTTCGTCCGTGTCGCATCGCCGCGCGCACTCGAGAAACTCGTCGCCGATATCCGCGCCGCGGCGAACGTCAGCACCCGCACGACGGTCGTGCTGCAGACCTACTACGAGAACCGTCCGATCGTCGCCGACTGAGTGCGAGTGCACGCCCCGCCGAGCGCAGATGCATCAGCGCCGCGACTAGGATTCTGAAGCGTGGCAGCATCCTCGAAACGCACGAAGCAGGCAGCGAAGCGCAAGCCGGTCCGCACGAGCGGGAACCCCGCCCGACGCCCCATCGTCGAAGCGCCCCCGGTCACCGCGAAGGACTGGATCGGCGCCGCACGTCTGCGCACCCTGCCGCTCGCGGTCGCCCCGGTCATCATCGGCACGGGCGCCGCGCAGATCGTCGACTCGGCGTTCCACTGGGTCATCGCCCTCGCGTGCCTCGCGGTCGCCGTGCTGCTGCAGATCGGCGTGAACTTCACGAACGACTACAGCGACGGCATCCGCGGCACCGACGCCCATCGTGTCGGACCCGCCCGCCTCACCGCCTCCGGCCGTGTGCCCGCGAAGACCGTGCTGAGGATCGGACTGGTGTTCTTCGCGCTCGCCGCAGTCGTGGGCCTGGCGATCATCATCCGCACGGGCCAGTGGTGGATGCTGGCGGTCGGCGCCGCCTGCATCGTCGCGGCATGGTTCTACACCGGAGGCAAGCGCCCCTACGGGTACATGGGTCTCGGCGAGGTCTTCGTCTTCGTCTTCTTCGGTCTCGTGCCTGTGCTCGGCACGACCTGGGTGCAGGCCTTCGTGCTTCCCGACGAGGCCTGGTTGGGGGCGGTAGCCGCCGGACTCTTCGGCTGCGCCGTGCTCCTCGCGAACAACCTGCGCGACATCGACGAGGACCGACTCGTCGGAAAGCGCACCCTGACGGTGAAGATCGGCAAGCGCGCCACACAGATCGTCTACACGGCGTTCGTCATCGTGCCGTTCCTGATCAGCGCGTTCCTGGCGCTGTTCTATCCGATCGCGTGGCTGGCGCTGCTGGCCCTGCTCGCGGGGCTCCCAGCGATCGCGATCGTCTGGTCGTACCAGCGAGCCCGTGAACTCGTCGTCGCCCTCGGACTCACGTCCCTGACGGCGCTCGCATACGCCGGCGCGCTGTACTGGGCGTTCGCCGGCTGAATCGCGCTCTCACAGAACGCTGGCGTTGGTGTTGCCGGACGGGTAGGCATGGGGAAGGCGGTAGCCGAACTCCTCGCGGAGCATCTGTGACGCCGCATCGACCCGCGTGCGCACGAGCGCCAGCACGGCGAGGCCGATCAGGCCGATGATTGCTGCGGCCGGCATCCATGCCAGAGCCTGCCAGGGGCCGTACGCGAGGAATCCGAGCACGATGATCAGTACCTCGTGACCGCGTCGACGGCGTCGGTGCGCCGGGTAGCGGCATCCAGCGCCACGGAATGATCGCGGGCGGAGGCGGTCCTCCCGCGAACGCGCTTGATTGTTCGGCGCAGATCGATGAGATCCGCGACCCATGTTGCGAGAAAGATCACGGCGCAGACCATGAGGACGAGTGCCGCGACCAGCCAGGGGAGGCCCGGTGCGAACACTCGGGTGAGGATGAGCACGACGATGTCGAGGAGGACCACCCACCTCGCGATCGCTGAGATCCGGCCTGCTGTCGTGATCTCTCTGCGGTCGCGGTCGCGGATCGTCGCCTTCAGCTCACGGTTCTTCTTAGCTATGTAAAAGTGCTCGCGGCCTTGCAACCCGCGGGCCTCGCCGGGAACAGTATCGGCGACCGTGCGCCTCCACTGCCAGGAGCGCAGGACGGGGACGAAGATCAGAGCCGCGAGCATCAGACCGATGACCAGGAACGTCAGCGTCACCGCGAGGGGAATGCTGGCCGCAGCGCACACGGCTGCCGCCAGGAGGACTACCGCCGCGATAATGATGATGCTCGCGAGAGCGGGTGCATAGGGCGAACCGTTGACCGCCCCGAGAATCATGACACTCGCGCGGATCGCATTCCGATTCGCGGAAGAACGCGCGAACATATCCGCGAGAGCCAGGCGACGTGAGGTGAGGGCGAAACCGCTGGCCAGGCTGAACAGCGCGATACCCGTGAAGCTCGCGACCAGCGGGCCGCCGAGGAGGGAGAGCAGATCGTCGGCGCCCGAGTAGTACCGCTCGGGAAGCGCGAACACGGCGAGGAAGACGAACGCGAGCACTAGCCCGGCGCCCGTCGCCGCGGCCCAGAGCTTCTGCACGATGCTGTCGGTCAGCAGCATCGCCCGCGTCGGGGCCATCTCGGGGCGGCGGTAGCGCTCATCCCCGACGAAGGGGTAGTCGATCCGCCAGGTCTTCATCGGCGCCGGTTCTCCGGTCGGGTCAGCGGTCGGTGTCGGCTTCGGCGTCGAGCACTGCGTCCTCGGCGTCGGCATCCTGCTCTGCCGCGCTCTGGTGGCCGGTGGCCTCGCGCTCGGTGCGGCGCTCGTACATCTTCGAGGACGCTCCGCTCAGCGGCTCGCGCAGGAACAGGATCGAGATGCTCATGCCGATGAGGGCGGCGAAGATCGCGGTGAGCCACCACAGCTCGCGCATGATCGGGAAGAACACCCACATGATGGCAAGGGGGATGAGGAAGGCCAGCAGCCGCAGTACGGAGTACACGAGCAGGGGAGGCAGCTTCTTCATGCCCCCATTCTACGTCCGGTGCACGGTCCGACCTCCGGGAACGGTTCCCGGCCTAGACTGAATGCGTGGCGCGAATACTGATCGTCGGCGGCTTCCTCGCCCTCATCTTCTGGATCTTCAGCATCGTCGACTGCGCTGTGCAGCCGTCGACGCGGCACCGTGGTGTCCCCAAGGGCGCGTGGGTGGCCATCGTCATCCTGATCCCGGTCATCGGCGGCATTCTCTGGTTCGTGCTCGGCCGTCGCCGCGCGGGAGAGCTCGGTTCCGAGCGACTGACCCTGCCGGACGACGATGCGGAATTCCTGCGCAGCATCAGCACGAACGAGCAGGATGAACGCATCCGTCGACTCGAAGAGGAGCTCGCGCGCCTCGACGACGAGACGGACGGCCCGGCGGCGGATCCTCGCGCATGACGGCATCGCCGGCGGCGGATGCTGCGGCTGCTCTGCTCGCCGACCTCGTGGCACACGGTGTCCGCGATGTCGTGATCTCACCGGGTTCGCGCTCGCAGGCGCTGGCTCTGGCGGCCACGAGCCTCGCCCGCACGGGCGCGCTTCGTGTGCATGTGCGCATCGACGAGCGCGTCGCCGGTTTCACGGCCCTCGGACTGTCTCGGGAGACCCGGGTGCCGACCGCGGTGATCTGCACCTCCGGCACCGCGGTCGCGAATCTTCTGCCCGCCGTGATGGAGGCCTTCCACGCCGGTGTTCCGCTGCTGCTGCTCACCGCAGACCGCCCGCCCGAGCTGCGGGGGGTCGGCGCGAACCAGGCGACCGTCCAGCCGGGTCTGTTCCAGCCGTTCGTCCGCTTCGAGACGGATGCCCCCGTCCCCGGTGACGGCGACTGGCAGGGCCTGGCCGCTCCCGCGGTCGCCGCGGCGATGGGTGTCGCAGGCGAGGGAGTGCCCGGCATCGCGGGGCCCGTCCATCTGAACCTGCCCACCCGCGAACCCCTTTCCGGAGCGCTTCCCGCAGATTTCTCCGCGGTACCCGGAGAAGCACTCGAGCCGGCGTCCGGGCAACTCTTCGAGCCCGCTCGCGGCCCGCGCACGGTCGTGATCGCCGGAGCGGATGCCGGAGCCGAAGCGGAACGGATCGCTCACGAGGGCGGCTGGCCGCTCATCGCCGAGATCGTCAGCGGTGCCCGCTACGGTCGCGGCATCGTGCACGGATACCGTGCGCTGCTGCGCGACCCCGACCTCGGCGGTCGCATCCAACGGGTCATCGTCTTCGGGCATCCGACGCTCAGCCGTGAGATCCCCGCGCTGCTTCGGCGTGACGATGTCGAGGTGATCGCCGTGCACTCTGGTGGTGAGACGCTGAACCTCGACGGACGCACCCGCGCCGTGGCATCCATCGGAGCCATCCCGGATGCCCCGCAGGAGGCGGAACGCGCCTGGATGGGGGAATGGATGCGGGCATCCGCCGCCTCCGTCGTCGACCTCACCGCTCCTGCCCCCGACCGTGACGGACTGCACTCGACCGACCCCGCGACGCGGGGGGCGGCGGTGCGGGCCGAACTCGCCGCCGTGCGCCGTCCGCTGGATCGTGCGCTGCTCGTCGATGCCGTGTGGCGGGCGACATGGCCGCACGATCGGCTCGTGTTCGGATCGTCGCGCATCGTGCGCGTCGCCGATGAGCTGCTCGGCGGCAAGAAGGTGCCCGTGCACGCCAACCGCGGACTCGCGGGCATCGATGGCACGATCGCCACCGCGATGGGCATCGCGCTCGCATCGCAGGCCGACGCTGGCGCGGGCGTGACCCGTCTGGTGCTGGGAGACCTGACGTTCCTGCACGACGTCGGCGCGCTGCTGCTGCCGCCCGATGAGGCCGAGCCCCGCATCCAAGTCATCGTCGGCAATGACGGCGGCGGCACGATCTTCGATGGGCTCGAGGTCGCCTCCTCCGCGCCGCGCGATGATCTCGATCGCGCCTTCTACACGCCGCACACGACACGTCTCGAGCATCTCGCGCTCGCCTACGGCTGGGAGTACCAGCGGGTGACGACGCAGGCCGCGCTCGATCAGGTGCTCACCTCTCCGGCCGGCGGTCGGCAGATCATCGAGGTGCCGCTGGAGCGGTAGGCCCGCCCCAGCAGCATCCGGTCCGGCCCGTCAGCTCGCCTCGAGACGAGCGCGCTCGGCCTCGATGTCGAAGTTCGCGGCCGGCCACTGCGGGTCGATGTCCTCGAGGGCCTCGAGAAGCAGCTCCTGCACCGCGAGCCGGGCGTACCACTTGCTGTCGGCGGGGACGACGTGCCAGGGGGCGAAGTCGGTCGACGTGCGCTCGAACATCGCCTGGTAGGCCTCCATGTAGTCGGGCCACAGCAGACGGTCGTCGGTGTCGGCGGGGTTGAACTTCCAGTGCTTGTCGGGGCGGTCCAGGCGCTCCATGAGACGCTTCTTCTGCGCCTCGGGCGAGATGTGCAGCATCACCTTGACGATGCGGGTGCCTGATGCGGCGATGCGCGCCTCGAAGTCGTTGATGGCGCCGTATCGGCGCTCGATCTCTGCCGGCTCCGCGAGATCGCGCACCTTCGCGACAAGGACGTCCTCGTAGTGCGAACGGTCGAAGACGCCGATGAAACCGGGCTTCGGGAGATGCTTCTCGACGCGCCAGAGGAAGTCGTGCGAGAGTTCCTCGGCGGTCGGCGCGCCGAACGCGGCGAGGGTGACGCCCTGCGGGTCCACGCCGCCGACGACGTGACGGATGATGCCGCCCTTGCCCGCGGAATCCATCGCCTGCAGCACCAGCAGCACGGAGTCCTTCGCGACGCCCGCGCGACTGTCGGCGAACAGACGCTCCTGCAGCTCGTCGAGCTCTTCGAAGCCGGAGGCGAGGTCCTTGGCGCCGGAGTGCTTGTCGCCGCGGTATCCCGGGGTCGAGTCCGGATCGACATCGGCGAGCCGGAAGCCCTCTCCGATCTTCAGAGCCGCACTCGGGTTATCGATCCATCCACGCTTCGTCATGCCGACATCCTGGCGTAAACCAGGAACCCGGTGCCGTATTCCCCCGGCGTGGCTCAGGCGAGGGCGTCGACGAGCGGGCGGAACTTCACCCGGGTCTCGAGCAGCTCGGCATCCGGGTCGCTGGCTGCGACGATGCCGCCGCCGGCGAACGCCGTGACGCGGATGTCGCCGTCGCCCTGTTCGAACTGCGCGCAGCGCAGGGCGATGGCCCATTCGCCGTTGCCGTCGGCGTCGATCCACCCGACGGGGCCGGCGTAGCGGCCGCGGTCGAAGGGCTCGATCTCGCGGATCGCTGCCATCGCTGCGGGTGTCGGGGTGCCGGCGACCGCCGCGGTCGGATGCACGGCGCCGACGAGGTCGAGAGACGACTCGCCCTCGCTGAGCTCGCCCGCCACATCGGTGGCGAGGTGGAAGAGATTGGGCAGTTCGAGCAGGAACGGCGTCTCATCCGAGCGGACCGCGCTGACGTGCGGGGCGAGGGAGTCGAGCAGGCTGCGCACAGCATACGCGTGCTCGTCGAGGTCCTTGGGGCTGCTGCCGAGATGAGCGCGGGCGGCGGCATCGTCCGCGGCATCCGCTCCTCGTCCGACGGTGCCGGCGAGCACGCGGGCGGTGACGGTGCGGTCCTGCACGGTGATGAGGGTCTCGGGGCTCGCGCCGATGAGGCCGTCGACGGCGAAGGCCCAGGTGTCGGGGTATCCGGTGGACAGTTCGCGTACCAGCCGGCGGAGGTCCGATGCTGCCGGAACAGTGCCGGCGAGATCGCGGGCGAGCACGATCTTGCTCGCCTCGCCGGCGCCGATGCGGCGGATGGCCTCGCGCACGGCGTCCCGATGCCCCTCGGGGGTCTGGGCGCCGGGGCCGACGGTGCCGGCCCAGTGCGGACCGTACGGGGTCGGGTCGATCGTCGCGTCGGGCCGGTCGGCCGGGAGCTCCTCGCCCTCGGGGGCGATGCGGGTGATCCAGCCGCGACCACCGCTCTTGCCGAGGATCATAGACGGCACGATCAGCACGCTATCGGCGTTCGAACCCTCATCGAACGTCAGGGCGCCGAAGCCGACGAGGCCCGTACCGGGCAGGCCCACGGCGTCATCGACGGATGCCGCGGAGGCCAGCTCCCGCCACTGCTCGGCGATGATCGCGCTGCGCAGCGGACCCCGGCCCGCGGGCACGGCGATCGAGATCTGCACCGGGGCGCCGACGGCGACGATGCCGTCGCCGCGGCGGAGCCAGGCGAGCGGGCGGTCGGGGTCGGCATAAGCCAGCAGATCGTCGACCGGGTCGATCTCGCGGGTCTCGACGATCAAGCGGGTGGTCACCCCTCCAGGATAGTTCCGTACTCCGGGGTCTTCCTCATCCAGCATCCACCGGCCCTGCCCCGCCTAGACTGGACGGGTGACTCAGCCCAACCGCGCCGATCTCGGCAAAGACCCCCAGCGCGTCAGCGGCATGTTCGACCAGGTCGCCGAAGGATACGACCGCACGAACACCGTCATGACGTTCGGCAACGATGCGCTCTGGCGGGCCGCCACGACGCGCGCCATCGCGCCGAAGAAGGGCGAGAGGATCCTCGACCTCGCGGCGGGCACGGCATCCTCGTCGGCCTCGCTCGCGGCATCCGGAGCCGACGTCGTCGCCGCGGACTTCTCGCCCGGGATGCTCGCCGAGGGCAAGCGCCGACACGGACACCTGCCGAACCTCTCGTTCGTCGAGGCGGACGCCATGAACCTCCCGTTCGCGGACGACGAGTTCGACGCGGTCACCATGTCGTACGGCCTGCGCAACGTGCAGCAACCGAAGAAGGCCATCGCCGAACTGCTGCGCGTCACCAAGCCCGGCGGACGCATCGTCATCAACGAGTTCTCGACGCCGCCCAGCCCGCTGTTCCGCGGCTTCTACAACTTCTACAACGCGCAGGTGCTGCCGCGCGTCGCGCGCATCGCCGGCACGAACGCCGAGGCCTACGAATACCTGAACGAGTCGATCCGCGACTGGCCCGACCAGAAGCGCCTCGCCCGGTGGATGCGAGAGGCCGGCTGGTCCGACGTCGCGCACCGCAACCTGTCGTTCGGCATCGTCGCTCTGCACCGTGCCGTCAAGCCGGTTCCGACCTCCTCGTCGTCCGCGACGGAGCAGGCCTGAGCCCCGGGTAGGGTGGATCCCGTGACTTCGAGCCCCGCATCCCCGGGTTCGCGACTCGCGAGCCGTCTCGGCTTCAGCGACCGCGTCTTCATCGGCCCTTCCGCGCGACGCGTCGCGCGCGAGATCGAGGGGGGTCTCGATCTCGTCGAGGCCGGGTTGAGCGAACAGCTCAACTCCACCAATTCGATCGTGAACTCCGCAGAGCGCTATCTCTACGAGGCCGGCGGCAAGCGCATCCGTCCCGTTCTGACGCTCCTGGCCGCGCAGCTCGGCGACGGCAACACCGCGGGCGTGCTCGATGTCGCGATGGCCCTCGAGATCACGCACCTCGGCTCGCTCTACCACGACGACGTCATGGACGGCGCGGACCGCCGACGCGGCGTCCCCTCTGCGCAGACCGTCTGGGGCAACAACGTCGCCATCCTCACCGGCGACCTGCTCTTCTCCCGGGCGAGCAAGATCATGGGACGCAACGGCGACCGTGCGATCGAGCTGCAGACGGCGACATTCGAACGGCTCGTGCTCGGCCAGCTGCATGAGACCGTCGGCGCTCAGCCCGATGACGACCCGATCGACTTCTACATCCAGGTGCTCGCAGACAAGACGGGCTCGCTCATCGCCGCGGCGACGCAGGGCGGCGCCATCTTCTCGAATGCTCCCGACGAGTTCGTCGAGCCGCTGCGCATCTACGGCGAGAAGGTCGGCGTCGCGTTCCAACTCATGGACGACGTGATCGACCTCTCCGCCGACCCCGCGAAGACGGGCAAGGTGCCGGGCACCGACCTGCGCGCCGGTGTGCCGACGATGCCGTACCTCCTGCTGAAGCAGAGCACCGAGACGGATGCCGTGGCACTCGCGGCGCGCATCGACGAGGGCGTGGAGAGCATCGCGGCGGGCGCCGATCCGGCGATCCTCGATGAGGCGATGAACGAGCTCCGCGATCACGCCGTCACCCGCCGCACCCACGAGCTCGCGCGAACGTGGACCGACGAGGCGATCGCCGCTCTGGCTCCGCTGCCCAAGGGCCCGGTCCGCGACGCCCTCACTCGCTTCGCCGAGTCGCTCGCCGACCGCAACAGCTGAACGCACGCATCACGCCGCGGGAGGCCTGCGGCGCAGCATCCGAAAGGACACCCATGACCAAGCTCCGCCTGGCCATCGTCGGAGCCGGCCCCGCCGGCATCTACGCCGCCGACATCCTGCTGAAGACCGAACGTGCCTTCGACGTGTCGATCGATCTCTTCGAGCAGCTGCCGGCGCCCTACGGCCTGGTTCGCTACGGCGTCTCGCCCGACCACCCGCGCATCAAGGGCGTCATCGGGGCTCTGCGCGACGTGCTCGACCGCGGCGACATCCGCGTCTTCGGCAACGTGCGCTTCGGCGAGGACATCACCCTCGACGACCTCAAGAAGCACTACAACGCCGTGATCTTCGCCACCGGCGCGATCCGCGACACCACGATGGACATCCCCGGGATCGACGCCGCGGGATCGTTCGGCGCCGCCGACTTCGTCAGCTGGTTCGACGGGCACCCGGACGTGCCGCGCGAGTGGACGCTGGATGCCGAATCCGTCGCGGTCCTCGGAAACGGCAACGTCGCCCTCGACGTCGCCCGCATGCTCGCCAAGCACGCGGAGGACCTGCTGCCGACCGAGATCCCCGAGAACGTCCACGCCGGACTCCAGGCCTCGAAGATCACGGATGTGCACGTGTTCGGCCGCCGCGGCCCCGCGCAGGTGAAGTTCACCCCGCTCGAGCTGCGCGAGCTCGGTGAGCAGCGCGACGTCGATGTGATCGTCTACGACGAGGACTTCGATTACGACGAAGCCTCGAAGGACGCCATCGCGACGAACAAGCAGGTCAAGGTCATCGACCGCATCCTGCAGTCGTGGCGCGGCAAGCCCGAGACGAACAACGTCGCCCCGACGGCATCGCGCCGTCTGCACCTGCACTTCTGGGCCAAGCCCGTCGAGATCAAGACCGATGAGTCGGGTCGGACCGCCGCGATCGTCTACGAGCGCACCCGCCCGGATGGCGAGGGCGGGATGGTCGGCACCGGCGAACTGCGCGAGATCGCGATCGGCCAGCTCTACCGCGCCGTCGGTTACTTCGGATCGCCCCTGGAAGGCGTGCCGTTCGACAAGAAGCACGGCGTCATCCCCAACCATGAGGGCCAGGTCCTCGCGAAGGACTCCAACGAGCGCATCCCCGGCGTCTACGCCACCGGTTGGATCAAGCGAGGCCCCGTGGGTCTGATCGGCCACACGAAGTCGGATGCCATGGAGACCGTCCAGCACCTCGTCAACGACCAGGCGTCGTGGTGGCAGCCCGAGGACCCGTCCGAGGAAGCCATCCCCGCGCTGCTCGCATCGCGCGGCGTGGCCTGGACCGACCTCGACGGCTGGCACCGCCTCGACGAGCACGAGATCGCCCTCGGCGCGCCGCAGGAGCGCGCCCGAGTGAAGGTGGTCGACCGCGATGAGATGGTGAAGATCTCGCGCGGCGAGTGATCCTCGTACGTCCGGTGGGCCGGGCTCTCGCTTCGCGCGGGCCCGGCCCACCTGTCGTTGAGGAAACGGCATCGCCGACCCCGCTAGATTCGTAGCCATGACGGGGTGGGGCACAGATGTTCTCGGTGATGAATTCGAGCAGCGGACGCTGCAGCTCGGCGACGACGATCAGGGGGAGGTCGTTGCGACGATCGTGCGTGCTCTGCCGGATGCCGTCCCGGAGCCGCCGACCGGATGGGCGAAGCTGCGGCGCCGGCTGAAGGGCCTGCCGCTGAAGGACGAACCGCCGATGCTCGACGGAGTCGATGTGCTCTATGTTCACGGCTGGTCGGACTACTTCTTCCACAAGCGCTTGGCCCGATTCTGGACGACGCGCGGAGCGCGCTTCTTCGCGCTGGACCTTCGCAAGTACGGCCGCAGCCTGCGCGAGGGGCAGACGCCCGGTTACGTCGCCGATCTCGTGACCTATGACGAGGACATCTCTGCGGCACTGGCCGCGATGGCGGAGGACGCCGATACGTCACGGGGACCGCGTCGTCTGGTGCTGCTCGGGCACTCGACGGGCGGACTGGTGCTGAGCCTGTGGGCGGCCCGTCATCCCGATGTCGCGGATGCCCTGGTGCTGAACTCTCCGTGGCTGGAGTTCCAGCTCGCGCCGCTTCGCGCGGCGATCGCCCCGGTCATCGGGCTGCAGGCGCGCTTGCGTCCATTGGATTCCGCTCCGCAGATCGACCTGGGGTTCTATGCCCGCGCACAGGCCGAGGTCGCCGTCGAGGACGACCCGATCGAGACGAATCCGCTGTGGCGGCCGGTGCCGTCGATGTCGGTGCACGCGGGATGGCTGCACGCGATCCTCGACGGGCACCGCCGGGTCAGCGAAGGTCTTGATATCCCGGCTCCGGTCTGCGTTCTGCTCTCAACCCATTCGGCCCTGCCGACGAGATGGTCGGAGGAGCTCACCCGCGCCGACACGGTGCTTGTGGTGGATGACATCGCGCGCAGCGCGCTTCGGCTGGGCCCGTCGGTCACGGTCGAACGGATCGATGGCGCGCTGCACGATGTTTTCCTCTCGCGGCAGGATGCTCGGGACGAGTCCTATGCGCGGATGGAGCGGTGGGTCGCCGGCTGGGTGGCGACATTGCCTCGATACGCGGCGCCGGGCGCCTGAGCATCTTGTCGGGAAGGGCAGGGGCCACTCGTGTGCGCAGAATACGACGGCGGGCGGATGCCGAAGCACCCGCCCGCCGTCAGAGAACTCGGGGTCAGCGGTAGTTGATGAACTGCAGGTCGAGGTCGAGGTCGCTGCCCTTGAGCAGCGAGATGACCGACTGCAGGTCGTCGCGGCTCTTGGACTGCACGCGCAGCTCGTCGCCCTGGATCTGGCTCTTGACGCCCTTGGGACCCTCGTCGCGGATGATCTTGCCGATCTTCTTCGCGTTCTCGGACGAGATGCCGTCCTTGAGGGTCGTGACGATGCGGAACTCCTTGCCGCTGGCGAAGGGCTCACCGGAGTCGAGGCTCTTGAGCGAGATGCCGCGCTTGATCATCTTGGACTGGAGCACATCGAGAACCGCGTTGGCGCGCTCCTCGGTGGAGGCCTTGATGAGGATCGACTCGCCGCTCCACTCGACCGAAGCGCCGGTGCCCTTGAAGTCGTAGCGCTGCTCGACCTCCTTGCGGGCCTGGTTGACGGCGTTCTCCGCCTCCTGCTTGTCGACCTTGCTGACGATGTCGAACGATGAATCTGCCATGGCGCCATCCTACCGATTTCCCCGTGACCGCGGCTTTTTCGCCGATTGGGCGGGTGGGGCATCCATTCTCGCTATCATGCATCGCATGCTAGCTTGTGATGCATGACAGTGGATGTCGGGGCGCAGATGCGCAAGGGAGTGGTCGAGTACTGCGTGCTCGGGCTGCTCGCCCGCGAGCCGATGTACGGCTGGCAACTCGCCGACCGCCTCATCAGCGCAGGCATGATCGGCGGCATCGGAACGCTGTACCCGCTGCTCGCACGGCTGCGCGACAACGGCTGGGTCCTCGCATTCGAACAGGTCTCGGAGGCGGGTCCTGTGCGCAAGTACTACCGGTTGACGGATGCCGGAACCACGCAACTCGCGCAGTTCCGCACCCAGTGGACCCCCTTCGCCCGTGTCGTCACGGGCCTCGTGAATGAGGAGACGAAATGACCGCCACCGATGCGAACCGGCTGCGCGATGAGTATCTGGGCCGGTTGGATGCCGCGATGGGGCAGGTTCCTCACGGCATCGCCGCCGAGGTTCGTGCCGGCATCGAGGAGGAATTGGCAGGGCTGGATGCCGCGACGGTGGTCGATCGCATCGCACAGCTCGGCGATCCCGCGGCGATCGCCCGTGCCGTTCGCGACGAGACCGCGCCCCCGGTGCGTGCGACGGCCGATGCTCCCACGCCGAAGCCAGTGGCGACATCGACCCGAGGATTCGCGATCGGTGCTGCGCTGACCCTCGCCTTCGGAGGGTTCCTCATTCCGATCGCCGGATGGATCGTCGGTGCAGTTCTCGTCGGCCTGAGCTCGCTGTGGAGAGGATGGGAGAAGACGGTCGCGATCGTCGTGCCCTTCCTCGTCATCGCGGTGGTCGTACTCGGGGGTCTTCCGGCATGGGCTGTCAGCACCTCCTCGGAAGTGGAGGCGGTGGAGGTCGGCGGCGACGCGATCGCATCGAACCCGCTGATGCCGACGGCGTACGACATCGCCTGGACGAGCATTGTCCTGCTCGTCGTCCTCGCGGTTCCCGCCTCCGGACTGTGGCTGCTCTGGCGTCTGCGGGGGAGAGCCCGGGCCTGACGGTGCGGACACGCCGATGGGCAGCGCGGTGACTCGCACTCGAGGCGGCGTACCGTTGACACATGGCAAGGGTGGCCGGGCGGAGTCCGGTGTTGAGCTGGCTCGCCGGAATCTTCTGCGCGGGCGTCGTGATCGTTCTGCTCTGGCTGGCGATCCCGATGGGGCCCGTGCTGATCGATTACCTCGGAGACGCGCTGCGCTCGATCGCGCCGCCCGACACGCCGTGATACGGGCCCGGTCGGACGACACGTCGGCACGCCTGCGCTGACGCGAACCCGCGCGGCGATACCCTCGCACTGCAGATATTCGACGAGAGGCGCCCCCATGAGTGACCCCGAGGTCCCCCAGCCCGAACAGCCGGGCGACGTGAACGACGTCGTCGACAGCGCCAACGCCGGTCTCGCCGAGGCCGAAGCAGCCCGTGGCGACGTGCCCGCACCGGAGGAATCCGTCGAGGCGGAGACCGTCGTCGAGCCGGTCTCCGAGGAGGCGGCTGCGCAGGAGCCCGAGAGCATCGCGGCGGTCGTCGAGGAACCGTCTCCCGTCGAAGCCCCGTCTCCTGCCGAGACTCAGGCCCCGGAGATCGACCCCGACCTCGCGGCGTTCGAAGAGGCCGAACGTCTGCACCCCGGAACCTTCGCCCCCGCGGATGCGGCACCCGAGCAGCCGTCGGAGCCTGTCCCGGCTCCGGTCGACGAGCCGAGCGTCGCCCCGACCGAGGGCATCGCATCCGCCCCCGAAGCATCCATCGCCGACACGGCGTACCTGCCGCCCGTCACCCCCGATGCGCCGACCGCGCTGGTCCCCTCGGAGCCGGTGGCCGTCGAGCCCACCCCGGTGGTCGTCCCCGAGGAGACCGACTTCTCGGCCCTCCCGCTCTCGCAGCAGCCGATCTTCGTCCAGGCGCCCGAGCCGCCGCGCGACCGCGGCAACCGCGGCACGGCCGGAGCCATCGGCCTGCTCGCCGCCGTGTCGTTCGCGATCCTCTACCTGGGCGCGATGCTCGGGTTCGGCGCACTCACCGGAGACGTCACCTTCGAGAACATCGGCGACGCCGCGCTGAGCGCACTGACGACCTGGGGACTGTGGGTGCCGGTGGTCGTCTTCTTCCTCGGCTTCTGGTTCCTCGGGTCGATCATCAACCGCGGACGCTGGGGCCTGTGGGTCGTCTTCGGCATCATCGTCGGGGTCTTCGCCTACGCCGGGCACATCCTCGGCCAGCTCTTCGAAGCGCCGTTCTGGTTCATCACGCCGCGTCAGGGCGCGGAGCTCGTCTCCGCAGAGATGCTCGCGCCCCTGGCCATCGCCGCCTTCGTGTTCGGCCGTGAGCTCACCATCTGGTTCGGTGCCTGGGTCGCTCGCATCGGTGCTCGCAAGAGCGCCCTCAACGCAGAAGACCAGCTCGAGTACGAACGCACGCTCGAGGCCGGTCCGACCCTGCCCCGGTGACCACGGATAACACCCCGTCAGACCCCCGCGGATCCGATCCCGCGGGGGTCTCGGCCGTCCTGGCGACGTTGTTCACCACCGTCGGATTCTTCGCCTTCGCCATCCTGGGCCTCGGGGTGCTGAGCTTCTTCGCGGACGTCGACATCATCTCCGTGCCGGGCCTCGGCCCGGTGCCGGCGGCGCTCGGCATGATCTCGGCGATCGCGTGCTTCGCTGCGCTGATCTGGTCCGCCGTTCGGGTGCCGCGCCCGCGATACCGCCCTCTGGTGGCGATCGCCCTGCTCGTCTCGTTGATGCATCTGCTGGCGGTCGCGTTCGCTGCCCTCCTCGTCTCAGGCGAGTTGATCACGGCGCTCGCCGTCATGGGGGATCTGGTGACCAACGGGGCGAGTCTCGTGGTTGCGGCGGCCGCACTCGTCGCCGCTGCCGGGGGAGTGGCGATGCGCCGCACGCGCGGGGGCGCCCCGCGATGGCCCTGGGAGGACGATGAGGGCGAACCGAATGGCACTCCGGACGGAAATCACCGCTGATCCGATGAATCGCCGTACGCTGGTGGCGTGGAGCGGTCGCTAGAGACGCAGGTCGACCAGGCCGTCGAGGCCTGGTTGCGCTGGGTGCCGCGCTGGGAGCCAGCGACGCACCGCGGGCGGGTCGCCCCGTGCCGTCGCTGTCTGGGGTCGCCGATCCTGTCCGCGGTCGGCATCGGCAACGATGTGCCGCACGGCGTGCAGCACGGACTCTCCACGCGCATCAAGGCGATCGTCGACCAGGTGGTGGCCGTCTACACCGAGAAGAACCTGCCGATGCTGCAGAACGAGCTCGATCAGCAAGCGGCCCGCAATCGCGCGCGCAGCTATCGGCCGACGGAGAATCTCGCCCCGGAGTACGAGGGGATGCCGTTGGACCCGGATCCGATCCCCGGCGCTCCCTTCCTTTTCACGATCGCGGGCATGGCGGACGAAGCGGGCGATGAGCTGCCGCCTCTGCCGCCGCTGAGCGAGGATGCCAAAGCCGCGTTGCGCCAGGAGGTCGGGCTGGCCGATGAGTACGCGAATCTCGTCGGTCGCGAGATCTGCGCTCTGTTGCTGACCCATCGGCTCTCGGTGCAGGCCGCGATCTCGCAGTACGTCGAGCCGCAGATCGAGGCGATGCTCTCGGAGCTGACGCAGTCCCTGGACTCGCCGTTCGACCCGGAAGCCCCGTAACGGGAAACATTTGACCGGCCAGGTTACGCGGCATTACACTTGATCAGGTGTGTGCACGTCTTGACGTGCGCACTGGGCTCCGGTCCATACCGGTTCGCCCCCACGGCATACCCATCACACCAAAAGATCAGCGGTCCGTTGATCCGGTGGGTCATGATGTGAAACCCATCACGCTGTCACCGTGCAGCACTAAGAGGAGAGAACGTGCCAACCATTCAGCAGTTGGTTCGCAAGGGTCGTTCGCCCAAGGTCACCACGACCAAGGCGCCCGCCCTGAAGTCGAACCCGCAGCAGGCCGGTGTCTGCACCCGTGTGTACACCACCACCCCGAAGAAGCCGAACTCGGCGATGCGCAAGGTCGCTCGTGTGAAGCTGCGCAACGGCGTCGAGGTCACCGCCTACATCCCCGGCGAGGGCCACAACCTGCAGGAGCACTCGCTCGTGCTCGTCCGCGGCGGTCGTGTCAAGGACCTCCCCGGTGTGCGTTACAAGATCGTCCGTGGCGCCCTGGACACCCAGGCCGTCAAGAACCGTAAGCAGGCTCGTTCCCGCTACGGCGCGAAGAAGGGTTGAGTTAGATGCCTCGTAAGGGTCCCGCCCCGAAGCGCCCCGTTGTCAACGACCCGGTATACGGCGCACCGATCGTCACCTCGCTGGTGAACAAGATCCTCGTCGACGGCAAGAAGTCGCTCGCCGAGTCGATCGTCTACGGCGCCCTCAAGGGTGTCGAGGAGAAGAGCGGCCAGGATGCCGTTGCAACCCTCAAGAAGGCGCTCGACAACGTGCGCCCCACGCTTGAGGTCCGCAGCCGTCGCGTCGGTGGTTCGACGTACCAGGTTCCGGTCGAGGTCAAGCCTCACCGTGCCAACACGCTCGCACTGCGCTGGCTCGTCAGCTACGCGAAGGGCCGTCGTGAGAAGACGATGACCGAGCGTCTGCGCAACGAGATCCTCGATGCGGCGAACGGCCTCGGTGCCGCCGTCAAGCGTCGTGAGGACACGCACAAGATGGCTGAGTCGAACCGCGCGTTCGCTCACTACCGCTGGTAATCAGCTCTGCTCGCCCCCGAAATCCTCGGGGGCGAGCATCCCATTCTTCGCAGACTGACTGCTGCTAGACAGAAAAGGACACTCCCGTGGCACAAGACGTGCTCACGGACCTGAACAAGGTCCGCAACATCGGCATCATGGCGCACATCGATGCCGGCAAGACCACCACCACCGAGCGCATCCTGTTCTACACGGGTGTCAACCACAAGCTGGGCGAGACGCACGATGGTGGCGCGACCACTGACTGGATGGAGCAGGAGAAGGAGCGCGGCATCACGATCACGTCTGCCGCCGTGACCTGCTTCTGGAACAAGAACCAGATCAACATCATCGACACCCCCGGTCACGTGGACTTCACGGTCGAGGTGGAGCGCTCGCTCCGCGTCCTCGACGGTGCCGTCGCCGTCTTCGACGGCAAGGAGGGCGTCGAGCCCCAGTCCGAGACCGTGTGGCGTCAGGCCGACAAGTACAACGTTCCGCGCATCTGCTTCGTCAACAAGATGGACAAGCTCGGCGCCGACTTCTACTACACCGTCGACACCATCGTGAACCGCCTCGGCGCGAAGCCGCTGGTCCTCCAGCTGCCGATCGGTGCCGAGAGCGACTTCATCGGAGTCGTCGACCTCATCGAGATGCGCGCCCTCATCTGGGCCGGCGACTCGAAGGGCGACGTCACCATGGGCGCGTCCTACGAGGTTCAGGAGATCCCCGAGGACCTCAAGGAGAAGGCCGCGGAGTACCGCCAGGCGCTCCTGGAGACCGTCGCCGAGAGCGACGACGCACTCCTCGAGAAGTTCTTCGGCGGCGAGGAGCTCACGGTCGCGGAGATCAAGGGCGGCATCCGCAAGATGGTCGTCGCTTCGGAGATCTACCCCGTGCTCTGCGGATCGGCGTTCAAGAACCGCGGTGTTCAGCCGATGCTGGACGCCGTCGTCGATTACCTGCCGAACCCCCTCGACGTCGGCGCCATCGAGGCGCACGACCCGAAGGACTACGACACGATCATCAAGCGCAACCCGAGCGCCAGCGACCCGTTCGCCGCTCTCGCGTTCAAGGTGGCCGTGCACCCGTTCTTCGGTCGTCTGACCTACGTCCGCGTGTACTCGGGCTCGCTCGAGTCGGGCTCGCAGGTCATCAACTCGACCAAGGGCAAGAAGGAGCGCATCGGAAAGATCTTCCAGATGCACGCCAACAAGGAGAACCCGGTCGACGCGGTCACCGCGGGCAACATCTACGCCGTCATCGGTCTGAAGGACACCACCACCGGTGACACCCTGACCGACCCGGCCGCGCCCGTCGTCCTCGAGTCGATGACGTTCCCCGAGCCCGTCATCGAGGTGGCCATCGAGCCGAAGACCAAGGCCGACCAGGAGAAGCTGGGTGTCGCCATCCAGAAGCTCGCCGAAGAGGACCCGACCTTCCGTACGGAGCTCAACCCCGAGACCGGTCAGACGACCATCAAGGGCATGGGCGAGCTGCACCTCGACATCCTCGTCGACCGCATGAAGCGCGAGTTCAACGTCGAGGCGAACGTCGGAAAGCCCCAGGTGGCCTACCGCGAGACGATCAAGAAGGCCGTCGAAAAGCACGACTACACCCACAAGAAGCAGACGGGTGGATCGGGTCAGTTCGCGAAGATCCAGTTCAACATCGAGCCGCTCGAGGTCTCGGGCGACACGACGTACGAGTTCGAGAACGCTGTCACCGGTGGCCGCATCCCGCGCGAGTACATCGGTTCGATCGACGCCGGTTTCCAGGACGCGATGAACGTCGGCGTGCTCGCCGGCTACCCGATGGTGGGCGTCAAGGCGACCATCGTCGACGGTGCTGCTCACGACGTCGACTCCTCGGAGATGGCGTTCAAGATCGCCGGTTCCATGGGCTTCAAGGAGGCCGTGCGCCGCGCGAACCCCGTTCTGCTCGAGCCGCTCATGGCCGTCGAGGTCCGTACGCCCGAGGAGTACATGGGCGACGTCATCGGCGACCTGAACTCGCGTCGTGGCCAGATCCAGTCGATGGAAGACGCCCAGGGCGTCAAGGTCGTCCGGGCCTCTGTGCCGCTGTCGGAGATGTTCGGCTACATCGGCGACCTGCGTTCGAAGACCTCGGGTCGCGCGGTCTACTCGATGGAGTTCGACTCCTACGCGGAGGTCCCCAAGGCCGTCGCGGACGAGATCGTCCAGAAGACCAAGGGCGAGTAAGCCCTTCGCCCGGGCCGCCCCCTGAACCTGTCGACGGGGGCGGCCCGGACAACTCACAACTTCACAAAGCACTCTCTCTACTAAACTGAGAATCAAACCCCGTAGGGAACCGGTCACAATCCAGTGCCCGGCAATCGCTACACGAACGTCCTGAGGAGGACCCAGTGGCCAAGGCCAAGTTCGAGCGGACCAAGCCGCACGTCAACATCGGAACGATCGGTCACGTTGACCACGGCAAGACGACGCTGTCCGCAGCCATCTCCAAGGTGCTGGCTGACAAGTACCCGTCGGACACGAACGTCCAGCGTGACTTCACGACCATCGACTCCGCTCCTGAAGAGCGCCAGCGTGGCATCACGATCAACATCTCGCACATCGAGTACGAGACGCCCAAGCGTCACTACGCTCACGTCGACGCACCCGGCCACGCCGACTACGTCAAGAACATGATCACCGGTGCTGCTCAGATGGACGGTGCGATCCTCGTCGTCGCCGCCACCGACGGCCCGATGGCTCAGACGCGTGAGCACGTCCTGCTCGCCAAGCAGGTCGGCGTTCCGTACCTGATGGTCGCTCTGAACAAGTCCGACATGGTCGACGACGAGGAGATCCTGGAGCTCGTCGAGCTCGAGGTCCGCGAGCTGCTGTCGAGCCAGGGCTTCGACGGCGACAACGCTCCCGTCGTTCAGGTCTCGGCACTCAAGGCGCTCGAGGGCGACGAGAAGTGGACCGAGCGCATCGTCGAGCTCATGCAGGCCGCGGATGACAACATCCCCGACCCCGAGCGCGACCGCGACAAGCCCTTCCTCATGCCCGTCGAGGACGTCTTCACGATCACCGGTCGTGGAACGGTCGTCACGGGTCGCGCCGAGCGCGGCACCCTCGCGATCAACTCCGAGGTCGAGATCGTCGGCATCCGCGACACCCAGAAGACCACGGTCACGGGTATCGAGATGTTCCACAAGCAGCTCGACGAGGCATGGGCCGGCGAGAACTGTGGTCTGCTGCTCCGTGGCCTCAA
>NZ_CANROA010000021.1 GCF_947632095.1 uncultured Microbacterium sp. | reverse complement strand
TCACCCACTACATCGCCCGGTCGCTGCTCGAAGCCGGAGGGTTCAGACCAGCGCTACACCCTCGTTCGTGAAGAGCCCGCATAGCGCTCGACGAGGTCCGCCCGGCGCGGACACCCGTCGCCGCGCGTCACGGTCGTCAGATCCAGCGGGGGTGGGCGCGGCATCCCGGTCCGCGTACGTCGCCACGAGATAGCCGAGGTCGGCGAGCGGGTCGCCGAGGGTGGCCATCTCCCAGTCGAGGATCGCCTGCACCCGTACCGGCCCCGAGCGGGCGAACATCAGGTTGCCGATGCGGAAGTCGCCGTGCACGACGGATGCCCGCGGCGAGCGCGGCAGGTTCTCCCCCAGCCACACCGCCAGCGCGTCGACCTCGGGCAGTGTGCGCCGCGACACCGTCGGCCACAGCGAAGAGAAGCGGTCGACCTGGCGGCGCAGGTATCCGTCCGGGCGCCCCAGGGTCGCGAGCTCGCCGGTGCCAACGTCGAGCGCGTGCAGTGCGGCGAGCGCGTCGACCGCCGCATACGGCATCGCCTGACGTCCTTCGTCGTCGTCGAGGTGCGCGGGCATCCGATCGGTGATGACCTCGCCATCGAGGTGCTCCATCACGTAGAACGGCACACCGAGCACGCTCTCGTCGTCGCAGACGTGCAGGATCTCGGGCACCGCGAGGCCCTCCGCCCGGAGCAGGGTCTGCACCCTCGCCTCGCGGAGCATGTCGTGCGCCGAGGGCGGATGCGGCGGCCGCGGCCCCCGGCGCAGCACGAGCCGCCGACCACCCCACTCCAGCAGGAAGGTCACGTTCGAATGCCCCTCGCCGATGCGCGCGACCCGGATGCCGGAGCCGCCGTCGGATGCATCGCCCAGGCCCGCGGCGGCCAGACGCGCCGCCAGCGCATCGAGCACGAGCAGCGGCGGGCGCTCCTGCCGTGCGGCCTCGGTCGCGGTGCGCACGATCTCGCGGTCGCCGCTCATGAGGGGCCTCCCACCCGGTCGAGGCGAGCGGCGCCGGCATCCGTCTCCCGCTGCCTGGCGCGCGCGGCGCGCCGCGCGATCGCCCACCGGTGCGTCTCGCTCGACCCGTCGTAGATGCGGAACGGCCGCACCTCGTTGAGGTACTGGATCAGCGGCAGTCCGGAACTCACCCCGTCGCCTCCGCACAGCTGCACGGCCCGGTCGATGACGCGGAACACCGCCTCCGAGCAGTGCACCTTCGCGATCGACGACAGCGCGGCTCCCGCACGCGGGTCGTCCTCGAGCACGCGGGCGGCCCGGTCGATGATCGCCGCCGACGTCTCGATGTCGATCGCGCTGTCGGCGATCATCGCCTGCGCGACGCCGAGATCGGCGATGCGCGAGCCGAACAGCTCGCGCCCGTTCGCCCGGTCCAGGCACGTGTCGAACGCGCGGCGTGCGAGCCCCAGCCAGCGCATGCAGTGCGTGAGACGGGCGGGCCCGAGCCGTACCTGCGCGTACCGGAAGCCCTCCCCCGGCGCGCCGAGCACATCGGCATCCGGCACGAAGACGCCGTCGAAGACGACGTGCGGATGCCCGCCGGCGATCGCCGCTTCGATCGTGCGGATGCCGGGGCCGATCCGCACCCCGTCGGCGTCGAGCGGCGCGAGCAGCATCGTCGCGCCGGCGGGGTGATCGCCGTCGGCGTCCGTTCGCGCCATGACGATCGCGAACGCCGCCCCGTCGGCGCCGGAGATGAACCGCTTCTCGCCGCGGATCACCCACCCGCCATCGACCCGCTCGGCGTGCGTCGCAAGGGCGTCGGGGTCGGACCCCGCGCCCGGATGCGGCTCGGTCATCGCGAACGACGAGCGGATGCCGCCCGCCACCAGCGGACGCAGATAGCGCTCCTTCTGATCGTCGGTGGCGACCACCTCGAGCAGGCGCATATTGCCCTCGTCCGGGGCCATGCAGTTCAGCACCGCCGGCCCGATCAGCGAGTAGCCGGCCTCCTGGAACACCGGCGACCACTCCGGCAGCGCGAGCCCCCGGCCGCCGTACTCGCGCGGGGCATGCGGGGCGTGGACCCCGGCTTCCTTCGCCTGGGCGCGCAGGTCCGCGAGCGCGGCATCCGCCAGAGTCTCGCCCCATCCGGGCTCCGCCGGGATCACGACGTCGCGGATGAAGGCGCGCGTGCGCGCGACGAGGTCGCTCACGCCGTTCCTCCGGCATTCAGGAGCCCGCCGTCGAGCGTGAGCACCTGGCCGGTGATCCACCCCGCCCCATCGCCGCACAGGTAGGCGACGGCATCCGCCACGTCGTCGGGGGTGCCGAGCCTGCCCGCCGGGTAAGCGGCGGCGACCTCGTCCTCGCGGCCCTCGTAGATGGCCTCGGCGAACCGCGTCTTCACGACAGCCGGCGCGACCGCGTTGACCCGGATCCGCGGCGCGAGCTCGACCGACAGCGTGCGGGTGAGGTGGCTGACGGCGGCCTTGCTCACGCCGTACCAGCCGATGCCGGGCGAGGGGACATCGCCGGCGACGGAGGAGAGATTGACGATCGCGCCGCCGGATGCCTGCTCGCCCAGGCCCGCGCGCACGGCCTGCTGCGTCCAGGCGAGGGTACCGATGACGTTCACCTCGAATACCTTCCGAGCGGCATCGAGGTCGAGGCCCGCGAGCGGGCCGTAGACGGGGTTGATGCCGGCGTTGTTGACGAGGATGTCGAGGCGTCCGAACTCCGAGGTCATGCGCGCGAACACCTCCTCGCGGTGCGCGGGGTCGTCGGCGGCTCCCGCCACGCCGATCGCCCGCTCCCCGAGCTCCGCGACCGCGTCGGCGAGCGCCTCGGCGCGGCGGGCGGTCACACAGACGGACACCCCCTCCATGATGAGTCGGCGGGCGATGGCGAGGCCGATGCCACGGCTCGCGCCGGTCACCAGCGCCGTGCGGCCGGAGAGCGGTCCGTCGGGGTGCGTCATGATGATCTCCTTCGATCCCCTGATTTCTCTAATCTTCATTAAACTTCTGCGTCCGCGCAAGGCATTCGATCAGCCAGACTCCGGTGTTGACTCCAAAACTTTTGAATGCATAATAAAAACTGTGACCCGCGATGAGGCGGAGGAAGAGAGGCCGATGATGGCGCTGACACGAGAGCTGTACGACGACGATCACGAGGAGTTCCGAAAGATCGTGCGGGAGTTCGTCGAGCGTCACGCCAAACCGCACGCCGAGCGGTGGGATGCCTCCGGCGTCGTCGATCGCGAGCTGTTCACCGCGGCGGCCGAGGCCGGCATCCTCGGGTACTCGATCGCGGAGGAGTACGGCGGCGGCGGATCCGACGATTTCCGCTTCAACGCGATCATGGCGGAGGAGCTCGCCGGCAACCCCGTCTCCAGCGGTATGGCCGGCATCGCCCTGTCGAACGACATCACCATCCCCTATTTCACCGACCTCACGAACGACGAGCAGAAGCAGCGGTGGCTGCCCGGCATCGCATCCGGCGAGCTCATCACCGCGATCGCGATGACCGAGCCGGGCACGGGCAGCGATCTCTCCGGCATCCGCACCACCGCCGTGCGCGACGGCGACGACTACATCGTCAACGGCTCCAAGATCTTCATCTCCAACGGTCAGAACGCCGACCTCGTCGCCACCGCGGTGCGGACGTCCCCCGATCCGCACCGCGGGCTCAGCCTGCTCATCATCGAACGCGGCATGCCCGGCTTCAGCCGCGGCAAGAACCTCGACAAGGTCGGCCTGCACGCGCAGGACACCAGCGAGCTCATCTTCGAGGACGTGCGCGTGCCGGCAGTCAACCTGCTCGGCGAGGAGGGCGCGAGCTTCGCCGGCCTCATGCGCAACCTCCCGCTGGAGCGCCTGTCGATCGCGGCGGGCGCCGTCGCCTCCAGCGAGGGCGTGCTCGCCCACACCCTCGACTACGTCAAGGACCGCACCGCCTTCGGCAAGCCCATCGGGTCGTTCCAGAACACCCGGTTCGAGCTCGCCGACATGGTCACCGCGACGCAGGCGAGCAGGGCGTTCGTCGACCGCGCGATCCGCCAGCACTGCGCGGGCGAGCTGTCGGCGGCGGATGCCTCGGCGGCGAAGTTCCACACCACCGAGCAGTACGTCGACATCGTGAACCGCTGCCTGCAGCTGCACGGCGGATACGGCTACATGCAGGAGTACCGCATCGCCCAGGACTACCTGGATGCGCGGATCACCACCATCTACGGGGGAACGACCGAGATCATGAAAGAGATCGTCGGCCGGGACCTCGGGCTCTGAGACAAGGATGTGAAAGAGATGACTGACGCGTACATCTACGACGCCGTGCGCACCCCGCGCGGCAAGAACAAGGGCGGGGCGCTGCACGCCACCAAGCCGGTCGACCTCGTCGTGGCCCTGATCGACGCGATCCGAGACCGCAACCCGGGGCTCGACGCGAACGAGATCGACGACATCGTGCTGGGCGTCGTCTCGCCCGTCGGCGAGCAGGGCGGCGACATCGCCCGCACCGCCGCCCTCGTGGCGGAGCTGCCCGAGTCCGTCGCCGGCGTGCAGATCAACCGGTTCTGCGCCTCGGGCCTGGAGGCCGTGAACCTCGCCGCGCAGAAGGTGGCATCCGGCTTCGAGGACCTCGTGCTCGCCGGCGGCGTCGAGTCGATGTCGCGCGTGCCGATCGGCTCGGACGGCGGCGCCTACGCACAGGACCCGACGACCGCCTACGACAACTACTTCGTGCCGCAGGGCATCGGCGCCGACCTCATCGCCACGATCGAGGGCTTCACCCGCGAGGACGTCGACGCGTTCGCGGCGCGCTCGCAGGAGCGCGCGGAGACGGCTTGGCAGGAAGGACGATTCGCGAAGTCGATCGTCCCAGTGCGCGACATGAACGGCGTCACCCTGCTCGAGACCGACGAGCACCGCCGCCCGGAGTCGACCGTCGAGTCGCTCGGACAGCTGCCGGCGAGCTTCGCGACGGTCGGCGCGCAGGCTGGGTTCGACGCCGTGGCCCTGCAGAAGTATCACGCGGTCGAACGCATCGAGCATGTGCACGGTCCGGGCAACTCGTCGGGCATCGTCGACGGCGCCGCCCTCATGCTGATCGGATCCCGCGCGGCCGGCGAGGCCGCGGGCCTGAAACCGCGAGCGCGCATCATCGCCACCGCCGTCACCGGCTCCGAGCCAACGATCATGCTCACCGGTCCCACGCCGGCGACGCAGAAGGCCCTCGACCGGGCCGGCCTCACCGTCGACGACATCGACCTGTTCGAGCTGAACGAGGCCTTCGCGGCCGTGGTCATGAAGTGGCAGAAGGATCTCGGCATCCCGGACGAGCGGGTCAACGTCAACGGCGGAGCCATCGCCATGGGGCATCCGCTGGGCGCCACCGGCGCCATGATCCTGGGCACGCTGCTCGACGAGCTCGAGCGCCAGGGCCTGAAGCGGGGCCTGGCGACGCTGTGCGTCGGCGCCGGGATGGGCATCGCCACCATCATCGAGCGGGTCTGAGCCCGAGGGTTCGAGGAGGAACCATGAGCATCGCAGAGAACGTCGAGACGTACACCGGATACGCCTGGGAGCGGGATGCCGACGGCATCGTCACCGTGACCATGGACGACCCTGATGCGTCCGTCAACACCATGAACCCGCACTTCACCGCCGCCCTCGAGGCGACCGTCGACCGGCTCGAGGCCGAGCGCGAGAGCATCGCCGGTGTCATCCTCGCCTCGGCGAAGAAGAGCTGGTTCGCCGGCGGCGACCTGAACCTGCTGCGCGCGGCGGACCCGGCGAAGGCCGCCGAGGAGACCGCGCACATCGACCACGTCAAGGCGCTGCTGCGCGGTCTCGAACAGCTCGGCCGTCCTGTCGTGGCCGCCCTCAACGGCACCGCGCTCGGCGGCGGGCTCGAGGTCGCCCTCGCCTGCCACCACCGGATCGCGGCATCCGACGCCCGCGGCGCGCAGTTCGGCCTGCCCGAGGTCTCACTCGGCCTGCTCCCCGGCGGCGGCGGGATCACTCGCACGGTGCGGATGCTGGGACTGCAGAAGGCGCTGCAGGAGGTCATCCTGCCGGCGACGAAGTTCCGCACCGAGGATGCGGTCGCCGTCGGCATCGTCGACGAGACGGCGCCGCTCGCCGAGCTCCACGATCGGGCGCGCGCCTGGATCACCGCGAATCCGGCCCCGGTGGTGCCGTGGGATGAGAAGGGCTTCCGGCTGCCGGGCGGCGCGGTCTCGTCGCCGTCGGTCGCCGGCATGCTGCCGGCGCTGCCCGCCCTGCTGCGCAAACAGCTCAAGGGCGCGCCCATGCCGGCGCCGCGCGCGGCGCTCGCCGCCGCCGTCGAGGGCGCGTACGTCGACTTCGACACGGCGTCGCGCATCGAGACCCGCTACCTCGTCAGCCTCACGCACGACCAGGTCGCGAAGAACATGATCAAGGCGTTCTTCTTCGACCTGCAGGAGATCAACGCCGGCGGCAGCCGGCCGCTGGCATCCGACGGCTCCCCGTTCCCGAAGTTCACCGCCACGAAGGTCGGCGTGATCGGGGCCGGCATGATGGGCGCCGGCATCGCCTACGTCTCGGCGAGGGCCGGCATCGACGTGGTACTGAAGGACGTCTCCGTCGAGGCGGCGGAGAAGGGCAAGGACTACTCCCGAATGCTGGAGCAGAAGGCTCTCGCTCGGGGGAAGACGACCCCGGAGAAGTCCGAGGCGCTGCTCGCCCGCATCCACCCGACTGCCGACGCCGCCGACTTCGACGGCGTGGACTTCGTCATCGAGGCCGTGTTCGAGTCGATGCCGGTCAAGCAGAGCGTCTTCCAGGAGATCCAGGACGCCGTACGGCCGGATGCCGTGCTCGGCTCGAACACGTCGACACTGCCGATCACCCAGCTGTCGGAGGGGGTGAAGCGTCGGGACGACTTCATCGGCATCCACTTCTTCTCCCCCGTCGACAAGATGCCGCTCGTGGAGATCGTGCGCGGCGAGAACACCGGCAACGAGGCGCTGGCGAAGACGTTCGACTACGTGCAGCAGATCCGCAAGACCCCGATCTTCGTCAACGACTCCCGCGGATTCTTCACTTCGCGCGTGATCGGCACGTTCATCGCCGAGGCGGTCGCCGCGGTCGGCGAGGGCGTGGAACCGGCATCCGTCGAGCAGGCGGCCCTCCAAGCCGGCTACCCGGCAGGAGCGCTGCAGCTGCTGGACGAGCTGACGATCTCGCTGTCGCAGAAGATCCGGATCGAGACCCGCACCGCCGTCGAGGCCGACGGTGGCGTGTGGACGGAGCATCCGTCCGAGGCCGTCATGGACTGGATCGTCGACGAGGCGAAGCGGCCCGGCCGCAAGGCCGGCGGCGGGTTCTACGACTACTCCCCCGAGGGCCGGCGCGCCGGCATCTGGCCGGGCCTGCGCGAGAAGTACGGATCCGGACGCACCGTGCTGCCGCTGGTGGACCTGCAGGAGCGGATGCTGTTCGCCGAGGCGCTGGACACGATCGACTGCCTCGACAAGGGCGTGCTGACATCCGTCGCCGACGCGAACATCGGCTCGATCTACGGCATCGGATTCCCCGCCTGGACCGGCGGCGTGCTGCAGTACGTCAACCAGTACGACGGCGGCCTGGACGGGTTCATCGCCCGGGCCCGCGAGCTCGCCGATGTCTACGGCGAGCGCTTCGCCCCGCCCGCATCGCTGATCACCCGCGCCGAGCGGGGTGAGACCTATGAATGAGCAGCCGCGGTTGCGCACCCCCTTCACCGAGGCGCTCGGCATCGAGCATCCGGTCGTGCAGGGCGGGATGATGTGGGTCGGACGCGCCGAACTCGCCGCAGCCGTCTCGGAAGCGGGTGGTCTCGGCATGATCACCGCGCTCACCCAGCCGACGCCGGCGGATCTGACGAAGGAGATCGCTCGGGCGCGCGCCCTCACCGACAAGCCGTTCGGGGTGAACCTGACGATCCTGCCGTCGATCAACCCGCCGCCCTACGACGAGTACCGGCGGGCGATCATCGATGCGGGCATCACGATCGTCGAGACGGCGGGGTCGAGCCCCGAGCCGCACATGGACCAGTTCCGCGATGCCGGGGTGATGGTCATCCACAAGTGCACCTCGGTGCGGCATGCGCTCAAGGCGCAGGCCGTCGGAGTCACGGCGGTGTCGATCGATGGATTCGAGTGCGCGGGCCATCCGGGCGAGGACGACGTGCCCGGGCTCGTGCTGATCCCGGCGGCGGCGGATGCTCTGGACATCCCGTTCATCGCCTCCGGCGGCTTCGCCGACGGGCGGGGGCTGGCGGCGGCACTCTCACTCGGCGCCCACGGCGTGAACATGGGGTCGCGGTTCATGTCGACCGTGGAGTCGCCGATCGCGCAGAGCGTGAAGGACCGGATCGTCGAGGCGAGCGAGCTCGACACGAACCTCATCTTCCGGTCGCTGCGCAACACCGCGCGGGTGGCGAAGAACGCCGTATCGGACGAGGTCGTGAGGATCCTCGCCGAGGGCGGGCAGTTCCCCGACGTGCAGCCGCTCGTCGCCGGAGCCCGGGGGCGCAAGGTGTTCGAGGACGGCGACCTGGATGCGGGGATCTGGACGGTCGGTCAGGTGCAGGGCCTCATCCGCGACATCCCGACCGCGGGCGAGGTCGTCCACCGCACGGTCACGCAGGCGCATCGGGTGCTGCAGGAGCGACTGGCGATGTTCGGCTGACCTCTCCGTCACTCCCACCGTTGCCCCGCCGACTCAGGGCCGGCCCTCGCACAGCGCGCAGCGCGCACCACCGCTGCATAACTCCGGAGAAACGCCGGTTTCGCGGCTGCGAAATCACGGAAGCACAGAAAATCTCCGGAGTTATGCAGGGCGGAGGCGTGTCAGGGGCGGGCGAAGGTGCCGAAGCGCACCATGTCCTGCGCGCCGCGGACGAGATCATCGAGCGAGCGGGTGCGGGGGTTCCACCACTCCACGGCCCAGTTCATCGACCCGAGTAGCAGCAGCCGGAACACGTTGATGTCAACGCCGTCGCGCAGCTCTCCGGCGTCCTGCGCGGCGAGGAAGAGCTCGCGCCACAGCCTGCTGTATGCCCCCTCTTCCGCAGCGGGCCGCACGCGCAGGTGCTCGGGAACCTGGCCGGCATTGCGCACCGATGCGGTCGTGTAGTCCGAGATCTGCAGCTCGTAGCGCAGGTGGGCGTCGACGGCGGCGAGGATGCGATCGGAGGGTGTTGCCGCGCCCTCCAACCCCGCGAGCACCTCCTCGACGTGCACGCGCACCCGGTGCGCGCCCGCCCACATGACCTCTTCGACGAGCTCATCGCGCGACGCGAAGTAGTAGTAGATCGCGGGTGCCTGCACGCCCGCGGCCTCGGCCACGTCGGTCAGCCGCGTGCCCGCGTAGCCCTTGCGGCTGAGCACCTGTGCCGCGGCATCCAGGATCCGTTGGCGCGTGCGCGCCGACTTCGAGGTCTGCTCCGTCGTCATTCCGGCATTCTAACGATGATTCGAAAAATCTCACCGCCTCTTGCCCCGGGAAAACAACGGGGCTAACGTGAATTGTCATTAACTTTTTCTCAATGAAGAGCAAGAGGAACCCGCCATGACCATCACCCGTGCAGAAGAATCCGCCCGTCTCGTCGCGCATGATCCGCGCGACGGCAGCGTGATCGCCGAATACGCCCTCGAAGACGATGCCCGCGTCGCCGAGCGCGTTCAGACCGCCCGCGCTGCCGCCACGTGGTGGGCGGCGCAGGGGTTCGACGGCCGAAAGCGCGTCATCCTCGCCTGGAAGGGCGCGATCGCACGCGGTGCAGCAGAGCTTGCGGCTATCATCTCGCGCGAGACGGGCAAGCCCGAAGGGGACGCTCTGCTGGAGGTCATGCTCACGCTCGGCCACCTCGACTGGGCGGCCAAGAACGCCCACCGCGTGCTGACGCCCCGCCGCATCAAGGCCGGCATCATCAACTACAACCAGAAGGCGACGCTGCGCTATGAACCGCACGGGGTCGTCGGTGTGATCGGTCCCTGGAACTACCCGCTGTACACGCCGATGGGCTCGATCTCGTACGCCCTGTCGGCGGGCAACGCCATCGTCTTCAAACCCAGTGAGCTCGCCCCCGGGACGGCCCGCTGGATTGAAGAGCGCTGGAGCGAAGTCTGCAACCATCCCGTGCTGCAGGTCACGACGGGCGACCGCACCACCGGCGCGGCGCTCGTGCGCGCCGGCGTCGACAAGGTCGCGTTCACGGGCTCGACGGCCAGCGCCAAGCGCGTCATGGCCGCGTGCGCCGAGACGCTGACGCCGTTGGTCGCGGAGTGCGGAGGGAAGGATGCCCTGATCGTCGCAGCGGATGCCGACCTCGATGCCGCGGCCGACTTCATCGTGTTCGGCGGATTCGGCAATGCCGGGCAGACCTGCGTCGGTGTGGAGCGCGTGTATGCGGTGCGCTCGGTGCGCGACGCGCTCGTCGAGAAGGTCGTCGATCGTGCCCGTCGGCTCTCATTCGACGGCGAGGCTCCGGCGTACGGCCCACTCACGCTCGCGTCGCAATCCGAGATCATCGCGGACCACATCGCGGATGCCGTCGCCCGGGGCGGCCGTGCGGTGCTCGGCGGACCGGAGTCGGTGACCGGCCGGCACGTCGCCCCGGTCGTCCTCGTCGACGTGCCGGAGGAGTCGGATGCTGTGCGAGCCGAGACCTTCGGGCCGACGGTCGTCATCAACGCCGTCGCCGACCTCGATGAGGCCGTGGCCCGTGCGAACGCGACCGACTTCGGCTTGGGAGCTGCTGTCTTCACCCGAAACGCGAAGACGGGCGAGGCGGTGGCCGCCCGTCTTCGGGCGGGCGTCGTCACGATCAACTCCGTGCTGGGCTTCGCTGCGATTCCCGCCCTGCCGTTCGGCGGGGTGAAGGGCTCGGGCTTCGGACGCATCCACGGCGCCGATGGGCTGCGCGAGTTCAGCGTTCCGAAGTCGGTGGCCCGTCAGACACGGGATGCCGCGATGAAACTGCTCACGATGGATCGCAGCGACCGCGACATGCATCTCGTCGCGAAGCTCATCCCGATGCTGCACGGCAAGGGAAAGTAGCCCCTGGAACCCGCCTCTCCTCCGGGAAGCGCGGGCTCAGATGCCGAGCACGGCCTCGACGAAACCGGCGAGCCGAGCCGCGACGGCGTCATCGCGTTCGGCGAGCAGCGGCATCTGATCCGTGATGACGCTGAAACCGGCGTGCACGAGCACCGCCGCTTCGCGGCCGCCGAGTTCGGGACGCACAGCCTGCAGCAGCGCGGTCCAGTCGGCGACGTGGGCGCGCTGCATCGCGCGCAGGCGACGCTGGTCCTCGGGGGCGAGATTGCCCAGCTCGGAGAAGTAGATCCGCATCAGCGCCAGGTTGCGGAAGGAGTGATCGACATAGGCGCGGCAGAGTCGGCGCAGCGCCTCATCGGGGGTGAGCGACGACTCGCGGACGTGCAGCACGGCCCGCTCGAGCGAGACCGCCGCGCGATCGCAGGCGGCGAGCAGCACCGCCGGCTTGCCATCGAAATGCCGGTATACGCCGGAGGGCGTCAGATCGACCTCGACGGCGAGGTCCTCGATCGTGACCTCGTTGTACCCGCGTTCGGCGAACAGCCGGATCGCGGTGTCGACGAGCTGCTCGCGCCTCCCGGAAGCGGTATCCCTCTGTTCGAGGAGATCGCCCGCGGCGGGTACCGAAGATGCGACCGTCGGGTCGATGTCGAGCATCCGCCAGGCGGCTTCCTTCAACAGCGCCCGCAAGCTTCGCATCGCGACCACCGTGCGGTGCGCGGTGACGCTCGCGACGACGCTGAGCGCGGCGAGCGCGATGAGCCGCCGCTCGTGCTCGTCGATGTCCGACCGATAGAGCCGGTGCGGCTCCTCGAACCTCTCACGCAGCATCCGGAACTCCGCCGTGAGGCGCTCGCGGTCATCACGCTCGAGGTAACGGCCCTCCCAGCGATAGATGCCGCCGATGGTGCGCAGGTCGATCGTCGTCGCGATGACGTCGTCGAGCAGCTCGTCGAGAGCGGCGCGGGCATCCGTCGCCGTCTCGATGGGCTGCTCGGCGGCATCCGCCGTAGCGTCGATCAACTGGCGGACGAGGGCGAAGGCCGTGGTGACGAACAGCGCGTACTTGTTCGGGAAGTGCCGGTACAGCGCCGGCGCGGAGATGCCGACGGCGTCTGCGATGTCCTGCATGCCGACGGCGTGATACCCGCTGCGGGCGAATGCGGCGGCGGCAGCCTCCTGGATGCGGCGCTTGCGATCGCGCGGACGCGTCCGGTTCACGGGCAGGCCGGCGGAGGATGACATAGCCGACAGCCTACCGGCCGCTGTCCGCACGTGATTATCTATTAACTTCCGGATGCCTCAGCGATGTGAATTCTCGTTAACAAAGTGCGTGACAACCGGAACACGCGGTGGCATACTCATGACAAGCCCCGCCGCGACGACGCGGTGACGACGCATCGATGAAGATGAAGGGACCCTCCCGATGTCCGAGCAGTCCGTTTCTGCGATCCCTGCGGCCGTGCGCCGCAACCACTGGATGAACCAGACAGCGACGCACGCCGAGATCACACCCGACGGCACCGCATTCAAATTCCTCGGCGAGGTGACGACCTGGCGCCAGGCCGCCGACCGCATGGACGCGTTCGCCGCCGCCCTCGCCCGCCGAGGCGTCGGAGTCGGCGACCGCGTGCTGCTGCTGACCCTGAACCGTCCCGAGGTCGTGCTGTCGGTCTTCGGCATCAACCGGCTCGGCGCGATCGCCGTGCCGATCAACATCCGCCTCACCCCGCCCGAGATCGCCTACATCGTCGACGACGCCGATGCCGACGTGCTCATCGTCGAGGCACCGCTCGCCCCGCTCGTCGGCGCCGTCGCGCAGGTGACCGACCGCATCAAGAAGGTCATCGTGATCGGCGAGCCCGTCGCCGAGGGGCAGGAGTCCTGGGCGGATCTCATCGCCGAGGACCCCGCCGACTTCGAGGCTCCCGACGTGCCTGAAGACACGACGTGCCTCATCATGTACACCTCCGGCACGACCGGCCGTCCCAAGGGCGCCATGCTCGACCATGTCAACCTGTTCGCGCAGGCACTGACGCTGCTTCGCGTGAACAAGGTGTTCGGCGAGGACGACATCTCGTTCATGACCGCCCCGCTGTTCCATATCGCCGGCCTCGGCTCCATCGCGCCGAACTTCGTCATCGGCATCCCGACCGTCATCCACCCGCTCGGCGCGTTCAACCCGACCGAGCTGCTCGATGCCTGGGAGCGCGAGCGCGCGACCATCGTGTTCAACGTGCCGCAGCAATGGCAGGTGATCTGCGCCGATCCGAGCATTCCCGAGCGCGATCTGCATCTGCGCATCATCAGCTGGGGCGCGGCCCCCGCGTCCGACACCCTGCTGCAGCAGATGAGCGACTGCTTCCCGAAGGCGACGAACGTCGCCGTGTTCGGACAGACGGAGATGACGCCGATCACCTGTGCTCTCAGCGGCGAGGACTCGCTGCGCAAGCTCGGGTCGGTGGGCCGCCCCATCCCGACCCTCCAGTACCGTGTCGTTGACGACGAGATGAACGACGTCGCGCGCGGCAAGGTCGGCGAGATCCTCTACCGCGGCCCGAACATGATGAAGGGGTACTGGCGCAAGCCTGCCGAGACGGCCGAGGCGTTCGAGGGTGGCTGGTTCCACTCCGGCGACCTGGTCCGCCAGGACGCGGAGGGCTTCGTCTGGGTCGTCGACCGCAAGAAGGACATGATCATCTCCGGCGGCGAGAACATCTACTGCGCCGAGGTCGAGAACGTCCTCGGCGCGCATCCGAAGATCCTCGAGGCGGCGGTCTACGGCCGCGCCGATGAACGGTGGGGCGAGATCGCCGTCGCTGCTGCGGCTCTGCGCGAGGGCGAAGACCTCTCCCTCGACGAGCTGCAGGCCTGGCTCGGCGACAAGCTCGCCCGCTTCAAGCAGCCCAAGGCCCTGGTCGTCGTGGCGGCTCTCCCGCGAAACGCCGCGGGCAAGGTCAACAAGGTCGCGATGCGCGCCGCCGACCGCGAAGAGGCAGTGGTCTAGACGATGAATGCTGCTGTGGCTGCGCTCGTCCGGGAGCGCGGCGGATCCGTCGCGCTCTCGGAAGTCTCCGTGCGCAAGCCCGGCGCGGGCGAGATCCTCGTGCGCATCCATGCGTCCGGCGTGTGCCCCACCGATTTGTTCGGGATGTCCGGCGGAGCGGGCGACCGCTTCCCCGCGGTGTTCGGCCACGAAGGAGCGGGCATCGTCGAGCGGATCGGTACCGACGTCGGCACCGTGCAGGCCGGCGATCGTGTGGTGCTCAGCTTCGACGCCTGTGGTGCGTGCACGCGATGCGATGACGGGCATCCGGCCTACTGCGAGCGCTTCGCGGAAAGGAACTATGACCCGCGGTCGGATGCCACGAACGTCGAGGAGTCCGTGACGACGGGGTGGATGGCGCAGTCGTCGTGGTCGACCCTCGCAATCGCCCGGGCGTCGAATGCTGTGCGCATTCCGGATGATGTGCCTTGGGAGGTGGCGGCCCCGCTGGGATGCGGCATCCTCACGGGTGCGGGAACCGTGCTCAACGTGCTGCGACCGGGGCCCGGCGACGCGTTGCTCGTGATCGGCGCCGGCACGACGGGTCTCGCCGCGATCGCGGCAGCTGCCCATCGTGGTGTCGCGCGCATCGTCGCCAGCGATCCCTCCCCCGAACGGCGAAGGCTCGCCCGCGACTTCGGCGCCACCGAGGCGGTCGCACCGGATGCCCTCGATGCTCGCACCCTCGCCGCCACCCACGCGCTCGACACGGTCGGCAACCAGGAGACCATCGACACCGGACTCGCCGCCCTGCGCCCGCAGGGCGTGTGCGCGACCGTGGCGCTGCATGCAGGGGCGAATCGGATCAGCCTCTCGCAGTCGCAGCTGCTCTGGGGGCGCAGCCTGACCGGCGTCATCGAGGGAGACGCGCAGATCCACCGCGATATCGCGCTGCTCATCGCACTGTGGCGAATCGGCCGCCTGCCGATCGAGAAGCTCGTCCGTCGCTACCGCTTCGATGAGATCGGCGCCGCGATCGACGCTTCCCGCTCCGGACACGCGATCAAACCGGTGTTGATGATGGAACCCGACTTCGCGGATGCACCGGATGCCGCCTCCCTCCTCGACGTGGCGGCAGCGCTGCGCGCCGGCGGAGTTGCCGTCGATGCCCTTCCGCTGCTGTGGCGGTCGCTGCCGCCGGTCTCGCCGAACGAGCTGCGCGGACTCTGGAAGGGCACGGGGTTGAGCATCGGGCATCCGACCCATCGGATGCTGGGACGCACCGGCTGGTTCGGAAAGCTCTTCCGCTCGGACGACGACGTCGTCCCGCTCGTCTGCGAAGCATTCGACGGCACCCTCACGGCGAACACCGCACTCGCCCGCGGCGGCGCGATGCTGCGCACCGCTGTGCACGACGGCATCCCCACCGCCGCGATGTCGTATGACGGGATGCCGGTCATCGACCTGTTCACCCGCATCGGGCCCGACGCCGTGCTCGGTGTCATGACCGGCCGCGACGCCGCCGCGCCTGACGGCTCGCTGTACTTCTTCCTCCTGGAGAAGGTCCCCGACCGCGAGGTCGGATCGCCCCGCTCTCAGACGTAGTCATCGGCGTGCAGCGGACGCACCCCGCGCGAATGGACGATGAACTGCGCGCGCAGAGGAACATCCAGCAGGGCCGCCGCATCGGCCATCGCCCGCGCCCAAGCTGCGTCGGCGGCCTTCGCAGCGTCACCGCCTCGGCGCTCCCAGGCGAGCACCACGTGCGCGTTGCCGCTGATCTCGCGCATCATGCCGATCCGGTGCATCAACAGGTGGGCCTGGGTCACCGCTCCCGAATGCTCATCGTCGACGGCGCCGTGCGGATCCCCGGGATAGTCCGCGATCGGCAGGAGCGGGTCGCCGAGGCATCCGCGCTCATCGAGGAAGAGCACCCACACCTGGCGGCGGGCCGCCTTCTGCAGAAGGAGATCGAGCATGTCGCGCAGATCATCGTCGGAGTGCAGGACGCGGTCTCGCAGGGAGTTCTGTGCTTCGGTCATGCGCTCGATCCTGAAGCATCCGATGCTCGCGGATCAGCGCTCTCGCGCGTCCTGTGCACACGAATCCTGCGACGGCGACCCGTGCAGAACATGACGAAGCGGCCGGGGGCACACGCCCCCGGCCGCTTCGTTCGCATCGGTCACTCCCAGGTGACGACGGGCGTCTCCTCGGAGAAGTCGACCGAGGGCGATCCCATGCGCCCGCCGAACCAGACCTCGAACTGCGCAGTCTCGCCGTCCTTCTCGCCCTCGAGCGTCGTGTCGATGTCGACGGAATCATAGGTCGAGACCATCGTCGGGTAGGAGTAGCTCGTCTGCGGCTTCAGGCTGTCGAGATCCTTCTGCCCCTCGGCGGTGATCGTGCGGGTCACGCTGCCGTCGACCGGTTCGTAGCCCTGGATGTCGATGCCCGTGAGATCCATGCCGCACGGCGTCGCCAGAGTCTTCAGCGCGATGCACTCCTCCAGCGATGCGCGCACGAGCGAGCGGAACGTCGCCGCGCCCTCGTCGGAGAGCTTCGGGTACAGGTCGTAGAAGACCTCCGAGTGCTCCTCATCCGCCAGCGTGAACGTGTCGCTCTCGGCGTCGATCACGAACTCCTCGTAGGCGAGCGCGAGCTGGTAGGTGCCGGGGAACAGCTCCGTGTATTCCTCCTGCGGTTCGACGCCGTTGATCGTCAGCCCCAGACCTTCGAACGCCGACAGCGATGCGCTCACGAGGCCATCGCTGATGCGCCAATCGCCATCGCCGTAGTTCCAGACGGTGAAGTCGCGCTCGATCGTCTCATCGCCGACCATGAATCTCGCCGAGACCTCGGATTCGTAAACATCGCGGGAGCTCTCGGTCTCCTCGACCACGATGTCCGTGATGGGTGCGATCGCGAGGGACGCCGCGAGCATCTCATCCGTGAGCAGGCTGTCATCGCCGTACACATCGATGAATTCGAGAGCGGCCTCCGCGTCGCCGGCGGCGAGCGCGGTGAGGTACTCCTCGACGATGCCGGATGCCGTCTGGGCGGGGCCGCGCAGCAGAACGGGCACGATGATCGCCGCGGCGATCAGCAGAACGAGAGCCGCACCGCCGCCGATCAGGCCGAAGAGCAGGCCCTTCGACATCGGCTTCTTCGCCGCCGGCGGCTGGGCCGGGTAGCCGGCGACGGGGTATCCGCCCGGAACAGGGACGCCCGTGCTCGGGTCGTACGCCGGCGCGGCACCGGCATACGCGGCGGCGTTCGGGTCGTAGGCGGGTGCGGCACCGGGGTACGCGGCGGTCGCGTTCGGGTCATAGGCCGGGGCAGCACCGGGGTACGCAGGAGCGACGCCCGGCTGAGCGGGCGTCTCGCTCGAGGCCGGGGGCATGGGCGCTCCGGGCGCGACGAGCGGCGGCGCGGCGGCCGGTTCGGGCGCGACGACAGGCTCCGGCTCAGCGATGGGCTCGGGCGCGACGACGGGCTCGGATGCTGCAACCGGCTCCGGGCTCTCGACTGCGGTTTCCGCCGGCGCCGGAATGCTCTCAGCCGGAGCCTCAGGTGCAGTGGGCGCTGCGTCAGCGACGTTCTCCGGGACGGGCGCTTCAGCAGCAGCCGTCTGATCGGCGGGCGTCTCGGATGACAGCAGCCCCCCGATGTCGTGGGCGCCTGCCGCTGCGGCGTCGGAATCGGCCGCGGGAATCGGCGGGATGTTCTGGGGATTCTCCGGTGTCTCGTTCGTCACGGATCCCATCGTAGATCCAAAGGTCCCGCATAGAACGAGCTGATCGCCCCTGCCCGACGGAACGTGATCAGATCGAGGCGAATCAGCGGCTTTCCCTCCCCCCGAGGCGGCCTCCGCCGCCTCGGGGGGGGGATGCTTCAGCCCGCTGCTTCTTCTTCGCGCTCCAGCGCCTCGACGGTCGCAGCATCCGCCACATAACCGTCGATGTGACGTTCGTCGACCCCGCTGTACGCCGACAACGGGCGAATCAGCGCATTCGACGCCTGCTGCTCGAGGATGTGCGCCGTCCACCCCGTGATGCGCGCCGCGATGAACAGCGGCGTGAAGGTGAGCGTGTCGTACCCGATGAGGTTGTACGCCGGTCCCGACGGGTAGTCGAGGTTCGGATAGATGCCCTTGCGGGAGACGAACTCGCTCTCGAGGGTGTCGTAGAGCTCCGCGACATCCGGCCGATCGTAGTGCGCGACCAGGGTGTCCAGAGCCGCCTTCATCGTCGGAACGCGCGAGTCGCCGCGCTTGTACACGCGGTGCCCGAAGCCCATGATCTTCCGCTTCTCGGCGAGCGCGGCATCCAGCCACCCCACCACCTGATCCGCCGACCCGATCTCATCGAAGATGTGCATGACGGCCTCGTTCGCCCCGCCGTGCAGCGGCCCCTTCAGCGCACCGATCGCACCGACGACCGCCGAGTACAGATCGCTGAGCGTCGAGGTGATCACACGCGCGGTGAACGTGGAGGCGTTGAACGAGTGCTCCGCATAGAGGATCATCGAGCGGTTGAACGCATCGACGACGACCGGAGCGGCCTCCTCGCCGAACGTCAGCCAGAGGAAGTTCGCCGCGTAGTCGAGGTCGTCGCGCGATTCGACGGCTTCCAGCCCGCGGCGACGGCGCTGCCCGTACGACACGATCGCCGGAAGCGCCGCGAACAGCTTCAGGCTGCGCTCGAGGTTCTGCTCGGGAGTGCCGACAGCATCCAGAACATTGCCCGAACCGGCCGTCTCGATCGCACCGATCACGCTGACCGCGGTGCGCACCTCGTCCATCGGGTGAGCGTCCAGGGGCAGAGCGTCGATGGCTTCCTTCAGCGCCGGAGTCAGCGCGCGATGAGCGCGCTCCGTCGCGCGGAACGCCGCGAGCTCCGTTTCCGTGGGCAGCTCACCGTTCCACAGGAGATAGGCCACAGCCTCGAAGGACTGCGTCGCCGCGAGCTCCTGCACCGGATAGCCCCGGTACAGGAGACTGTTCGTCTCGGGATTGACCTTGCTGATCGCCGTCTCATCGGCGACGACGCCGGCGAGGCCCTTCTTGATGTCGCTCATGCTCACTCCTTCGTGATGGTGAAGTTGAAGACGCCCGAGTCGAAATGGTTGTACGACTCGTAGTCGATCAGATCGTAGAGATCGGCGCGGTGCTGCATCTCGCCGAGCTTCGAGGTCAGATGCCCCTCGTCGACGAGGGTATCGAGAGCACGGCCCGTCGCCCCCATCGCGATGCGCAGCATCGACACCGGCCAGATGACGATGTTCACACCGACATCGCGCAGCTGGTCGACGCTGAACAGATCGGACTTCCCGAACTCCGTCATGTTCGCCAGGATCGGCACGTCGACGGCATCCCGCATCGCGGCGAACTCCTCGAGCGAGCGCATCGCCTCGGGGAAGATCGCATCGGCCCCTGCATCCACCAGCGCCTTCGCGCGATCCTTCGCCGCCTCGAGCCCGTCGACCGCGGCGATGTCGGTGCGCGCCATGATGAGGAAGTTCTCATCGCGGCGCGCATCGACCGCGGCACGGATGCGCTTGAGCGCGGTCTGCTCATCCACCACGGCCTTGCCGTCGAGGTGCCCGCAGCGCTTGGGGTTGATCTGGTCCTCGATGTGGGCGCCGGCGAGCCCCGCGTCCTCGAGTTCCTGGATCGTGCGCGCGACGTTCATCGGCTCGCCGAAGCCCGTGTCGGCATCGATGATCGCGGGCAGGTCGGTCATGCGCGCGATCTGCTTGCCGCGGCCTGCGACCTCGGTGAGGGTCGTGAGCCCGATGTCGGGCAGCCCGAGATCGGCGGAGAGCACGGCGCCGGAGATGTATACGCCCTCGAACCCCTTCTCCTGGATGAGACGGGCCGACAGCGGGTTGAACGCGCCGGGGAAGCGCAGCAGCTCCCCCATCGCCAGGCATTCGCGGAACAGGCGCCGCTTCTCGGCGGGGGTCGTGTTCGAATACAGCATCAGAACAGCCCCGTCGTGGTGGGCTCGGCCGCCACGACACCCGGCTTCGCGATGATCGACAGCTCGGCGACCTCCGCGGCGGTCAGCTCGGGCAGACGCTGCACGAGCTCGAGGAAGCGCTCGATCTCCGCGGCCTCGAGCACGGGCTCGGCCAGCAGACGGAACTTGTTGATGTAGTTCTCGCGGGCGAAGGGCCGGGCGCCGAGCGGGTGGGCGTCGGCGACGGCGATCTCGTCGACGAGGGTCGACCCGTCGGTGAAGGTGATCTCCACGCGTCCGCCGAAGGCCTTCTCGGAGATGTCGTTCGAGTGGTAGCGGCGCGTCCACTCGGCGTCCTCGCGGGTGGTGACCCTGTTCCACAGTTCGACGGTGTCGGCGCGGCCCGCGCGCTCCGGGGTGTAGGAGTCGACGTGGTGCCACGCGCCGTCCTGCAGGGCGACCGCGAAGATGTACGGGATCGAGTGGTCGAGCGTTTCGCGCGAGGCCGTGGGGTCGTACTTCTGCGGGTCGTTCGCGCCGGAGCCGATCACGTAGTGGGTGTGGTGGCTGGTGTGCAGCACGACGGATTCGATGGCCGCGGTGTCGACGCCGTCGTTGTGGAGCTTGCGGGCGAGGTCGATCCAGGCCTGCGCCTGGTACTCGGCCGAGTGCTCCTTGGTGTAGCTGTCGAGGATGGCGCGCTTGGCCTCGCCGGCGGCGGGAAGCGGGACGTCGTAGGCGGCATCGGGGCCGTCGAGCATCCAGGCGATCACGCCGTCCTCGCCTTCGTAGATCGGCGAGGGCGAGGTCTGTCCGCGCATGGCGCGGTCGACGGCTTCGACGGCCATCTTTCCCGCGAAGGCGGGGGCGTGCGCCTTCCAGGTGGAGATCTCGCCCTTACGGCTCTGACGGGTGGCGGTCGTGGTGTGCAGTGCCTGCGACACGGCCTGGTAGATGGTCTCGGCGTCGAGGCCGAGGAGGGTGCCGATGCCGGCGGCGGCCGAGGGGCCGAGGTGGGCGACGTGGTCGATCTTGTGCTTGTGCAGGCAGATGGCCTTCACGAGGTCTACCTGGATCTCGTACCCGGTGGCGAGGCCGCGCACGAGGGCGCGCCCATCGCTGCCGACGTGCTGGGCGACGGCGAGGATCGGCGGGATGTTGTCGCCGGGGTGCGAGTAGTCGGCGGCGAGGAAGGTGTCGTGGTAGTCGAGCTCGCGCACGGCGACGCCGTTCGCCCACGCCGCCCATTCGGGGCTGGTGCGGTGGTCGAGGGCTGCGCCGAAGATGGTCGCGCCGGCGCCGCCGGTGGAGACTCCGTGGCTGAAGGCCTGGTCGCGGGCTGCGATGATCGGCGCGCGGGTGAGGGATGCCGCGGCCACCGATGCGTTGTCGATGATGCGGTTGATGATCATGTCGACGACGGCGGGCTCGACCTCGACGGCGTCGGTGGCGACCTCGGCGATCTTCCAGGCCAGCTGCTCCTCGCGGGGCAGGTTCTCTTCGCTCTTGTAGACGCGGACGTGGTGGTTGACGGTCATGACGATCCTTAGCTGTCGGCGGGGAGGGATTCGAGGATGCTGGTGAGCGCTTTGCGCAGGTGCACGTGCGTGGCGTGCGCGGCGAGGTCGCCGTCGCGGTCGGCGATGGCTCGGGCGATGAGCCCGTGCTCGGCGACGGATTCGGCCAGGCGCACGGGGTTGTCGCGGGAGAGTCGGCGCACGCGGACGAGGTGGGTGCGCACGGTGCGCAGCGCCGAGGAGATGTAGTCGTTGGCGACGGCGTCGTCGACCGCGCGGTCGAAGCGGGCGATGAGCGTCTCGTAGTCTTCGCGGCCGTCGGCGGCGTCGAGGGATGCTCCGGCCCGGGCGAATTCGTCGGCGAGCCCGGTGAACAGTGCGGCGTCTCCGCGCACGGCGGCGAGGCGTGCGGCGGTCTCCTCGAGGGCGCGACGAATCTCGAAGAGCGCGCGGATGTCGTCGGCGTCGATGTCGGTGACGACGGTGACGCGGGGCGACTGCTGCTCGACGAGTCCGTCGGCGCTGAGCTGCTGGAGGGCTTCGCGCAGGGGCGTGCGGCTGACGCCGAGACGTGCGGCCTGTTCGACCTCGGCGAGCACGGTGCCCGGGGCGAGCACTCCGGACTGGATCTCATCGAGCAGGGTCGCGTAGGCGCGATCACTTGCCCGGGTTCGCTCGACTGCGATGCTCACCCCGTCAGTGTATACACAAATCCCCCAATGGGGAACGGAGCCCGCATCCCGGCCGCAATAACGTATACAGAAGCGCTTGACTCAGTCCGCGTCGAACGCCCGGTACCCGGTGTGGTCCGGGTTCGGGCGCAGCATCCACCCCTCACCGTCGGCGACGACGAGGTTCTTCATCCCGCCGGCATCGGCGATCACGGCGTAGTCCTGACCGGCGTCGGCGGCGTAGCAGAACAGTGTGGTGAAGGGCTCGTCGCCGACGTTGACGCTGCGGTGCAGCCAGTGGCCGGGAACATTGACGGCCTGGCCGGGGGTGAGCTCGATCGCACTGCTCTGTCCGTCGAGGGTCTCGAGCAGCATGACGCCGCGACCGCTGAGGCAGTAGTACAGCTCGGCGCGGTCGGCGATGGCGTGCAGGTGCCCGCGTGTCATGGCGAACTCGTCGCCATAGCGGCCGGGGAGGAGCGTGCTGGTTCCGGTGATCAGCGCCCCGGAGCCCTCCTGGTAGCGGTGGTCGTCGACCCAGTAGACGAGGTGGTCGGCACCATGCTCACCGACGGCGCTCTCCCATGCCGCGTTGTCGCGGTAGACGCCCTCCATGTCGCCGATGTACTTCTCATACCGGCGTGACCGCCCGTCGATGCCGCCCTGGGGCGAGATCTGCAGAAGAGTGGGGATGTCGACGACGGGATAGGTGCTCACGCTGATCTCCTCAACTTGTAACTACAAGACTTGTAATTACAGGTATACTCCAAAACAGCACGATCCGGAACCGCAACCAACGAAGCAGGCACGAACTGTGATCATCGCCCACGACCTCGGCACCACCGGCAACAAGGCCTCGCTGCACCACGACGACGGCCGCCTGATCACCGCGACCACGGTCGGGTACCCGGCTCATTTCGCCGCCGGGGGCATCGCCGAGCAGGACCCTCAGGACTGGTGGGATGCCGTCGTCTCCGCGACCCGCGAACTCCTCGCCCGCACATCCGTCGATCCCGCCGAGGTGCACGGGCTCGTCGTCAGCGGTCAGATGATGGGGGCCGTGCTGCTCGACGGCACGGGCTCCCCCGTGCGTCCCGCGATCATCTGGGCAGACACCCGCTCCGGCACTCAGCAGCGCGAGCTCGAGAAGGCGCTCGGCGCCGACCACGCCTACCGGCTGCTCGGCCACCGCCTCAACCCGACGTACTCGGTCGAGAAGGTCATGTGGGTGCGTGACAACGAGCCCGACGTGTGGTCCCGGGTGCGACGTGTCTGCGTCGCGAAGGACTACATCGTGCTCGGGCTCACCGGGCGCCTGGCGACCGATCGCTCCGACGCCTCCGGCACCAACGCCTACGACCAGCGCGCGGGCGACTGGTCCGACGAGGTGCTCGCCGCGGCGCGCCTCGACCGGTCGCTGTTCCCCGAGATCCTCGAGGCGACGGACATCGCCGGGGCATTGACGGCGGATGCCGCATCCGCTCTCGGTCTGCACACGGGCGTGCGCGTGGTGATGGGCGGCGGCGATGGACCGATGGCGGCCGTCGGCAGCGGCATCGTCGCCCCCGAGGACGGCGCTTACGTGTGCCTGGGCACCTCGTCGTGGATCTCGTTCGCCGCCGATGCGCCGCTGATCGATCCGGGCCTGCGCACCTTCACCTTCGACAACGTCGTTCCCGGCTCGTTCGTGCCGACCGCGACGATGCAGGCGGGCGGCGCGTCCATCCAGTGGATCGCCGAGGCGCTCTCCCCCGATCCCGCGCACCCCGAGACCGCGCGTCTGACCGGCGAGGCCGGTGGCGATCTCGACGTCGAGGACCTCTACTTCCTCCCCTATCTCCTCGGTGAGCGCTCGCCCCTCTGGGACCCCGATGCCCGTGGCGCCTTCATCGGCATCGGCCGCCATCACACGCGGCAGCACCTCGTGCGCGCCGTCCTGGAGAGCATCGGGTACAACCTCCTCTCCAGCATCCGGGCCTTCCGGGAGTCCGGCGCGACGATCGACCGGATCGATGCCGTCGGCGGCGGCGCGCAGAGCGATGCGCTGCTGCAGATCCTCGCGGATGTCTGGGGTGTGCCGGTGCGCCGTCGCACGATCGTCGAGGAGGCCAACAGCCTCGGTGCAGCGGTCACGGGTGCTGTCGGTCTCGGGCTCGCCGACTTCTCGGCGGCCCGCGCGCTGAGCGAGGTGACCGCCGAGTTCACGCCGGATGCCGGCCGCCACAGCGTCTACGCCGCACGCCATACCCGATTCACCGCCGCGTATGAGGCGCTCGCCCCGTGGTTCGCCGCGGCACCGAAGGACGCGCGCTGATGGCCACGATCCTCGCCACGAGCCGGTCATTCTCCGACGGCGACGTCGATCTCATCGCCCGTGCCGCCGACGCCGGCCACAAGGTCGTGCGCGGTCCGGCCCACCACGATCTCGCCGAGCTCGGCCCACTGCTCGCGGGGGCGGATGCGTGGATCGCCGGCACCGGGCCGGTCACCTCCGACCACCTCGACGCCGCTCCGGGCCTGCGCATCGTCGCCCGGTACGGCGTGGGCACCGAGGCCGTCGACCTCGAGGCGGCCGCGGCCCGCGGCATCCCCGTCACGAACACCCCCGGCGCCAATGCGGATGCCGTCGCCGATCACGCCGTCGGGCTCATGCTCGCGGCTCTGCGCACGATCCCCGATGGCGACCGCCGGGTGCGTGCGGGCGATTGGAGCGTGCGCCGCGGCCGCGAGTTGGGCGCAGCCACGGTCGGCATCGTCGGCTTCGGGCGCATCGGACAGGGCGTCGCGAAGCGGCTGAGCGGGTTCGGGCCGCGCATCCTCGCCGCCGACCCCTACTTCCCCGCCGACGGAATCCGGGAGCGCGGTGCTGAGCCCGTCGACCTCGACGACCTGTTCCGAACCGCCGATCTCATCACGCTGCACGCACCCGGCGGACAGCGCCTGATCGACGCCGCCCGGCTCGACGGCATCCACCCCGGCACCATCATCGTCAACACCGCCCGCCCCGACCTGATCGATGAGCCGGCCGTCGCCCGCGCCCTCGTCGAGGGCCGTCTCGCCGCCTACGCCGCCGACACACTCGACGGCGACACCGCCGCATCAGCGAGCCCCCTCCTCGACCCCGCCCTCGCCGGCCGGGTCATCGTCACCCCGCACCTGGGCGCGCAGACGTCCCAGGCCGTCGATAACATGGGCGCCATGTCGCTCGATGATGTACTCGCAGTGCTCGACGGCCGCGCCCCTCGCCACCTCGTCACTCGTTGAAAGGCCCGCCATGACCACCGCCCCCGATGCCGATTACATGGGCTTCGTCGGAGTGACCACCGGGTCCTCCTCGATCATGAAGGTCTTCCCCTTGTGGGCCGACATCCTCGAGCTGCCCACGCGCACGCTGATCGGCCACGACCTGCCGATGGACGCCTCCCCCGCGCAGTACCGGGCGCTCGTCGAGCAGATCCGCGACGATCCCCACCACCGCGGCGCGCTCGTGACGACGCACAAGATGAACGTGCACGCCGCGGCATCCGATCTCTTCGACGAGCTCGACCCGTTCGCCGTCTCCTGCTCCGAGATCTCGAGCATCGCCAAGCGCGGCGACCGGCTGTCGGGGCGCGCGAAGGATCCCATCACGGTCGACCTGGCGCTGCGCGACTTCCTGCCGATCGACTACTTCACGACGACGCAGTCCGAGGTCGTGATCTTCGGTGCGGGCGGTTCGGGCACGGCGCTGAGCTGGGCGCTCGCCGAGCGCGCCGATGCCCCGCGCCGCATCACGGTGACGGCGCGCGATGATGCGAAGCTCGAGCATCTGCGCGAGGTGCACCGTCAGCACGGCACCCGCGAGGGCCTGATCAATTATCTGCGCACCGATACGCCGGAGGAGGCGGCAGAGCTGCTCGCCTCGACGGCGCGCGGTTCGCTGATCGTGAATGCGACCGGTCTCGGCAAGGACCGTCCCGGCTCTCCCCTGCCCGATGATGCGGTGTTCCCCGCCGGGTCGTACGTGTGGGAGTTCAACTACCGCGGCTCCCTCGAGTTCCTGCACCAGGCCCGGGCGCAGGAGAAGGCGCAGGAGCTGCGCATCGTCGACGGCTGGCGGTACTTCATCCACGGGTGGTCGCAGGTCGTCGCCGATGTCTTCGAGATCGATTTGACCGATGAGATCGTCGACCGACTCGCGGAGGCGGCGGAGTCGGTCCGATGATCCGCACTGTCCTCGGAGACGTCGAGCCCGCGAGTCTGGGCACGACGAACTATCACGAGCACCTCTTCCAGGTCTCCCCGCTCCTTCCCGGCGATGAACTCGACGATGAGGCGGCCTCGGGCGCCGAGGCGTCACTCCTCACGGCGAGCGGCTTCACCGCGATGGTGGATGCCACGCCCTTCGGGCTCGGACGAAACCCCGAGGCCCTCTCCCGCATCAGCACCGGAACCGGCCTGCGGATCATCGCGACGACGGGGCTGCACCGAGAGGCGCACTACGGCGACGAGCACCCCCTGCAGGTGTGGACTCATGAGCAGCTCGCCGAACTGTTCCTGCGCGATCTCACCCGCGGCATGCCCGCGGACGATGCCGAGACCTTCGAGAGTCCCGATGTCGTGCTCGCCCGCACCGGTTCCGGCGAGCACATCCGCGCAGGCCTCCTCAAGGGAGGCGTCGACTACTGGCGCATCAGCGACTTCGAGCGCACGACCCTGACGGCGATCGGCACGGCGCACCGCGCCACGAACGCCCCGGTCATGATTCATCTGGAGTTCTGCACGGCGGCACACGAGGTGCTCGACGTTCTCGAGTCCGAGGGCGTGGCATCCGACAGAGTCGTCCTCGCGCATGCCGACCGCGACCCCGATGCGGGCCTGCACGCGTCGCTGGCCGAGCGCGGCGCCTACCTCGGCTACGACGGGTTCGCACGCCCCCGAAGCCGCTCGGATGCCGAGTTGCTGACGCTGACGGCGGCGGTGGTCGAGCAGGGCGCCGGAGAGCGCATCCTCCTCGGCGGCGATGTGGCACGGCGCAGCCGCTACATCTCCTATGGGGGCATGCCGGGCCTCGGTTACCTCGGCGACCGGTATCTGCCGCGACTGCGCGCACTCATCGGCGCGGATGCCGTCACGCAGATGCTGACCCAGAACCCCGTGCGCCTGCTCGATCTCGGCTGAATCCGCAGCATCCGAAAGACGAGCGCGGCCCTTCACCCGAAGGTGAGGGGCCGCGCTCGTCGAAGCCGCGGGTCACTCGTAGATGACGGCCGCGATCTTCTCGTCTTCGATGTTGTTGGCGTCGTACCAGTACGAGCCGGTGTCGTAGAACTCCTCGACCGTCTCGCCCATGGCGGCGTCGTAGGCGGCCTGCACGACCTGTGCACCGATGCCGATCGGGTCCTGCGTGATGGCGCCGGCCATCGTTCCGTCCTTGATCGCGTTGATCTGCGCGGCGCCGGAGTCGAAGCCGATGATCTGGATCTTGCCCTTCGCCAGGCCGAGCTCATTCGCGGCGTTCACGACGCCGATGGCCGAGCCCTCGTTCGTGCCGTAGATGCCCTTGAGGTTCGGGTGGGCGGCAATCATGGCCTTGGCGATGTCAGCGGACTTCAGGTGGTCGCCGTCTCCGTACTGGATGTCGACGATCTCGATGTCGGGGTAGTCCGACTCGATCTTCTCGACGAATCCATCACGGCGCTCGACACCGGTGGAGTTGATCTGCGAGTGGCCGACGATTGCGACCTCGCCCTTTCCTCCGATGAGCTCCGCCATGTTCTCGGCGGCGAGGGCACCCGCGACCTTGCTGTCGGTGGCCGACAGGCTCAGGCCCACGTCGCCGTTGCAGGTGGCGTCGAAGTACACCACGGGGATGTCCTTGGCCGCGGCTTGCTCGAGCGGTGCGACGCACGCCTCGGGGTCGAGTGCCGCGTAGGCGATGGCATCCGGGTTCTTGTCGATCGCCGAGGTCAGCATCTCGAGCTGCTGAGCGATCTCGGTCTCGGCAGCCGGGCCCTCGAACGTGATGCGAACGCCGAGCTCGGCGGCGCGGTCCTCGGCGCCCTTCTTCACGGCCTGCCAGAACTGGTGCTGGAAGCCCTTGGAGACGAGGGCGATGTACATCTCGTCGCTGTCGCCGCCCGAGCCGCCCTCTTCAATGACATCTCCGCCCCCGGCGCAGCCCGTCATGACGAGTGCGGAGGCTGCGACGAGTGCCGCGAATGCGGTCTTCTTACCGAATTTCATGAAAACTCCATTGTTCTGTGATTGGTACCGGCTGAAGCCGGCACGGTGGAAGGCATAGATGGTCAGGTCCGCTGGCGGTTGCGCAGCGAGTCGAAGAACACGGCGAGGAGAACGACGACGCCCACCACGATGTTCTGCCACTCGGTCTGGATCGACAGGATGCGCAGGCCGTTGACGAGCACGCTCATGATCAGAGCGCCGACGACGGTACCGAGGATCGAGCCGCGCCCGCCCAGGAGCGAAGTGCCGCCGATGATAACCGCTGCGATCGCCTGTAGCTCGTAGCCGGTGCCGATCTGCGGCTGCGCCGAGTCCAGGCGCGAGGCGATGATGACGCCCGCGATGCCGGTGAAGGCGCCCGCGAACATGTAGATGAAGATGGTCCAGCGCTTCGTGTTCACACCCGACAGGCGCGTGGCCTCCTCGTTCGAGCCGATCGCGAAGGTGTAACGGCCCAGCAGCGTCTTCGATAGCACGAGGAACGCGATGATCGCGAGAACGGCGGTGATGAGGACGGCGTTGGGGACGCCGGGGATCAGCGCGCCCAGGGCGATCTTCTTGAAGTCCGGGGCGGAGCTCGAGAAGTAGATGGGGGCGACGCCCGAGATGACCAGGGCGAGGCCGCCGGCGATCATCATCATCGCCAGCGTCGCGATGAACGGCGGCAGGTTCAGGAACGTGACGTTCACGCCGTTGATGAGGCCCATCAGGACGCCCGTGGCGATGCCGCCGAGAACGCCGAGCCAGATCGGCAGTCCCATGTTCGTGATGAAGACACCCGTCATGACGGCGCACAGCGCCATACCGGTTCCCAGCGACAGGTCGATGCCTCCGGTGATGATCACGAAGGTCGTGCCGAGGGCGAGGATGCCGATCACCGCGGTTGACAGCAGCACGGACGCGATGTTGCTGGCGGTGAAGAAGTTCGGACTCGCGATCGAGAAGATGATCACCAGCACCACGAGGGTGCCGAAGGCGAGCGACTGCTGGAGCTGGCGCTTGAGGAAACCGACGACGTCGCGCTTATCGGTGTTCTCGTTGACGGCCTGCTGGATCACCGTGGTGGTGTTTCCGGACTGCTGCGGGGTGCTCATCAGTCTTCCTCCCCGTGTGCTGCGAGTTGCATGATCTTCTCCTGGCTTGCTTCCTCGTTGCGGAGGGTCCCGGTGATCTGACCGTTCGCGAACACGGCGATGCGGTTCGCGACGCGGAGGATCTCGGGGAGCTCCGACGAGATGACGATGATGGACTTTCCGGCGTCCGCGAGCTGCTGCATGAGCCGGTAGATCTCCTCCTTGGCTCCGATGTCGATGCCGCGGGTGGGCTCGTCGAAGATGAGGATGTCGCAGTCGCGCATCAGCCAACGGGCGATGACGACCTTCTGCTGGTTGCCGCCCGAGAGCAGCTTCACGATCTGGTTGACCGACGGGGTCTTCACGCGCAACTGCTGCACGTAGCCCTTGGTCTGGTTCTTGGCCTTGCTGTCACCCATCCATCCGAGGGCGTTGGCGTAGTTGCCGAGCGAGGCGAGAACCGTGTTGAAGGTGACGTCCTGCTCGAGCATCAGGCCCAGCTGCTTGCGGTCCTCGGAGAGGTAGCCGACGCCGCGTTTGACGGCGTCCTCGGGCTGACGGATCTTCGCGTCTCGTCCGTTGATGCGGATCGTGCCGGCACTGCGCGGGTCGGCGCCGATCAGTGCACGCGCCGTCTCGGTGCGACCGGCGCCCATGAGGCCGGCGAATCCGAGGATCTCGCCACGGTGCAGCTCGAAGGAGACGTCCTTCAGCAGACTCTTGGTCGACAGGCCCGCGACATCGAGAACGACCGGTGCATCGTCGAAAGCGCGGCTCTCGGGACGGATGTTCTCCTCGATGACGCGGCCCACCATCATCTCGATGATCTTCGGGATGCTGATCTCGCTCTTCTCGAGTGATCCGATGTATTGGCCGTCGCGGAGCACCGAAACACGGTCGGCGAGGCGTCGGAGCTCGTCCATGCGGTGCGAGATGTAGACGATTCCCGTGCCGGCGGCGCGCAGCTGCTCGATGAGCACGAAGAGCGTCTCGACCTCGCTGTCGGTCAGCGCGGAGGTCGGCTCATCCATGATGAGGACCTTCGCGTTGAAGGACAGCGCCTTGGCGATCTCGACCATCTGCTGCTCGGCGACGGTGAGCTCGCCGACCGGCTTGCGCGGGTCGAGGGCGATGTTCAGCCGCTGGAGAAGTTCGGCGGTCTGGCGGTTGAGGCGGCGCTCCGAGACGAGCGGCCCCATCATCGGCTCGCGGCCGATGAAGATGTTCTGCGCGACCGTCAGGTCGGGCATCATGTTGAGTTCCTGGTGGATGATCGTGATGCCCAGCTGCTGCGCCTGCAGCGGCCCGGTCAGCTCGATCGGCTGGCCCTCGAACGTGATCGTGCCCTCGTCGCGCGTGTAGATCCCGGAGAGGATCTTCATCAGCGTCGATTTGCCGGCACCGTTCTCACCCACCAGCACAAGCACCTCACCGGCGCGCACTTCGAGGTGCACATCCTTCAGCGCCTGCACTCCGGGAAAGCCCTTACTGATGCCTTCCACCCGGAGGATGGGATCGCTCATGTGCTCACCTGCTCCCTTGAAGGTCGTGTTATCTGACAAGATGCCGGAGTCGGGTGTGGACCACCATCAAACATCGGATCAATTCTGTACCAGCATCTTCTGCGATGCAAGTTGTATCCGAATGTACCTAAACCGATCCCTCACATGCTAGACCTGTAATAACAGGTTCATCACGAAGATGTCGTAACAAGCAGAGAGAAGGAGCCGCATGCTCATCGGCGCGCACGGACTGGTCTTCACCGGAACATTCGACGAGGAGGGCCTGCGACGATCGATCGAGGGCACCCGGAAGGCCGGTTTCGACCTGATCGAGATCCCCCTCATGGATGCTGCGGGCTTCGACTCCGCCCTCGCCGGACGGATGCTGCGCGACAACGACCTCGCCGTCACGGCATCCCTCGGTCTCACCGCTGACACCGACCTCACCAGCGACGACCCTGCCATCGTCGCCGCCGGCGTCTCGATGCTCGAGCGCTGCATCGACCACGTCGCCGCCATGGGCGGCGATGTGCTGTGCGGCGTCATCTACTCCGCCATGGGCAAGTACATGGCGCCGACCACGCCGGCAGGCATCGCCGGCAGTCAGGCCGCGATCAGCCGGCTCGCCGCGCAGGCCTCCGACCGCGGCATCCGCCTATCGCTCGAAGTCGTCAACCGCTACGAGACCAACGTGTTCAACACCGGACGCGGCGCCCTCGCCTTTCTCGACGGCGTCGAGGGCGACGTCAGCGTGCACCTGGACACCTACCACATGAACATCGAGGAGTCGGACTTCTTCCGGCCCGTGCACGACGTCGCCCGCGCCGGCAAGCTCGGCTACGTGCACATCGGCGACAGCCACCGCGGTTACCTCGGCACCGGCACGGTCGACTTCGCCACCTTCTTCCGCGCCCTGCACGACGTCGCCTACGACGGCCCGGTCGTCTTCGAGTCGTTCTCCTCCGCCGTCGTCAGCGCCGAGCTCAGCAACACCCTCGGCATCTGGCGCAACCTCTGGCAGGACTCGGACGACCTCGCCGCCCACGCCAACCGCTACATCCGCGACGCCCTGCACGCCGTCGGCACGATCGACCGGCACTGATCCCGGGTGCCGCCGGCACAGACCGGCGGCACCCGCTCAGGCGGATGCGTGCCCGACGACGCCCTTGCGCAGCAGCGCGTTGCCGTACTTGCGGGTCTCGCCCGTGCGCACCATGAGATAGGCGGGCTTCGCGACGTCGTAATAGGCGAAGCGCTCGACGAAACGGGTCGTCCCGGCCGTGGTCCCGGCGGCGGCCATCAGCTCGTGCTGCACGTCGAGCACGCTCGCATCGGCGGATTCCATGAGGTCGAGCCCCGGTGCGTCGTCCAGCGGGATGACCGTGCGAATCGCTGCGAGCACCTCGGGCGTCGTCGTCCCCGGCAGATCGATGACGCGCTCCCCCAACGCCCAGGCGGGGAAGTGCGCATCCGTGATCACCACGGCATCCGAATGCCCCATCCGGTCGAGGTGCATCAGCAGCTCTCCCGTGAGCAGCGGGTTGATTCCCTCGAGCATCAGATCAATCCTTCGTCGGTGAGTTCGGCCCAGAATTCCGGGACGATATCGAGGGCCGCGAGCGCCGCGTTCTCCCGCACCTGCGCAGGCCGGGAGCTGCCGACGACGACGGAGCGGGTCGATTCGTCTCGCAGCGGGAACTGGATCGCGGCGGCCGGGAGCGGCACATCGTGCGCACGGCATACGGCGACGATGCGCTGCAGCCGCTCCCAGATGTGGTCGGGGATCCCGCCGTACTCGTAGCGGCTATCGCGCGTCGGTTCGGCTTTCGCGAGCAGCCCGGAGTTGAAGACGGATGCCGCGACGACACCGGTCCCCGTCTCCCGGCAGGCCGGCAGCACCTCGGCCGCGGCGGGCTGTTCGAGCAGCGTGTAGCGGCCCGCGATCATGATGATGTCGAGATCCGCCTCGCGCACGCTGCGGGTGAGCGCGTCGCTGACCATCGACCCGACGCCGATCGCACCGACCGCGCCGTCGAGGCGCAGTCGCTCGAGCGCCGGGAACGCCGAGGCGATCGCGAGGTCGAGGTCATGGCGTTCAGGATCGTGCAGGTACACGAGGTCGATCCGGTCGAGACCGAGCCTCTCTCGGGATTCGTCGATCGAGGAGCGGATCCCGGCATCCGAGAAGTCCCACTCACGACGCAGGTCATCCGCGACGAAGAAGTCGTTGTCGGTGTCCAGGCCGCCGGCGAAATCGGGGTTCGGCCGCAGGAGCCGACCCGCCTTCGTCGACACGAAGAACTCCTCGCGCGGCTTGGTCTGCAGGAAGGCGCCGAGGCGGCGCTCCGAGAGCCCGAGGCCGTAGTGCGGGGCCGTGTCGAAATAGCGGATGCCGGAGTCCCATGCGGCGTCGAGAACGGCCCAGGCCTCCTCATCCGTCAGCTCGCGGAAGAGGTTTCCGACGTTCGCGGCGCCGTAGCCCAGCGCCGGGATGGTCGTTTCAGTCTGCGACATGCTCACCCGTCCAGGCGTACTTCTCGATGCTCTCCGCCTTCATCTCCATGCTCGCACCCGGCGCGACCGGCGGCATGTAGGAGCCGCCCTGGATATCGGTCGGCACGACGAAGTGCTCGTGCAGGTGGTCGACGAACTCGATCAGGCGCCCCTCGCGGCTCGTGCTGACCGCGACGTAGTCGAACATCGACAGGTGCTGCACGGCCTCGCACAGTCCGACACCGCCGGCGTGCGGGCAGACGGGGACGCCGAACTTCGCGGCCAGCAGAAGGTTTGCGATGTTCTCGTTGACGCCCGCCACGCGCACGGCGTCGATCTGCATGACCTCGATGGCCTTCGCCTGCAGCAGCTGCTTGAAGATCATGCGGTTCTGGGCGTGCTCGCCCGTGGCGACGCGGATCGGGGCGACCCCGCGGGCGATCTCGGCGTGACCGAGGATGTCGTCGGGGCTCGTGGGCTCCTCGATCCAGGCGGGGTCGAACTCGGCGAGCGCCTGCACCCATTCGATGGCCTCGGCGACCTCCCAGCGCTGGTTGGCGTCGATCGCGATGGGGAAGTCGGGGCCGACGACTTCGCGCGCCTTGCGGAAGCGGCGGATGTCGTCGTCGAGGTCGGCACCGACCTTGAGCTTGATCTGGGTGAAGCCGTCGGCCATGGCCTCGCGGGCGAGTCGCTCGAGCTTCTCGTCGGAGTAGCCGAGCCAGCCGGGGCTGGTCGTGTACGCCGGGTATCCGGTGGCGAGGAGCTCGGCCTCGCGCTGCTCGCGGCCCGCCACGCCGGCGCGCAGGATCTCGAGCGCCTCCTCGCGGGTGAGCGCATTGGTCAGGTAGCGGAAGTCGACGAGGTCGACGATCTCCTCCGGCTTCATGCGTCCCAGCAGCTGCCAGAGTGGGAGCCCGGCGCGCTTGGCCTTGATGTCCCACAGCGCGTTGATGACGGCGCCGATCGCCATATGCATGACGCCCTTCTCGGGGCCGAGCCAGCGCAGCTGCGAGTCGCCGATGATGTCGCGGAACGTTCCGCCCATGTCGTCCAGCAGAGGCTCGACCTCACGGCCGACGAGGTGACCGGCGAGCGCATCGATCGCCGCGACCTGCACGTCGTTGCCGCGGCCGATCGTGAAGACGAAGGAGTGCCCGGCGATGTCGTCGTCCGCATCGGTGCGGATGACCACGTATGCGGCGGAGTAGTCGGGGTCGGGGTTCATCGCGTCGGAGCCGTCGAGGCTCAGCGATGTGGGGAAGCGGATGTCGGTGGTGTCGAGTGCGACGATGCGGCTCACGGGGTTCCTCTCCTGGCACAGCACGATTTTTCTGCGCGGATACCTTGGAGTGTAAACATCCGATGTCTATACTGTCAATCAGACGTGCCGCCTCGGTGCGGCTCCCCAAAGAGGTAGGAGAACCATGAAGTTCGCGCGGCTTGGCGCCCCTGGATCCGAGATCCCCGTCCTGGTTGACGGTGACCGTCACCTCGACCTGCGCCCCATTACATCCGATGTCAACGGCGACTTCCTCTCGGGCGACTTCCGCGCCCGTGTCTCGGAGGCCCTCGCCGCCGGCACGCTGACCGAGCTCGAGGGCGCCGCGGACCTCCGCATCGGCGCACCGATCGCACGCCCCAGCGCCGTCATCTGCATCGGCCAGAACTACGCCGCACACGCCCGCGAGTCCGGCGCCGAGCCGCCCACGGTTCCGATCATGTTCCTGAAGACGCCGAACACCGTCGTCGGGCCTAACGACACCGTCACGATCCCCCGCGGCAGCGAGAAGACCGACTGGGAGGTCGAGCTCGGCATCGTGATCGGCGCCCGCGCCGCCTACCTCGACTCGGTCGACGAGGCCGACGCCCACATCGCCGGCTACGTCGTCGCCGACGACGTCTCCGAGCGCGCCTTCCAGATGGAGGTCTCCGGCGGGCAGTGGTCCAAGGGCAAGATCGCCGCGGGCTTCAACCCGACGGGCCCCTGGCTCGTCACGCCCGACGAGGTCGACGTCGACGACCTCGGCCTGCGCAGCTTCGTCAACGGCGAACCGCGCCAGGACTCCAACACCAGCGACATGATCTTCGACGTGCGCACGATCGTGCACCACCTCTCGCAGTACGTCACGCTCGAGCCGGGCGACCTCATCCTCACCGGCACCCCGCAGGGAGTCGCCTTCGGCGGCAAGTTCCCCTACCTCGCGGCGGGCGACATCGTCGAGATCGAGATCGACGGCCTCGGACGCCAGCGTCACGAGTTCGTCGCTTGGGAGGCCGCGAAGTGAGCGCCGTCGAGCACACGGGCCCGCTCGCCGGCCTCGTCGCGATCGTCACCGGCGGCGCCTCGGGCATCGGCGCGTCCATCGCGACCCGCCTGCATGCCGATGGTGCGCGGATCGCCGTCCTCGACCGCGACCCCTCGGGCGCCGATGAGCGCTTCGCCGCGTTCACCGCGGACGTCTCGGACCGCGCCAGCGTGGATGCCGCAGTCGCGGCCGTCGGCGAGGAGCTCGGCCGCATCGACATCGTCGTGAACAACGCCGGCGTCGGCGCGGTCGGCGACATCGCCGCCAATGACGACGCCGAGTGGGCGCGCGTGCTGTCCATCAACGTCACCGGCATCGCGCGGGTCACCGCCGCTGCGCTTCCGTGGCTGCGCCAGTCGCCCTCCGCGGCCGTCTGCAACACGGCATCCATCGCCTCGACGACGGGCCTGCCCCAGCGCGCGCTGTACACGGCATCCAAGGGTGCCGTATCGGCTCTGACCCGCGCCATGGCCGCCGATCACCTGCGCGAGGGAATCCGCGTCAACGCCGTGAATCCCGGAACCGCCGACACCCCCTGGGTGGGGCGCCTGCTCGACCAGGCCGATGACCCGGCCGCCGAGAGGGCCGCTCTCGAGGCCCGCCAGCCGCACGGTCGCCTCGTCTCCCCCGATGAGGTCGCCGCGGCCGTCGCCTACCTCGTGAGCCCGGCCGCCGGATCCACCACCGGCACCGCGATCGAGGTCGACGGCGGCATGGCGCAGCTGCGCCTGCGCTCAGAGTAGACCCCGCAGCATCCGGCTGCTCCGCGCGACAGATGTCAGCGCGAAAGACGAATGTCGGCCCGAATCACACGATTCGGGCCGACATTCGTCATTTCGACCGACGCGCGTCCGGAGCGATCACTCGGCAGGCAGTCTGTAGAAGCGGGCCGCGTTGCCCCACATGATGCCGTCGACATCGGCCCCGCGCTCTCGTGCCCAGTCCGCGATGGTGTGGCACCAGTCATCGCGGTTGCCGGGAAAGTAGAGGGAATCACCCTCGGAGTCGACGGATGACACGGGCCAGTCGCTTCCCCACATGAGCCGATCCGCGCCGAAGGCCTCGAGCGCGGCATCCAGGAACGGCACCATCTGGTCCTCATCGATGTGTCCCGAAGACTCGGCGGGGAGTCCGGAGAGCTTCAGCATCACCTGCGGGCGCTCGGCCAGCGCGCACAGATCACGCACCCACTCGACGCTCGGCGGCAGCGGGTCCTCGGATGTGCCGATGGCGGGCTTTCCGAGATGATCGAGCACGATGCGCAGATCCGGAACCGCATCGGCCAAGGCCGTGACGTCGGGGATCTGGTGAGCGCGCACGCAGGCGTCGAAGGTCAGCCCGCGCGCCGCGATCTCGCTGGCCCCCTCGACGAACGCGCGCCGGAGGGCGAACCCATCCGGCTCCCCCTGCAGCAGATGGCGGATCCCGACGACGCGCTCGTATTCGCCGAGCGCGTCGAGGTGATCTCTCAACGTGCGCTTCTTGTGGAGACGCGCACCCGCGACGATCCCGATGACTCCGGTCTCCTCGGCGATCGAATCGACCCAGCGCACCTCGTCGAGGGCCTGCGAGGTGCGCGGGTCCGCCTGCACGAACACGGCGGCTTCCCTCTGGACGTCCTCGATCCGATCCTCGGCCAGCTCCGCCGCAGCGAACGGGGCGTTCAGATCTCCTTCGAGCCAGTCGTAGGCGAGGACCGACGGGTCCCACAGGTGCAGGTGCGAGTCGAGAATGCGCATACCCCCATCCTGCCGGAAACATCCGATCACTGGCTAGAATGGGGTCATGGCCGTCACCGATGAAGCGATCGAGAAGATCAAGGCGATGATCGTCTCCGGCGAGCTCGCCCCCGGCGATCGCCTCCCTCCCGAGAAGGAGCTCTCCGAGCGCCTCGGACTCTCCCGCAACTCGATGCGCGAGGCCGTCAAGGCGCTCGAGGTCATCCGCGTGCTCGATGTGCGCCGCGGCGACGGCACCTATGTGACCAGCCTCGAGCCGCACCTGCTCCTCGAGGCGATCTCCTTCGTCGTCGACATGCACGACGACGATTCGATGCTCGAGATCTTCGCGGTGCGCCGCATGCTCGAGTCCCAGGCGACGGGTCTGGCCGCGACGCTCGGCTCCGATGAGGCGATCACCGCGCTGCAGGACGAGGTCGAGGCCCTCGACGCGGCCGTGTCGATCGATGATCTCGTCGAGCACGACATCCGCTTCCACCGCGAGATCGTGCGGATGACCGGCAACGCCTATCTCGCGAGCCTCATCGAGAGCCTCAGCAG
>NZ_CANROA010000020.1 GCF_947632095.1 uncultured Microbacterium sp. | reverse complement strand
CGGCATGAAGTGATCCGTGCGGGCAGTGGCGCGCTCGAGAAGCAGCTCGCGCGGGCCTCCGAGGTGCACGAAGACGACCCCGGGCGCAGCAGCGCGGATACGGTCACGGTAGACGCGTTTCAGCGCGCTGCACGCCATCACCAGCCCCGATGCCCCCGCCTGGGCGTACTCGGCGCCGACGGCATCCAGCCAGGGCCAGCGGTCGTCATCCGTAAGAGGTGTTCCCGCGGCCATCTTGGTGCGGTTCGATTCCAGATGCAGCGAGTCGGCGTCGACGAACGGCACGGCCAGCGTCTCGGCGAGGGCGATGCCGACGGTGGACTTGCCCGCCGCCGACACCCCCATGACGCAGATCTGCGGGACGTGGGCGCTCACCAGTCGTGCACCGTTCCGTCAGCGAGCCGGTTGTAGGGCAGGTACGCCTGCTCGTACGGGTACTTGCCCGCCTCATCGACGTCGAGCTCGACGCCGATGCCCGGCTTCTCGCCCGGGTGGAGGAGTCCGTTCCGCCAGGTGAAGGACTGCTGGAAGACCTGGTCGCTCTTCGCCCCGTGCTGCATGTACTCCTGGATGCCGAAGTTGTGAATCGCAAGCCCCAGGTGCATCTGCGCGGCCATGCCGACCGGCGAGATGTCGGTCGGGCCGTGGAAACCGGACTTGATCTGGTAGATCGCCGCGTAGTCCATCGTCTTCTTCAGCGCCGTGATGCCGCCCATGTGGGTGACCGCGCCGCGGACGTAGTCGATGAGCTGATCGCGGACGAGATCCTTGAAGTCCCACACCGTGTTGAAGATCTCGCCGATCGCGAGCGGGGTGGTGGTGTGCTGACGCACCAGGCGCAGCGCCTCCTGATTCTCGGCAGGGGTGCAGTCCTCGAGCCAGAACAGATCGTACGGCTCGAGCGACTTGCCGAGCTTCGCGGCCTGCAGCGGCGTCATGCGGTGGTGGCCGTCGTGCAGGAGCGGGATGTCCGGGCCGAACTCATTGCGCACCGCCTCGAAGACGCCCGGGAGGTGGTTGAGGTAGGCACGCGTGTCCCAGTCCTCCTGCACGGGCTTGGCCCCGCGGCGCGCCGGCTCGTGATCGTAGCGCGCTTCGCCGCCGCCGGTGTCCGCGGACTGCGACGCGATGCCGTAGATGGCCTTGAGTCCGGGGACGCCGGTCTGCACGCGGATCGCGCGGTAGCCCTGCTCCTGGTGCGAGCGGATCGAGTCGAAGAGCTCGGGCAGCTCCTTGCCGGACGCGTGGCCGTAGGCGAGCAGCCCCTCGCGGGATGCTCCGCCGAGCAGCTGGTAGAGCGGCATCCCGGCCGCCTTCGCCTTGATGTCCCACAGCGCCATGTCGACGGCGGCGATCGCGGCCATCGTGACCGGGCCGCGGCGCCGGTACGACGAGCGGTACAGGAACTGCCAGGTGTCCTCGATGCGCGCGGCATCCGCGCCGATCAGCAACGGGACGACGTGCTCCTGCAGGTAGGCGACGACCGCCAGTTCGCGGCCGTTCAGCGTCGCGTCGCCGAGGCCGGTGAGGCCCTCGGCGGTCGTCAGCTTGAGCGTGACGAAGTTGCGGTCAGGGCTGGTGACGATGACCTCTGCCTTGTCGATGATCATGATTCCTCCAGTGGTATCGATCAGTGCGTGGGTCGCGGCTGTCCTCCGGGTCCTGGAACCAGGCGAGCTCCACGCTGCCCGTCTCCCTCGGACAGGTCTACCTCGTGCTCCCCATCGCCGGAGTCATCATCCTCTTCTACTCCGTGGCGCACATCATCGGCATCCTCGCCGGCTCCGTCGCCCCGATCGCCGAGATCGACGAGAACGCGGAAGCTGTCTGACATGGACACTCTGACGATCATCGCCAGCATCGTGCTCATCGGCGGCATCGCCGTGGGAATCGCCATCGGATTGCCGGTGGCCATCGCGATGGGTCTGCCCTCCATGCTCGCCGTGGGCATCCTCCTCGGCGATTGGAACGGCGCCGCCATGACTTCGGCTCAGCGCATCTTCGCCGGCAGCAACTCGTTCGCCCTGCTCGCGATACCCTTCTTCGTGCTCGCCGGTGGTTTGATGAACACCGGGGGCATAGCGGCGCGACTCATCGACCTCGCGCTCGTCATCGCCGGACGTCTCCCGGCCTCCCTGGCACAGACCACTGTCGTCGCGAACACCATGTTCGGTGCCGTCTCCGGAGCGTCCGTCGCCTCGGCCGCAGCCGTCGGCACCGTGCTCACACCTCGCATGCGACGCGAGAAGTACGACCCCTACTTCTCCGCAGCGGTCAACGCCGCGGCATCACCCGCCGGAATGCTGCTGCCGCCGAGCAACACCTTCATCATCTACTCGCTCGTCTCGAGCACGTCGATCGCAGCCCTGTTCATGGCCGGCGTCGGCCCCGGACTCATCTGGGCTCTCGTCTGCGTCACGGTCGTCGCACTGTACGCCAAGAAGCACCCCGAACTGCGGGCCGTCAACGCCGAGCGGCCGACGCTCGGTCAGGCCGCGATCGTCTTCCTCAAGGCCGTCCCGGCGCTGCTCATGATCGTCGTCGTCATCGGCGGCATCCTGCTGGGCTTCTTCACCGCGACCGAGTCCGCCGTCATCGCCGTGCTGTATTCGCTGGTGCTCGGCTTCGCGCAGCGCTCGCTCAAGGTCTCGGCGCTCCCGCGCATCGTGCTCGAAGCCTCGAAGGTCACCGGCATCATCATGCTGCTGATCGGCGTCTCCGGCATACTCGGCTGGGTGCTCGCCTTCGCCCGCCTGCCCCAGATGATCACCAGCGGCTTGCTCGGGTTCACCGACAACGTGTTCGTCGTCCTACTCATCATCATGGTCATCCTGCTCCTCGACGGAACCGTCATGGACCCGACACCGGCGATCCTCATCTTCACGCCGATCTTCCTGCCGGTGGTCACCTCACTCGGCGTCGACCCGATCCACTTCGGCGCGATGATGGTCTTCAACATGTGCCTGGGCAACATCTCCCCACCGATCGGCAACAACCTCTTCGTCGCCGCACGAGTCGGCGGCGTTCGGATCGAGGGCGTCATCCGACGGCTGTGGCCCTTCTTCTGGGCCCTGTGCGTCGGCCTGCTGATCGTCACGTTCGTGCCCGCCATCTCGACCTGGCTGCCCACTGTGCTCGGTCTCATGTGACATCGACTCCGATGCAGCGAAGAGGAGCACTGCCCGGAACGGGTGGTGCTCCTCTTCGTCGCTCCCTGCGATGCGCCCCTCAGAGCACCGTCACCTGCGCGTGCGGGATCCGCTGCTGCATCACCCGAATGGCCTCGGGGTTGTCGTCGACGAGCACGGCGTCGCGCCCGAAGGCCGAGGCGACCGCCCCGGTCGTGCCACTGCCCGCGAACAGGTCGAGCACCCGGTCTCCCGGGCGACTCGATGCCTGCACGATGCGTCGCAGGATCCCCTCGGGCTTCTGCGTCGGATAGCCGGTCTTCTCCCGGCCGGTGGTGGGCACGATCGTGTGCCACCAGACGTCGGTGGGGAGCTTTCCGCGCGCGGCTTTCTCTGCGGTGACGAGCCCGGGGGCCATGTACGGCTCGCGGTCGATGTCGTCGGCGTTGAACACGTGCCCGCCCGGTGTCTTCACGTAGACGAGGATCGTGTCGTGCTTGGTGGGCCAGCGGCTGCGCGACTTCGCCCCGTAGTCGTACGCCCAGATCAGTTCGTTGAGGAACGAGTCGCGCCCGAACACGGCGTCGAGCATGACTTTGGCGTAGTGCGCCTCGCGGTAATCGAGGTGCAGGTACAGGGTGCCGTCGTCGGCGAGCAGCCGCCACGCCTCCTCGAGGCGCGGCATGAGGAAGTCGCCGTAGTCGTCGAAGCGGTCGTCGTAGGTGCGGAGGATTCCGCGCACGCGCTCGTACTGGTGGCCGTGGAATCCGTGGCGGATCTCCTTCGGCGCCTCGTCGCCGTCCGCAGAACTCCGGAGTTCTGCGCCGGAACCGCGGGAATCGGCGGCCGAGACGGCGGTTTCGTCCTGTTTCTCCTGAGTTGTGAGAGAAGGATCAGCCGAGGCCGCAGGATCGACCGGGCGGGTGCGCCGGGCCGTGACGACCTGGCGCTCCCGCGTCCGCCCCGTGTTGAAGGGCGGGTCGAGGTAGACGAGCGTGAAGGAGGCATCGGGCAGCGCACGCGCAGCGGCGAGGTTATCGCCGTGGATGACGGTGACGGTGCCCGGCGTGGGCTCAACGGCTGCGGCCGGCTCGGTGGAGACGTCGGTCACGGAACACGACGCAACCACGCGTCGGTGGAGAACTTCGAGGCGACGAGCGCTTCGGCGTCGGCGTACTCGTCCGCGGTGATCGCGCTGTCCTCGGCGTCGGTGAGCGCACGGAACGTCTTCTTGAAGCTCTCGATGATCTCGCCGCGGCTGAGTCCGGTCTGGGTGCGCAACGGGTCGACGCGCTTCGCGGCGGAGGTCGTTCCCTTGTCGCTGAGCTTCTCGCGCCCGATGCGCAGCACCTCGGTCATCATCTCGCCGTCGATGTCGTACGAGATGGTCGCGTGGTGCAGCACACCGCCGTTGGCGAGGCGCTTCTGCGCGGCGCCGCCGATCTTGCCGGTGGGGCTGGCGATGTCGTTGAGCGGCTGGTAGGTCGCGTCGATGCCGACTTCGCGCAGGGCGTGGAGCACCCAGTCGTCGAGGAAGGCGTAGGAGTCGGCGAACGTCATGCCCTGCACGAGGGACGCCGGAACGTAGAGCGAGTAGGTGATGATCTGCCCGGCGGCCATGAGCATCGCTCCGCCGCCGGAGATGCGGCGGACGACGTCGAAGCCGTGTTTGGCGGCGCCGTCGGGGTCGACCTCGTTGCGGTACGACTGGAAGGAGCCGATGACGACGGCGGACTCCTCCCACTCCCAGATGCGCAGGGTCGGGCGACGGCGGCCTTCTCCGACGCGGGCGGTGAGCACCTCGTCGAGGGCGAGGTTCAGGCGCGGCGATACGGCCTTCTCGTGCACGATCTCCCAGTCGAAGTCGCGCCATCCGGGGGCGGTGACGAGGGCGCGGCGCACCGCGGTGCCGACCGATTCGGGGGTGAAGCCGAGCAGTTGCGCACCTTCGGGGAGCGCGCCGCGGACGGCTTTCGCGATCGTCGTGGCGTCTGTTTCGGCGGGCAGTCCGTTGACCGCGGCGTTGATGTCCTCAAGGGCGGAATCGGGCTCGAGGAAGAAGTCTCCGGCGAGGCGGAAGTCGCTGAGGCGTCCGTCCGTCACCTCGACGTCGACGACCACGAGCTTTCCACCGGGGACCTTGTACTCACCGTGCATGAGTCCAGCTTAACGCGGCGTCGCCGCCGTATGCCGGGGTCAGTCGCGGCGGGCGATGTGCTTGTCGAGCCAGGCGGTGAGGTCGGCTCGCACCTGCTGCTGCTGCAGCTCGTTGAAGATCTCGTGACGGGCGTCGGGGTAGACGAGCGTCGTGACATCGGTGTATCCGGAGCGCTGCCGGTAGTCGTCGGCCAGCTTGTGCACGCTGTGGGCTCCTCCGACGGGGTCGTCGCGGCCGACCATGAGCAGCAGGGGCACATCCCGCCGCGCGGCGAGGTCCTTCTTGGGCCTCCCGTAGAGTTTGAGCGCCTCGATCGGGCCGAACAGCTTCAGCAGCGGCACGTTCGTCGTGAGCGGGTCGTCGTCGAACGCCGACCAGACGGCGGGGTCACGGCTGAGCCATTCGTATCCGGTGGCTTCGGCGCCCTCCCATCTGGCGTTCAGCGGCGCGGCGTTGAGGTCTCGGGGCGTGCGTCGGGCGGACCCGGTGAGGATCACGGCGTCCCAGGCATCCGGGTGGTCGTTGACGAGCATCTGCGCGAGGAAGGACCCCCAGGAGTGCCCGAGCAGCACCAGGGGCAGGTCGGGGTGCTCGGTCCGGATGATGCCGGTCAGCTGCCAGACGGCTTCCTTCGCCGCGTGCAGCCCGCCTGTGCCGAGTCGGCCGAGTTTTTCGGGGCCGCCGTGCTGGCGGAGGCCGGTGCGGCCGTGCCCGCGGTGGTCGTCGGCGTAGACGATGAATCCGTCGCGGGTGAGGGCGTCGATGACGGCGCCGTAGCGGCCGGCATGCTCGCCGACGCCGTGGAGGAGTTGCACGATGCCGCGCGGCTCGCCGTCTGCGGCGTGGACGTCGTAGACGATCGTGACGCCGTGCGCGTCGGTGAACTCTGAAGTGGTGGGCATGCTTGCGAGTCTACAAACGCGCGGTCCCGACCGTCACAGTCCCAGGGCGGTGCGCATCGCGAAGGCGGCTTCACGATCGGTGACCTCGTAGCCGCCGACGCCGTCGGACGCGGATCCCATGCGCACACCCCGATCCCCGGCGGTCACGGTGCGCTTGGCGGAGAAGTGCAGGGCGTCGACGCCGGTTGCGGCGATGGCTGCGGCGCCGGCGGCGTTCACGCCGGATCCGGCCATGATCTCGATGCGCCCGTCGGCGACCTCGACCATGCGGCGGAGGGTGTCGACTCCGTCGATGGCGGCGGATGCTCCTCCGGAGGTGAGGACGCGACCGAGGCCGAGTCCGATCACGGCGTCGAGGGTTGCGACGGGATCGGCGGTGACGTCGATGGCGCGGTGCAGGGTGACGGATGCTTCGCCTGCGGCATCGCGGAGGCGGGCGACGGCGTCGAGGTCGAGGTCGCCGGCGGCATCGAGGGCTCCGACGACGACGCCGTGGGCACCGGCCTGCACGGCGAGTTCGACGTCGCGCACGGAGAGGGCGATCTCGTCGGCGTCGTAGTGGAAGCCTCCGGCACGGGGGCGGATGAGCACGTGGATCTCGGGGCCGCTCTCCCCCGCTGCGGCGAGCGCGAGCTCGAGGGTGGCGGCGGAGGGAGTGAGTCCTCCGAGGGCGAGGGCCTGGGTGAGTTCGACGCGAGCGGCGCCGACCTCCTGGGCGATGCGCACTCCGGCGGGGTCCTGGACGGCGAGTTCGAGGGCGATGTTCACGGCATCCATTCTGCCCCCTCCTCCGGAAAACTTAGTTAGACTACCTAAGTAATGACTGAATCGGATGATCTGCTCCACGCGACCGCGACCGATCTGCGCCTGTCGACCTTCCGCCTCGCCCGCCGCCTGCGCCGCGAACGCGCCGCCGATGGCCTGAGCGATGCGCAGTTCGCCGTGCTCGCCAACCTCCGTCTGCACGGCCGGCTCTCCATCGGCGACCTCGCCCAGCGCGAGCGGGTGAGCGCCCCCACCATGTCGAACTCCGTCGATGCGCTCGCCGACGCAGGCCTCCTCCTTCGCGTCCCCGATGAGACCGACCGCCGCCGGGTCAACATCGAGATCACGGCATCCGGCCTCGACATCGTCGCCGCCACCGTCGACAAGCGCGACTCCGCTCTCGCCGACGCCCTGCAGGAGTGCGATTTCACCGACGACGAACTGCGCACCCTGCGGACCGCATCCGCCCTGATGAGGAAGGTGGCCGAACGATGAGCGGCATGTTCCGATCTTTCCGCAGCTTCAACTACCGCACCTGGTTCATCGGCGGTCTGATCTCGAACGTCGGCGGATGGATGCAGGCGACCGCCCAGGACTGGGTCGTCCTCACCCAGCTCACCGACAACGATGCCACCGCCATGGGCTTCACCATGGCGCTGCAGTTCGGTCCGCCCCTCGTGCTCGTCAGCCTCACCGGCTGGGTCGCCGACCGCTTCGACCGGCGCAAGATCCTGCTCGTGACGCAGTCCGTGCTGATGCTGCTCGCCCTCGGCATCGCGGCGCTCCTGCTCACCGATGTGATGACGCTGCCGTTGATGTACTGCTTCGCGCTCGCCTTCGGGATGACGAACGCGTTCGATGCCCCCGCCCGTCAGGCTTTCGTCTCCGACACCGTGACGCTGGCGGATGCCTCGAACGCGGTCGCCCTGGGATCGGCATCGTTCAACATGGCCCGACTCATCGGTCCGGCGGTCGGCGGCGTGCTCATCATCGCGGTCGGAACCGGCTGGGTGTTCGTCCTCAACGCGGCGACCTTCCTCGCAATGCTCATCGCCCTCCTGATGATGCGCACCTCCGAACTCAACCCCCGGGTGAAGAGTTCGGGGCGCAGCGGCCTAGCCGAAGGTTTCCGCTATGTCTGGGGGCGCAGCGACCTGAAGGTCGTGTTCGTCATGGTGTTCCTGATCGGTGCCTTCGGCATGAACTTCCCCATCTTCGCCTCGACCATGGCGCTGGAGTTCGGACGAGACGCCGACGGGTACGGCCTCCTCAGCTCGGTGCTCGCGATCGGCTCCCTCGCGGGCGCGCTGCTCGCCGCGCGGCGCGATCGCGCCCGGGTGCGCGTGCTCATCATCGCCGCGGGCGGCTTCGGCGTCGCATCCATCATCTCCTCGTGGATGCCGACGTACTTCACCTACGCCGCCGTGCTCGTCTTCGTCGGCTTCTCGACCGTCACCACGCTGACCACGGCGAACGGGTATGTGCAGACCACGACCGATCCCGCCCTGCGCGGGCGCGTCCTCGCCCTGTACATGGCCGTCGTGATGGGTTCCACACCCATCGGCGCCCCGATCGCCGGCTGGATCACCGATGCTGCCAGCCCCCGCGTCGCGATTCTCGTCGGCGGCATCGCCGGCATCGCGGCTATGGCCGTGGGCCTGAGCTGGATCCTCTTCTCGGGCCGGCTACGGCGCCGGGAGGACTCCCGCTTCCGCCTCACGCTCGACGAGACGATGCCCCTCTCGGTGGTGCGCCCCGACCCGGTGGAGTTCAGCGACGAGGTCGCCGCATCGACGTCGCCGATCCGTCTTCCGAAGGACCGCTGAGCGGTCATCGCGCCGCGCACCGACATCGGTGCTGACACCGGGGGCGGCTTATCGCTACGGTGGGGGCATGACCGACGCGGGGGAAGTCACGAATCGGGATGCCGCGGCATCCGCCACACCGACCAAACGGCGCGCGCTGCCGCCGGTGCAGCGCTGGGTGTTCTGGCCGGCAGCCGCGATCATCGTCGCGTTCGTCGCATTCACGCTCATCGCACCCGGCATCGCCGAGAGCCTGTTCCTCACGATCCAGACGACGATCGTCAACGCCTTCAGCTGGTACTACGTGCTCATCGCCGTGGTGTTCGTCGCGATCAGCCTGTATCTCGGCTTCAGCCGCTTCGGCGACATCAAACTCGGCAAGGACGACGACGAGCCCGAATTCTCGATGCTCAGCTGGTTCTCGCTGCTGTTCGCCGCGGGAATGGGCATCGGTCTCGTCTTCTACGGCGTCAGCGAACCGCTCAGCCACTTCGTGAACCCGCGTCCCGGTGTCACCGGCACCCCCGAGCAGCTCGCCCAGGCCGCGCTCGGGCAGACCTACCTGCACTGGGGCGTGCACGCCTGGTCGATCTACGTCGTGATCGGGCTGGCCCTCGCCTACGCGATCCACCGCCGGCGCCGGCCGATCTCGATCCGCTGGACGCTGGAGCCTCTGCTCGGCAAGCGCGTCGAGGGCGGCTGGGGCCACACGATCGATGTGATCGCGCTCGTCGGCACGCTGTTCGGCGTCGCGACCTCGCTCGGCATCGGCGTGCTGCAGATCAGCGCGGGCCTCGACGTCGCGGGCCTCGCCCAGCCGACAGAGGGCACGCAGGTCGTGATCATCCTCATCATCTCGGTGTTCGTGCTCGCCTCCGTCCTCTCCGGCGTCACCAAGGGCATGAAGTGGCTGTCGAACATCAACCTCGTGATGGCGGGGCTGTTGGTCGTGTATTTGCTGATCATGGGCCCGAGCCAGTTCCTGCTGCGCGATTTCGTCCAGTCGATCGGCTACTACATCCAGAACTTCGTGGGCCTCTCGTTCAACGTCAGCGCTTTCCAGGGCGTCGCCGGCGAGGAGTGGCAGGCCGGGTGGACATCGTTCTACTGGGGCTGGTGGATCTCCTGGGCGCCCTTCGTCGGCATCTTCATCGCCCGCATCTCGAAGGGTCGCACGGTGCGCGAGTTCGTCGCCGGAGTCATCCTCGTTCCGACCCTCATCGGCATCCTGTGGTTCTCGGTGCTCGGCGGATCGGCCCTCGCCCTGGAACTCGCCAACCCGGGCACCTTGACGACGCCGGAGGGCGGCGTCGATCTGCAGGGCGCGCTGTTCCAGCTACTGCAGCACGTGCCGGGAACGGCCGTGATCAGCCTCGGCGCCGTGCTGCTGATCGCGATCTTCTTCATCACCTCGGCCGACTCAGGCGCCCTCGTGATGGGTATGATCGCCACGGGCGGTCAGCAGAACCCGAAGCGCTGGATCCGCACCTTCTTCGTCGCGGTGACCGCGGCGCTCGCGATCGCCCTGCTCCTGGCCGGCGGCCTCACCGCCCTGCAGACCGCGGCGATCACGATCGCCCTGCCGTTCAGCGTCGTCATGCTCCTGATCTGCTGGTCGACGATTGTTGCGTTCACCCGCGAACGCCGCGCCTACGCCCGAGCAGAACGGGCGCAGCTCATCGACAAGATCGGCGACTACTACGGCCTCGAGGTCGAGTCCCGCGATGCTGCGGGCGTGCTCGGCGCGCAGCCGCGCTGGATGCGCAACCTGCAGAAGCGCCTCGGCCTCCCGGTGGCTCCGACCACGCCGATCCGCATCCCCACCGAACTGCTCACGGCCGAGAGCCGGGCGGATGCCGGGCCCGCGATGCTCGACGTCGACGAGCTCGTGTCGTCGGATGAGCTCTCCGCGCACGATGATCCCGACGTCCCCGAGCACGGTGAGGACGACACCCCCGCCGTGCGTTGAGCGGCGCAGTCGCGCCCGCGTCTGCGGAACCGGTCAGTCGGCGAGCACGACGCGCAGCTGTTCCAGAGCCCAGTCGATCTCGGTCGCACGGATCACCAGCGGCGGGGCGATGCGGATCGTCTGCCCGTGGGTGTCCTTGACGAGCACGCCGCGCGTCATCAGCCGCTCGCTGACCTCACGGCCCGTGCCGATGGCCGGGTCGATGTCGACTCCGGCCCAGAGCCCCGCGACCCGCACATCGGTGACGCCCTGACCCACGAGCTTCTGCAGTCCGGCCTCGAGGTGCTCGCCCAGCATCCGGGCCCGCTCCTGGAACTTCCCGGTCTCGAGCATCTCGACGACTTTCAGCCCGACGGCCGCCGCGAGCGGGTTGCCGCCGAAGGTGGAGCCGTGCTCCCCCGGGCGGATGACGCCGAGCACATCGCGGTCCCCGACGACCGCCGACACCGGCAGGATGCCGCCACCGAGGGCCTTGCCCAGCAGATACAGATCGGGCACGACGCCCTCGCGGTCGCAGGCGAAGGTCTCCCCGACGCGTCCGAGGCCGGCCTGGATCTCGTCGGCGATGAACAGGACGTTGCGCTCATCGCAGATCTCGCGGATGCGGCGCAGATACCCTTCGGGCGGGATGATGACGCCCGCCTCGCCCTGAATGGGTTCGACGAGCACAGCCGCCGTGTCGTCCGTGATGGCTGCGGCGATGGCATCCGCATCTCCGAAGGGAACCCGATCGAACCCCGGGGCGAAGGGCCCGAAGCCCACCCGCGCCGTGTCGTCGTCGCTGAAGCTGACGATGGTCGTCGTGCGGCCGTGGAAGTTTCCGGCGGCGACGACGATGCGTGCGGCGTCCGGGGCGATCCCCTTGACGCGGTACCCCCAGGCGCGGGCGACCTTGATGCCGGTCTCGACGGCTTCCGCGCCGGTGTTCATGGGCAGCACGAGTTCCTTGCCGCACAGGCGCGCGAGGGCCTCGGCGAACGGCTCGAGGCGGTCGTTGTCGAAGGCTCGGCTGGTGAGCGTGATGCGCCCGAGCTGCTCGGTCGTGGTGGCGATGAGTTCGGGATGCCGGTGCCCGAAGTTCACGGCGGAGTAGGCGGCGAGCAGGTCGAGGTAGCGCTTGCCGGCGGTATCGGTGACCCACGCGCCCTCGCCGGAGGCGATCGTCACGGGCAACGGGCGGTAGTTCACGGCGACGTGGCTCATGCCTGCTCCGTCCCGCGCAGTTCCAGCGTGCAGCACTTGATGCCTCCGCCGCCGAGCAGCAGCTCGGACAGGTCGATCATGATCGGGTTGTATCCGCGTTCGCGCAGCTGCGCTTCGAAGCCCGTCGCGCGCGGCGAGATGATGACGTTGCATCCATCGCTGGCGGAGTTCAGCCCGAACACCGCACCGTCGGCTTCGGCGACGCGGATGGCGTCCGGGAAGCGCTCCTCGAGGATCGCGCGCCCGGCCGCATCGAAGGCTCCGGGCAGGTAGGCGATGCCGGGGGTCTGCCCAGGTGCGACGACGGGATCGAGCACGGTGAGCGCGGTGTCGAGGTGGTAGAAGCGCGGGTCGACGAGCTTCAGGGAGACCACCTCGCGGCCGAAGACCTCACCGACCTCGCGGTGGCTGTGATCCGTGGAGCGGAAGCCGCTGCCGGCGAGGATCGTATCGCCGGCGAGGAGGAAGTCCCCCTCCCCCTCGTTGACCTCGTGGGGTTCGACGGTGTCGAATCCGGCGGCGCGGAACCACTCGGCGAACGCGGGAGCCTCACCGGCGCGCTCGACGAAACGGAACTTCGGCACGTAGGCGCGGCCGTCGATGACGAATCCGCCGTTGGCGGTGTAGACCATGTCGGGGTAGCCGGCGAGCGGTTCGATGAGCTCGACCTCGTGGCCGAGCTCGCGGTACAGGTCGTAGAGCGTCTGCCACTGGGCGAGTGCCCGGGCTGTGTCGGTCGGCCTCGCGGGTTCCATCCACGGGTTGATCGTGTAGCTGACCGTGAAGTGCTCAGGCCGGCACATCAGGTAGCGGCGGCGGTGCGCCGTGCGCTGTGCTGCGGTCCGGGCGGTGGTCGTCTCGGGCGTCGACATCGTGCTCCTCAGAAGAGTTGCGGCGGACGCTGTCCAGGGGCCCGGCGGAAGTTCGACCCGTCGCTCACGAGGCGAGCGGGGAAGATGCGACACGGACACGCCACCCATATTCTGACATCCGCAGACCCTCGAGGGCCAGCACGGCGCGGGTCAGATGACTCCGGCGCTCCAGTCGTCCGGGGTGCCGAAACGGTGCGCGGTGATCGAGATCGCCTGCTCCTGAACGAACGGCAGCAGCTCGATCCGGCCGGCCGAGGTGACCTCGCCGTCATACACGGCGAGTCCCGGGTCGCCGTCCAACGCGGTCGCGACGGCGCGTCGGGCGGATGCCACGGCCGCCCGTGAGCCGACGAGGCGCACCCGTCCGGGACGGGCGCCGTCCGACGCATCCCGCGCGGCGACCATCCGGGCGATCCACTCCTCTTCGCTCTCGACGGCGATGAGGGTCCCCAGCTCGGAGAGCACATGGCGAACCTCGGCGGGAAGCCCGACGGGTGTGGAGAGGAAGTACCCGGATCCGGCGCGGATCGCGGCGATCACGACGCGCAGCAGCTCATGCCAGGAGGCGTCGCCGCTCGCACGGATCATCACCGGAACCGACCGGTAGCGGAAGAGGTTGCGCTCGATGCCCAGTTGCGAAACGTCGCGCACCTGGCCGAATTCACGGTCCCAGGCCACGGCATCCGCCAGAGCCGACCGTCGCAGCCATTCGAAGCTCTCGAAGTCGAGCGATGGCTGGGCCGCCTCGATGAGATCCGTGATGCGGGTGTCGAGACCGCGCAGGTGCAGCGTGCTCGAGGCGTGCCCGCCGCTGCGCGAGCGCCACGTGCCGAGCCCGATGAGATAGTTCGGGCCACCGGCCTTGGCACCGGGGCCGACCGACGACTTCTTCCACCCCCCGAAGGGCTGGCGCTGCACGATCGCTCCCGTGATCCCACGGTTGACGTAGAGGTTCCCCGCCTGCACGGCGCTGAGCCACTGCGCGAGATCATCCGGGTCCTGCGTGTGCAGTCCGGCGGTGAGGCCGTATTCGACGGCGTTCTGCATCTCGATCGCGTGGCTGAGGGAGGGCGCGTGCATGATGCCCAGCACCGGTCCGAAGAACTCCTCCCGGTGGAAGCGGGATCCGGGCTGCACGCCCACGCGCACGCCAGGGCGCCAGAGCCTGCCGGTCTCATCGCCGGCGACGGGTTCCGGCGCGATCAGCCACCGCTCATCGCCCTCCAGTTCGCGCAGGGCCCAGGCGAGCTTGCCCTGCGGGCGTTCGATGACGGGGCCGACGTCCGCGCGAGGGTCTTCGGGCCATCCGACGCGCAGCGAGCGCACGGCGTCCACCAGCTGACGGGCGAAGCGAGACGACCTCCCCACCGGACCGACGAGGATCGCGAGCGATGCCGCCGAGCACTTCTGCCCGGCGTGCCCGAAGGCGCTCTGCACGAGATCGGCGACCGCCAGGTCGAGATCGGCCGACGGCGTGATGATCATGGCGTTCTTGCCGCTCGTCTCGGCGAGGAGCGGCAGGTCGGGGCGCCAGGAGCGGAAAAGCTCGGCCGTCTCCCACGACCCGGTGAGGATGACGCGATCGATGCTGTCATGCTCGACGAGAGCGCGTCCGTGCTCATCCTCGTCGACGTCGAGGAGCTGGAGCACATCGCGAGGAACGCCCGCTTCCCACAGCGCCTCCGCGACGACGGCCGCACAGCGCCGTGCCTGCGGCGCGGGTTTGAGCAGCACGGTCGACCCCGCGGCGAGCGCCGCGAGCACGCCTCCGGCGGGGATCGCGAGGGGGAAGTTCCACGGCGGCGCCACGAGCGTGACACGGGCCGGCTCGAAGGCGGCCCCGGGGATGCTGTCGAGCTCACGGGCCTTCGCGGCGTAATAGCGGGCGAAGTCGACGGCTTCGCTGACCTCGATGTCGGCCTCGCGGAGCACCTTGCCGGTCTCGGATGCTGCGACCTCGATGAGTTCCCCGCGCCGCGATTCGAGGGCGGCGGCGGCGCGCAGGAGGGCCTCGGCGCGCTCCGCCGCGGGATGCGACCCCCAGACGGCGGATGCGGTGCGAGCGCGTGCGACGGCCGCGTCCAGAGCATCGGCGTCCTCGATGCGCGCCGCGCGCAGCGTGGACGCGCCGATCCGCGAATCGGCGATGCGCGCGTGGATGCCGCGCGCCCATTCGCGGTTCGCGGGGAGTGCGGGATCGCTGTCGGCCACGTTCATGAAGCCCGGGGCGCCGCCCACGGTCGTATCGCCCTCGCGGCGCGCGTAGACGGCCGTCTCGACATACATGCCGGAGGCCTGCGAACCGCGCGCGATCCCCAGCACGGTGCGGGTGAGGCCTCCGTCGTCCGCCGTGGTGACCGGTGCCGGCCGGAGGGACTCGTGCACGGGGGCGGAGCGGTCCTGGATGCGCTGAGGAGCCGTCCTCAGCGTCGCATCCGTCGAGCGTTCGACCGCTCGTCGATACCGGTCGCGCTCCCGGTCGAAAAGGCGCCCGTCCTCATGCAGGTGGAAGGCCGCAGACAGGAAGTTCTCGGACTGGGCGTTCTCCTCGAGCCGGCGCACGAGGTAGCTGATCGCGACGTCGAACTCCTCGGGCTTCACGACCGGGACATACAGCAGAACCGGTCCGACCTCGCGGGAAACCGCCTGAACCTGCCCCTGAGCCATGCCGAGCAGCATCTCGAAATCGACGCCGTCGCGCACACCCCGCTCCCCCGCGAGCAGCCAGGCGTGCGCGATGCCGAACAGGTTGTGACCGGCGACCCCGATGCGCACCGCGGCGATGTTCTCCGGCGTCAGCGCGGCATCCAGCATCCGCAGGTAGTTCGCATCCGTGTCGAGTTTGGTCTCGTAGGTGGCCTGCGCCCACCCGTGCATCACGGAATCCACCCGCTCCATGGCGAGGTTCGCTCCCTTGACGAGGCGCACCTTGATCGGCGCGCCTCCGCGCTGGATGCGATCGCGCGCCCAGGCGGTGAGCTCGCGGAGCGCACTGAGCGAATCCGTGAGATACGCCTGCAGAACGATGCCGGCCTCGAGCGTCAGAAGGCGCGGATCCTCGAGGAGCCGGGTGAAAACGGCGATCGTCAGATCGAGATCGCGGTACTCCTCCATGTCGAGATTGATGAACGTGCCGGTCTTCGCTGCGGTGACGTAAAGGGGTGTGAGCCTGTCGACCACGGCGTCCACGACGTCGTCGAACGCCCACATCGAGATGCGGCTGATGATCGCCGAGACCTTGACGGAGACGTACTCGACGTCATCGCGGCGGATCAGATCGTGGATGCCGTCGAGGCGGCGCTGCGCCTCGCGCTCCCCGAGCACGGCTTCGCCGAGGAGGTTCAGGTTAAGCCGGGCCCCGTCCGCACGCAGTCTCTCGATCGCCGCGCCGAGCTTGGCCGGGCGGGCATCGACGACGAGGTGGCCCACCATCTCGCGCAGCACCCGACGGGCGATCGGAACAGTCGGCGCGGGCAGCACGGGCGCGATGCCGCCGCCGACGCGCACGGCTCCGCGCAGGTACCAGGGCAGGAACTCCGGCACGATCGGCGCGATCCGCTGCAGTTGCGCCGCGGCAGCCCCCAGAGACTCGGGGCGCATCACGCCATCGACGAATCCGAGGGTGAAGGACAGGCCGTTCGGATCCTGCAGAACATCGGCCAGACGCGCAGCCGCCGGGTCGGTCTCCGCATCGGCCGCCTCGGCGATCCAGCGCCGGGCGAGATCGATCGAGGAATCGATGAGGGAGACGGACTCTGACATGTGCTCAGCCTACGAGCGCGGCCGCCGCTCGCCGGGGTGACACACTCCACCTTCTTCAGGCGGAATCCCGCGGGTCAGCTCCAGATGCTGGGAGCCTGGGCGCGGGTCGAGGGCAGAGCGGATGCCGCCGCCCACTCGTGCACCCAGGCCTCGACGTCCGGCAGCCCCTCGGGGCGGCCCACCGCGGCGAAGAGCTCATCGTGCGTGACCGTGCCGCCCGTGCGCTTGAGCATGCGGGCGCGCACGAGGACTCGTGTGTAGATCTCTCCGTCCACGACGGCCCGATGCTCGAGATAGATCGCGGTGTCGTCGTGGCCGAGCAGGCGCGATTCGATGTCGAAGCGCTGCCAGAGCTGCAGAGATTTGCGGAACGTGATCGTCTCGGACGACACCACGGCGTACCAGCCCTCGCGCTTCATGACATCGGCCATGCCCGTGCGGATCAACAGGTCCCATCGGCCCAGGTCGAACAGCGACAGGTAGCGGCCGTTGTTCATGTGGCGCAGCAGGTCGATGTCGGTGAGCAATGTGCGTGCGCTCACCCGCCCGATCGCCGTCGGTTCGATGCGCCCCTCACGGCGCAGTCGTCGCTGCGCCTTCCACATCACGAGCAGGGTTCGCCAGATCACGTTCACGAAGGACGATCGTAGTCATCGGCCACAGTCCTCCGAACTCCGTTGTGGGATTCGCACAGCACCCTCCCCCGATTTCGTCTTCGCGGGGGCCGCGCGTAGAGTCGCCGCATGAGCGATGATGCCCAGCCTGAAATCATTGTCCGTCCGGTCCGTGATGTCGATGCCGAAGCCCTCGGCCGCGTGCACGCCGCGTGCTGGCACGAGACCTACGATCATCTGATCAGCACCGCGGCCCTCGAGAAGGTGTCGCCCCGGCGCATGGCCGAGCTGTGGACGAACTGGGCCGCGCAGGGCCCCGACTTCAAGATGCACGCTGCCCTCGCCGATGGCGAGATCGTCGGATTCGTCGGTTCCGGTCCCGCCCGCGACAAGGACGCCCCGGCGTTCCGCGAGCTGTACTTCATCTACCTGCTCGAGGCCTACCAGGGCACCGGCCTCGGCAAGCGGCTCTTCGATGCCGCCGTCGAGCAGGACGAGCCGCTCTACCTATGGGTGGCCGAGGACAACCCTCGTGCGCACCGCTTCTACGACCGCAACGGCTTCCACCTCGATGGTGCGAAGCACACCGAACCCTTCCTCGGGGAGACGCTCACCGAGGTTCGGTTCGTCCGCCCCTGACCAACACGAATGCGCTGGTGCGCCGCCCCCGGGCAGCGCACCAGCGCATTTTCTGTTTCTCAGCGGCTGCTGACCGTTCCGAACAGCTTCGCGATCGGCGCGAGGACCATCGGCCGGGCGGCGATCCACGCCGCGGCAATCACGACGAGGGATGCGACGAAGAACCAGAACCCGGTCCAGTTATCGGCGTAGACCCCTGGATCGACCGACCCCTGAGCGGCGAACATGTGGTTGAGGTTGCGCAACGCACCCGTCGCGAACACGAGGAACACGTGAATCGCGATGAACACGACGAAGTACAGCATCACCGGGAAGTGCACGGCGCGCGCCCACTCGATCGGGTATGCCTTGCTGAGCTTCTCGGCCTTCTTCGGCCACATCCCGCTCATCCGGAATCCGGTGGCGGCCGCCAGAGGCGCCGCGATGAAGATCGTCGTGAAGTAGGCGATCTGCTGCACGGAGTTGTAGTTCGCCCACCCGTTCTCGGTCGGCCAGTCCAACGAGATGTACTGCAGGATCGCGGAGAGCGCGTTCGGGAAGACCTCCCAGCTGGTGGGGATCACCCGCATCCACTGCCCGGTGGCGAACAGCAGCACGATGAACACGACGCCGTTGACGAGCCAGAGGATATCGAGCGACTGGTGGAACCAGATCGTCAGACTGACCTTGCCCTGGCCGCTGCGCGGGGTCCAGAACGCCGTCGGACGCTTCTCGGTACGAATCCGCAGACCCGACCGGATGATCAGGACCATGAGGAACACGTTGAAGAAGTGCTGCCATCCGAGCCAGCCGGGGAAGCCGACCGGCGCCCCCTCGGGCAGGTGGTACTCGCCCGGGTAGGTCGTCAGGAAGTCCTGCAGCGGCGTGGTGCTCAGCAGCCAGCGGACGAAGAACACCGCCATCGCGGCCGCCCCCAGCAGCGCGATGCCGCCGATGACGACGACGCCCGCCCACTGCCCCTTCGTGAAGGGCCCGTGCCGCACCGGCTCGGGATCCGGAGCGCCGTGACGCGGCGCATCCCCCTGCCAGACCGTGCGCTGGAAGGGCAGCGGAACACTGATGTCGTTCACCGGCGCCGCCGGGGCCTCGGATGCCGCGACCGCGGTCTCCGAGGAAACAGGAGCCGTTTCGGGCGCCGTGGTGGGCACGGCCGCAACCGTCGCAACCGCATCGGCGGGAGGCCACGGGTCGCCGCCCGGCCTACGCGGCAGGCCGCGGCGGAGAGCGACGCCGGATGGCACGACTGCCTCGACGCGTTCCACCCGCTCAGCCACCAGGGGCTCTGCGGCAGGCGCGGGCTCCGGGTCGTCGACCGGCGAAACCGCCGGAACGGGCTGAGCGGCAACGGGGTCGACGCCGGCCCGAGCACCTGCATCGGCCGGAGGCCACAGCTCGCCACCGGGCGTGCGCGGCAGTCCCCGGCGGAGTGCGACGGTCGGCGAAGCGACGGTTTCGGATCGCTCCGCCCGCGGCGCAACCGGAGCAGCGACAGCCGGAGCGGCCTGGACTGCCGGCGCCTCAGCCGCGACCTCGGGCGCCGTTGCCGTCGCCGACACAGGCTGATCGACGAAGGAGTCGAAAGCATCTGCCGCCACAGCATCCGCGGGAGGCCAAGGATCGCCGCCCGGGACGCGAGGGAGTCCGCGTCTCAGCATCCGTCTACTTCTTCCGTGCGTCGAGAGCGTTCACGATCTGCGGCAGCACCGTGAACAGGTCTCCGACGATGCCGAAGTCGGCGATGTCGAAGATCGGAGCATCGGGGTCCTTGTTGATCGCGACGATCGTCTTCGCCGTCTGCATGCCGGCCCGGTGCTGGATGGCACCGGAGATGCCGACCGCGACATAGAGCTGCGGCGAGACCGAGACACCGGTCTGACCGACCTGGTGCGCATAGGGGATGTATCCGGCGTCGACCGCCGCACGCGAAGCGCCGATCGCCGCGCCGAGCGAATCGGCGAGCTGCTCGACGAGCACGAACTGCTCCTTCGAGCCGAGACCACGACCGCCCGCGACGACCTTCGCCGCACCGCGCAGGTCGGGGCGCGAGGATTCGACCTCGATGACCTCGACGGCACCGGCCGTCGCCGCCCGAGCACCCGACGGCGCCACCTCGATCGCTTCGACCACCGGCGAGGCCACGGCCTCGGCACGCGCATCCACCGCCCCCTGACGCACCGTGATCACCGGAGCGCCGAACGTCGGCGCCGAATCCACCAGGTACGCCCCGCCGTAGACGGAGTGGTGCGCGACGATGCCCTCATCATCGCGGGAGACGCCGATCGCGTCGACCGAGACCGCAAGCTTCTCACGCACCGCGAAACGACCGACGACATCGCGGCCCGTGATCGAGTTCGACACGAGAACCGCATTCGGGCGCACACGCTGGAACGCCGCCTGCAGGGCGTCGACGATCGGAACCGTCAGCGTGGCGGCATCCGCCTCGGCGGTCAGGATGATGGGTGCTCCGGCAGCAGCGACGGCATCCACCGCGCTCTGCGAGCCACCGGGAACCAGCGCGACCGGCGAGCCGATCGTCGCTGCGGCGCCGATCAGAGCCGCGGTCGATGTCGCAGCGTCGCCGGCGGGGGTCACATCGACGAGGACGAGGATTGCGTCTTCGGGGTAGCTCATCATCACACCAGCCTGTTCTGCGCGAGGAACTCCACCAGCTGCGCGCCGGCGTCGCCCTCATCCGTGATCTTCACGCCCGCCGCACGCGGGGGCTTCTCCGAGACCGTCGTCATGATCGTCTGCGGGGCGGCACCCGGGTCGGCCGAGACACCCAGATCGGCGAGGGAGAGCACCTCCAACGGCTTCTTCTTCGCCGCCATGATGCCCTTGAAGTTCGGGAAGCGCGCATCCGGGAGCGCCTCGGTGATCGAGATCACCGCGGGCAACGACGTCGTGACCTGCTGAGCGCCGTCATCCGCCGCGCGCGTGCCCGAGACGGCATCCTCGGCGATCTCGACCGCGCTCAGAGCCGTCGCACTCGCGAAGCCGAGGTGCTCGGCGAGCATCGCCGGCAGCATTCCGCCCGAGCCGTCCGTCGACAGATTTCCCGTGATCACCAGATCGGGTTCCGCCCGGCGGATCGCCGCAGCGAGAACCTGGGCGGTCAGACCGAGATCGGCGCCGACGAGCTGCTCATCAGCGACATGCACCGCCGAGCGCGCACCGATCGCCAACGAACGGCGAATCGACGCCGTCGACGCCTCGGGAGCCATGGACAGAGCCACGACCTCGGTGCCGGCGTTCTTATCGGCATACGACAGGGCGACCTCGAGCGCGCGCTCGGTGATCTCATCGAGAACCACATCGCCGGCGCCGCGATCGGCCAGCCCGGTCTCGAGATTCAGTTTGCGATCGCCATACGTGTCCGGCACTTCTTTGACCAGGACGAAGATCTTCATCGATTACTCCTCACGACTGTCGTCGAGTCTACTGCGCCGTGCCCGAATGTAGGCAATCCGGCCGCTCTGATCCGACCTGACCCCGCCCCGACGCCCATAATGTATACAGAACGTTGGGGCGAGGGCAGGCCGCACGATGGAAGCTGCACGTGTGCGAGCTACTCGTGCGTCGCGAAGCTGTGCGCCAGGACCCAGGACGGGAAATCGGCGATCTTCGCATCGATGAGGAACGGACCATTCCGCGGGCCGTCGAGCCACGTCTGCAGCGGCGCCAGGTCCTCGAGCCGACGGACCGTGATCGCCTCGCACCCGAAGCCCCGTCCGATCGCCGCGATGTCCGTCTCCGGGAAGACGACCGTCTCCAGGCGCTCCGTCTCCTCCTCGAAGTGATGCACCTCCGCACCGTAGGCGTGATCGTTGTAGACCAGGACGATCAGGGGCAGCTTCATGCGCACCGCCGTGTCGAGCTCGGCCAGCGACATCATGAACCCGCCGTCGCCGACGCCTGCGATCGTGACACGATCGGGCTGTGCGATGCTCGTGCCGATCGCGCTCGCCAACGCGAGGCCGATCGACTGGAAGGCCAGCGGGATGACGTATCCGTCGTTGTCGGGGACCCGCAGCAGCATGGCCGGGTATGCGTTGAAGTTGCCACCATCCGGGACCACGACCCGCTCCATCGGAACCATCGCGTCGATCGCGTTCGTCAGCGCCCGGGGGTCGATCCTGCCGCTGCTCGGGTCGTTCGCATCGATCGGTTCGGTGCGGTCCTCGAACGGCTGGTCGCTCCAGTTCAACGACGCCGCCACCCGGGCGGCCGTCTCCGGCGTGCGGTAACCGACGCGTGGCCCTTCGGACTCGAGCAGATCCGCGACGGCGGCGGCGGTCAGAGCGCTGTCGCCGAGCACCTCGAGATCGACCGGGAAGTGGAACCCGAAGGCCGACACCGTGTCATCCACCTGGATCACATAGGGGTCGCGGATGAAAGATCCATCCCGCGTCGTCCAGCGGTTCAGCGCCGCGCCGAACGCGACGATGACATCGGCCTCCCGGATCAGCTCCGCGGCGCCGTCGGTGGAGAAGCCGCCCATGACGTCCAGGTGCCACGGGTCCTCGTTGAAGAGGCCGCGTCCGACCGCGGTCGTCGTCAGCAGCGCCCCCGTCAGATCCGCCAGACGACGGATCTGCCCGGCGGCGTCCACGGCTCCACGGCCTCCGACGAAGACGGGCCGCTTCGCGCCCCGCAGCCGATCGGCGATCTGCGCCACGGACTCGGGTGCCGCGCCGGGAGCCGGCGGGGCGACCGGAGGCGACAACCGCTCGAGCTCCGCGATCTGCTCGGGCGTGGCATCCGCCCGCTGGAAGTCCAGCGGCATCGAGAACACGACGGTTCGTCGCCCCGCGATGGCGGTCGTCACCGCCCGAACGATGTCGCGCAGTGCGGATGCCGGAGAGTAGATGCGCTCGGGCACCGCGCCCATTCCGGCGACCACGTTGTCCTGGTCGATCCAGAAGTTGCTCTCGTACTCCCCACCCGGCGTATCCCCGGCGAGCACGAGCACCGGGGTGCGCGACTTCGCGGCCTCACCGATCCCGGTCAGGGCGTTGGAGAGCCCGCACCCCTGGTGCACCGTCACAACCGAGAGCCGGCCGGTCGTCTGCGCGAAGGCATCCGCCATGCAGGCCGCCCCCATCTCGTGACGCGAACCGGTGAACGGAACCCCCGCCTCCAGCGCCGCGTTCGTGGCGCGGAAATTGCCGCTGCCCACGACGCCGAACATATGTGCGCCACCCAGACGCGCCACCGCGCGTCCGATCAGTTCATCGATCTTCATCAGAGTCACTCCTATCGATGCCCGCCTCTCAGAGCGCCGGCATCCCCTTCTGGTTCACATATGCGTCATCGAGCGCGAGCTCCTGCTGACCCCACTCGGCGAAGATGGCGTCGTACACCCCGTCATCCATGAGCGCCTGGACGGTCTCCTGCAGGAGCGCGACCTTGTCGTCCTGCCCGTTCTCCACGCCGAAGGCGATCGGCGCGACCATCTCGAGATCTCCGACGAGCCGGAACTGATCGGGCTGGGTGTCGGCCATGTAGAGCATGTACGAGACGCTGTCGTATGCGACATCGATGCGACCGGCCTCGAGCGGCACGGTAATCAGGGTGTTCGAGAAACCTGTCACGGTCGTGCCCGGAATCCCGGCCGCATCGCACTCGGCGGCCTTGTCCTCGGCACGAAGCTCCTGGTCGGTGCCCTTGATCACGCCGATGTGGCGACCGCAGATGTCATCCTTGGTCTCGATATCCGAATCGGCTGCCGTGAGGTAGGCGACTCCCGCCGCCAGATAGTCGACCAGGGTCAGCACCTCACGCCGCTGCGGGTGGTCGCCCGTCGAAGCGGTGAACGCGTACTTGCCGGCCATGACACCGGGCACATGACCATCGAAAGCGACAGCTTCCATAGTCACATCAACGCCCCACTTGGCAGCCATCGCCGCGACCAGGTCGGGCTGGAGGCCGACCACCTCGCCCGTCTCGTCCACATAGGCGTTCGGCTGCAGGACCTTGACGGGAACCGTGATCCCGCCCTTCCACTCGGCGGGAACGCGATCGGCGAGTTCCTGGTCCGCGACGATCGTGTGGCCGTACAGCTCCAGTCCTTCGCTTCCCGCGTCGTCACCGCCCTGCGTCGCTGTGCAGGCGGGCAGTGCGACAGCCGTCGCCATGAGCGCGGCGAGCACCGCGGCCTTATTGAATCGGGATGAAGCGCGCATACCTATCGGGTCCAATCATTCTCGACGTTGAGGATGCTCCCATCATGAAGAGCAGGATGCCTCGACTCACCGAACTCTCTCGCCCAGCAGAATTTGCCGATTCTCCGAGCCGTCCGCCGATGCCGTCAGCGATAGCATCCCCCCTGATGCTCTCCCGCAATCCCCCAGCCCCCGACCCCGGCGAACGGCCCGATCCGCTGTGGACGACCCGCTTCGCGCTGGCGATGCTCGTGCAGTTCGGGGCATCCATCGTCTTCGTCACGCTCATGACCTACATGGCCGTCTACGCCATGACGAAGTTCCATGTGCAGGATTCCGCCGCCGGCTTCGCGGCGAGCTCGTTCATCCTCGGCTCTGCGATCTCCCGGATCTTCGTCGGGAAGTATCTGGATTTCGTCGGGCGCAGAAGACTCATCATCATCGCGCTGATCGTTTTCACTCTGTGCTCGGCGCTCTACCCGCTGAGCTGGTCCTTCATGACGCTGATCGCGACACGTATGCTGCACGGCGCCGCATTCGGCGCGATCTCCACCGGCATCACCTCCGCCGCCGTCACGCTCATCCCCGCGACCCGCCGTGGCGAAGGAATGGGCTTGTTCCTCTCCGCATCGACCATCGCCATGGGCATCGGGCCCGTCCTGGCGGTCTCGCTCTCCGACGCGGTCGGAGCGAACGGCGTCTTCCTGATGACGGCGCTTTCGGGCGCCGTATCTCTCGTGGCGACCATCGTCGTGCGTCTACCCGAGCGGGAGCCGACCGCGGACGAACACTCGCGCCGCTTCCGACTTCGCCCCTCGGACGTGTTCGAGATCCGCGCACTGCCCATCTCCTTCGCCCTTCTGCTGTGCGCCTTCGGCTATTCCTGTGTGATCACTTTCCTCGCGCCGTACACGATCGCCCAAGGAATGCCGACCGCAGCATCGGCCTACTTCATCGCATTCGCCGCGGCGATGTTCGTCGTCCGTCTCTTCACCGGCAGGCGTCAGGACCTCAAGGGAGACAACGCCGTCGTCATCCCACTCATGCTGCTGTTCGCCGTCGCGCTCGCGACGCTCGTCCTCGCGACGCAGCCCTGGATCCTCATCCTGGCGGGTGTGCTCGGTGGCATGAGCTACGGCGGGCTCCTGCCGAGTCTGCAGGTCGTCGCCGTCACCCGGGCATCGCCGGAACGGCTCAGCATCGCGCTCACCACGCACTACCTGATGCTCGATTCCGGGGTCGCGCTGGGGCCGGTCATCTTCGGATTCATCATCGCTATCGGTGGGTATCCTGGTCTGTACGCTGCTCTCTCCGCAACGGTGGTGCTGGCCACAGGCGTCTATTGGTTCGTTCACGGCCGTCACCACCGCCGTCGAAGGAACTGAACTTTGTCCGATCCCGAAGTCCCGGAAGGCTCCGACGCACGTCGGTCCGTGCTCGGTCGAGCTTTCCTGGTCCTGGACTGCTTCGCCGGCGGCGTCGAGATGAGCGTCTCGCGCATCGGGCAGCGCACCGGGCTGCCGCCCGCCACCGTGCACCGCATCCTGGCTTCCCTCGTCGAATGGGGCGGGGTCGAGCACGTCTCGCACGGCCGTTACCGCCTCGGCTCCCGGATCTGGCGCCTGGGCGTGGGAGCCCCGCAGGTGCGAGTGCTGCGCGAACTGGCGCAGCCCTACCTCGTCGACCTGCACATCCATACCGCCGGAACCGTCTACCTCGCCGTGCGCGACGGAAGCGACACGGTGTTCTCCGACCGCATCACGCGCGTCCGCCGCTCGACCGATACACGCTGGGTCGCGCGCCGCGCCCCGCTCAGCCAGTCCGGAGCCGGCCGCGTCCTCCTCGCCTACTCCGATGAGGCCTGGGAGTTGCAGAAGGCCCTCGCGCAGACGAGCGACGAAGCGGCAGCCGAACTCGAATGGCTGGAGCAGGAGCGCACCCGCATCCGCGATCGTGGCATCGCGATCAGCAGCAACGACGGCGTGAAGGGCCGCTACTCGGTCGCCTGCCCCGTGTTCGGCTTCGACGGAATGGTCGTGGCATCGATCGCCGTCGCCTTTCCCGACACCCGGATCCCGGACCCGACGACCGTCGCCCCCTGGGCGAAGGCGACGGCCCGCTCGATCAGCAACGACCTCGTCGAGCTCGGATACTGATCGGGTGAACCGTCGCCGCGGAGATCAGCGGTTGCTCCAGACGGGGTCGCGCTTCTCGAGGAACGCACGCACGCCCTCGACCCGGTCCTCGGACAGATAGGGGTTCGGGCCGACGTTCAGGCGCAGTGCCGTGTTCACCGGCAGGCCCCACGACTTCGTCGCCATCTCCTTGTACCGGCGCTGCGTCACCGGCGAGTTGCGGATGATGCGCTGCACCATCTCTTCGACGCCGGCCTCGAAGTCTTCCTCGTCATAGATGTGGTTGATCAGGCCCATCTCCTGAGCCTTCTCGACCGGAATCGTGTCGGCCGTGTAGAGCAGCTCGAATGCGAGCCCGCGAGGGATGAGACGCGGCAGCAGAACGTTCCCGAGGTTCGCACCCATGCCTCGGCGCGCCTCGGTCAAGCCGAACTGCGAGCCCGCCTTCGCGATGCGAATATCGCTCGACAGGGCCAGCTCGCACCCGCCGGCAATCGCATGACCGTTGATCGCCGCGACCACCGGCTTGTACGTCTCGAGCATCACTTCGAAGAGGTTCCGCAACTGCCCCATCATCGGCACCGGGATCTGGCGTCCGGACTGAGCGGTCTCGTCCATCTCCTTCAGGTCACCGCCGGCGCAGAACGCCTTATCGCCCGCGCCCGTCAGAACGATGCACCACACGTCCGGGTCGGCGCCCGCCTCGACGAAAGCCTCCACGAGGGCGCTCGTCGTGCGGGTATCCATCGCATTTCTGCGCTCGGGGCGATTGATCGTGATCCGCGCAACGTTGCCCTGAACGCTGTAGAGAACACGGCCGTCTTCCAGCTCGATCACTGACATGCGCCTATCCTTCTTCCTTCTCTGCACGGTCGGCGGCATCGCCGACCACTCCGCTGTCCACGAGAGCGTCGATGCGCTCATCACTGATTCCGATTCGTCCCAGGACCGCGCGGCTGTCCGCTCCGAGGGCGGGCGGCGGCGTCGCCTGCGCCAAGGGATACTCGCCATCGAAGGTCATCGGCAGATTCACGATGCGGTAGTCGTCGATCTCCGGATGCTGCATGGGCACGATCTGGCCGAGGGCGTTCACCTGCTCGTCGGCGAGCACCGCGGGGATGTCGTTCACGGGCGAGTGCGGCACGCCGGCGCCGCGCAACCGCCGCTCCATCTCCGCAACCGTGAATCCTCGGGTGATCTCGGAGACCAGCGCGTTCACCTCATCGCGCGCCTTCACCCGATCCGCGTTATCGACGTGCGCGCGCACGGCGTGATCCGACGGTACGTCCAGCGCCTCGAGCAGACGGAGCCACGTGTCGTTGTTCCCGGCCGACATGAAGATGTAGCCGTCCTCCGCCGCGGGGAAGGCACCATAGGGAACGACCCCGCCGAAGCCCGATCCGAGCCGACGCGGCTTCGGGTTGCCGGCTTGAACCGCCAGCAGCTGAGGGGACATCCACATCAGCGCCGTCTGCAGCAGGGACATCTCGATGTGGCTGCCCTCGCCCGTCATATCCCGACGCCGCAACGCTTCGAAGACCGACAGCGCGACCCACATGCCCGTGCCCATGTCGAGCACCGAGACCGGTACCCGCGCCGGGTCCGCGCCATCGGCGCCGGTGACCGATACGATCCCGCCGTAGGCCTGGACCAGAGGGTCGTAAGCGGGACGATCCGCCATCGGCCCGGTGGAGCCGAACCCGGTCATCTCCACGTAGATGAGTCCGGAGTTCTCCTGCTTGATCTTCTCTGCCGTGAATCCGGCCTTCGCCAGCGCACCGGGCCGCAGGTTCTGCACCAGGACATCGGCGTTGCGGATCAGCTCCCACAGCAGCTCGGCGCCCTCGGGCTTCTTGTAGTCGAGGACCATCGAATGCTTGCCGCGGTTGAGCGCGAGGAACGTCACCGACAGCCCATCCCAGCTCGGCGGCGCCCAGGAACGGCTGTCATCGCCGGTGCCGAACCGCTCGACCTTGATCACGGTGGCACCCAGGTCGGCCAGGATCTGCGTGCCGAACGGCGCCGCGACACTCGTGCCGATCTCGATGACGGTGATGCCGTTCAGCGAACCTGCTCGCTGGTCATTCGTCTGCATGATTCCCTTCCTCCTCAGATGGAGTTGTCGTAATCGTCTCGCTGCGCCGACCGGATCGGCTGGGCCCATGGCGACGGAGCGCCCGCATACGCCGCCGCTCCGAGGCGGAAGTGCTGGGCCTGTTCGAACGTCTCGATGAACGGCATGTCCATCGCGTACACCTGGTCTCCCTGCGGGCGCGGCCCGGCCTTCGACACGCGACCCCACAGGTCATGACCTGTCATCCGGGTGGCGAGCACCGCCGCTTCGATCAGCACATCCAGATCGATCCCCGTCTCGATGCCCTCAGACTCGAGAAGGTGCACGAAATCCTCGGTCGGGATCATCCCCGTCAAACGGCCGTTGCCGCAGTAGGGGCATCCACCCATTCCACCCAGTCCCGTATCGATGACGAGTTCGTCATCACCGTCGAGCTGCAGCATCGCCTCATAGGCGGACAGCATCGCCGTGCCTCGAGCGTCGTGCAGATGCAACTGGAACCGACGGATCTGAGGCCAGGTGCGCGTGATCAGCGCGATCTGCTCGCGCACGGCCTTCGGCGTGTTCCAGCTCATCGGATCGCCCAGCTGCACACGTGTGACCGGGATTCCCGCGGACTCCCACGCGTCGATCTGGCGGCTCAGAGCGTCCATCCGCTGGTCTTGCGTGAAAGCACCGACCCAGTTGGAGCCCCAGGCGGCATTCACGCACACCTCGGCTTCGACGACACCGCGAGCCGCAGCGTCCGCGATCACCTGGGGAAGAGCATCCCACTCGTCCTGCACCGTACGATTCGTGTTGCGCTGCACGAAGACATCGCACAGGTGCACCCGTGAGACGCCGACCGTCGGATCGCCATCGCTGAACTTGTGCGCATACTGCGCAATGCGCTCACGCCCCTTCGCGTTGAGCGCGAGTGCCGTGTAGGTGACTCCGGGAGCGGGCTCGAATCGCTCGGCGAGCTCATCGATCTGCGCCATCTGCGGCACCCACTTCGGACTGACGAACGACCCGACCACGATGTTGCGCAGGCCCGAGCGCGAGAGAAGGTCGAGAAGCTCGATCTTCTGCTCGACAGGGATGTCCGCGCTCTCGATCTGCATCCCCTCGCGCAGCGCCTCCTCGACGAGAGTCACCGTCGGCAAGGAGAATGACGTCGAACCACCCATCAGGAATCCCTCCGTTCGATGCCCATCGGAAGCGACCGGACATCCGCGCCGGCAGAAAGAGATCCGACGGCGTCGAGCAGGCGTCCGGCACCGGGCCCGTCGATACCCGCATAGGAGAAGCAGGACGCGATCTTCGTGCGCAGTTCGTCATCACTCAGAGGATTGCTGCTGTCGCCCCGCGCCGCGTGGACCGTCGCATCCGGACGCCGGCCGCCGGCCGTCAGCATGGAGACCGTCGCGAACTCGCGCCCGGCTTCTCCTTCGCGCAGCGATACCCGGCGGGCCATGTCCCGCACGTCCTGCCTGCTCTCGAAGCTGTGCGGCGTGAAGTCCGCCAGGGTCACGGCACCATTGAGCAAAGCCAAGGCCACGCAGTACTCGAGACTGAACTTCGCCTCATTGGCCGTTCGAGGCTCGCCCGTTTGCAAGGGCGCCGTGCCGTTCTCATGCACCACGACATCGATCGCCTCGACGTCCAGCGTCGTGTCGTCGCCCAGATCGAGTCGCATGTCGAGAACGGCATCGATGGCGAGATGCGTCCCGTAGCAGGAGGGGAATCTCTTCAGACCCCAGTCGAAAGCCCAATCATCGACCCACTGCGCGAACCGCTCCTCCACGTCCGCCGTGAGGTCGACGAGTGCTTGATGTCCGTCTTCTCCGAAGCGGGCGAAATATCCGGATGGCGCTTCCAGCTCCTGCAGTGATGCCGTGATACCGGCCTCCGCCCAATCCACAGCACGAAGAGCATCCTGAACCGACATGCCCACATGCATCGGCTTCGCCATCGTCCCGAAGTTCGCCCGTGAGCCCGCAGCCATCGTCGAGGCCAGGGCGAGCGCCCTCTGCGTCGTCTGGACATCGAGCTTCTTCAGACGTGCAAGCGCGGCGACTGCCGCCAGCCGCCCCACCGTCGATGTCGAATGCCAGCCGCGACCGTAATGGATCGCACTCGGCAGCGCCTGAGTGATCGTGCGGAAAGCCGCCTGCCCGACGATGAACGCCTCGGCGAACCGCCCGAACGAAAGAGCGCCGTCGTCTGCGGCGAGCAGCGCGGGAACGAGCACGGCACTCGGATGCAACGGCATGGTCGGCGACACATCATCGAAGTCGAAGAAGTGCGCCGCCGTGCCGTTGATGAAACCGGCGGTCGCGCCCTCTCCCGGCACCCACGCTGCGGCCGCGGCCGCTTCATCCAACGCCGTCACCGACCGCAGTCGACGGATTCCGTCCTCGCCGGACGCCGCAACCGACACCGACAGCGTGTCGACCAGGGCATGACGGACTTCCCGCTCCTGCAGCGACGCCGAGACCTCGGTGGTCAGCACGGCAGCCGCCAGCCGTTCGGTGAGCGCGCTCTCACGCAGTTCGACGGCCATGCTCAGAAGGACTTGGGCAGGCCGAGTGTGCCGTGCGCGATGCCCGCGAGCACCACGTTGTTGCTGACCGGAGCGATCGAGGGGAGCTTCGCCTCGCGGAAGTGCCGCTCGATGCCGTACTCCTCGGCCACGGCGTAGCCGCCGAAGGTGTCGAACGCCGCGTTCGCCGCGTTCCACAGGGCCTGGCTGGCCAGCAGCTTCGCGCCGTTGACCTCAAAACGCGGGTTGTCCCCCGCCGCGTACATGTCGGCGGCGCGCCAACGCATCAGCGAGGCCGCCTCCAACTCGGCATAGGCCTGCGCGATCGGGAACTGGATCCCCTGATTCATACCGATCGGGCGGCCGAAGACCTCACGCTCGTTCGCGTACTGCGCAGCGCGCCCGAGAAGGTGCATGCCCTGGCCGATGTACTCCGAGGTCGCGAGGATCCGCTCCGCGTTCATGCCGGAGAGGATGACCTTGAATCCCTCGCCCTCTTCACCGATGCGGTTCTCGACCGGCACCTCGAGGTTGGTGATCGTCAGTTCGTTGGTCTCGTGGTTGACCATCGTGCGGATCGGGTTCGCCACGATCCAGCCCTTCTCCTGCGCCTCATTGAGATCCACCAGGAACGTGGTCATGCCCGCCGACGGCTTCGCGGCGTCCTCGCGGTTCGTGGTCCGTGTGAGCAGCAGGATCATGTCGGAGTGCTGCACGCGGGAGGTGAAGATCTTGCTGCCGTTGACGATGTACTTGTCGCCCTCACGGACGGCGAACGTGCGGATGCGCGTGGTGTCCGAACCGGCATCCGGCTCGGTCACGCCGAAGGACTGCAGGCGCAGGGTGCCATCGGCGATCTGCGGCAGGAAGCGGTTCTTCTGCTCTTCGCTGCCGTGACGCAGAATGCTGCCCATCGTGTACATGCCGGCGCGAACGGCACCGGCATGGCATCCGTTGCGCTCGAGCTGCTCGAGCACGACCGCCGCATCCGAGATGCTGGCGCCGCCTCCGCCGTATTCGCTCGGGATGAGCATGCTCATCCAGCCCTCTTCGTACAGCGCGTCGACCATCTCGGTCGGGTAGGAGCGCTCGCGGTCCCCCTTGCGCCAGTATTCGTCGTCGAAGGGCTTGCAGAGCTGGTCGATCGCGTCGCGGATCGACAGCTGCTCCTCGGTCAATCCGTACGCGGACGAAGCGATCTTGTGTGCCATGTCGTCACCTCTCTGTGTCTGTCTGAGCCCAGTTAATTCGGGGGTGGCTCCCCGGGGAGCCACCCGTCGCATCCAGCGGAATTCAATCGATCGATTCCGTCTGGATGCGCATGATCAATTCAGGATGTCCGGGCCGCCGTTGATGGCAACGTCATCGAGCATCAGGTCCTGCAGCTGCCACTGTTCGAAGATCGCCGTGTAGACGCCCTCGTCCATGAGCTCCTTGATCGTGTCGCGCAGCAGTTCCGCCTTCTCGTCCTCACCGGCGACGACGCCGAAGGCGATCGGCGCATCGTGGATCGGGTCTCCGACCATGGTGAATTTGTCGGACTCATTGGCCGCGAAGTACACGACAGACGAGATCGAGTCGTAGGTGACGTCGATGCGATCAGCCTCGAGCGGGACCGTCATGAGCGTGTTCGAGAAACCAATGATCTCGGTGCCCGGAATGCCCTTGCTGTCGCAGTCCTCGACGATCTCTTCCGCACGCACCTCCTGGTTCGTGCCCTTGGCGACGCCGATCGTGAGCCCGCAGATGTCATCGATGCTCGAGAAGCCCGAATCCGCCTTCGCGAGCCAGCCGAGCCCGGCGATCGTGTAGTCGACCATCGTGAGCACTTCCTGCCGCGCAGGGAAGTCGCCCGTCGCGGTCGTGAAGGCGTACTGACCGGATTGGACACCCGGCACCTGCGCGTCGAAAGGAGCGACCTCCATGTCGACGGAAACCCCGAGCTTCGTGGCGATCGCGTTGACGAGGTCCGGCTGCATACCGACGTTCTTGCCCGCCTCATCGACGAACATGTTCGGCCGGAGGACCTGAAGGGGGACGGTGATCTCGTTCTTCCAATCCGCCGGCACCCGGTCGGCCAGCTCCTGGTTGAACTCCACGGTGTGACCGTAGAAGTCGATCGACTCGGCGACGGGTTCGTTGCTGGAACAGGCCGCCAGGGTTCCGGTCATGAGCGCGACTGCCGCACCGACGCCGAGGATTCGCGTGAAGGTTTTCGTGTGCACGATGACTTCCTTGTCAGGTGTGAGGGCACGGGAGGTCCATCCACCCGCGCCGGTGGTTGGTGAGGGATGGATCAGCGGGACTGGAAGCCGCGTCCGAAGCGCTTCTCCAGTCGGGACTGCCCGATCATCGCGAGGATGGTCAGCAGCAGGTACCAGATGCAGGCGACGGTCAGCAGCGGCAGCGTCTCGTAAGTGCGTCCGTAGATGTTCTGAACGACGGTCAACAGCTCCGCGTATCCGATCACCGAGACGAGGGAGGTGTTCTTGAACAGGGTGATGAGCTCAGTTGCGAACGGCGGGATCGTCACACGCACCGCCTGCGGAAGCACGATTCGTGCGAACGCCTGGGATCGGGGGATCGACAGGGCCCGCGCCGCTTCGGTCTGCCCCTTCGAGACCGACATGATGCCGCCGCGGATGATCTCCGCGGTGTGACCGGCGACGATCATCGCCAGGCCCAGCATGGCTGCGCCGAACTGGCTCAGGATGCTGTTCGTCGGGATCTGCACGATCGGCGGCAGGAACGGGATCCCGAAGTCGATGGTCGGGAAGAGCGCCGAGATGAAGTAGAGGACGAGGATCAGCACCAGCGCGGGGATCGCGCGGATGAACCCGATGTAGGACAGCGCCAGCACGCGCAGGGAGTTCGACTGCGACATGTTCATCAGACCGATGACCAGTCCGCCGACGAGTCCGACCACACCGGCGACGATCGTCAGCAGGATCGTCCGGCCCAGGCCCTGCAGGACCAGGGGGTCGAACAGGTACGTGAAGACGATGTTCCATTTCCATCGCTCATTGGTGACGACGTTGATGGCGATCGAGAGCGCGATCAGGACGAGGACGACCCACGCCCCGACGTTGACCCAGTTGGTGGGCTTGATGGCCGCGGCGACGTTGTAGTCGGGCAGCGCGGCAGTATCCGAAGCAACGGATTTCTTCACAGACGTGTTACTCATCTTCTTCTCCTCGTGCTCCGGTTGCTCAACGCTCAACGTGCTGCAGGAAGTTGCGGAGGCGGTCGCTCTGCGGGTTGTCGAGCACCTCGTTCGGCGCACCCGCCTCGACGATGTGGCCGCCCTCCATGAACGCGATGCGATCGCAGACGCTGCGGGCGAACTCCATCTCGTGGGTCACGACGACCATGGTCATGCCGAACTCCGCGAGGTCCTGCATGACGCCGAGAACCTCCCCGACCAGCTCCGGATCGAGAGCCGAGGTCGGCTCGTCGAAGAGCATGATCTTGGGGTTCATGGCCAGCGCGCGGGCAATCGCGACACGCTGCTGCTGCCCACCGGACAGGCTCTGCGGATAAGCATCCTTGAAAGCGCTCATCCCGACACGGTCGAGCAAGTGGAGGGCGCGGTCCTTGATCTCGTCCTTCGTCTGGCTCTTCGCGATTCGCGGGGACAGCGTGATGTTCTCGTAGACCGACAGGTGCGGGAACAGGTTGAACTGCTGGAAGACCATGCCGGTGGGAAGCCGCTGCTTCGCGACCTCCTTCTCGCGCAGTTGATGGAGCTTGCCGCCCCGCTCCTCGAATCCGAGCCTCTTGCCGAAGAGGTGGATCGCTCCGCCGTTGATCTCCTCCAGCTGGTTCATGCATCGCAGCAGTGTGGACTTCCCGGACCCCGAGGGCCCGATCAACGACAGCACTTCTCCCTCGGAGATCGTCAGGTTGATGTCCTTCAAGACCTCTTTATCGCCATAGGACTTCGCCACGTGGCGAACCGAGATGGCGGCTTCGAGATCAGGGGCCGTGTACGTCATCGTCGACATGGTGGCTTCTTTCAGTTCCGCTCAGGCGACGGCGCCAGTTCGATGGCGACCGCCTTGGTGTGCGTGTAATTGAGGAGGGCTTCGAAACCCTTCTCGCGTCCGTAGCCGCTCAGCTTGTGCCCGCCGAACGGCAGCTCGATGGTGGGCCCGAGGTAGGTGTTGATGTACACCTGCCCGGATTCGATCTCGCGGGCCACACGGTGCGCACGATCGAGATCCTGGGTCCAGAGGGCGCCGGCGAGTCCGTAGTCCGAGTCGTTGGCGATCTCGATCGCCTCGTCCTCCGTCTCGAACGGGATGACGACGCCGACCGGGCCGAAGACCTCTTCCTGGGCGATCATCATCGAGTTGTCGACTCCGGTGAAGACCGTCGGCGAGATGAACAGGCCCGCAGCATCCTTGCCGGCCAGCGGAACCTCGTTCTTCGCCGCGCCCTCCGCCTCGGCGGCGGTGAGCATCTCGCCGACTTTGGCGAACTGAGCACGGGTCGTGACGGGGCCCATATCGACGCTGTCGGCGAAGGCCTTCACCGCCGCCATCAAGCGAGGCACGAACTCGTCGTGGATGGAGCGCTGGACGAGGATTCGCGTGCCCGCACTGCAGGCCATGCCGGAGTTACCGAGGAACCCCCGCGCGGCGACCTGCGCGGCGCGGTCGAGATCGGCGTCATCGAAGACGATGTTCGCCGATTTTCCGCCCAGTTCCAGGCTCAGCGGCAGGATGCGGGTCGCCGCAAGCGCGCTGATCGCCTGCCCCGTGCGCACCGAGCCGGTGAACGCGACCTTCGATACGCGTCGGTGCTTCACGATCGCGGAGCCGACATCGGGACCCGTGCCGTTCACGACGTTGATGACACCGGCAGGCAGACCTGCGGCAGCCGCGATCTCACCGAGGAGGAACGTCGTCGTCGGCGTGAACTCCGACGGCTTGATGACGACGGTGTTGCCGGCCGCGATCGCGGGGGCGGCGGCCCGAGCCGCCTGGTTCAGGGGAGCGTTCCACGGCGTGATGACGCCGACGACGCCATAGGCCTCGCGACGGGTGTAGGCCTGGTAGCTCTCCCCCATGTCGATCGTCTCGCCGGCCATCGCCGGGATCATTCCGCCGTAGTAGGAGAAGTACTGCGCTGCCGCCCGGATCTCGCCGAGCGCAGCGGCGCGGGGGTGGCCGGTCTCCTCGGCCTCCCAGTCGGCGAGCTCTTCGGCGCGGTCGAGGATCGCTCCGGCGAGCGCGAGGAGCTTCTCCGAGCGCTGAAGCGCCGAGAGCCGTGCCCATTTCTTCTGCGCCGTGTGGGCCGCGATGACAGCGGCGTCGACGTGCTCCGCCGTTCCGGAGAGAGCACGTCCGATCGCCTCGTTCGTGCGGGGGTTGATGATCTCCGGGGTCTCGGCGCTTCCCTCGGCGACCGCGGCGCCGTCGATCCAGTGCGGGATCGTGCGCGCGCCCGCGCCGGCTGCGACGATCGTCGTCACGAGATGCTCCGTCCACCATCGACGTCGATGATCGAACCGGTCAGGAAGGATGCCATGTCACTCGCGAGGAACACGATGGAGTTGGCGACGTCGGTGATGTCGGCGGGGCGCCCCATCGGGATGCCGGAGACCATGGAGGCCTTCGTCTCATCCGGGATCGTGTCGGTGCCCATGGCGTTCTTCACGAAGCCGGTCTCGGCGATGACCGGACTGACGGCGTTGACGCGGATGTCCGGGGCGAGCTCCACCGCAAGAGCACGGGTGAAGGCTTCGACGCCGGCCTTGAGCGAGCAGTAGATCGCGGAGCCCGGACGCGGGCGCTTCGCGGATACGGAGGCCACGTTCACGATGTTGCCGATCGGCGACTTGCGCAGGTGCTCGAGAGCGTACTGCGACGCCAGAGCCGTGGAGCGGTAGTTGATCTGGTAGAGCCAGTCCATGTCCTTGCTCGTGGTGTTCTCATACGGACCGGCGAGGTTCGGAGCCCCCGCGTTGTTGACCAGCACGTCGAGGCCGCCGAAGGTGTCGACCGCCGACTGGATACCGGCCTTGATGGACTCCTCGTCCGTCACGTCCATCGTGATCGCGACCGCTGAGGCGAGCTCATCGGCGACGGCCTGTGCCTTCTCGAAGTTGAGGTCGGCGACGACGACGTTCGCGCCGCGGGCTGCGAACTCGCGGCAGGTCTGCGAGCCGAATCCACCGGCGCCGCCCGTGACGAGCACCGTCTTGTTTTCGAAGTTCAGATCAGACATTGACCGGTTTCCTCCTGTGTTCTTCGTTGAACTGTGAACCCCCACGGCGAATCCGTCTGGTCCGGGTACCTATAACCGTAGAAGCAATAGTGCGGGTGCTTTTCCCCCGGGGAACCCCGCTCTCTCACCCCGCGGAATATTGAGCGTCGGCAGTCCCATGCGCCGGGCGCTACCGTAGGAGCGTGGCCGCTCCCCGTCCCCTGCCGATCGATCCGCTCGCCGAGGCGAAGCGTCAGTGGGTCGCGCATGGGTGGTCGGATGCCGCCGAGGGGATGACGACGGTGATCTCGGTCATGCGGGCGCAGCAGTTGCTGCTCGCGCGCGTGGATGCGACGCTCAAACCGTTCTCGCTGAGCTTCGCCCGCTACGAGGTGCTGCGTCTGCTGGCTTTCAGCCGTGAGGGCCGTCTTCCCCTGTCGAGCGTCGTGTCCCGGCTGCAGGTGCATGCGACGACCGTCACGAGCACGGCGGATCGCCTGGTGCGCGATGGCCTGATCCTGCGCGAGCCGCATCCGCACGATGGACGCGCGGCGATGCTCGTTCTCACTGAGAGCGGTCGCGTTCTCGTCGAGACGACGACGGCGGCCCTGAACGCGGAGGTGTTCCGCGATCCGGGCCTGAGTCCGCAGGATGCTGCGGACCTCGTCGCGATCGTCGCCCGGCTGCGCAAGGGCGCGGGCGACTTCGCCGATCCGCGTCCGCAGCCGGAGCCCCTGTAGGCGTCTGGCTCAGCGGTGGGTGAAGTCCGGCGTGCGCTTCTCGCGGAACGCCGACATCCCCTCTTTCTGATCCGCCGTGTCGAACAGCGCGGCGAAGGCCTGCTTCTCGTGGGCGAGACCGGCGGAGAGACCGGTCTCCAGCGCTGCGGCGAGCGCGGCTTTGGCCGCGTAGAGCGACTCGAGCCCCTTGGCCGCGATGGTCTCGGCGAGCTTCTCGGCCTCGGCGAGCAGATCGGATGCCGGCACCACGCGGGAGACGAGGCCCGAGCGTTCTGCCTCCTCGGCGCCCATCATGCGTCCGGAGAGCACGAGTTCGGCGGCCTTGTAGGGTCCGACGGCGCGGATGAGTCGCTGCGTGCCGCCCATGCCGGGAATCACGCCGAGGTTGATCTCGGGTTGGCCGAACTTCGCGGTGTCGGCGGCGAGGATGATGTCGCACATCATCGCGAGTTCGCAGCCGCCACCGAGGGCGAAGCCGCTGACCGCGGCGATGACCGGCGTGCGGGCGGCGGCGAAGGCATCCCAGGCTCCGAAGTGGTCGGTGGCGAGCATCTCGGATGCCGTCAGCGACTCCATCTCCTTGATGTCGGCGCCCGCGGCGAAGGCCTTCTCCGAACCGGTGACGACGATGGCACCCACCCCGTCGTCGCCGTCGAACGCCTGGGCTGCGGCGGCGACCTCGCGCGACAGCTGCGCGTTCAGCGCGTTCAGGGTCTGCGGGCGGTTCAGGGTGATCCATCCCACGCGTCCGCGCTGGCTGACCAGGATCGTCCCGTACTCGGTCATCGTCGACTCCTCACGTTTTGTTCCCAGTCTGCCCTGGCTTCGGCCCGTTCATCGACGGGAGGAGGCGTCTCGGATCTCGGTGATGATCCCCGAGAAGTCGCGGCGTGCGCCGTCACCGGCGGCGAACAGGGCGTAGATCTCCTGCGCGAGGCGTCCCATCCGGGCATCCGTCGCCGTCTGCTCGATGGCCTGCAGCGCGAGGCCGAGATCTTTGGCCATGAGGGCTCCGGCGAAACCGGGCCGATATTCGCGGTTCGCAGGGCTCGTCGGCACGGGTCCCGGCACGGGGCAGTTCGTCGTCACGGACCAGCACTGGCCGGATGCCTGCGAGACGACGTCGAAGAGCGCCTGGTGCTCGAGGCCCAGCCGCTCGCCGAGCACGAATGCCTCGGCGACCGCGATCTGCGACACCGCGAGGATCATGTTGTTGCAGACCTTCGCGGCTTGCCCGAGACCCGGTCCGCCGCAGTGCACGATCCTCGCACCCATGATCTCCAGCACCGGCAGTGCGGCTGCGAAGTCCTCCGCGGATCCGCCGACCATGAACGCGAGCGTGCCGTTCTCCGCTCCGACGACACCGCCCGAGACCGGAGCATCCACACTGCGATGCCCGGCCCGGAGCGCGAGCTCATGCGCGACCTGCGCCTCATCGACGGCGATCGTCGACGACTCGATGAACAGGGTTCCCGGGGGCGCCGCGGCGAGCAGTCCGCCCTCATAGGCGTCGATGACATGGCGGCCGGCCGGGAACATCGTGATGACGACATCGGCGGCCGATGCGGCATCCGCCCCGCTGTCGGCGATCACGATGCCCGCCTGCGCTGCCGCATCGAGCGCGGCGGGCACGAGATCGAAGCCGCGCACGTCATGGCCTGCGCGCATGAGGTTCACGGCCATCGGCAGGCCCATGTGTCCGAGGCCCAGGAACGCGATGCGGGTCATGATGCCCTCCTCATCGTCGCGGAGCCGGCGGGTCTCAGAATCTCGCGGCCGACGATGAGGCGCATGATCTCGTTCGTC
>NZ_CANROA010000019.1 GCF_947632095.1 uncultured Microbacterium sp. | reverse complement strand
AGGGAGACGAGACGCACGCGCGTGGGCAGGTGGATGATGACCTCTTCCCACACCGCCCCGCGGAAACGATCGGCCAGGTAGTGGACCTCATCCATGACGACATAGCGCAGATCCGCCAGTGCCGGCGAGTCCGCGTAGATCATGTTGCGCAGCACCTCGGTGGTCATCACCACGATGCGCGCATTGCCGTTGACGTTCGTGTCTCCCGTGAGCAGCCCGACGTCGTCGGGGCCGTACACCTCGACGAGCTCCCGGTACTTCTGATTCGACAGCGCCTTCATCGGCGTCGTGTAGAACGCCTTGTCACGGGGCGTCTGCATCGCGAGATGGATCGCGAACTCTCCGACGATCGTCTTGCCGGCTCCGGTGGGGGCGGCGACCAGAACGCTGTTCCCCCGCTCCAGCGCGTGGCATCCCTCGATCTGGAAGGGATCCAGGTCGAAGCGCTGCTGCTCGGCGAATGCCGACGTCTCGGGGTGGGAGGCCGCCTGGCGGGCGGCGGCGTAGCGTTCGGCCGGAGAGGTCATGATGCGTCATCCAAGAGGAGTCCCTGCGCTTTCGCACGCTTGCGCCGGCCGCGATCCAGGATCATCGACAGGATGCTGGCCACAAGGTAGAGCACGACGAGGATGCCGGCCAGCAGAAGCATCGAGAAGATGTCGGCGGCGGGCGTCGCGATGGCCGCGAACAACGAAGCGATCAGGACTGCCCACCGCCAGCCCTTCAGCATCGTCTTCCCCGTCAGCAACCCCGCGAAGTTCAGCGCCACCATGAACACCGGCAGCACGAAGGCGATGCCGATCACGATGATGAACTTGAAGATGAAGTCGTAGTACTCCTTCGCGTTGAAGTAGTTGACTCCCCCCTCCGGCACGAAGTTCGACATGACCTCGATCACGTGCGGGGCCACCATCACCGCGACATAGGCCCCGCCGAAGAACAGCGGGATCGCGGCCGAGACGAACCCGATCGTGTACTTGATCTCCTTGCGCGTCAAGCCGGGCATGATGAATGCCCAGATCTGCCAGAGCCACACCGGAGCCGACAGCAGCACGCCGATCGCGAAGGCGATGCGCAGGCGCAGATCGAAGGCCGAGGAGACCCCCGAGAACACGAACTGCGCGAACGGAGTCTCGGTGCCGCGCGCCTCGTCGAGGATGCGAATCGGTGAGGTGATGTACCAGATGATCGCATCGGTGACGAAGAACGCGATCACCATTCCGATGACGACACCGATCGCCGAGATGATCAATCGGCGGCGCGCCTCTTTCAGATGCCCGCCGAGCGACATCCGTCCATCGCGACGCGGCTTCGGTGAGGCCGGTTTACCCAGCTCCGCCACCGGTCAGGAGCTGCGCGGCGGATTGTCCTGATCAGCAGGACGGTCCGTCGGACTCTGCGCCGGGGCAGCAGGCGGCGTCGCGGTTGAGTCAGTGGCCGCATCGGCCGCGTCATCTTCCTTCAGCGCCTTCATCTCGCCCTTGAAGACACGGGCGGACTGGCCGAGGCTCTTCGCCAGGGCCGGAAGCTTGGCCGCACCGAACAGCAACACGATGATGATCAGAATGATCACCAGGTGCGGTCCTGCGAAAAGATTTCCCATGTATTGCTCCTCAGGAGGGGGTTTCGTGCAAGTCTAACCGAGCGTCTCTGAATCCGGGTCCGCATACAGATCAAGGGCAGCCGCGGCCCAGTCGCGAGCGGAGGCGCGGGCGACCGGTGGATCCAGCACCTCCAGTGCACCGCCCAGCCTCGCCGCCGGCCTCTTGATCCCCCGTGGGTCGGCCATCTGGATCGTCAAGGAGACGAGATCGCCCGCCGAGTCGACATCACCCTGCGGAAGATAATCGACCAGCAGCGGAAGAAGACGTCGGTCGACACGAACCGATACCGCAGATTCCTCCCCCAGACTCCCGAACCCCTCCGGAATCGTGGCATCACCGTGCGCGATGACGATGTCGGTCACGGCCGCATCGCTCACTCGGTCGAGGTGGAAGGTTCGCATGGCCTGACGCATATGACACCAGCCCTGCAAGTACCACTGCCCGTTCGTGATCAGCACCTGCACCGGATCGACCGTGCGGATCGTGGGCTCGGCGTCTGGAGCCTGATAGCGGAACGACAGGGCGACCCCGCGCTCGAGCGCCGAGGCGACGATGTCGCGCACCGCATCGACGGCTCCCGGAACGATCACCACGTCGGCCGGAGCATCCGCCGCAGCCCGCGAGAGCTTCGCGAGCAAGCCGTTGACCAGGCCAGAACCCTCCACGGCCGGAACGGACGCCACCATCTGCAGTCCGGCGAGCAGCGCCGCCGCCTCGCGCGCTGTGAACCGCGGAACGCGGTTCAGCCCGACGTGGTTCGTGATCTCGATCGTGTCTTCATGATCGAGAAGATCCCAGTTGATGTCGAACATCTCATGCGGCTGCTGCCAGTAGCCGTCTTCGCCCGGCAGGCCGATCACCGTCAGCTTCTCGACCATCGCACGCATCTCGTCGACGGACACGGCGAACTCATCCGCGGCTTCGCGGAGCGAGACCTGACCACGCTCGAGCAGATAAGGAACCAGAGTCAGATATGCCCGCACGCGATCGACCGCGAGAGGCTTCGGCGCGTCGGCCATCACTCCCCCCTCCCCTCATGAGCGGCGACCGTCGCCCGCAGGCGCGCGATCACCGCTACGCGCAGATCAGCGGGCTCGACGACGCGCACCTCCGGACCATATGACGCGAGCTCATCCGCGAGGATGTGCATGTCGACATAGGGAAGGTCGAAGCCCTGGGTTCGCGCTGTCGCGCGCCGGCCCAGCCGCAACGCCGCCTCGGTGCCCGGGGTGATCTCCACGACCGCGCTGTTGCGTGCGGCCACGGCCTCCAGCCCTGCGCGGGCGCGGGCGCCCGCTCCCTCGCGCTTGGCGGCGTCGAAGTGCTTGCGCGTGCGGGCCACATCGCCGACGATCCGGCTGAGCAGGAAAGTGCGCTCGCCCTCGGACGAACGGTCGATCCCGTAGACGTGCCAGCGGGCCTCGTACTCGACGAGCGCGAGCGGCTCGATGCTCCGCCGCTGCGGGATCCCCTCCCCCGGCTTCAGATAGTCGAACTCGACGATCCGGGTGTTCTCGATCGCGTTCTGCAGGGGCGCGAAACTCGACTCGTGCGTGGCCACCCTCGGCGCGTATCCGATGATCGGTTCGTCGCCGTCGATTCCCAGAGCCCGGATCTTGCGGACCCCGGCCTGCGCATCGGCAGAGGCCGATCCGGCACTCCACACGCTGCCCGCCAGCTGTAGCACGGCGAGTTCCGCTGCGCTGAAGACGATGTCGTCAGGAAGGACGTACTCGGCCTGCGGGATGCGGTAGCGGGCCTGCCGGAGATCATTCGGATCACTGGATTCGCCAATGGTCTCGATCGGGACGCCGAGCGCTCGCAGCTCATCCTTATCGCGCTCGAACATCTTCTCGAGAGCATCCGGCCGTGCACCCGAATCAGCGCGCTGGCGGTACCCCGAGACGTTGTCGAGGATCTGCTGCTTCGTGAGACCGATCTCCGTCGCCATGAGCGCCACGACGAGATTCGTCTGACGCTCCTCCGGAGGGATCCGCACGGCCATGGTTAGCCTGCTGCCGCCGATGATTCGATGGCCAGGATGTCGACGACGAAGACGAGCGTCGAGCCGCCGGGGATCGAGCCCGTGCCCTGCTCGCCGTAGCCGAGCTCCGGCGGAACGACGATGAGAACCTGCGATCCGACTGTCTGCCCGATGAGGCCCTGCGAGAAGCCGGGGATCAGCTGCTGCAGGTCGAAGATCGTCGCGCCACGTTCCCACGACGAATCGAAGACCTTCTTATCCGCCCAGGTCACTCCCGTGTACTGGACCAGCAGGCTGTCGCCCTCGGCGACGGTCTCGCCATCACCGGCGATCAGCGTCTGCGCGACGAGCTCCGTGGGAGCCTCGGTGTCGGGGACGATGATCCCGGGGCGTCCGTCCGGTGCGCGGACCACAGAGGGCAGCCCGCGTCCGTCGTTGAACTGGGCCGTTCCCTCCGCGCGCGACGGGAAGACAGAGACGACGTCGAGCACGACGACCGCAGGCTCATCGACGCCGAAGGCCATGGCCGCTTCGTCGGCGGAGAAGACGACGACGGATCGCGTTCCCTCCGTCGCGCACTCCAGCGCCGCGGCCAGCGCGGGACCGCTCTGCGCATAATCGGCGACCGAGACCATCTGAGAAACCTGCTCGTCGTATGCCGTCGCGCCGATGAAGTCACCGGTCTCGCCGGAGTACACGCTGAACTCGACCAACGCCTTCTGCGTAGCCGAGGTGATCGCGCGCCCCTCACCGACGATGACGTCATCGAACCCGCTGACATCACCGATCGGCGTGTGCAGCTCGACATCGGGTGCGGTGCCGATCTCACCGCTGATGGTCGCGATGCTGTCGACGCCCGTCGACAGCGCATCGCGGTCGCAGCTGGCGCCGTCGAAGGCGGGCGCTGCGGCGCACCCGGTCAGAGCGGCGGCGGCGAGGCTGAGTGTGGCCAGAGCGGCAGACGATTTACGCACGTTTTCCAGTCTATTCCGAAGCCTGCTCGCCGGCGCGCGCCGCGGCGGCGTCTCGGGCGCCCTCGGCGGCCTTCGTCGCCTCGCGCACGCGCTTGCGCAGGTTCTTGTCGGTGATCTCACGGTCGCCCACCGCGCCGGGGGTCCACAGCTCGAGATCCTCATCGCCGTAGCTCGACTTCGATGCGCGGCGCTTGATCTCGGGTGCGACCGTGCCCGGTGCGAGACGTCGCGCTGTCAGCAGGAAACCGGTGTGCGCGACCATGCGGTGATCGGGACGCACGGAGAGCCCCTCGACATGCCAGCCGCGGACCATGGTCTCGGAGGCATCCGGATCCGTGAAGAGCCCGGTGCCGCGGATGTACTCCGCGACCCGGGAGAGCTGGGTGGCGGTTGCGATGTAGCAGAGGACCACGCCGCCGGGAGTGAGCGCCTCGGCCACGACATCCATGACTTCCCAGGGCGCGAGCATGTCGAGCACGACACGATCGACGCTGCCTGCGGCCTGCTTCTCGGGAAGAGCCTCGAGCAGGTCTCCGACGACGACCTCCCAGGTGTCGGGAGTCTCGCCGAAGAACGTCTCGACGTTCGCCTTCGCGACCTCGGCGAAGTCCTCACGGCGCTCGAAGGAGACGAGCGTGCCCGCAGGGCCCACGGCCCGCAGCAGAGACAGCGACAGCGCGCCGGATCCGACACCGGCTTCGACGACCGTCGCACCGGGGAAGATGTCGGCCTGCATAACGATCTGCGCGGCGTCCTTCGGGTACACGATCGCCGCACCGCGCGGCATCGACATCGCGAAATCGCGCAGCAGCGGACGCAGCGCCAGGTATTCGTGGCCGGAGGTGTTCGTCACGACGGAACCATCGGGCAGGCCGATGACATCGCGGTGGAAGAGCACTCCGTGGTGCGTGTGCATCTCGCCATCAGCGGTCAGCGTGATCGTGTGAAGACGGTTCTTGGGCCCTGTGAGCTGGACACGGTCGCCCTCGCGGAAGGGGCCACTGGGCCGGGCGGATGCTGAACTCATCGGGTCATTCCTTCATTGCGGGTGGTGCGGGCGCTCGAGAATGCGGCGACCACGTCGTCGACGGTTCGGCCGTCGAGCGTCGGCCAGAGGTGGTCGGCGCCGAGGCCGTCCAGAGCGATCATGTGGGGCACGGCGAGTGTGACGGCGCCGGATGCGACGCCGGATGCGAGACCCGTGATCGAGTCCTCGATCACGAGCGTGTCGGCGATGTCGACGCCGAGCGCATCCGCCGCCTGCAGATACGGTGCGGGATGCGGCTTCGCGTGCTCGACCTCGTCTCCGGCGACGATCAGCTCGAAGGCATCGAAACCGATGAGGTCGACCACGCTCTCGGCCATGCGGCGCAGCGACATCGTCACGAGTGCGGTGCGGATGCCGGATTCCTGCAGCGCCTGCAGAAGCTCACGCGCACCGGGCCGGAACGGGACGCCCCGCGTGGCCAGCGCCGTCCGCACATCGTCGGTCAAGCGATCCACGATCGCCTCGGACTCCATATCGACACCCACGGACTGAAGAATCCGGGCGCTCTCCATGAGGCCGTTGCCGACGAGCTGCAGCGCCTGCTCGTGCGACCAGGTCCCGCCGAACGATTCGACCAGCGCGGTTTCCGCAGCCATCCAGTACGGCTCGGTGTCGACGACGGTTCCATCCATGTCCCACAGGACAGCGTGCGGCATTTGAGTCACCGCACCATGCTAGCCCGGCCTGTGCGCCGTGCCGGCCCGGCGCCGACTAGCCTGGAAGGATACCCGCCGACCGGGAGGAAGGGAGAACCCGATGGATGCACTCGGAAATCGCATCGTCGTCGTCGCCTTCGACGGGTGGAACGACGCCGGAGAAGCCGCAAGCGGCGCCGTGCAGGCGCTCCGCGATCGCACCGACTACGAGCTGGTCCACAGCGTCGACCCGGAGCTCTACTTCGATTACCAGTACACGCGCCCCTCCTCGCAGATGGATGCGACGGGTCGTCGTGAGCTCCGCTGGCCGGAGGCCGCGCTCTGGCGCCCGGCAGAGCCCGCCGACGGCGAGCATCCGGAGCTGTGGCTGCTCACGGGAGTCGAGCCCGCACGCACCTGGCAGGCGTTCGCGAACGAATTCATCGATGTCGCCCTGCGCGATGATGTGACCGGTTTCATCCTGCTCGGTGCGATGCTCTCCGATGTGCCGCACACCCGGCCGATCTCGATCTTCAGCGCGAGCGCGAACGAGCAGGTTCGCGAGACGCTCGACCTCGAGCGCTCCCTCTACGAGGGCCCCGTCGGCATCCTCAGCGTTCTCGAGCACTTCGCCGAACGCGCCGGCATCCCGACGGCGACCCTGTGGGCCAGCATCCCGCACTACGTCGCCTCGGCGACGCCCTCCCCCAAGGCAACGCTCGCTCTGCTCGATCGCCTCGAGGAGCTCACCGGCATCGATGTGCCGCGCACGCGCCTGCGCACGGATGCCGCGACGTGGGAAGCCTCGATCGACGCCGCTGCGGCGGAGGACGAGGAGATGACCGACTACATCCACCAGCTGGAGCGCACGCGCGACACGTGGGACTCCCCCGAGGCATCCGGCGACGCCATCGCCCAGGCCTTCGAGAAGTACCTCCGCCGCCGGGGCGAAGGCCCCGGCGACCGCAAGCGCTAGGCGGCGATCGCGCCGGTTCCCAGCAGAACGAGCAGTGTGGCGCCGAGCAGGATGCGGTAGATCACGAACGGCAGGAAGCTGCGCTTGGAGATCCAGCTCATGAAGAACGCGATCACGCCGAGCGCGACGACGAACGCGATTCCGGTCGCGGCGATCGTCTCGCCCATCGAGAAGTACTGATCCGGCGAGTTCCAGCTCTTGAACAGCTGGTAGAAGCCGCTGCCGAACACTGCCGGGATCGCGAGCAGGAACGCGTAGCGCGCCGCCGCGGCGCGTTCGTACCCCAGGAAGAGCCCCATCGTGATCGTTCCGCCCGAACGGGAGACGCCCGGGATCAGCGCGAGCGCCTGTGCGACGCCGTAGAGGATGCCGTGCGGATACGTGAGCTGGTCGAGCGTGCGCCGCTTGGCGCCGACGTAGTCGGCGACTCCGAGCAGGATGCCGAACACGATCAGCATGATCGCGACGATCCACAGGGACCGCAGCACGGTTTCGATCTGGTCGGCGAAGAGCAGTCCCAGCACCACGATCGGAATGCTGCCGATGATGATCAGCCATCCCATGCGCGCATCCGGGTCGTTGCGGGGCACGCGACCCACGAGCGAGCGGCACCACTGGGAGATGATGCGCACGATGTCCTTCCAGAAGAAGACCACCACGGCCGCCTCGGTGCCGATCTGGGTGATGGCGGTGAACGCCGCCCCCGGGTCCTCCCCCGAGCCCGTGAAGGTGCCCACGATGCGCAGGTGGGCGCTGGAGGAGATCGGCAGGAACTCAGTGAGTCCCTGGATGATGCCGAGGAACAACGCTTCAAGCAGGTGCATGGAGGGTCTTTCTGGATGGTTCGGGAGCGGGCCTCAGCGTTCGCGGCAGAAGCAGAAGTGCCGCCGGCTGATCGACGACAAGCGAGTCTACGCCAGCAGGAATCACGGCCGAGAGGAGCGCGGCACGCCCGGGCTGCACCTCGGTTCGGCACTCCCACACACTCCTGGTAATGTTTCATGAGTCGGCAACGACGGAAACACCACCCGCGCGGGTGGCGGAATGGTAGACGCGCTAGCTTGAGGTGCTAGTGCCCGAATAGGGCGTGCGGGTTCAAGTCCCGCTCCGCGCACAGTACGAAGAAGGGCCCCCAGAGATGGGGGCCCTTCTTCGTTGTCCGGCCGTTCCTCGTCCGTTGCGCGACTGATCCGCGCCGCGCGATCTACACGGCGCCGACGTCGAACAGCAGGCCGAGCAGGTACGTGACCGCCGCAGCGCCGAAACCGATCGCGAGCTGCCTCAGCGCACGACGGCCGGGAGGTCCCCCGGAGACGATTCCCACGAGGGCTCCCGTGCCCAGCAGTGCGACTCCGACGAGCGCCAACGCCGTAAGGATCGCGGTGATCCCCTCGAGGCCGAATATCCACGGCAGCACGGGGACGATCGCTCCCGAGGAGAACAGCAGGAAGCTCGACAGAGCCGCAGACCAGGCCCCGCCCACCACGTCCTCGTCCGGCGACAGCACGTTCACCGGCGCGGTCGAGGAGCGCCGCACGCCGGCTTGAGCCGCACGGATGATGCGCCGCGAGCGGGTGAGCGCCTCGTCCGAATCCATTCCGCGCGCTCGGTACACCAGCGCAAGTTCGTTCTCATCGATATCGAGGTCGCCGGCCGACTGCGCGGCGTCGTCGTTCGCCTCGGTGGAGGCGAGCAGTTCGCGCTGCGATCGAACGGAGACGAACTCCCCCGCGCCCATCGAGAGCGCGCCCGCGAGCAGGCCCGCAATCCCGCTGAACAGGACGAAGGTCGACCCGACTCCGGTCGCCCCGATGCCCAGCACCAGCGCCAGATTGCTCACGAGGCCGTCGTTCGCGCCGAACACCGCCGCGCGGAACGACCCCGACAGACGGCGGCGCCCTCGGGCGGCGAGACCGCGCACGACCTCGCCGTGGATCTTCTCATCCGCCCGCATCGCCGCGGTGGCGTACTGCTCGCTGTCGTAGGGCGAGCGCGCCTCGGCGCTCTGGGCGAGCACGAGGACGAACACCGAGCCGAACCGGCCCGCCATCCACGCCAGCAGTCGTGAGCGGATGCCCGCGCGCGGCAGCCGTGCGGGCTCACCACCGAGCAGATCGAGCCAGTGCTTCTCATGGCGCCGCTCGGCGTCGGCGAGGCTCTGCAGGATCTCCCGCTCCTCGCCGCTGCGACGCTCGGCCAGCTGCTCGTAGACGCGCCCCTCGAGGCGCTCCTCGACGAGATAACGCGCCCATCGGCGCCGATCGGCGGGCGTGGGCACAGCGGGTACCGACGTGGTCATGCGAACTCCCTGACGGATGAGGCGTGACCCCACGCTAGCTAAGAACGCACCCGCTTACGCAGAACATCGATGCGCGACTGCAGCTGCGTCACGGTCGCCTGGGGCACGGCAGGGCCGCCGCAGATGCGGCGCAGCTCGGCGTGCACGGCGCCATGCGGCTCGCCCTTCTGGCGGGCGTACAGGCCCACGAGGCTGTTGAGCAGCTGACGCTGCTCGCGCAGCGTGCGGTGCAGGGGCTGCGGGATCGTCGTGGTCGCCTCCGGACCCGCCGATGCCTCGCGAGCCTCGCGGAGCTTCGACTGGCGCGACTGGCGCTGCATGAGCAACTCATGCACGTGCTCGGGCTCGAGGAGTCCCGGAATGCCGATGAACTCCTCTTCTTCGGGGGTTCCCGGTTCGGCGAGCTGACCGAAGTCCTGCCCCTCGAACACGATCCGGTCGAAGTGGGCGAGCGAGGAGATCGCCTGATAGCTGAACTCCTGAGTCAGGGCGTCGGAGGTCTCCTCCTCGCGGTTCGCGCTCTCCAGCAGCGAATCGTCGAGGCCGTCCTCGTCTTTGCTCTTGCGGTCGAGCGCGTGATCGCGCTGCTTCTCCATCTCGTTCGCGAGCTTCATCAGCACGGGAACATGCGGGAGGAATACGCTCGCGGCCTCGCCGCGACGGCGGGCGCGCACGAAGCGGCCGATCGCCTGCGCGAAGAACAGCGGCGTCGACGAGGAGGTCGCGTAGACACCGACGGCGAGACGGGGAACATCGACGCCCTCGGACACCATGCGCACCGCGACCATCCACCGTCGGGTGTTCGCGCTGAACGACTCGATGCGCTCGGAGGCGGTGCTGTCATCGGAGAGGACGACGGTCGGATGCTCACCGGTGAGGCTGTGCAGGATCTTCGCATACGCGCGGGCAACGGTCTGATCCGTCGCGAGCACCAGACCACCGGCATCCGGGATGTGGTTCCGGATCTCGGTCAGCCGGCGATCCGCGGCGGAGAGAACGGCCGGCATCCATTCGCCCTCGGGGTCCAGCGCCGTGCGCCAAGCCTGCGAGTTGACGTCCTTCGTGTTGTCTTGGCCGAGGTGCGCCTCGAGTTCGTCGCCGGCACTCGTGCGCCAGCGCATCTTGCCCGAGTACATGTGGAACAGGACGGGCCGCACGACGCCATCGGCCAGAGCCCGGCCATAGCCGTAGGCGTAGTCGGTCGACGATACCCGACCACCCGACTCGTCGGGGGCATAGGTCACGAACGGGATCGGTGCCGTGTCGCTGCGGAACGGGGTTCCCGACAGCGACAGCCGCCGCTTCGCTGGACCGTAGGCGTCGCGAATCGCGTCTCCCCAGCTCAGCGCATCGCCGCCGTGGTGCACCTCGTCGAGGATCACGAGGGTCTTCGCGTCTTGCGTGAGGTGGCGGTGCACCGACGATTTCGCCGCGACCTGCGCATAGGTGACGACGACACCGTGGTACTCCCGAGAGGGCGCCCAGTGAGAGTTCTTGAAACGCGGATCGAGGCGGATGCTGACGCGGGCGGCGGCATCGGCCCACTGCGTCTTCAGATGCTCGGTCGGCGCCACGACGATCACACGGTTCACCTCGCCCATGCGCAGCAGCTCGACCGCCAGGGTCAGCGCGAAGGTCGTCTTACCGGCCCCGGGGGTCGCCGCAACGAGGAAGTCCCTCTGATCGCGGGCGAAATAGGTCTCCAGAGCCTCACGCTGCCAGGCGCGCAACTTATCAGCCGTACCCCACGGGGCACGCTGCGGAAAGGAGGGAGAAAGCATCCTCTCCAGCGTAATCGGTGCCGCCGACACTCAAGGCCGTGCTCTGCTCTCGGCCGCCCCATAGGGGTAGGCTCATCCGCGCCGACACCCCGATCCCGGGTGCGCCAACCCTGGAGGAGACCGTGATGACAGCTCAGGATCCGCACCGCACGCCCTTCGTCGACAACGAGGGCCCCCACCCCTGGCACCGATTCGTCGCCGTCGGCGATTCTTTCACCGAGGGGATCGGCGACCCCGATCCCGAAGCGCCCGGCGGGCACCGCGGCTGGGGCGACCGCGTGGCAGAGGTGCTCTCCAGCCAGGTCGACGACTTCGCCTACGCGAACCTCGCCGTGCGCGGCAAGCTCATCGCGCAGATCGTCGCGGACCAGATCGAACCGGCCGTCGCCCTGCGACCCGATCTCGTATCCATCTGCGCCGGCGGCAACGACGTGATCCGACCGGGAACAGACCCCGACGACATCGCCTCGCAGCTCGAGGACGCCGTCGCACGTCTCGCGTCGACGGGAGCCGCGGTGCTGCTGTTCACCGGCATCGACACCGGCTTCACCCCGGTGTTCCGCGCCTTCCGCGGCAAGGTCGCGATCTACAACGAGAACGTGCGCGCCATCGCCGAGCGCCACGACTGCATTGTCGCCGACCAGTGGGCGCTGAAGACCGTGCAGGACCCGCGCTTCTTCGACGACGACCGTCTGCACTACAACGCCCTCGGCCATCACGAGGTGGCGCGCATGGTTCTCCGCGCGCTCAACGTCCCCAACGACCTCCAGGCCATGCAGCCCGACCCACTGCCCGTTCGAACCTGGCGCGAAGCGCGCGGCGAGGACCTGGGCTGGGCTCGGGAGCACCTCGTCCCCTGGGTGCTGCGCCGTCTGCGCCATCAGTCCTCGGGCGACCTCATCACCGCGAAGCGCCCGGACCCCGCACCGGTCGTGCCGCACCGGAGCAACAGCACGGACGAGTCAGCCGGCTAGCGCCCACAACGCCACCGCTGCCGCTGAGGCGACGTTGAGCGAGTCCACGCCCCCACGCATCGGAATCGTGACGACGGTGTCCGCCCGATCGATCACGTCCCGCGACAGTCCGTCGCCTTCCGTGCCCAGCACGAGCGCGACCCGCTCCGGACGCTGATCGCGGAAAGCATCGAGCGGGACGGCGTCATCGCTCAGCGCGAGCGCCGCGATGTGGAAGTCATGCTCATGCAGCTGAGTGACAAGATCGCCCCAATCATCGAAGCGCGTCCACGGCACCTGGAACACCGTGCCCATGCTCACCTTCACACTGCGGCGATACAGCGGATCCGCGCAGCGGGCGGAGACGAGCACGGCATCCGCACCGAGCCCCGCGGCCGCGCGGAACGCCGACCCGGTATTGGTGTGCTCGATGAGGTCATCGAGGATGAGCACCAGACGCGCATCGCGCAGCACCTTAGCGACCTCGGGCAGCGCCGGCCGGCGCATGGCCGCAAGTGCGCCCCGATGCACCGCGTACCCGGTGACGACCTCGAGCACGTCATCCGGTGCCACATAGACCGTGACGTCGCGCTCCCCCAGGGCTTCCTCGACGGAAGCGAGCCGTCGCCGCTGCACGAGCACCGAGCGCGGCTCGTGCCCGGCCGCGAGAGCGCGCTCGATGACCTTCGCGGACTCGGCGATGTAAAGGCCCTCCGCGGGTTCCTTCACCCTTCGCAGCATCGTGTCGGTGAGGTCGCGATAGTCACTCAGACGGGAGTCGTCCGGATCCGTGATGTGCTCGATGCGCATACCCCCAACTCTGCCACCCGCGGCACACGCGAACGGACGCCGTAGACTCCCCGGGGAGGATCTGTGACCACGACGACCGACACCGCGCTCGCCGCGGAGATCGCACGTCTCGGCGATCTGCTGCGCGGACGCCGGACCACAGTGCTCACGGGAGCCGGGATCTCCACCGCCTCCGGCATTCCTGCCTATCGCGGTGCCGGTGCTCCCGCACGGGCGAATCCGATGACCGTTCAGCGGTTCCTCGGAGACGAAGCGGCGCGTCGCCGATACTGGGTCGGCGGCCACCTCGGATGGCGCGCGTTCTCCTCCGCCGCGCCGAACGCCGGGCATAGGGCACTCGCCGAGATGGAGCGGCAGGGCACCGTCGCGGGGATCATCACACAGAACGTCGATGGTCTCCACCTGCGGGCAGGCAGCACCCGGGTCATCGAGGTGCACGGCACGATGCGCCGAGTCGGATGCCTCCGCTGCGGTCAGGTCTTCGATCGCGGCAGCGTCGCCTCCCAGATCGAACAGCGCAACCCCTGGGTCACCCGGCCCGAGAACATCGAGCTCAACCCGGACGGCGATGTCTCCCCCGCCAGCAGCGATGACTTCATCATCCCGACGTGCACAGTGTGCGACGGCATGCTCAAGCCCGACGTCGTCTTCTTCGGCGAATACGTCCCCCGGGAACGCTTCCGCTCCGCCGAGTCCCTTCTCCGCTCCGGCGACGCGCTGATCGTCGCCGGTTCCTCTCTCGTCGTGAACTCGGGGGTGCGTCTCGTCGAGCGCGCCCGCCGCCGCGGCATCCCCCTCGCCATCATCAATCACGAGCCCACTCGTGCCGACCCTTGGGCCGATATGACGCTCGCCGCCGACACGAGCATGGTGCTCCCGGCCCTGCAGGAGCTCCTCGCATGACGCTCATCACCCTCGTCCGCCACGGCCAGACCGACTGGAACCTCGCGCGGCGCATTCAGGGGACAACCGATATCCCCCTCAACGACACCGGGCGGGAGGACGCCCGATCTGCCGCCGCGCTCCTCGCCGCCGACACTCACCACGCCGTCTATGCCAGCCCGCTGAGCCGGGCGCACGAGACAGCGCAGATCATCGCCGCAGCTCTCGATCTCCCGGAGCCCCAGCTCAGCCACGACATGCGCGAACGCGAGTTCGGAGACGGCGAAGGGCTTCTCGTCGCCGAATACCTCGAACGCTATGCGGACTGGCACGTCGCGCCCGAGGGCGCCGAGACCCTCGACACGGTGCGCGACCGAGCCATGGGCGCGCTCGATGTCATCGCCCGCGAGTCCCGACGGCGATCCGCGCCGGCCGCCGAGTCGATCATCGTCGTCACGCACGGCGGTGTCATCCGGTCGCTGCTGAACCACGCCTCCAGCGGAACGCTGCCGCGCGAGGGCGAACCGCTGCTGAACGGATCGGCGCACCGTTTCGAAGCATCGCCGCACGGGCTGAGGATCCTCGAGCAGATCTCCCTCTGAATCTCACAGAACGCGCGCGAGCACGGTTCTCGCATGACGAAGCACGGGCTCGTCGATCATGCGACCCCGAAAGCGGAAGACGCCCGCGTTGCTCTCCGCCGCGGCGAGCACGTCACGCGCCCAGGCGATATCTGATGCCTGGGGCGCGTAGGCGGCGCGGATCGTCTCGACCTGAGTCGGATGGATGCATGCCGTGGCAGCGAAACCCGATGCCGCGGCATCCATCGCCTCCTCGCTCAGACCAGCACGGTCATCGATGTCGAGATGAACCGCATCGATCGCCGCCGCCTCATGCGCTGCGGCTTCGAGGAGGACACGCGAGCGCGCATATCGCACGACATCGCGGTAGCGGCCATCGCTGCCACGGCTCCCGGTTCCACCGAGAGAGGCGACGAGGTCTTCCGCTCCCCACATGAGCGCCACGACACGATCGTCGCGCGCGAGATCAGCGGCTCGACTGATCCCCCGCGCCGTCTCGCACAGTGCGATGAGTTCGAAACGCCGGTCGAAGAGGGCGAGCGCCCCCGGATCCTCCGCCTTGGCGACCATGACCCGGAAGAATGGTGAGGAGCGCAGCATCTCGACATCCGCGCCGTATTCCCCCGTGTCAGGGGCGTTGACCCGGACGATCACCCGCGCGGGGTCGAGATCGGCATGCTTCACCGCATCGCGAGCGCGCTGCTTCGCGGCGGGGTCGACGGCGTCCTCGAGGTCGAGGATCACGGCATCCGCCCGGGAGAACGCCTTCTCGAAGCGGTCCGGGCGGTCGCCTGGACAGAACAGCAGTGCCGGCCCGAGCTCGAACATGGTTGTCATCCCTCCTGCGGTGCGCAGTGGACGAGGACCGTCCGTCGCGCCGTCGCGACGACCACCCCATCCTGGTTCCTCCCGGTATGGGAGATGGTGCAGATCCCCTGGCCGGGACGGGAACCCGAAAGCCGCTTATCGATGATCACGCTCTCGGTGTAGAGCGTGTCGCCCGCGAAGAGCGGGTGCGGGAACGAAATATCCCCCAGCCCGAGCTGCGCGACGAGGGTCCGCTGCGTGAGCTGGCTGACGGATGCTCCCACCATGGTCGACAGCGTCCACATCGAGTTCATGAGGCGTCTGCCGAATTCCTGCTCGGCCGCGAAGGCCTCGTCGAGGTGCAGCGCCTGCGTGTTCATGGTCAACGTCGTGAACAGGACGTTGTCGGCCTCGGTCGCAGTGCGGCCCGGCCGGTGCAGGTAGCGCGCATCGAGTTCGAACTCCTCGAAGTACAGGCCGCGCTGCACGATCTCCTTCATGCCACCACCCCCAGTGCTCGTGCGATGACGAGCAGTTGCACCTCGGTGGTCCCCTCGCCGATCTCGAGGATCTTCGAATCCCGGTAGTGCCGGCCCACGGCGGACTCGTTCATGAAGCCGTTGCCGCCGAAGATCTGGGTCGCGTCACGGGCGTTGTCCATCGCCGCCTCGCCGGCGATGAGCTTGGCGATCGCCGCTTCCTCCGCGAATGGGCGACCGGCATCGCGCAGACGTGCGGCGTGGTGCCAGGCGAGCCGGGCCGTATGCACCCGGGCACGCATCCGGGCGAGAGTGAACTGGGCGTTCTGCCGGGTGCTCAGCGCACTGCCGAACACCGTGCGGCTCTTCGCGTACGCCACGGCGTCCTCCAGGCATCCTTCGGCGGCCCCGGTCGCGAGCGCCGCTATCGCGATGCGCCCCTCGTCGAGGATGCTGAGGAAGTTCCGGAACCCGGCGCCCTCCACGCCGAGCAGATTCTCCTGCGGCACGCGCACGCCGTCCAGCACCAGGGGGTGGGTGTCCGAAGCACGCCAGCCGACTTTGTCGTAACCGGGCTCGACCGAGAAGCCGGGTGTTCCGTTCGGCACGATGATCGTCGAGATCTGCTTGCGCCCGTCCGTGACACCGGTGACCGCCGTCACCGTGACGAACCGGGTGATCGGGGTGCCGGAGTTCGTGATGAACTGCTTGGCGCCGTCGATGACCCAGTCGCCTTCGTCGAGGCGAGCGGTCGTGCGCGTCGCGCCGGCATCGCTGCCGGCTTCCGGCTCGGTCAGCCCGAAGCCCGCGAGTGCGCGGCCGGCGACCAGGTCCGGCAGCCAGCGTTCCTTCTGCGCTGCGTCGCCGAAACGGTGGATCGGCATGGCGCCGAGGCTGACCCCGGCTTCCAGCGTGATCGCGATCGACTGATCGACGCGGGCAAGGGCCTCGATCGCGAGTCCCAGGGCCAGATAGTCGCCGCCCTGGCCACCGATCTCCTCGGGAAAGGGCAGGCCGAAGAGACCGAGCTCCCCCATCTGTGCGACGACGTCCATCGACAGGGTGTGCGTCCGGTCTGCCTCATAGGCCTGCGGTGCGACGACCGTTTCGGCGAACTCGCGGACCATGCCGGCGAGCTCGCGCTCCTCATCGGTGAGATCCGCGCTGAATGCTGACGTCATGCTGTTCCTTCCTCTTCGGTCGTCGACGGGGTCACCGTCGCCATCACCTGATCTCGACGCGCCTGGTCGCCGACGGCGATCTGGAGGTGGACGGTGCCATCGTGGGGTGCGAGCACCGGATGCTCCATCTTCATGGCCTCGATCGAGACGAGCGGCTGTCCACGGGTGACGGATGCTCCGTCCTCGACATGCACGACTACCACCGCGCCCGGCATCGGGGCCCGGGCCTCGGGGCCCGCCGCCCGCTCCGGTGCGCGGTCGCGCGCGGCGAGCCGATGACGAAGCCGGGCTCGACGGTCGAGCGGCCGCAGCCGCAGTGCGCGACCGCTCTCCGAAACCCACACTGCGCCCTCGGCATCCATCGCCGCGCTGACGACCGTCTCCATCGGATCCAGGCACTCGATGCTCGTGTCCTCCACGACCTCGCCGGCATCCGTGAGAAAAGCGACCGACCGGACCGCATCATCCCTCATCTGGGCCCAGACGGCCCCGGCCCGCGCTGCGGTGTCGCCGCGGCCCCGCGGCGCCTGGACATTCCACTCCTCCCGTGCCGCGCGAATCATCGCCGCACTGGGCGGCAGTGCCGTGACCGGCAGCAGGGTCTCGATGAGCCCCGTATCGAGATCTCCCGCGCGCACGCGCTCATTCGCGAGCAGCAGCCGCAGAAAGGCGATGTTCGTCTCCACACCGAGGATCACGGTCCGTGCAAGAGCATCGTCCAACCGTTGCAGAGCCGTGGTCCGGTCCGGTCCGTGCGAGATGATCTTCGCGATCATCGGATCGTAGAAGTCGCTGACCCGCCCACCGCTCTCGATCGCGGCATCCACCCGCACCCCCGCGGGAGGCTCGAAGCGCATGACGACACCGCTCGAGGGGACGAAGCCGCGCTCCGGCGCCTCCGCGTAGATGCGCGCCTCGATCGCATGCCCCGTGATGGGCGGCGCCGCAGGCAGGGCTCTTCCTCCGGCGACCGCGAGCTGCAGCGCCACGAGGTCGAGCCCGGTGACGGCTTCGGTCACGGGATGCTCCACCTGCAGACGCGTGTTCATCTCGATGAAGAAGAACTCCGACGGCGCGTCCGCATCCACAAGGAACTCGACGGTCCCCGCCCCCGTGTACTCGACGCTCTCGGCCACCCGCACAGCGGCGGCGAACAGGCGTTCGCGCACATCGGAGTCGAGCGCCGCCGCCGGCGCCTCCTCGATCACCTTCTGATGCCGGCGCTGCAGCGTGCACTCGCGCTCGCCGAGGGCGATGACGCGCCCGTCGCTGTCGCCGAAGACCTGAACCTCGATGTGCCGGGGCCGGCGGATCAGCCTCTCCAGAAGCAGCGCGTCAACGCCGAACGCGGCGCGCGCGACGCGGCGCGCCGATCCGAGTGCCGCGGGGAGGGCGTCCGCATCGGAGACGATCTCCATGCCTTTGCCACCGCCGCCCGAGCGCGGCTTGATCAGGAGGGGGAACCCGACCTCGGTCGCTCGCACAGCGATTTGGCCGTCGGAGAGCCCGGAGGCGTCGAAGCCGGGGACGACGGGAACGCCTCGAGCGGCGACGTGCTCGCGGGCGCGCACCTTGTCTCCCATGATCTCGATCGCCTCGATCGAGGGGCCGATGAACACGATCCCCGCCTCCGCACAGGCCCGCGCCAGAGCGGTACTTTCTGACAGGAAACCGTAGCCGGGATGGATGGCTTTCGCATGGGAAACCATCGCTGCGTCGATGATCCTCTCCACGCTGAGGTAGGAGTCGGCAGCGGCCGCGGGCCCGACCCTCAGCGCGAGATCCGCCTCGCGGACGTGCGGGGCATCTGCATCGGCGTCGCTGTGAACGGCGACGCTGCGCAGGCCCCTCGCCCGCACGGTGCGGATGATCCGGCGCGCGATCTCGCCGCGATTCGCGATCAGGACGGTGTCGAAGTCAATGTTGTCGGGAGTCATCTCGATCACATCCGGAACAGGCCGAAGCGGGATTCGGGCAGGGCGCTGCGGGCCACGACATCCAGAGCCAGACCGAGGACGTCTCGGGTCTTGTCCGGGTCGATGATGCCGTCGTCCCACAGCCGGGCGGTGGCGTAATAGGGTTCCCCCTGCGACTCGTACTGCGCACGGATTGGAGCTTCGAAATCGGATCGCTCCTGCGCGCTCCAGGACTCCCCGCGAGCGGCTCGCTGATCCTCGGTGACGGTCGCCAGAACGGAGGCCGCCTGATTGCCGCCCATGACGGAGATGCGGCTGGCCGGCCAGCTCCACAGGAAGCGCGGCGAATAGGCCCGCCCGCACATCGAATAGTTGCCGGCGCCGAAGGACCCCCCGATGATGACCGTGAGCTTGGGCACACGGGTCGTCGCCACGGCGGTGACCATCTTCGCCCCGTCCTTCGCGATGCCCGATGCCTCGGCCTCCGAGCCGACCATGAAGCCGGTGATGTTCTGCAGGAAGATCAGGGGGATGCCCCGCTGATCGCACAGCTCGATGAAGTGGGCTCCTTTGAGCGCGGACTCGCCGAACAGGACGCCGTTGTTCGCGACGATGCCGACCGGATGCCCGTGCAGACGCGCGAATCCGGTCACGAGCGTCGTCCCGTACAGGCTCTTGAACTCATGGAACGTGTCACGATCGATGAGTCGCCGGATGACCTCGTGCACCTCGTAGGCCGCGTTCACATCGACGGGGACGACGTCGTAGAGACTCGTCGCATCTTCAGGATTCGCTGAGGGATGGGTCTCCCAGGCGGGCTCATGCGGCGCCGGCAGCGTCTCAACGATGTCGCGGACGATCTCGAGGGCGTGCTCATCGTCGTCGGCCAGATGGTCGGCGACGCCGGAGCGCCGCGCGTGCAGGTCGCCCCCGCCGAGTTCCTCCCCTGTCACGATCTCGCCGATCGCGGCTTTGACCAAGGGGGGTCCGCCGAGGAAGATCGTGCCCTGGCCTCGGACGATCACCGTTTCGTCGCTCATCGCCGGAACATAGGCGCCGCCGGCCGTGCACGAGCCGAGGACGGCGGCGATCTGCGGGATGGATGCTGCACTCATGCGCGCCTGGTTGAAGAAGATTCGTCCGAAGTGATCACGATCGGGGAAGACCTCGTCCTGCATGGGCAGGAACGCCCCACCGGAATCGACGAGGTAAAGGCACGGGAGGCGGTTCTCCAGCGCGATCTCCTGCGCGCGCAGATGCTTCTTGACGGTCATCGGCAGATAGCTGCCGCCCTTCACCGTGGCGTCATTGCAGATCACCATGACGTGGCGCGCGTGCACGAGGCCGATCCCGGCGATGACGCCCGCACCCGGCGCCTCATCGCCGTACATCCCCTCGGCGGCCAACGGGGCGATCTCGAGGAAGGGGCTGCCCTCGTCCAGCAGACGGGCGATGCGGTCGCGAGGGAGGAGCTTTCCTCGCTCGAGATGACGTTCTCGGGAGCGCTGCGGGCCTCCGCGAGCCGCTCGGAAAAGGCGCTCTTTTAGCTCTGCGACCAGGCTTTCCTGGGACACGGCAAGTCCTCCTCGACTCACTCAGTGGCACGGCGCGGGCCTTTTCGGTTATTCTTCATTAACCCGACAATTTAGGTTAGCGAGCGTTAACTGAAATGACAACCCCTCTCACCGCACGGGATCGCGCCAAGGCCGAGCGCTCCGACGCGCTCCTCACCGCGGCCGCCCGACTCTTCGCCGAGCGCGGATACTCCGGCGTCAGCCTGGAAGACATCGGCGCAGCCGTCGGCGTCTCCGGCCCCGCGGTCTACCGGCACTTCACCGGCAAGCAGGCACTGCTCGGAGCCGTGCTCGTGCGCGTCAGCGAGCTCCTCATCCGCGGCGGAGCAGATGTCGTCGCGAACCTCGCAGACGCCGAAGAGCGGATGCTCGCCCTCATCGACTTCCACGTCGACTTCGCCCTGCGCCAGGCTCACGTCATCCGTGTGCAGGATCGCGACATCGCGCACCTCTCCGATGCCGACCGCGCTGAGGTGCGACGCCTCCAGCGCAACTACATCGACCTGTGGGTCGCTTCCCTCGCACCGTTGCTCGACGCTCCGACGGCCGAAGCACGCCTGCGCGTGCAGGCGTGCTTCGGGCTCATCAACTCCACGCCGCACAGCACGCGCAGCGCCAGCCGCACGAAGGCCTCGACCGCGGCGCTGTTGAACGCCATGGCCTACGCGGCCCTCACCGCCGCGGCATCGGACGCACCGAAGCCCTAGTGCAGCATCGCCCGCGCCGGGTCCTCGAGGATGTCCGCGACATCCCGCAGGAAGCGAGCACCCTGCGCGCCGTCCACGATGCGGTGGTCGAAGGAGAGGCTGAGCGTCATCATCTGCCGCAGCGCGATCTCGCCCCGGTGCTCCCAGGGCTGTCGTCGAACGGCCCCTATTGCGAGGATCCCCGACTGCCCCGGCGGCAGGATCGGCGTGCCGGCATCGATCCCGAACACGCCGATGTTCGTGATCGAGAATGTGCCGCCGGCCAACTGGTCCGGTGTCGTCCGACCAGCGCGGGCCGTGTCCGTCAGATCGCGCAGAGCAGCCGCGAGATCCGGAAGGCTCAACCGCTGAGCGTCACGGATGTTCGGGACGATGAGTCCGCGCTCGGTCGCCGCCGCGATGCCCAGGTCGACATAGTGCGGTTGGATGATCTCCCCCGCCGCCTCGTCCCATCGTGCGTTCAGATCCGGTGTTCGACCGAGCGCGAGGCAGACGACCTTCGCGATGATCGCGAGCAGACCGATGCGGTTCGCCGACGGATCATGCCCCTCGCGCAAGCGGGCGATGAGCTCCATCGTCGCGGTGACATCGACCGTGTGGAAGGTCGTGACGTGCGGTGCGGTGAACGCACTGCGGACCATCGCCGCGGCGGTGTGCTTGCGCACGCCGCGGATCGGGATCCGCGTCTCTCGATCCTGCACCCCCGACTCCTCCGGCGGAGTCGGCGCCGGAGCGGCAGGCATGGCGGGAGCCGGCGCCCCGATGCGCTCCGCATAGGCGTCCACGTCATCACGCGTGATCACGCGGTCACCGACTTCGGCCGCGACGAGCACGATGTCGACGCCGAGACGCTTCGCATGGGCGCGTACGGGCGGCGTCGAGCGAGGCCTCTCATCCGGGCGGGGCTCGGCCGGTGTCTCCGGAACGTCATCGTGCGGCGCCGCTTCCAGCACAGCGGCATCCGCACGGGTCGGCGCGGTCGAGCGTCGAGCCCGACGCACCGGAGCGCCCCCACTGCGGGAGGCCGCCCCGTAGCCGACGAGGTTCGGCGGCGACACCTCCTCATCCACGGCATCCTGATCACCCTGCTCGACGGCATCGGGTTCGGGCGCACCCGCACCCCCGCCGACATCGACCGCGATCAGGAGCGCTCCGACGTCGATGGTCTCACCGGCCTGTGCGTGCAGCTGCTGAACCGTCCCCTCATAGGGCGAGGGGAGCTCGACCACCGCCTTCGCGGTTTCCACCTCGGCGAGGATCTGGTTCAGCGCCACAGAGTCCCCGGGTGCGACCTTCCACTCGAGGATCTCCGCATCGGCGAGCCCCTCGCCGAGATCGGGAAGTCGGAACTCTTCGATCATGATCCGGCTCCCGTCAGGCTGTTCGGACGATCCAGCACCCGGTCAACGGCATCCAGAATGCGATCCAGATCCGGCAGATGATGCTTCTCCAGCTTCGCGGGCGGGTAGGGAACATCGTGGCCGGTCACCCGCAACGGCGGAGCCTCCAGGTACTCGAAGCAGCGCTCGGTGATGCCTGCGATGGCCTCGGCGGCCAGCCCCGCCTCGCGCGACGCCTCGTGAACGACGACGACGCGCCCCGTCCGCCGCACCGAGGCGTCGATGCATCCGGCGTCCAGCGGCGACAGGGAGCGCAGATCGATCACCTCGAGCGAGATCCCCTCCGCCTCGGCAGCGGATGCGGCATCCAGAGCCGTCCCCACCATCGCGCCATAGGTGATGACCGTCGCGTCCACGCCGGTGCGAACCCGACGCGCGACGCCCATCGGCACAGCATCCGCCAACGGCGACTCGCGGTCGACATCGCCCTTGCGGTGATAGAGCCGCTTCGGCTCGAAGAAGACGACCGGGTCATCCGAGGCGATGGCCTGGCGAAGCATCGTGTACGCATCGGCCGGATTCGACACCGCGACGACGCGCAATCCGGCCGTGTGCGCGAAATACGCCTCCGGCGACTCGGAGTGATGCTCCGCGGCACCGATCCCGCCCGCCCAGGGGATGCGGATCGTGATCGGCATCTTCACACGCCCGTGCGAGCGGTAGTGCATCTTCGCCACCTGCGAGACGATCTGGTCGAATGCCGGGTAGACGAAGCCGTCGAACTGGATCTCGACGACCGGCCGATAGCCGCGGAAGGCGAGCCCGACCGCGCTTCCGACGATGCCGGACTCCGCGAGGGGCGTGTCGATGACCCGTGCCGCCCCGAATTCGTCGAGCAGTCCGTCCGTGATGCGGAAGACGCCACCCAGCGCTCCGATGTCCTCTCCGAGGAGCACGACGCGATCATCGTCGCGCATGGCCTGGCGCAGGCTCTCGTTGAGCGCCTTGCCGAGAGTGAGCTGCTCCATGTCAGACCTCCTCGACGAACGATGCGAGATAGGAGGCGTACTCCTCGCGCTGGCGGGTGATCGCGCAGTGCGGTTCGGCGTAGACGTCATCGAAGACGGACAGCGGCTCCCGCGGCTCCATCTGCAGGCACGCGGCCCTCATCGCGCGGGCGAGGTCATCGGCATCCGCTTGGGCCTCGGCGACCTGCGCATCCGTGATCTCCCCGATCCGGCGCAGGTGCGCCTCGAGCCGATCGATCGGATCCCGGGTGCGCCAGAGTTCCAGCTCAGCCGCGTCGCGGTAGCGGGTGGGGTCGTCGGCTGTGGTGTGCGGTCCCATGCGATACGTCACCGCTTCGAGGAAGACCGGGCCCGCCCCGGAGCGGGCATGCTCGAGAGCCCAGCGCATCGCGGCGAGACACGCGAGGACGTCGTTGCCGTCGACGCGCAGGCTCGGGATGCCGAAGCCGGGCGCCCGGCCGGCGATCGGATGCTGCGACTGAAGCGCGACCGGCTCGGAGATGGCCCAGTGGTTGTTCTGACAGACGAAGACCACCGGTGCCCGATAGGACGCGGCGAACACCATCGCCTCGTTGACGTCGCCCTGGCTGCTCGCGCCGTCGCCGAAATAAGTGACGGCGACCTCCGGCGCGCCGTCGTGCTTGATCCCGAGCGCGTACCCGACCGCGTGCAGCGTCTGGGCGCCGATGATGATCTGCAGCGGGGCCATCCTCATCTGCTGAGGATCGAAGCCCGAACCGGCCTCCCCGCGCCACACACGCACGAAGTCGCCGGGCTCGGCGCCACGGGCATAGACCACACCGGTCTCGCGGTAGCTCGGGAAGACGAAGTCCTCCGGGGCGAGGGCACGTGCCGTGCCGATCTGAGCGGCTTCCTGCCCCTGGCACGGGGCCCACAGGCCCAGCTGCCCCTGCCGCTGCAGCGCCACGCCCTCCGCGTCGATGCGACGCAGAATCACCATGTCACGGTGCAGAGCTCGCATCTCGGCACCGGTGATGCCCGCGAGATAAGGGTCGAGATGCACGTTGGGCGCCCGGGTCCCATCCGGGGCGAGCACGCGCTCCTGCTCGTCGAGAGCAGCGGAGCGCTCGGGGGTCGGAGTGATCTGCGGTGACATCTTCGTCCTCCTGTCGTGTGTGTCCCTCGTGAGGATCTGCACGCCTGAACCGACATCGTCATCGGTCGTACCGAGCGTACGTCCGTTCATCACCACGCTCAAGCATTTCGGCCTGGGGTGAGCATGTTGCCAAAACTGCACCGGTGCACCCTGCTACGGTTGGGCGCTATGTCCGCTCTTGACCGTGTAGATCTCGAACTGCTCACCGCCCTCTCCGAGGATCCGCGTACGACCGTCGTCGCCCTCGCCGAGCGGCTCGGCCTCTCACGCAACACGATCCAGGCACGACTGGCCCGCCTCGAGCAGACGGGGGTCTTCCTGTCCTACGAACGCGCCCTCTCCCCCGAGGTGCTCGGCTTCCCCCTGCAGGCGTTCATCAGCATCGGGCTACGGCAAACGGAGCTGCCCCGCATCATCGCCGAACTCGCGCGGATCCCCGAGGTCCTCCAGGTCCACGGGCTCAGCGGATCGATCGATCTGCTCGCCCACGTCGCATGCCGCGATGCGCGCCATCTCTTCGATACCGATGCGCGAATCCTCTCGATCGAGGGCGTCGAGCGCACCGAGACATCGCTCGCGATGGGCGAGGTCATCCCCTATCGCGTCGCCGGGCTCATCGGCCTCGCGCGACGGGAACCCTGAGGAACCCGCGAATAGCACCCGCCGCTTCGGCGGGTGTCTCATAGTGGATGAGGTGCCCGACGTCGGCGATCTCGACGAGCTGCGCCTCGGGGAACATCCCCGCCAGCCGGCGCTCGTCCTCGATCGGCGTGATGTCGTCCTGCTGCGCGGCGATCAGCAGCGTGGGTGCGCTGATTCGCGGTGCGAAAGCGCGCACATCGTTCGAGACGCTCGCCACGAACGCATCGCGCAGCACATCACGATCGGCGAAGCGCGAGAAGTAGCGATCGTGCTGATCATGGATGAAGCGGCGCAGAACTCGATCCCGTGTCTTCGCCATCGTCACGCTCATCACCCGGACGATGAGACGACTGCGCAGAACCGCTGTCCCCCACCGCTCGGGAAGCTTGGCCCCTAGGTCGTAGTACAGCACGGCGAGGCGCGTCATGATGCCCTTCGGCCCCTCGAGGGCAGGGGCACCGATCGGGTTGATGAGGATCAGGCGTTCGGTCTCGAGCCCGCCGGCCACCGCAGCCGAGGAGACGATCGAGCCGAAGGAGTGGCCGAGGATCACAGCCCCCGGCGCGACCGCCGCAGAGAAATCGCGCAGCCACTGCGCATACGCATCGAGATCATGCGTGCGCCCCGGAAGCGGCGCACTTTCCCCGAAACCCGGAAGATCCGGCGCGATCACACGCACCTCGGGGAGGTAGGCGAGCACCGGCTCGAGTCCATGATGCTCACCGCGGAACCCGTGCACGGCGATGACTGTCGGCACATCGTCCGCAGCATCGGGCCCTGCGCCCTGCGGCAGCGGCGGCCCATATGTCCAGTACGCGGTCGTCCCCCCGAGCACCTCCACCTCACGGCGCTCGATCGGCAGACGGCTCAGCCTGTCGGCATACGGTGAGGGCACGGTCATCCCTCGATTCTACGGGCGAGCCTCCCCCGCGATGTCCGAGGCCCTCCTTAGCGTGGAGCCATGGCGAACGAACTCCCTCCCTGGCTCGGACGCATCGGCGTCTTCGATCTCGAGACCACCGGGGTCGAGGTGACCAGCGACCGCATCGTGACCGCGCACGTCGGAGTCCTCGACGAGCACGGCACAGCCGTGGCCTCCCAATCATGGATCGCCGATCCCGGCGTCCCGATCCCCGAGGGCGCCGCAGCGGTGCACGGGGTGACGACCGAGCGCGCCCGCACCGAAGGCCGCCCGGCAGCGCAGGTCGTCGCAGAGATCGCCACAGCCCTGCGCGACCTGCTCGCACAGGGACTCCCCGTCGTCGCCTACAACGCGTCCTACGACTTCTCGCTCCTGCAGCACGAGTGCCTGCGCCACGGCATCCCCGTGCTCGAGAATCCGGGGCCGATCGTCGATCCGCTCGTCATCGACAAGCAGCTCGACCGCTACCGGCGCGGCAAGCGAACCCTGACCGCGGCCGCCGAGCACTACGGCGTGGCACTCGACAGCGCGCACGAGGCCTCCGCCGATGCGATCGCCGCCGGACGCGTCGCGCAGGCCATCGCCCGACGATATCCCCTCGGCGACACTGCCCATGAGCTGCACACGCAGCAGGTCGGGTGGGCCCGATCCCAAGCGGAGAGCCTGACCGAGTACTTCATCCGCATCGGGCGTTTCGACGCCGAGGAGTCGATCGACGGCTCCTGGCCCGTGCGCGCTGCGGTTGCCGACTGAGCCTCTCAGCACGAAAAAGGCCTCGATCTCCGAAGAGATCGAGGCCTTTTGTCGCGGAAGCTTACTTGCTGCCGCCGAAGCCCTTGAAGCGCTGGTTGAACTTCTCGACGCGACCGGCCGAGTCCATGATGCGCTGCTTGCCCGTGTAGAACGGGTGCGAAGCCGACGAGATTTCGACGTCGATGACGGGGTACTCGACGCCGTCGAGCTCCATCGTCTTGTCGCTCGTGACGGTCGAGCGGGTGAGGAAGGTCTCGCCGGAGCCCAGGTCGCGGAAAACGACTGCCTTGTACTCGGGGTGGATGTCAGTCTTCATGGGATTCCTTAGTTGCTGCCCTGGATTGTGCCAGGGACGAGGGAAGTCTGCGGTACAGAAAGCACCAAGGGACAATCTTATCAGATGGCGCCTCAGCGCGTTGCGCGCGCCGAGTAACGGCCCGCATCGGACGTCAAGGCGATCGGCATGCCGAACGCCTCGGTCAGCGCCTCGGCCGTGAGGGCCTCGGCGATCGGCCCGGCAGCGACGATCCCGCCCGCCTTGAGGAGCAGGACGTGGGTGAAGCCGACGGGGATCTCCTCGACGTGGTGCGTGACCATCACCATCGCCGGAGTGGTCGGCGAAGAAGCATATCCGCTGAGCAGCTCGAGCAGCTCTTCGCGGGCGCCGAGATCGAGCGATGCGGTCGGCTCGTCGAGCAGCAGGAGCTCGGGGTCGGTCATCACGGCGCGGGCGATCTGCACGCGCTTCTGCTCGCCATCGCTGAGGGTTCCGAAGGTGCGGTCGGCGAGGTGCTCGAGCTTCCAATCGCCGAGAACGCGCAGAGCGCGTCGTTCATCGATGTTCTCGTAGCGCTCGTTCCAGCGCCCCATGACGGAGTACGCGGCCGTGAGCACGACGTTCAGAACCGTCTCATCCCGCGGGATGCGCTTCGCCATCGCCGTCGACGCGAAGCCGATGCGCGGACGCAGATCGAACACATCCGTGCGACCGAGCGTCTCGTCGAGGATCGTCACCGTGCCCGAGGTCGGATGCAGAAGCGTGTCGGCCAGCTGCAGCAGCGTGGTCTTGCCGGCGCCGTTGGGCCCGAGCACCACCCAGCGCTGATCATCGGCGACCTGCCAGGACACGTGATCGACGATATTGCGGCCGTCGCGGCGCACGACGACATCAGTGAATTCCAAAGCGCTCGACATGTTTCCAGCCTATCGGCAGAGGCAACCCGCACCGCGACCATCCACAGGTGTCGTGCGGGCAATTCGGAGGATGCCGGGCGCGCTACGCTCGAACGCGTGACCACTGCGCGCTTCCTCGTCGTCCTCGATGCCGATTCCACCCTCATCCGCAACGAGGTGATCGAATTGCTCGCCGATGAGGCCGGCCGCGGTGCCGAGGTGCAGGCCGCCACCGAGGCCGCGATGCGCGGCGAGGTCGACTTCGCCACGAGCCTGCGCTCACGCGTCGAGGCCCTCGCGGGCGTGCCGACCAGCTCGTTCGAGCGCGTACTGTCGCGCATCGAGCCGACGCCCGGCGTCCGCGACCTCACCGCCGCCGTGCACGCGCGCGGCGGTGTCGTCGGCGTCGTGTCGGGCGGGTTCCTCGAGATCCTCGATCACATCGCCCCGACGCTCGGCGTCGACCGCTGGCGGGCCAACCGGCTCGCCGTCTCCGACGGCGCACTCACAGGTTTCGTCGATGGCGAGATCGTGGATGCCGAGGCCAAGGCGTCGTCGCTGCGTGAATGGGCCGATGAACTCGGCATCGACCCGCGCGCAACCATCGCGATCGGCGATGGGGCGAACGATCTGAAGATGATGGCCGCCGCAGGGCTGGGCATCGCGTTCAACGCGAAGCCGGCCGTGCGTGCAGCGGCGAGCATCGTCATCGGCCCGCAGGATCTGTCCGAGGTCATCGCGCTGCTGCCCTGATTCAGAGCAGTCGTCTCGACGACCCCGCATTCCTTGCCGCGCAGCGGCTCTGCACGATCAAATCCCGCTGAGCGGGTGCGCCTCAGTGCCCCATGCCGAGGCCGCCGTCGACGGGGATCACAGCGCCCGAGATGTATGCGGCATCATCACTCGAGAGCCAGGTCACGACACCGGCGACCTCATCGGCCGTCGCGAAGCGCGCGGCCGGAATGCTGGCCTTGTACTGCTTCTGCGTCACCTCGGGCAGTTCCGCCGTCATGTCGGTCTCGATGAATCCGGGTGCGACGACGTTCGCCGTGATGCCGCGGGCGCCGAGCTCGCGAGTGACCGAGCGGGCGAAGCCCACCAGTGCGCTCTTGGATGCCGCGTAGTTGACCTGACCGGCCGAGCCGTACAGCCCGACGACGCTGGAGATCAGAACGATCCGGCCGAAGCGCGCCTTCAGCATGCCCTTCGACGCACGCTTGACGACGCGGAACGTGCCGCCGAGGTTCGTCGCGACGACGCTGTCGAAGTCGTCCTCACTCATGCGCATCAGAAGCGTGTCCTTCGTGATGCCGGCGTTCGCGACGAGGATCTCGATCGGCCCGAGGGTCGTCTCGACCTCTGTGAACGCAGCATCGATGGATGCCGCATCCGTCACATCTGCGCGCACTGTGAGAGTCCCCTCGGGACCCTCACCACTGCGGGCGGTGACGGCGACCCGATATCCCTCGCGGACGAAGCGCTCGGCGATCGCGCGGCCGATGCCGCGGTTTCCGCCGGTGACGAGGACGACGCGTTCTGAACTCATGAAAAACACTCCTGATGGGCGGTCGGTCGGGCCGTCGCAATCCTATCGGGCGCCGTCGGGGCATCCGACGCGGCGTAGGCTGGAAGCACCGTGAACGCCTCCCACCGCACCCCCGCCGTCACCTCCCTGCCGCAGGCCCCGCAGGACGAGGCTCGGGTTCGCGAGCGCAATTACTACATCACCATGGGCATCCGCATGCTGTGCTTCGCCCTGACCGTCCTCATCACCCCGTACGGCTGGTACACATGGGTGTTCGCGATCGGCGCCGCCGTGCTGCCCTACATCGCCGTGGTGTTCGCCAACGCGATCATCCCCACCCCCACCTCCAGCGCCGAATCCCCGACCCTCGAGATCTCCTCCAGGCCCGATGAGACGGCAGCGGAACAGCCAGCGACTCCCCCGCCGACGATCGTCATGATCCAGGAGACGCCGCCGGAGGAGCTGCCATGAGCGCCGAATGCTCCCGAGCCTCCTGCCGGAATGCCGCCACGCACCACATCGTCTGGCGCAATCCCCGCATCCATTCAGAAGACCGGCAGAAGATCTGGCTCGCGTGCGATGAGCATGCCGATTTCCTGCACGACTATCTCTCGGCCCGAGACTTTCCCGTCTCGAAGCATGAAGGACTCCCCGCATGAACAACCGCTTCCTCCGCTGGGGCGTTTACCTGCTCGTCGCGATCGCGTTCGCAATCGCCTGCGTGCTGCTTTCGAACTGGCAGTTCGACCGCAATGAGAGCCGCGCGGCTGATATCGAGCTGGTCGAGGCCAACTACGATGCGCCGCCCGTCGCCCTCGGAAGCGTGATCGGCGCGGATGGCGAGTTCTCGCCCTCCGACGAGTGGCTGCCGGTCACGGTGACCGGCGAATATCTGCAGGACGAGCAGGTACTGGTGCGCAACCGCCCCCACGGCGGGACGAGCGCCTTCGAGATCATCGTCCCCCTGCGCGCGGAAGATGGCACCGTGCTCCTGATAAATCGCGGCTGGGTGGCCCCCGGCGAAGGCCCCCTGCCCGATGAGATCGCTGCCGCACCGACCGGCCCGGTCGAGGTCACGGTGCGCCTGCGTCCCGGCGAACCACTCCCCTCGTCCGGACGCAGTGCCCCCGAGGGCCAGGCGCCGACGATTCACCTGCCGAGCATCGCCGAGATGGCCGGCGAAGACGCGATCGTGAGCGCTTACGGAGAGCTGATCGACGAATCGCCCGCGCCTGACGCCGCACTCGGCGGTTACGACAAGCCGACCGCAGACCCGGGCCCGCATCTGTCGTACGCGATCCAGTGGATCCTGTTCGGCGTCATGGGGTTCGTCTTCATCGCGTACATGATCCGCACCGAGGTGCAGAAGCACCGCGAGGAGGCCGAGGGGCGCCCCGCACCCCCGGCGAAGAAGAAGCGTCGTGACCGTGATGCCGACGCCGAGGACGAACTGCTGGACGCACGCGTCTGACCAGCCGGAGCCCGTGCGCGGAAACGAAAAGGGTCAGTCGGCGAGCAGATCCGGGCGACGTCGTTGCGTGCGCTCCAGCTGCTGCTCGTGGCGCCACGTCGCGATCGCACCGTGGTTTCCGCTGAGCAGGATGCCGGGCACCTCGCGATCACGCCAGTTCGAAGGCTTCGTGTACGAGGGGTACTCGAGCAGACCGTCCTCGTGGGATTCCTCCACGAGGCTCTCGGGGTTTCCGACGACACCGGGGATGAGGCGTCCGACGGCTTCGATCATCGCCATGGCGGCCACTTCTCCCCCGTTGAGGACATAGTCGCCGAGGCTGACCAGGCGCACCTCGCCGAGGGTCGACGCGTATTCGAAGACGCGCTCGTCGATTCCCTCGTAACGGCCGCAGCCGATCACGATGTGCTCGCGGTGCGCGAGATCTCGGGCCGTCCTCTGACGGAAGACCTCTCCTGCCGGCGAGGGGAAGATCAGCGTCGGGTTCTCGGAGTCCGTCGTGAGCTCGTCGAGGGCCCGCGCCCAGGGCTCCGGCTTCATGACCATTCCGGCGCCGCCCCCGTAGGGCGTGTCGTCGACGGTTCGGTGACGGTCGTCGGTCCAGTCACGAAGATCATGGATGCGGAGGTCGATCAGCCCCGTCTCACGGGCCTTCCCCAGCAGGGACAGCGCGAGACCGTCGAAATAGGACGGGAAAATGGAAACGACGTCGATGCGCATGCGGTGAGCGATCGATCAGGCGTCGGATGCCGGTGCACTGTCCGCCGCGTCGGGCTCACCGGCGTCGGGGAGTTCTTCGAAGAGGCCGGCAGGTGGTGTGACGATGATTCGTCCGCCGGCGATGTCGACCGCGGGGACGATGGCCTCCACGAAGGGAACCATCACCTCGCCGTCCGTTCCGGTCGGGCGAACGATCAGGAGATCCTGCGCGGGCATGTGCTCGACGCGCACGAGTTTTCCGATGACCTGTTCGTCACGGACGATGTCGAGGCCGACCAGCTGGTGGTCGTACCAGGCGTTGTCTTCTGCTTCATCGGCGTCCTGGTCGATCCAGAGGATCGCACGCACGAGGCCCTCGGCCTCATCGCGGTCATCGATGCCTTCGAAGAAGACGACCGGGTTGCCGTTCATCAGACGGTACTCGCGCACCGTGATGGTCTTGCGGTGCCACGGAGATGCCTCGGGCACCTGCAACGTGAATTCCGCCCCGGTGACGAAGCGTCGCTCCGGGTTGTCGGTGTACAGCTCGAGCTTCAGACCGCCCTTGAGGCCATGGGCCTTGACGAGGCGTCCGACGCGGAGCTGGTTCTTGCCCTGGGGAGCTTCTGCAGATACCACGTCAGTCGTCCGCGACATCGACGCGGACGCGCTGCCCGTCGGCCAAGGCGCTGACGAGTGTGCGCAGTGCCTTCGCGGTCCGTCCGCCGCGCCCGATCACGCGCCCCCGGTCGTCGGGGTGCACGCGCACCTCGAGGAGGTCGCCTCGCGGCGACGTGGAAGCGGTGATGGTGACATCTTCCGGGTGATCAACGATCCCCTTGACGATGTGCTCGAGCGCGGCGGACAGCACAGCGATTACTCCGCGTCAGCGGCGGGAGCCTCGGCGGCCTCCGCGTCGGCAGCGGCGGGAGCCTCCTCAGCGGGAGCCTCCTTCTTCTCCGCCTTGGGCTTGACGACCGATTTCTTGGAAGCGTCGGCCTCGAAAGCGGCCTTGGGCTCGGCGACCTGAACGGTCGAGACCGCGTTCTTGTCGCCCTTGAACTTACCCCAGTCGCCCGTGAGCTTCAGCAGAGCCGCGACCTGCTCGGTCGGCTGAGCACCGACGGAGAGCCAGTACTGCGCACGCTCGGAGTCGACCTCGATGAACGAGGGCTGCTCGGTGGGTTGGTACTTGCCGATCTCCTCGATCACGCGACCGTCGCGCTTGGTGCGCGAGTCGGCGACGACGATGCGGTAGTACGGTGCACGGATCTTGCCCATGCGCTTGAGACGAATCTTGACAGCCACGATTCTCCTGAATTGTGTGGAAGGAAACGAACTGATCGCCCGGAGAGTGGGGTGCACACCCGGCGGAAGCTCAAATGAGTGGACGAGATCTGGATAGAGGGTCGAGAACGTCGTCCGACCCTCTATCCTGCCAGATCCCGACGCCAGGAGCGAAATGCACCGTCGGAACACGCCGACATCCGGGCCCGAGCGTGTCAGACTGGCCCCGTGACGCAAGACTTCGCCGAGTCAGACCGCTCGACCGTCGGCCTGGAGTGGGAGATCATGCTGGCCGACCCCGAAACGGGCGACCTCGTCGGGAGGGCCCCGCAGCTGCTCGCCGCCCTCGAGGACGAGAGCGCTGCGGAGCGGCACACCGTCACCGGGGAGCTGCTCACCAACACGATCGAGGTGACCAGTGGAATCGGCCGGGATGTGGCGCATGCGGTGGGAGACATCGCGCAGGCCATCTCCGCTGTGCGCGCGGCGACGGATCCGGCCGGCATCGAGCTGCTCTCCGCCGGCAGCCACCCGTTCGCGCAGTGGTTCGACCAACAGGTGACCGACAAGACGCGCTATCACCGGATGATCGAGCGCACCCAGTGGTGGGGGCGCAACATGATGATCTGGGGCATCCACGTGCACATCGGCATCGAGGATCGCGACAAGGTCTTCCCGATCATCAATGCGCTGGCCGGCTTCCTCCCCCATCTGCAGGCGCTTTCGGCGTCGAGCCCGTTCTGGGCGGGCGAGCGGACCGGGTACGCCTCGAACCGCGCACTCGTCTTCCAGCAGCTGCCGACCGCGGGGCTCCCGTGGATGCTGGAGTCGTGGTCGGACTTCGAGCGCTACCTCGACGACATGGTGCGCACCGGCGTCATGGCGGATTCCACCGAAGTGCGCTGGGACATCCGTCCGGCGCCGCGCTGGGGCACGATCGAGGTCCGCGCGTGCGATGGGCTGTCCACTCTCACCGAGCTCGCCTCGGTCGCCTCACTCGTGCAGGTGCTCGTCGAGCACTTCTCCCGCATGCTCGATGACGGACGGGAGCTGCCGACGATGCCCGCATGGTTCCACCGGGAGAACAAGTGGCGCGCCGCCCGGTACGGTCTCGACGCGACGATCATCACGGATGCCGCGGGCACGCAGCGCCGGGTGGGCGAGCACCTGCGCGAGACGCTCGACGCGCTCGAGCCGATCGCCGTCGACCTGGGGTGCGCCGCCGAGTTCGCCGGCATCGGCACGATCCTCGCGGATGGAGCGAGCTATCAGCGCCAGCTTCGCGTCGCCGAGGCGTCCGACGGCGACCTTCGTGCGGTCGTCCAGCACCTGATCCGGGAGTTCCGCACCGGTCCGGGAGCTCCGGTCGTCTGAGTCAGCCCTCGTCGACCCAGTCGAAGGTGCGCGTGACGGCCTTGTGCCAGCGGGCGAGACGCCGGTCGCGTTCGGCGTCGTCGATCGAAGCAGTCCAGCGCGCATCCTCGCGCCACATGCCGCGCAGCTCATCGCGGTCGTCCCACACGCCGACCGCGAGGCCCGCGGCGTAAGCGGCGCCCAGCGCGGTTGTCTCGATGACCGCGGGACGGATGACGGGCACTCCGAGGACGTCGGCCTGCAGCTGCATGAGCGTGTCGTTGCCGACCATGCCGCCGTCGACGCGCAGTTCTTCCAGGGAGACGCTCGTATCGGCGATGACAGCCTCGAGCACCTCGCGGGTCTGGAAGGCGACCGCTTCCAGCGCGGCGCGGGCGATGTGACCCTTGTGGGCATATCGGGTGAGGCCGAGGATCGCGCCGCGGGCATCGGGGCGCCAGTAGGGTGCGAAGAGGCCGGAGAAGGCCGGGACGATGTAGACCCCGGCCGTGTCCTCCACGGTGAGGGCGAGCGTCTCGACCTCCGGGGCATCCGAGATCAGGCCGAGGTTGTCCCGCAACCACTGGATGAGGGAGCCTGTGACGGCGATGGACCCCTCCAGCGCGTAGCGCGGGGCCTCGTCTCCGATGCGATACGCGACCGTCGTGATGAGGCCGTTCTCGCTGTCGACGATCTCCTCGCCGGTGTTGACGATGAGGAAATTCCCCGTCCCGTAGGTGTTCTTCGACTCGCCTCGCTCGAAAGCGGCCTGACCGAAGGTCGCCGCCTGCTGATCTCCCAGGATCGATGCGATCGGCGTGCCCGCGAGCACCGTCTCCGACGCCTCGCCGTAGATCTCCGCGGACGAGCGGATCTCCGGCAGCATCGCACGCGGCACGCGGAACGCGTCGAGCAGGGAGTCGTCCCAGTCGAGCGTGCGCAGATCCATGAGGAGGGTGCGGCTGGCGTTGGTGACGTCGGTCGCGTGCACGCCGTCTTCCGTACCGCCCGTGAGGTTCCACAGGACCCAGGTGTCCGGTGTTCCGAAGAGCAGTTCTCCGCGCTCGGCCCGCTCGCGGGCGCCGTCGACCTCATCGAGGATCCAGGCGATCTTCGAGGCTGAGAAGTAGGTCGCGAGCGGCAGTCCGGTGATGCCGGCGAAGCGGCGCACTCCCCCGTCTTCGGCGAGGGCGTCTATGGTCGCCTGCGTGCGGGTGTCCTGCCAGACGATGGCGTTGCCGATCGGCTCACCTGTGTCGCGGTCCCAGACGATGACGGTCTCGCGCTGGTTCGTGATGCCGATGGCGGCGACCTCGGATGCGTTGATCCCCGCTTCCCGGACGGCCTCATCGATGACCGTGCGCACGTTGGCCATGATCTCCTGCGGGTCGTGCTCAACCCAGCCCGGCTGCGGGAAGATCTGCTCGTGCTCGCGCTGCCCGGTTGCAGTGATCTCGCCGGTCTCGTCGAAGACGATGGCGCGCGTGCTCGTGGTGCCCTGATCGATGGCGACGATGTGCATAGGTGTTCTCTCCAGCCGGGGACGGCGTTGTCTGCTCTGCAGTCCAGAGTAGAAGGTTTCCGAGGATCGGCTCAGCCGCGCTGCACGAACGTGCACCCTCGTGCGGTCACGTCTCGATAAGCTGCTCGGCGAGGTCCTCATCGAGGACGAGGTCCGTGATGAGCTTGGCGGCGATCGCGCCGCGCAGGCTCGGCAGGCGCTGCACGCCGGACACCACGCAGATGCGTCGGGACACCCGGGACAGCGCGGTGAACGCCGGACCGGTCGCGCGCTTGTTCAGCTCGATATCGCGCCAGCTTCCGTCCTGACGATAGAACACGGTCGCCACGTCGCCGACGACCTTCTGCTCGCGCAGCGATCGGTAGTCGTCCCGGTCGAGGTAGCCGCCGATGTAGACCCGACTGGGGATCTCGGCGAGGGGCGAGCCGAGCCCGAACAACACGATATCGGCGTGCGACTGCAGCTCGAGGACCCGGCGGGTGCTGCGCTCGCGCCACATCGCCTCTTTCGTGCGCGGGTCGTCGAAGAACGCGGGAACGGGGAACTGCTGGATGCTGGCACCGAAGGCCTGCCCGAAACGCTGGAGGATCTCACTCGCGTAGTCGACGCCCGTCGTGAAGGTGTTTCCGGCGCCGTTGAGCTGGACCACGGTCGAGTTGTGCGTCTCCTTCTTCGGCAGATGGCGACTGATCGCGTCGAGCGTGGACCCCCAGGCGATGCCGAGCGTCATGTTGGAGTCGAAGTACAGCGGCAGCTGACGGGCGGCGCTCATCACGACCCGTTCGAAGCGTTCGACGTCGGAGAGGGCCTGCGGGGTCGGCACGACGTGCGCCGCGATGCCGTAACGCCGGCGGATCGCCTCCTCGAGACGCAGTTCCTGCCCCTGCGGGGTGTTCACGCGGATCTCGACGAGGCCGGTCTCCCGAGCGCGGGCCAGAAGCCTCGATACGGACGAGCGCGAGGTCGACAGTTCGCGGGCGATGGCATCCATCGTCATGTCCTGCAGGTAGTACATCTGTGCGGCGCGCAGGGCCGCGATGGCCTGCGGATCGCCGTGGGGACGGTCGACCATGGATACTCCTTGCACAGTCGTGCACTCGGCTTGCGCGCTTGTGCTGACCGGCTCAGGATATACCGTGTACGCCCAGCAAGGAGAGACGATGAGCGCCCCAGGCACCACCCCGGCAGAACGAGACAACGTGCGCGCCGCACGCGAGGGCGGACGCAGCACCGTCGTCATCATCGGCGCCGGGATCAACGGCATCTCGACGTTCCGCGACCTCGCGATGCAGGGGGTCGACGTCCTCCTCGTCGAGCGCGACGACTTCGCCTCCGGTGCGACCGCCGCCTCCAGCCACATGATCCACGGCGGTATCCGCTATCTCGAGAACGGCGAGTTTCGCCTCGTCAAGGAATCGGTCACCGAGCGCAATGGGCTGCTCAAGATCGCACCGCACTACGTCAAGCCCCTCGAGACCACGATTCCGATCTACTCCACGTTCTCCGGCATCCTGTCCGCTCCCCTGCGGTTCCTGACCCACAAGCAGGGAAAGCCCACCGAACGCGGTGCTTTCCTCATCAAGATCGGTCTGACGATCTACGACCTGTTCTCGCGCGACGGCGGCTCCGTGCCCCGTCACCGCTTCGTCGGGCGCAAGAAGGCCCTCGCAGACCTCCCCCGCCTCGATAAGAACATCAAGTACACGGCGACGTATTACGACGCATCCGTGCACGACCCCGAGCGTCTGGCCCTCGATGTGCTCCGCGACGGCGAAGCCGCGCATGCCGGCGCGCATGCGCTCAACTATGTCGAGGCGATCGGCATGGATGCTGAGGGTCTCCGCCTGCGGGACCGCGAGACCGGCGCCGGGTTCTCGGTGAAGGCCGATGTCGTCGTCAACGCCTCGGGCCCCTGGACCGACCTGACGAATCAGGCGATGGGCGCGGAGACGACGTTCATGGGCGGCACCAAGGGTTCGCACATCGTGCTCGACCATCCCGAGCTGCTGGAGGCCACCGCCGGCCGCGAGATCTTCTTCGAGCACTCCGATGGGCGCATCGTGCTCATCTACCCGCTGAAGGGCCGCGTCCTCGTCGGAACGACCGACATCGACGCCGATCCGAGTGTTCCCGCGCGATGCACCGAGGAGGAGGTCGATTACTTCTTCGACCTCATCAACCATGTCTTTCCGACGATCGCCGTGGACCGCTCGCAGATCGTCTACCGCTACTCGGGCATCCGTCCGCTACCCCACCACGATGACACCGCTCCCGGCTTCGTGTCGCGCGACTACCGCATCGAGCGTCGTGTCGACGGCGGCACCGCCGTGTTCAGCCTCGTCGGCGGGAAGTGGACGACATTCCGCGCCCTCGGCGAGAACCTCGCCGACCACGTGCTCAGCGAACTCGGCCGCCAGCGCCTGACCAGCACGGCCGGCGTCCGCATCGGCGGCGGAAACGGCTTCCCGCAGACCCCTCGCCGCAGGCTCGAGTGGCTGCGCGACAACGTCGGCGATGATGCTCGCGGGCAGGAACTCTTCACGCGTTACGGAACTCGCGCGGCGGATGTCGCCGCGTTCATCGCCGCAGGCGAGGATGCTCCTGTCGTCGGCGATGCGCTCTCCTCGCGGGAGCTGGCGTGGATGGTGGAGAACGAGCAGGTGGTGCACGTCGCAGACGTGATCTTCCGACGCACGAGCCTCGCTTTCACCGGCGATGTGAATGCTGCGGTCATCCGCTCGATCGCCGAGGAACTCGCCCCGTTGCTGGGCTGGGACTCGGCCCGCGTCGACAGAGAGATCGAGCAGACCGCCGAGCAGCTCCTCGACGCTCACGGCGTGGATGTCGGGGTCGAGGTCGCCACGGCCTGACGGCCGGAGAGAACGAAGAAGGCTCCCACCGATGGTGGGAGCCTTCTTCGTGTGCGTCAGTTGTTGCCGAAGAGCTTCTGGATCTCGGCGAGTTCCGCCTCGGTCGGAGCCTTCTGACCGCCGAGCCCGAACCCGGATCCGGTAGCCGCGCCGGGTGCGGGCAGACCGGCGTTCTCAGCGGCGCGCTTGGCCGGGTTGCCCGAGCGGGATGCGCCCTTGGCCTTGCCCTTCTTGCTGCCCCGCTTGGAGGATGCGCCGGGGCGTCCCATGCCGGGCATCGCACCCATGCCGGGGATGTTCGGGGTGCCGCCGCGGGCGACGGTCTTCATCATCTTCGCCGCCTGCTCGAAGCGCTGCACGAGCTGGTTCACGTCGGTGACGGTCATGCCGGAGCCCTTGGCGATGCGCAGGCGGCGCGAGCCGTTGAGCACCTTGGGGTTGCGGCGCTCACCGGGAGTCATCGAGCGGATGATCGCCTCGGTGCGGTCGATCTCGCGCTCGTCGAAGTCGTCGAGCTGCTGCTTCATCTGGCCCATGCCCGGGAGCATCCCGAGCATCTTCTTCATCGAGCCCATCTTCTTCATCTGCTGAAGCTGGTCGAGGAAGTC
>NZ_CANROA010000018.1 GCF_947632095.1 uncultured Microbacterium sp. | reverse complement strand
GCCATCTGAATGAGCTGCTCCTGGAAGACGGGCACACCGAGCGTGCGCTCCAGCACCGGCTCGAGCGCCGGGTGCAGATAGGAGACGGGCTCCGCGCCGAGCTTGCGACGCACGAACGGATGCACGGCCCCGCCCTGGATCGGACCCGGACGGATGAGGGCGATCTGGATCGCCAGATCGTAGAAGCTGCGCGGCTGCAGGCGCGGCAACAGCCCCATCTGCGCGCGCGATTCCACCTGGAAGACACCGATCGAATCAGCCCGGCAGAGCATGTCGTAGACGCCGGGCTCCTCTTTCGGGATCGTCTCCAGCGTCCACTCCTCGCCCGTGGAATCGGAGATCGCGTCGAAGCAGTTCTGCAGGGCGGCGAGCATCCCGAGCCCCAGCAGATCGAACTTCACAAGGCCCATCCACGCGGCATCATCCTTGTCCCACTGGATGACAGTGCGATCCGCCATGCGCGCATGCTCCACAGGGACCACCTCGCCGACCGGACGCGCTGTCAGCACCATGCCGCCCGAATGAATGCCGAGATGCCGGGGCGCCTTCAACATCTCCCCGGCGTACTCCAGAACGTTCTCCGGAATGTCATGCCCCTCCACAGGAAGCACCTCCGACCCCCAGCCATCGACCTGTCGTGACCAGGCATCCTGCTGGCCGGGGGAGTAGCCCAGCGCCCGGGCCATGTCCCGCACCGCATTCTTCGGCCGGTACTGGATCACGTTCGCGACCTGCGCCGCGCAGGAGCGGCCGTACTCCCGATACACCCACTGGATGATCTCCTCGCGGCGGCCCGAATCGAAATCGACATCGATATCGGGCTCCTCCTCACGGGTGCTCGCGAGGAACCGCTCGAAGGGCAGACCGTACAGGATCGGATCCACCGCGGTGATGCCGAGGAGATAGCAGACGGCGCTCGCCGCGGCCGAACCGCGACCCTGGCACAGGATGCCCCGACGACGGGCCTCTGCGACGATGCCGTGCACGATGAGGAAGTACCCGGGGAAGTCCTTCTCCTCGATCACAGCCAGCTCCCGCTCGATGCGCGCCCGACCCGCCTCGTTCAGATGCGGGTAGCGGCGGGGGACGGCGTCGTGCACGAGACTCCTCAGCCACGTCATCGGCGTATGCCCGGGCGGAACCTTCTGCGTGGGCAGATCCGGGCGCGCCCGGCGCAGAGGGAAGGAGGAAGCCTCGGCGATGCGCAATCCGTGGGAGATCGCGCCGGGATACCGCTGGAACCGTCGGGTCATCTCCGCCCCGCTGCGCAGATGAGCGGAGCGGTGCGCAGGAAGCCAACCATCCAGATCATCCAGGCTGCGCACCGCACGAACGGCGGAGACCGCTTCGGCCAGCGGAGCCCGAGAGGGAACCGCATAGTGCACGTTGTTCGTCGCGACCACGGGAATCCGATGCGCGGCGGCGAGATCCGCGAGGGCATCGTTGCGGCGGGAATCCTGCGGGTCGCCATGATCGAACAACTCCACCACGACGCGATCCGAGCCGAACAGGTCGATCAGGCGCCGTAGCGGAGCCGCGGCATCCCCCTGCTCCAGCCCGCGGCGCACAGCACCCTTGCGGCACCCGGTGAGGATGGTCCACTGACCACCCGCGCTCGCCGCAAGGTCATCGATGTCGTAGATCGGACGGCCCTTCTCGCCGCCGCGCAGATGAGCGCGGGTGATCGCCCCGGACAGGCGGTGATATCCGTCAAGGCCGTCGGCGAGCACGAGCAGATGCTCGCCGACAGGATCGGGGACGCCCTGCTGCGGGCCGGGAAGACCGAGGGAGAGCTCGGCACCGAATACCGTCTGAACATCGGTGCGCATGAGATGAGCGGCCTCGGCGAAACGCGCCGCGCCGTAGAAGCCGTCATGATCGGTCAGCGCGAGGGCCCGCAACCCCAATCGGGCTGCCTCGGCGAGGAGATCCTCCGGCGCCGAGGCCCCGTCGAGGAACGAGTACGAGGAGTGCGCGTGCAACTCGGCATAGGGGACAGCATCCGGCGGGGGAAGGGGCGTCGGGGGAACCTTCGATGCACGCGGAGCACTGACCGGGCTCGGTGCGGGACGGCCCCGCCCGCTGAGGGTCTGCTCCACCTGTGACCAGGGCATCCGGGGGTTGTGCCAGTTCATCAGCGGTAACGCCCCTCCGCCCACCACGAGTCGTCCTCCCAGAGCACCAACCAGGCGCGCTGGTGCTCATCGACGATCTGCAGTCGCTGTGCGCTGCGGGAACGCGGAGCATCCCAGCTCCGCTCGCGCAGCGGCCAGGGTCCCGCCCAGAGCATGATCGCCGCCCCCTCGATCCGAGCCGGTGCGGTGGAGAGCTCGCCGCGGTCATCGACGACGGGGGGAGAATCATCGGCCGCCGTCACGCGAATCGGAACAGGCGGGATGAAGATCTCCGAGGGGAGAGGGTGCGGCATGCTCCCCGGCCAGGGCTGCGCCGCATCCCGCTCCCGAGGAAGACGATCCCCCCAGGGCTGAAGCACCTGCCGCTCTGCGAGACGGCGCCCGCCGGCGATGACCGGAGTCACGACCGCCCGGTGACCGAGCAGAGCCTGCACCCGCGAGACGACATGGTGCAGGCGCTGCTCGGGCCCCTGCCCGAAGAGCCCCGGCTGATGGTTCGCACTGTCATCGATCCGGGTCGGGGTGATCCGCACCTCGCAGATCCCGGCCCCGACACGCCCTTCCGTCGATGCGGAAGGGGCCAGCGCCTCCAACTGCCAGCGCACCCGATCCACCAGATCGCCGGAATCGAAGGACGTCGGATGCAGCCACTCGCGTGAATCGAGAGAACCATCGTCATCCGTCATGTCGATGCGCACCTCGGTGCACACCTGTGAGCGCTCGGCGAGAGCAGCGATGACGGCATCGGCGGTCTGTCTGACGGCGAAGGCGATCTGATCCGCCTGGGTCAGCGGGGCATCGAAGTCGACCCGACGGGCAAGATCGGGCTCGGGCGGCTGCGGCTCCCCGGCCCGCGAATCCGCACCGCCCGCCAGAGCATGCAGCCGTGCGCCGCGCTGGCCGAGGCGATCGAAGACGGCGCGCGCATCGAGCGCTGCCAGATCTCCCAGAGTCCGAACGCCGAGCTTCTCGAAGAACGCGGCGGCATCCGGCTCGGACAAAGCCTCCACGGGGAGCGGTGCGAGGAAGGGGCGCGCCTCACCGGGAGGGACCACGAGCATGGGATCGGCGAGACGGGCGGCCTGCTCGGCGGTGAAGAGACCATCCGCGACACCGGCACGTGCCGAGGGATGCCCGTTCTCGGCGAGCACCTCGATGAGGTGCAGCGCGGCCTCGCGCTCGCCGCCGTAATAGCGCGCCGCGCCCCGTGCCCGCAGAGCCACGAGCCCCGGACGCAGCGGATGGATTCCCGGCACCCGCTCCTCCAAGATCCGCAACAGAGGGAGGAAGAGTCGTTCATCCCGCATCGGGTCCGCCGGGAGCATCCGCAGATCCGGCGCCTTCATCTGCGCGACCCGGCGCCGATCCCCGCGCCGCACGCCCCGCTGCCTGGCCGCACCCGAACAGGCCACGACGACGTTCGCCTGCACGATGGCCACCGGTTCCGTCGCTTCCTCGGCCCCGAACGCCGCGCGCACGGGCCAGTCGGGCACCCAGAGCACGAGATGCCGCTGCGGACCGCTCATCCGGCCGCCGCCCAGCGGCGCTCGGCCTCAAGCTCCGCCGAATGCGGGCGAGCAGCGAGAGGGCGAACCGGTTCGGGGACGGCATCGACCCGGCCGAGAGCACTCGGCAGATGCACCTGGATGCGTCGGGGTGACTCCTGACGCCGCCCCGAGGAGCGCAGCGTCACCGTGCGCTCGGCGAGCAGGCCCCAGCCGGAGCCGAGGCCGCTCCACTCGGTCTTCTCGACCGTGATCGTCGCCTCGCTCTGCGGCCAGCGGGCCGTCACCAGCAGGGTGCAGCCGCGGTCCCGCAGACGGGCATTCAGCCGCGAGATCTCCGCATCGGAAACACGGCTGCGCGGATGAACGGCGATGAGCGGTACGACTTCGGACAGCGTCGTCGCAACCGTCAACCAGCGCGGCCCTGGCTCGGGAACGAGGATCACCCGCTCCAGATCGACACCGAGAGCCTGCAAGGACTCGACACCGAGGGTCGGCATGCCGATCACGGCGCACCAGGTTCCTCGTTGCGAGGGTGCGGAGAGCAAAGCGCCGAGCAGGCTGGGGGAGGGGGAGAGCGAATAGGACGACCCCGTCCGCAGGCCCGCATCCGGCAGCAGCCCCTCGAGAGCGGGATCGAGGGCATGGAAGGGCACGTCGCTGCGCCTGCGCTGCATTCGCGCGATCTCGCCGCGCAGACGGTTCACCTCATGAGCGCGGGAGAGCGCGCTGCCGGGAGAAAGCGCCGACGGGGCGATAAATGCGGTGCCCATGCATCCATCCTCGAATAAATCTACGAACAAAGCAACCTTGATGAAGATGCTAATTCGTACATCCGACATTCGCTCTGGTGTGCATCGAAGGGGTTATCCACAGCGAAGAATCACCGCGACCCGGCATCTCGTACCCTTCCGGCATGCCACTCGATCTCCGGGAAATCCTCATCGTCATCGCCCATGCCGCGCTCGCCGCGGTGGGCCTCTGGTTGGTCGCGATCGACGCCCGAACGCATCGGCTGCCGAACCGGATCGTGCTGCCGGCGACGGCCGTGGCGCTCGTCCTCATCGCGGTCGATGCGGCGTTCGGCGGATCCTCCGCACAGCTGCTCGGGAGCCTCCTCGGGATGTTCGCACTCGGCGGCTTCTACCTGCTCCTGCGGGCGATCAGTCGGGGCGGCATAGGCGGCGGCGACGTCAAGCTCGCCCTGCTGATCGGCCTCGTGCTCGGATGGAACGGCTGGGCCGCGCTCGTGATCGGAGCCGCCGCAGCGTTCGTCCTCGGCGCCGTTTACGCGCTTCTCCTCATGACGATGCGGCGGGCCGATCGCACCACCCGCATCCCGTTCGGCCCCTGGATGATCGCCGGCGCGATCATCGGCCTCGCGGCGGCATGACGGCTCGGGGAGGGGCACGGGATTAGGGTGAGAACATGGCAGCACTTCCCGGGAACGACGCATCCGACGAGCCCATCCGCACATTCGAGATCGAACGCAAATACGATGTCGATGTCTCGACGCCGCTTCCCTCCTGGGAGACGATTCCGGGTGTTCTCACGGTGAGCGAGGGAGAGCTGCGCGAGCTCGACGCGCGCTATCTCGATACCGCCGACGTCGCCCTGTCGCGCGCCGGTGTGGCGCTTCGCCGACGCACGGGCGGCCCGGATGCCGGGTGGCACATCAAGGGCCCGCGTGAGGGCGATGGCCGGATCGAGCTGGGTTGGCCCTTGGGTGAGGAAGGCGATCTGCCGGATGCTGTGGCCGAGGCCATCGCGCGCTGGACCACCGAACCGCTGACGCCCCTGGCGCGCATCGAGAACAGCCGCACCGCCTACTTCCTCGCCGGGGCATCCGGTGTCATCGCTGAGTTCGTCGACGACCGGGTCCGCGCAACGGATCTGCGCACTGGCATCCAGCGCGAATGGCGCGAGTGGGAGATGGAGCTGGGGCCCGCAGCCGCGACCGATGAAGGCGGTCGGGAAACCTTCTTCGCCGCCGTGGATGAGGCGATCGCGGCCGTCGGCGGGCGGGACGCGCGCTCCGACTCGAAGCTGGCCCGCGCCCTGGGCGTCTGACTCGGAGCGAGCACCGGCACAAGCCCCTTCCCCCGGAGCATCCGGTCGTGCTTGCCTATCGGCATGACACGACCCGTCCGGCTCCGCTCCCTGCAGACCCTCGTTCCGGAGATGGCACTTGCGCAGAGCAGGGTGCGCGACCTCTTCGCCGCCCAACCGGGCCTGGGCCGCCTCGCGCAGCGGATCATCGCGACGTCCTTCGAATCCTCGGGAATCGAACCCGGCACACGGTTCTCGCCGAGCTCGCCGGCGGGGTCCCGGATGCGTGCTTCGTGGACTCCGAGACCGGGACATTGCGCGATCCGGGAACCCGGATGCGCAACGCGATCTACACGCGGGAGGCAGGACTGCTGTTCGTCGAGGCCGCACGGCGCGCCCTCGACGGCGACAGTGCGATCAACCCCGTCGATGTCACCCACGTCATCACCGTCTCGTGCACCGGCTTCTACGCGCCGGGACCGGACCACGAGATCGTGCGTGCACTGGGCCTTCGGGACGATGTGCGCCGGCAGCACCTCGGATTCATGGGATGCTACGCGGCGCTGCCCGCTCTGCGGATCGCGCGGGACTTCTGCCTCGCCGACGCGGATGCCGTGGTGCTGGTCGTCTGCGCGGAGCTGTGCACGCTGCACCTGCGGTCGTCGGAGGATCCGGACTCCATCGTGGCGATGTCGCTGTTCGCCGACGGCGCCGCAGCGGCGATCGTGACTGCGCGTGCGGTACCTGATGAGAGCACGGGGCTTCTCCTCGACGGGTTTCATACGGCGTCCATCCCTCAGGGACGCGACGATATGGCCTGGACGATCGGCGACCACGGATTCGAGATGGTGCTCTCGCCGGCGGTGCCGCGTGCGTCGCGGACGGCGTCGCGCACTGGGCGATCCATCCGGGCGGCCGGAGCATCGTGGACCGCACAGCCGCGGCGCTCGGGCTGGACGAGACGCACGCGGCACCGGCGCGGGATGTGCTGCGCCGCTTCGGGAACATGTCCAGCGCCACGGTCCTCTTCGTGCTGCGGGAGATCCTCGACGGCGCAGCGAAGCCGGGGGAGCGCGTGACGGCCATGGCGTTCGGGCCGGGACTGACGGCCGAGACCGCACTGATGACGGTGTCTCCGACGGTGCCGGCATGATCGGGGACCTCTCCCGTCGTGCCATCCACGAGCGCGAACTCATGGACGACCCCGATGCCGACCTTGACATGCTCGAACGCACCTATCGGCGCTTCGCCATCGTGAACGCCGTCGTCTCGCGTCGGCGGAGGGTCTATCGCCGGGAGATCCGCCCGCGGGTCGCACGGAACTCTCCGGTCCGCGTGCTCGATATCGGATCAGGCGGCGCTGACATGGCCCGGGCGATCGTCCACTGGGCGCATCGGGACGGAGCATCCGTCGACGTCACGGCTCTCGATCTCGACCCGCGCGCCGTCTCCTGGGCGCGCGCGAACGATACCGGCGACGCGGTGCATCACCGGTGCGCCTCCTCGAGCGCACTGGCGGATGCCGGAGAGAAGTTCGACGTCGTGCTCTCCAACCACCTGCTGCATCATCTCGACGAGACCGATCGTGCCGCGCTCCTCGCCGACTCGGAACGGCTCGTGGCGCCCGGCGGCGTCGCGCTGCACTGCGACATCGAACGCAGCCGACTCGCCTATGCCTCCTACGACCTCGGGACGGCGCTGTTCGCGCGCACCGTGCTCGCGGGCTCATTCATCCGCGCGGACGGACTGACCAGCATCCGGCGGTCCTATACGGCCGCCGAACTCGTTGCCGTCGCCCCGCCCGGATGGCACGTTGAACGCACCTTCCCCGCTCGTCTGGCGCTCCGACACGAACAGCCCGCATGATTCTTCGGAAACGCCGAAGGCCCGGCCGCGCATTCGCGTGACCGGGCCTTCGGGGTGACAGGTGTCAGAAGTTGATCATGTGCCCTGCGAGGCCGTGGAAGCCCTCCTGCAGAGCCTCCGACAGCGTCGGGTGCGTGTGCACGTTGCGCGCCAACTCCAGAGCGGTGAGGTCCCACTTCTGCGCCAGCGTCAGCTCGGGCAGCAGCTCGGAGACATCCGGTCCGATCATGTGTGCGCCGAGGAGCTCGAGGTGCTCGGCGTCCGCGATCATCTTGACGAAGCCGACGGGCTCGCCGAGGCCGTGCGCCTTGCCGTTGGCCATGAACGGGAACGAGACGACCTTGATCTCGCGTCCGGTCTCCTTGGCCTGTGCCTCGGTGAGACCGAAGGATGCGACCTGGGGCGAGCAGAACGTCGCGCGCGGCATCATGCGGTAGTCGCCCAGCGTCTGGGTCTCGGCGCCGCCGATGGTCTCGGCGGCCACGACGGCCTGCGCCTCGGCCACGTGGGCGAGCTGCAGCTTCGCGGTGACGTCGCCGATCGCGTAGATGCCGTCGACGTTCGTGCGCATGTGGTCGTCGATGTCGATCGCGCCGCGCTCGGTGAGCTTGACACCGGTCTTCTCCAGGCCGAAGCCCTCGACGTTCGGGGCGAAGCCGACCGACATGAGCACCTTGCCGGCGTCGATGGAGGCGCGGTTGCCGTCCTTGCCGGTGTAGGTGACGGTGACGGACGAGCCGTTGTCGACGATGGTCTCGACCTTGGTGGAGGTCAGGATGTCGACGCCGTAGTTCTTGTACTGCTTGGCGATCTCCTTCGACACATCGGCGTCCTCATTGGGAAGCGCACGGTCGAGGAACTCGATGATGGTGACCTTGACGCCGTAGTTCGTCAGGACGTAGGCGAATTCCATGCCGATGGCACCGGCGCCGACGATGACGATCGACTCGGGCAGCTCGCGGCTGAGGATCTGCTCCTCATAGGTGACGACGTTCTCGCTGAGCTCGACGCCTGGGAGCAGGCGCACCTTCGAGCCGGTGGCGATGATGACGTTGTCGAAGGTGACCTCTTCGGTCGAGCCATCGGCCTTCGCGACCGAGATGGCCTTCGGGCCGGTGAACGTGCCGCGACCGTTGTACTCGGTCACCTTGTTCTTCTTCATGAGGAAGTGGATGCCCTTGACCCGGCCCTCGGCGACCTGACGGCTGCGGTCGAACGCCTTGCCGAAGTCCATCGTGATCTCGCCGGAGATCCCGAAGAAGTCGGCCTTGTGGTTGAGGGTGTGGGCGAGCTCGGCGTTCTTCAGGAGAGCCTTGGAGGGGATGCAGCCCACGTTGAGGCAGACACCGCCCCAGTACTTCTCTTCGATGATCGCGGTGGAGAGACCGAGCTGCGCGCTACGGACCGCAGCGACATAACCGCCGGGGCCCGCGCCGAGGATGACGACGTCGTAATGAGGCATGTTCTCAGCTTATCGCTCCGACGGGGCGTTCGACGCGGAATTTCCGCGGCCTCGTCGGCGCAGCAGCACCACGAGAACGACGATGCCGACGAGGACGATGATGATGACGGCGATCCACAGCGGTGACAGGGATGCCGCGTCCTCTGCGACGGGCGCCTCAGACGGTTCCTCCGCAGAGGTCGCGTCGTCCGCGGGCGTCTCGGGAGAGGCCGTGGCTTCCTCCTCGGCAGGCTCAGCGGTCGGCTCGACGATCGTGCTCTGCTCGACCGTGAACGAGAACTCGCCCGAAGTCGGGTGCCCATCGCTGGAGACGACCTTCCACAGCACCCGGTAGGCGCCGGCGGATGCCTCGGAGGCCAACTGCTGCGTGACGATCGCGCCGTCGATCGTCGCCTCGCCGTCCGAGACGGACGTGCCGGACTCGTCCAGCACGACGATCTGCGTGGAGCCCTCGCCGCCGATGAGTGCGGCGCTGAAGGAGAGCGAGATCTCCGCCGGCAGCGTCTCGACGCTCGAGTCGGCATCGGGGGAGGAGCCGATGAGCGCATCATGCGCCGCGGCCGGAGACGGGGCGGAGAACAGGAGGAGGGCGGCGGCGAGAAGAACGCCGATGAAGGCGATCGCCGGGGACAGCGGAGTCAGGAGTCGAGTGCGCACGCCCCCACCATAGGAAAAATTCCGATGCATGGGCGGTGAGTGCTCCGCGGCCTCGCTCGAGCGCCCGGGAATCCGATAGTCTGAGGGAAGAGGAGGGCCACCGTGACAGATAACGAAGACCGATCCGCACGCGAATCGGCTATTCACCGCAGCGGAGAGCAGCGACACGACGCCACACAGACGTTCGGACACGACTCCGATCTCTCGTTCGTTCCGTTCGGGGTCGAGCTCACCGACGTGGAGCAGTCGGCGATCGCCGCGCTTCCGGCGGGTGCGGCGCTCCTGCTGGTCCGCTCCGGCGCGTTGGCCGGCGCGCGCTACCTGCTCGACACCGATGTCACGACGATCGGTCGTCACCCCGAGGCCGACATCTTCTTCGACGATGTCACCGTCTCGCGCCGTCATGCGGAGATCACCCGTTCCGGCGAATCCTTCGAGATCGTCGATCAGCGCTCCCTCAACGGCACCTACGTCAACGGCGAGCGGGTCGATCGCAGCGCCCTGGCGAACGGCTTCGAGCTGCGCGTCGGCAAGTTCCGCCTCAACTTCTTCGCATCACCGGTGGATCTCGCGGCGGCGAATTACTGATGGCGTCACTCCATGCCCGCGACCGCTCTGCGACCGCGGGGCTTCTGAGCATCGGTCAGGTGCTTGCGAGGCTGACGCCGGAGTTTCCCGATCTGACCTCCAGCAAGCTCCGATTCCTCGAGGTGCAGGGAATCGTTTCCCCCTCGCGGACGGAATCGGGCTACCGCAAGTTCTCGGCATCCGACATCGATCGCCTGCGCCTCGGACTCACCCTGCAGCGCGACCATTACCTGCCGCTGAGCGTCATCCGCGAGCAGCTCGACGAGGCGGAGGCGAACGGCGATTCCAGCGCCGCGCTGACGCCCCCGCCGTCGATCGCCCCGGCGCCGCGGCGGTACCGTCGTGACGAGCTGCTCTCCGCGGCCGGTGCCGGTCCGCAGATCCTGAACGATGCGATCAGCACGGGGATCATCGCTGCGGCCGAGACGTATCCCGAGTCCACGGTAACGCTGCTGCGCGGACTCGTCGCATTGGACCGTCACGGCATCGAGCCTCGCCACCTGCGCACTCTGCGCCAGAGCGCCGAGCGCGAGGTCTCGTTGATCGAGTCCGCCCTGTCGTCGATCCTGCGCCGCACGGATGCGACATCCCGCGGAAAATCTCGTGAGATGGCTCCGGAGCTGGCCACGAAGATCGACGAGGTGCGTTCGATCTTCGTGCAGGAAGCGCTCGCCCGAGTGCTTTCGTAACGAACTGATTGCGACACACCTTCGCCCCGTGCCGGATATCGTTGCCGGTGCCCGGGCTCTGCCCTAGCGTGGAGGTAAGCGCTCCAGAGAGGACTTCATATGAATGCGGATGAGCTTGCAGGCGACCCGCGGTTCGTGAGCGAACTCCTCTTCACGGACGGCTTGCCCGCGATGGATGACGAGGTCGGTTATCGCGGAGCCGTCGCGGCGCGCGCCGCGGGCATCACCTACCGCCAGCTGGACTACTGGGCCCGCACCGAGCTCGTCGTACCCACCGTGCGCGGAGCCAACGGTTCCGGTTCGCAGCGCATGTACGGCTTCCGCGACATCCTCGTGCTCAAGCTCGTCAAGCGACTCCTCGATACCGGAATCTCCCTGCAGCAGATCCGCATCGCCGTCGATCAGCTCCGTGCCGCCGGTATCCGCGACCTCGCGGGGACGACGCTCATGAGCGATGGCGCATCGGTCTACCTGTGCACCTCCAATGACGAGGTCATCGATCTCGTCAGCCGCGGTCAGGGCGTCTTCGGTATCGCCGTGGGCAAGGTGCTCCGCGAGGTGGAATCCACTCTCGTCGAGTTCGACCCGCAGGAGTCCGACCCCGCTGACGAGCTGGCTGTGCGCCGGGCCAAGCGCACGGCCTGAGCCGTCCCTCCGTCCGGCAGGATCAGAAAAAGCGCTCAGCGGATGCTGAGCGCTTTTCTCGTTGGGATCAGGCGGGCTGGCCGTTCTCCGGCACGGGGATGCGCCCGGTGCGGATGATGCGGTCGAGCAGCTGGTCGAAGTCTCCCGCGAGTTCCTGAGCGGAATCTCCCGGCCAGACGTGGAGCGGTTTCGCCGCACCCTGCGCCTGCTGCAAAGATGTGCGCTCGGGCAGCTGCGGGCTGAGGACGAGAGGTCCGAACATGTCGCGCAGCTCCTTGATGCGGAACTGGTGCTCGATCGACTGGGGCCGAACGCGGTTCACGACGATTCCCAGGGGCTGCAGGCGGGGGGAGAGGCCGCGGCGGATCTCCTCGATCGCGCGCAGTGCGCGGTCGGCCGCCGCCACCGAGAACAGTCCCGGCTCGGTGACGACCATGACGCGGTCGGACGCGGCCCATGCCGTGCGGGTGAGCGCGTTCAGCGATGGGGCGCAGTCGATGAGGACGAGATCGTACTCGTTCTCGACCGAGGCGAGGGCCTCCTCGAGCTTCCACACATCGCGCACGCTCGGGTGCGGGCCATCGAAATTGATGGCCGAGGGGCTGCCGATGAGGACATCGATCTTCCCGGGATGGACCTTGGCCCATCCGCTGGAGGTGATCGCCTGGCGGACGACCTTCTCCTTCGGGTTCTCGAGAACGTCGGCGATGTTGAGCCTGCCGGCGATCTGGATATCCATGCCCGTGGACACATCGGACTGCGGGTCGAGGTCGACGACGAGCGTCCGGACGCCCCGGGCGAAGGCCGCGGAGGCCAGGCCGAGAGTCACGGTCGTCTTGCCGACGCCCCCCTTGAGAGAGCTGACGCTGAGTACGTGCACGGACACCACGTTACCGTCCCCTAGGCTTGGAAAACACTCAGCCCCGCCCATGTGCGCGGAATCGCACGTGCATGAGTCAACAACGAGGTGTGCATGTTCCAGAAGATCCTGGTGGCGAATCGTGGAGAAATCGCGATCCGTGCCTTCCGCGCGGCCTATGAGGTGGGGGCGCGCACCGTTGCGGTCTTCCCGTATGAGGATCGCGGCTCCCAGCATCGGCTGAAAGCGGACGAGGCCTATGAGATCGGTGAACGGGGCCACCCGGTGCGCGCGTATCTCGACGTCGACGAGATCATCCGGGTCGCGCTCGAGTCCGGCGCGGATGCGATCTACCCCGGGTACGGATTCCTCTCCGAGAACCCGGAGCTCGCGGCGAAGGCCGCAGCTCATGGGATCGTCTTCATCGGCCCGCCCGCCCGCGTCCTCGAGATGGCGGGGAACAAGGTCGAGGCGAAGCACCATGCGATCGAGGCGGGGGTCCCCGTGCTGCGATCGACCGAGGCATCCGATGATGTCGACCTGCTCGTCTCCCAGGCCGCCGAGATCGGGTTCCCGCTCTTCGCCAAGGCCGTCGCCGGGGGCGGCGGACGCGGCATGCGACGCGTCGAGAGCGCCGGTGAGCTCGCCCCGGCACTGGCCGAGGCGATGCGCGAGGCCGGGAGCGCCTTCGGCGATGCGCGCATGTTCCTCGAACAGGCCGTCGTGCGGCCGAGGCACATCGAGGTGCAGATCCTCGCCGACAAGACCGGGGAGACCGTTCACCTCTTCGAGCGAGACTGCTCCGTGCAGCGCCGGCACCAGAAGGTCGTGGAGATCGCCCCGGCGCCGAACCTCGACGACAGCATCCGCACCGCGCTGCACAGCTATGCCATCGCCTTCGCCCGCTCCATCGGATACGAGAACGCGGGCACCGTCGAGTTCCTCCTCGAGACCGCCGGCGAACGCGCCGGCGAGGTCGTCTTCATCGAGATGAACCCGCGCATCCAGGTCGAGCACACCGTCACCGAAGAGGTGACCGACGTCGACCTCGTCCAGGCGCAGATGCGGATCGCCGCGGGGGCGACCCTGGACAGCCTCGGCCTGCAGCAGGAGGAAATCCACCTGCGCGGCGCCGCTCTGCAGTGCCGGATCACGACGGAGGACCCGACCCAGGGCTTCCGCCCGGACACCGGCAAGATCACGACCTACCGCTCGCCCGGAGGGGCAGGCATCCGTCTGGACGGCGGTACCGTGCACCAGGGCGCCCAGATCAGCCCGCACTTCGATTCGATGCTCTCCAAGCTGACCTGTCGTGGCCGGGACTTCGAAGCCGCAGTCGATCGGGCCCGTCGTGCCCTGGCCGAGTTCCGCATCCGCGGTGTATCCACGAACATCCCCTTCCTCCAGGCGCTGTTGGATGACGATTCGTTCGTCTCCGGGGACATCAGCACCTCATTCATCGATGAGCGCCCCGACCTGTTGCGCGGGCGGGTCTCGAAGGACCGCGGCACGAAGCTGTTGAACTGGCTCGTCGATGTCACGGTGAACAAGCCCCATGGCCCGCGCCCGGTTGCCGCGGACCCGATGACGAAGCTCCCGCGCCTCGATCTCTCGGCAGAGCCCGTCGCCGGATCCCGGCAGAAGCTCCTCGAGCTCGGCCCCGAAGGGTTCGCGCGGAGCCTGCGGGAGCAGGCGCCGCTGGCGATCACCGACACGACGTTCCGCGATGCGCACCAGTCGCTGCTGGCCACCCGGGTGCGTACCCGGGACCTGGTCGCCGCCGCCCCCTACCTCGCACGTCTGGCCCCGGAGCTGCTCTCGGTCGAGGCCTGGGGCGGGGCCACCTACGACGTGGCGCTGCGCTTCCTCGGCGAAGATCCGTGGGAGCGGCTCGACAAGCTGCGCGCGGCGCTGCCGAACGTCAACATCCAGATGCTCCTGCGAGGTCGCAACACCGTCGGATACACCCCGTACCCGACCGCGGTCACCGAAGCGTTCGTCGCCGAGGCCGCCCGCAGCGGTGTCGACATCTTCCGAATCTTCGACGCGCTCAACGACGTGGAGCAGATGCGTCCCGCGATCGATGCCGTGCGCGCGACGGGCACCGCGATCGCCGAAGTCGCCCTGTGCTACACCGGTGATCTGATGAACCCCGCAGAGGACCTCTACACCCTCGACTACTACCTCGCCCTTGCGGAGCAGATCGTCGATGCCGGTGCGCACATCCTCGCGATCAAGGACATGGCGGGGCTCCTGCGTCCGGCCGCCGCCGCCCGACTGGTCACGGCGCTGCGCGAAAGATTCGACCTGCCGGTGCACCTGCACACGCATGACACCCCCGGCGGCCAGCTGGCGACGCTTCTCGCCGCCAGTGCGGCCGGCGTCGACGCCGTCGACGCCGCATCCGCGCCGCTGTCGGGCACGACGAGTCAGCCCTCGCTGTCCTCCCTGGTCGCTGCGCTCGCGCACACCGACCGCGACAGCGGTCTCGACGTCGCGGCCGTTTCTGATCTCGAACCGTACTGGGAAGCCGTGCGCAACCAGTACGCGCCGTTCGAGTCGGGGCTTCCCGGTCCCACCGGACGCGTCTACCATCACGAGATCCCGGGCGGTCAGCTGTCGAACCTGCGTCAGCAGGCCAAGGCGCTCGGGCTCGCAGATGATTTCGAACTCATCGAGGACATGTACGCGGCGGCCGACCGCATCCTCGGCCGTCTGCCGAAGGTGACCCCGTCGTCGAAGGTCGTCGGCGATCTCGCGCTGCACCTGGCCGCTGTCCGCGCCGACCCGGCCGATTTCGAGATGAACCCGGAGAAGTACGACGTGCCCGATTCGGTCGTGGCCTTCCTCGCCGGCGAGCTCGGAGACCTGCCCGGCGGATGGCCGGAGCCGTTCCGCTCGAAGGTCCTCGCCGGCCGCACGGCCCGCACCGGGATCACCGAGATCTCCGCAGACGATGAGCGGGCCCTCGCCGGAACACCGGCGGAGCGCCGTGAACGACTCAACGCCCTGCTCTTCCCCGCGCCGACGCGCGAGTTCGCCGAGCGGCGAGAGATCTTCGGCGACCTCTCCGTCCTCGAGACCGGGGACTACCTCTACGGGCTCGTCCCCGGGCAGGAGCACCTCGTCGAGATCGACCGCGGCGTGCAGCTGTACGTCGGCCTCGAGGCGATCGGCGAAGCGGATGACCGGGGCATGCGGACGGTCATGACGACGCTGAACGGGCAGTTGCGGCCGGTCTTCGTCCGGGACCTCGCGATCGCCGTGGATGCGCACGAGGTCGAGAAGGCCGACACCTCCCAGGCCGGTCAGGTCGCTGCTCCGTTCTCGGGAGTCGTGACGCTGAAGGCGGCCGTGGGCGATGCCGTCCGCGCGGGCGAACCGGTGGCATCCATCGAGGCGATGAAGATGGAAGCCGCGATCACGGCGCCCGTCGACGGGGTCGTCGAGAGGCTCGCGATCGGGGCCACGCAGCAGGTGGACGCGGGAGACCTTTTGGTCGTCATCACTCCAGCGAAGTAATCTTGTGCGAGCGACACGCTCGCACAAGCTTGGAGTGACACCGTGAATTCGAACAACAGCAGCGACTCGTCCGACGACGAGCAGGTCGGCGTGCTCGACGAGTCCGCCTCGTTGGACACGACGTCTCTCGGCGTGATCGGCATGACCGCACAGGTCAATGTCGTCATCCCGCAGGATGACGACGATGATCTGGTCGATGACGAGGTCGTCGACGGAGAGCTCCCCGCTGAGCTCGTGCTCGACGGCCCCGTCATCGATCCGTCAGCCGGCGAGCAGCCGGTCGCAGCCGATGTCGTCGTCGAATCGTCGGCCGTGGAGTCGGAGGCCGTCGAAGAGCCGCTCCTCGCCCCGATCGTCATCGAGGTCGCGCCGGAGGAGGCTGTCGATGAGCCCGCCGTCCTGGCGGAGCCGGTCATCGAGGACGCGCCTGCGGCGACGGCATCCGAAACCGTTGCTCCGTCGAAGCGCTCCTCCTCGGAGAGTGCGACCTCGGCATGGATCACCGCGGCGATGAAACAGAGCGCTCCGGCGCCTGTGGAGGAGCCCGTCATCGATGAGCCCGTCGATGTCGAACCTGTCGTTGAAGAACCCGTTGCCGACGTTCCCGTCGTCGACGACCCGTCCGTCCCGGAGCGAACCTCCGCGGAATCGGCGGATGAAGAAAAATCCGCGCCGACCGACCCCATCGTGCCGGAATCCCCCCTCGATAATGAGATGACGTACCAGCCCGTGAGCACCCCCTCCGAACGATCCGAGCCCACCGAACGCGCCCTCACCCAGCGCCCGGCGACCCCCCGCCCGGAGGTCGCCATGACGTCGAAGCGTCTGGGGGAGCAGCTCGGACAATCGGCGCGCGAGTCGGCCGACCTGCTGACCGCCGATCGTCTCCTCGACCCTCGTCAGATGACCAAGCCCGAGCCCGAGGGCGGGTGGAGCCACTTCCTCTATTCGATCTCCGGTCACCGGATCAATATCGGCGACGGCAAGCGTGCCCGTGAGCGCAAGGCGCTGAGCGCACGCATCGCCGCGCCGATCGCGGGCGGGGCACGATTCGTGCCGGTGCTCTCGCGCAAGGGCGGCGTCGGCAAGACCACGATCACGACGCTGCTCGGCATGGCTCTGGCCGATGCGCGCAACGACCGCGTCATCGCCGTCGATGCGAACCCCGACCGCGGCACGCTCGCCGATCGCGTCGCCCGCGCGCAGAGCCGCTCGATCCGTGATCTCGCTCGCATCCACGATGAGATCACGGGGTATCACGACATCTCCGCGATCGTCGCCCGTGATACGACGCGTCTGGACGTGCTCGCCTCCGACTCCGATCCTCGGATCGCCGATGCCTTCAGCGACGAGGACTACCGTGACGTCGCCGAGGTCGCCGCACGCTACTACTCGCTCGTGCTCACCGACACGGGAACGGGCATCGTGCACTCGGTCATGGGCGCTACGCTCGACCTGGCGGACCAGATCGTCATCGTGTCCGGCCTCAGCGTCGACGAAGCGCGTCTCGCCTCCGAGACGCTCACGTGGCTGGAGAGCAACGGATACGAGGAGAAGGCGCGCAACGCGATCATCGTGCTCAACCAGTCGACGCCGGGCAGTCCGCTCGTGCGTCTGAACGAGCTCGAAGCCCACTTCGGGACGCGTGCGAAGAGCGTCGTGCGGATGCCCTACGACGCGCAGATCGCCGGTGGCGGGCCGATCGTCTACTCGAACCTGCAGGTCGAGACGCGTCGCGCGGCCCGCGAGCTCGCGGCTCTGCTGATCGACGGCCTGCGCACGAGCGGCGTCTGATGGCGGTCCGTGAGATCCGGATCTTCGGCGACCCGGTGCTGGGCACGGTCTGCGCACCGGTCGACGAGATCGATGACGGCGTGCGCTCACTCGTCGCCGATCTTCTCGACAGCGTGAAGCTGCCGGGACGTGCGGGCGTAGCCGCACCGCAGATCGGCGTCGCCGTGCGCGCATTCAGCTACAACATCGACGGCGACATCGGCTACATCCTCAACCCCGTTCTGACCGAGGTGCGCGGCGAGCCCGTGCCCACCGGTGAGGGCTGCCTCTCGGTGCCCGGCCTCTGGCACGATGCGATGCGCCACCCCTGGGCGCGCGTCGAGGGCATCGACCTCAACGGGCAGCCAGTCGTGCTCGAAGGGGAGGGCTTACTCGCACAGGCGCTCCAGCACGAGACCGATCACCTCGACGGGAAGCTCTATCTCACCCGACTGAGCGCCGAGGACCGCAAGGCCGCCATGCGAGAAGTGCGCGAGAGCGACTGGTTCTGACCTCGCATCCCGTGCACATGACGAACGCCCCGACGATGTCGGGGCGTTCGTCATGTGGGGCGCGGGCTCAGCCGATCGCGACGTTGGTGGTCTGCACCGGTTCGTCGTAGATCGCGGAGACCTCATCGGCGAAGTCGGTCATGATGACGTTGCGCTTGATCGACAGCTTCGGCGTGAGATGGCCGCTGGCCTCGGTCCACTCGGAGTCGAGGATGCGGAACTTGCGGATGGACTCGGCCCGCGAGACCGCCTTGTTGGCGATGTCGACGGCGCGCTGCACCTCGGCGCGGACGGCATCGTTCTTCGCGGCATCCGCCAGCGACATGTCGGCGGGCAGAGCGTTGTTCGCCAGCCACGTCGGCAGCATCTCCGAGTCGAGCGTGATCAGAGCCGAGATGAACGGCTTCTGATCGCCGACGACGACCACCTGGCCGACGATCGGGTTCGCTCGGATCGGGTCCTCGAGGGCGGCGGGGGAGACGTTCTTGCCGCCGGCGGTGACGATGATCTCCTTCTTGCGACCGGTGATCGTGAGGAAGCCCTCGGAATCGAAGCTGCCGATGTCGCCCGTGCGGAACCATCCGTCGTGGAAGGACTCGGCCGTCGCCTCGGGGTTGTTCCAGTACTCCTTGAAGACGTTGATTCCGCGGACCTCGATCTCGCCGTCCTCTCCGAGACGGATGCCCACACCGGGCAGGGCCGGACCGACGGTGCCGATCTTCGACTTGTCGGCGAGGTTGACGGTCGCCGGAGCGGTGGTCTCGGTGAGTCCGTATCCCTCGAGGATGACAACGCCAAGGCTGTGGAAGAAGTGCCCCAGGCGCGGGCCGAGAGGCGCGGACCCGGATACCGCGAAGCTGACACGGCCGCCCATGGCCGCGCGCAGCTTGCCGTAGACGAGCTTGTCGAACAGCGCGAATTTGATGCGCAGACCGAGCGGCACCTTCGCGCCCGCCTCGAGCAGGCGGGAGTGCTCGACGGCGGCGGCGGCCGCGGCGCGGAAGATCTTGCCCTTGCCGCCGGCCTCTGCCTTCTGCTCGGCGGAGTTGTACACCTTCTCGAAGACGCGCGGGACCGCGAGGAGGAAGGTGGGCTTGAAGGATCCCAGCGCTGGCAGCAGCTGCTTGGTGTCGGGCTGGTGGCCGGTGCGGACGCCGGCGTGCACGGCGAGGATCGAGATGAACCGTGCGAACACGTGCGCCGTCGTGATGAATAGCAGCGTCGAAGCATCGGGCGCGGAGACGACCGGGTCGAGGGCCTTGGCCGAGTTTCGGGCCAGCTCGACGAAGTTGCTGTGCGTCAGCACACAGCCCTTCGGGCGGCCCGTCGAGCCGGACGTGTAGATGAGGGTGGCGAGGTCGGAACCGACGGCGATGCTGCGGCGGCGCTCGATCTCGGCATCCTCGATGTCGAGACCCGCCGCGGTCAGGGCATCGATCGATCCGAGGTGCATCTGCCAGACCTCGCGGACGAGGGGCAGGTCGCCGCGCACCTCGTCGACCTTCGCGAAGTGGTCGGCGGATTCGACCATGAGGGCGATGGCGCCCGAATCCTCGAGGATCCACTGGATCTGGGCGGGGGAGCTCGTCTCGTAGATCGGAACCATGACGGCGCCGGCATAGAAGAGGGCGAAGTCGACGAGGGACCACTCATAGGTGGTCCGGGCCAGGAATCCGACCTTCTCGCCGGGCTGGATCCCGGATGCGACGAACCCCTTGGCCAGAGCGATGACGGCCGTCTGGAAATCGGCGGCGGAGATGTTGCGCCAGCCCGCGCCGTCGGGGACGGAGAACAGTGCACGATCAGGGGTCGCCTCAACGCGCTTGGCCAGCAGATCGCTGATGTTCGCCTCGGGATCAGCAGGGACGATCGCGGGGACTTCGAATTGAACCACGGCAACTCCTTCGGTACCGGTCGGGTACGGGTTTCTCCAGAGTCTAGGGCACGGAGGGCGCGCTCGATGGGATGAATTGGGATTCAGTCGCACAATTTCTGGCACTCAGTCACGGTTGGTGAGATCCCTGGCCGGTGCGGTGCGGGGGCGCCGGCCGGGGTGCGGGATAGACTGCCAGACGATGTTCTACTGGCTGATGAAGTACGTCGTGATCGGCCCCGTGATCAAGGCGATCTTCCGCCCCTGGATCGTGGGGCGCGCGAACGTGCCCAAGAATGGTGCCGCGATCCTCGCGAGCAACCACCTGTCGGTGTCCGACTCGATCTTCCTGCCCCTGCTGATCGACCGCCGCATGTCCTTCCTGGCCAAGAGCGACTACTTCACAGGTCGCGGCATCAAGGGCTGGGCCACCCGCAACTTCATGAAGGCCACGGGGCAGATCCCCATCGACCGCTCCGGCGGAAAGGCCTCGGAGGCATCGCTGAACACGGGCCTGCAGGTTCTCGGATCTGGGGAGCTCCTCGGCATCTACCCCGAGGGAACGCGCAGTCCCGACGGCAAGCTCTACCGGGGCCGGACGGGCATCGCGCGCATGGCGCTGGAATCCAAGGTGCCGGTGATACCCGTGGTCATGGTCGACACCGATACGGCGATGCCGATCGGCCGGACGATCCCGCGAGTGGTGCGGGTGGGCATCGTGATCGGAGAGCCTCTGGACTTCTCCCGCTACGCCGGCATGGAGAACGACCGCTACATCCTGCGCTCGGTCACGGACGAGATCATGGTCGCGCTGCAGCGCCTGGGTGAGCAGCAGTACGACGACGTGTACGCGTCCTCTGTGAAAGAGCGGATGCCGCGCCGTAACTGACGGTCCGCAGCCCGCACGGCGCCCAGTAAGCTGGGGCAATGCATCAGCAGCACGACGCCCTGGACGCCTGGCGCACCCTCCCGATCAAGCAGCAGCCCACCTGGCCCGACACCGACCGCGTCGCGGACGTGTCGCGTCAGATCGCGGCGCTCCCGCCGCTCGTCTTCGCAGGAGAGGTCGACAACCTCCGCGACCGCCTCGCGCGTGCAGCATCCGGTGGAGCATTCCTGCTGCAGGGCGGCGACTGCGCCGAGACCTTCGCCGGCGCGACCGCCGAGCAGATCCGCAACCGGATCAAGACGGTTCTGCAGATGGCCGTCGTCCTCACCTACGGCGCATCCATGCCGGTCGTGAAGATGGGCCGGATGGCGGGGCAGTTCGCCAAGCCCCGCTCGAGCGACAGCGAGACGCGCGGCGATGTGACGCTGCCCGCGTACCGCGGCGACATCGTCAACGGCTACGACTTCACCGAGGCATCGCGCACGGCCGATCCCGGCCGTCTGCTGCAGGGGTACCACACGGCGGCATCCACGCTGAACCTCATCCGGGCGTTCACACAGGGCGGTTTCGCAGACCTGCGCGAGGTGCACTCCTGGAACAAGGGCTTCGCCACCAACCCCGCCAACCAGCGCTATGAGCGCATGGCGGTCGAGATCGATCGAGCCATCAAGTTCATGGAGGCCGCGGGAGCGGACTTCGACGAGCTCAAGCGCGTCGAGTTCTTCACGGGGCACGAGGGCCTGCTGATGGACTACGAGAGCCCGATGACGCGTATCGACTCGCGCACAGAGACGCCGTACAACACATCGGCGCACTTCCTGTGGATCGGCGAGCGCACGCGCGATCTCGATGGCGCGCACGTCGATTACTTCTCCAAGATCCGCAACCCGATCGGCGTGAAACTCGGCCCGACGACCACACCGGAGACGGCGCTCGCGCTGATCGACAAGCTCGATCCGAACCGCGAACCCGGTCGCCTGACGTTCATCACCCGCATGGGTGCCGGCAAGATCCGCGATGCTCTGCCGCCGCTTCTGGAGGCCGTACGCGATTCCGGCGCTCAGCCGCTGTGGGTCACCGACCCCATGCACGGCAACGGCATCACGACGCCGACCGGTTACAAGACGCGCCGCTTCGACGATGTGGTCGACGAGGTGCGCGGCTTCTTCGAGGCGCATCGCGCCGTGGGCACGTTCCCCGGCGGCATTCACGTCGAGTTGACCGGCGACGACGTCACCGAGTGCCTGGGCGGTTCCGAGCACATCGACGAGGCAGCTCTGGCGACTCGTTATGAGAGCCTGTGCGACCCGCGCCTGAACCACATGCAGTCGCTGGAGCTCGCCTTCCTCGTGGCCGAGGAGCTCGAGAAGCGCTGAGCAGCAGAACGTTCAGAAGCCGTCCGGATGCCGTGGAAGCGGATCCGGGCGGCTTCGTCGTTTTCCCGAGCGGATGCGGGCGAGCGGCGCCGGCTCGTGACGGGAGGGCTCAGAGGCCGCTGCTGCGGATCAGCAGGGTGATCTCGGTGCCCGCGCGGCGCATCGATCCGCCTTCGGGATCGGTGCCGCGCACCTCCGTGAGCCCGTTCGGGAACGGCGTCCACAGGGCGTTCCAGGTCGGCTCGAAGCCAGCATCGCGGATGCGCTGCGCGGCGTCGTCGCGGTTGAGCCCGGTGACATCGGGAACCTCGAAGAGCTGAGGTCCGAGCGAGATCACGAGCGGCATGGTATCGCCGGGGCGCCAGTTGCCGCCTTCTGCACGGTCGCCCGTGCGGATGACGACGCCCTCGGCGATCGAGTCGCTGTACTCCTCGGCGAGGTCGACGGAGATCTGCTTGTCGCCGAGCTGCGCGGTCGCCTCGGCGCGAGAGAGTCCGACGACATCGGGGAGTGCGCCCAGCGACACGACGAGGCGAGCACTATCGGCTTCGAAGATTTCGCAGCCGTCGCCGCACTCATAGGCTTCGCCGCCCGCGCGAGGCGTGATGGTGGCATTGATGACGACATCGGGCTCGGCATCCGAATACAGCAGCAGATCGTCATCGGCGACGTCGACGTGCAGCTCATCGAGATAGGCGCGGGCATCGTCTGCGGTCATGCCGTTCAGCGGATCGAGCCGGTGCTGGGCGGGGCCGGAGGAGACGAAGACGGTGACCTCGGTGCCCTTGTCCTTGCGTTCGCCATCGGCGGGATCCGTGCGGATCGTCAAGCCCGGTTCGATATCGATCGAGCTCTCGTCGGCCGGAACTGCGACGAAGCCGTCTTCGGCCAGTGCGGCAGCCGCGGCGTCATAGTCGAGACCTGCGACGACGGGAACCGTGACAAGCGAACCGGGGCCCGAGCCGAACCACCAGCCCACGCCGCCGGCGATCGTCGCCAGCAAGAACACGAGGGAGAAGACGAGCGCGCCGCGAGCGCGCCGTTTGGCGGTGCGGCGGCGCAGCACGGTGGCGTTGTCGATGGGCTGCGGAATCGGGCCCGTCGGCTCGAGCGTCTGTGCGACCATCGTGGCCGGCATGACCTGGGTGAGGTCGCTGGAGTCGCTCATCGACTTGATGGTCTTGGTCGGTGCTGTCGTCGCCGTCGGGGCGATGTCGAGTTCGCGCTCGATCTCGCGGAGCCGGTCGAGCATCTGCTGAGCATCGTCGGGGCGCTCATCGGGTGCCTTCTCGGTCGACCACAGGACGAGCTCATCGAGCTGCTCGGGAACGGCGGGGTTGCGCACGCTCGGGCGCGGCACCGATTCGGTGGCGTGCTGGAAGGCGATCTGCATGGGCTGCTCGCCCTTGTAGGGCTGCTCGCCGGTGAGCATCTCGTAGAGGAGTATACCGAGCGCGTAGATATCGCTACGGGCATCCGCCGTGCCGCGGGTGACGAGTTCGGGGGCGAGGTAGGCGATGGTGCCCAGCAGCTGCTGCCCGGTGGCGGTGTTTGCGGTCGTGGCGCGGGCGAGTCCGAAGTCCCCGATCTTGATGCGGCCGTCCTCGGCGAGGAGGACGTTCTCGGGCTTCACGTCGCGATGCACGATCCCGGCCTTGTGCGCGGCGGCGAGCCCGGAGAGGATCGCATGCATGATCGTGATGGTCTGCGCGATCGTGAGCCGCCGCTGCTCGCGCATGAGCTCCCGCAGGGTGATGCCGGGCAGGTATTCCATGACGAGGTAGGCGAGTTCGCCGTCCTGCCCCTGATCGAAGACGTTGACCACATTCGGATCGGCGAGCCGGGCCGCGGCTCGGGCCTCCTGGATGAAGCGGCTCTGGAACACCGAGTCGTCGCTGAGGTGGCCGTGCATGACCTTCAGCGCGATGCGTCGCTCGAGTCGGAGGTCGGTGGCGACGTACACGGTGGCCATCCCGCCGCGGGCGATGCGCGCCCGGACCCGGTACCGACCGTCGACGAGCCGCCCGATGAGCGGGTCGGCTTGCTGATTGGTCGTCACGTACGAATTCTATGGAGAAGTGGCTGTGAGGCCCGGGAACGCCTCACCTTTTGCGCGGGGAAAGCCGCGAGAATCAGCCGTACAGCTCGAGCCAGCGGTATGCGGCCTGCTCCCAGAGCCCGTAGCGCTCCGGGTAGGCGGAGATCTGCACCGCCTGGGCGGCATCGCTGAAGGGCATCTCCTGCCAGCCGGGAATGTCGAGGAGGCCGCGTGTGGTGGTTCCGTCGGCGTTGTGCGCGCCGAGGAAGAACGAGCGGATGCTGTGCCCGCGGTCCATGATCTGAGAAGGGTCGCCCCATCCGGTGCTGGGGCGCTGCTGGAAGAGGCCGAGCGAATCGCGATCGCCCCAGTCGAGATTGCGCATCCAGGATTCGACCATCGAGGTGCTCAGGGCGATCGCGATGCCTCGTTCGGGGACGCCGAGCTCGCGGCCGATGCGGATGATGAGGGCGGCGTTCTCCGCCTGGGACGCGTTGAGCGCGGCGGTTGTGTCGGGCGCTGCGGATGCCGCGGGGGCGGCGTCCGCGGACGGCGCCGGGGGAGCGATCCGGAGGATCTGGCCGGGGTAGATGATCGATGCGGGCGTGAGCGAGTTCGCCGCGAGGATCGCCGCGACGCTCGTGCCGTGGTTCTCGGCGATCGCGAAGACCGTGTCACCCGCGACGACGGTGTGCGTCCCCGTCGTCGCGGACTTCGGTGCGGGAGAGGCGGAGGGCGAGTGGGAGGTCAGCCGGATGGTCTGGCCCGGGTAGATGACGGATCTCCAGCTGAGATCGTTCCAGGCGAGGACGTCGGCCGTGGCGAGGCCGAAGGAGGCAGCGATCGCGGCCACGGTGTCTCCCGGGCGCACCGTGTGGAACTCCGGGAGGTTTGTGCCGGTGGCCGCGGCGGTTGGAGCGGATGCGGCCGCGCGGGGCAGCGCTGTGGCGTCGAGCTGGTGCGTGTCGCCGGTGGAAGCCGGTTCGACTGCTGTCGCGGGCGATGCGCTCATCGCGCTCGCTATGACGCCGAGAACCGCAGCGGGGACCCCGATCTGAGCGTGTCGTGGCGTGGTCGTTTTCATGGTTCCCCCGTCTTTTGACTCCTGAAACGCTGACACGCTCGTCAACGCATGTCAACCAATGTGGCGGATGTGGCGGTAGTGAACTGTGTCGCAGGGCGTCTCGTCAGCCGGGAGATGAGATAGTCGGAGGGTGTCTGAGACTGCTCCCGAAACCCCGGCCTTCGACTGGCTGACCATGCCCGACCTCGTCGAGGTGCTCGATGAGCCGCTGGGGCGGGTGCGGCGTCTGATCGCCGAGCAGTACCTGATCGGCTCGCAGCGCCACGGCGCGTTCGCCGTTCCCTCGATCTTCATCGTGAACGGCAGCCCGCTTCCGTCCCTGCGCGGGACCATCATCGTGCTGCAGGACGCCGGTTTCTCGGATGATGAGGCGATCGACTGGCTGCTGGCCGAGGAGGCCGAGCTCGGACGCTCGCCCATGGCGGCGCTTCTGGACGGACACAAGAGCGCGGTCCGCCGCGTGGCGCGCACGCTCGCCTGAGGCCCGACGCTCAGGACGAGCGGACGGTCGCCGCTAACCCGAGATCGCGCAGGTCGTCGACTGCGGCCGCTTCGAGGCGCGCCCCGACCAGTGCTGCTTCGGCGGAACGGGCGTGCTCCGTGATCATCTCCTCGACGCGGTCGAGAGCGTCCGCCGCACGGATCACGGACTGCATCCTCTGAACCTGCTGCTCGGTGAGCGACCGATCGCCGAGCATCGCATCGAGCTCCTCGCGCGCCGGCCCGTCGAGCCGTTCACGCGCGAGCGCGATGAGGACGGTGCGCTTGCCCTCACGCAGATCGTCACCGGCGGGCTTTCCGGTCACGGACTCGTCGCCGAAGATCCCGAGCACGTCATCGCGCAGCTGGAAGGCCACGCCGATCGGGTGCCCGAAGCCGCGCAGTGCGGCGATCTGCTCCGCATCGGCGCCCGCCAGGGCCGCCCCGAGCACGAGGGGCTGCTCGATGCTGTATCGGGCGGACTTCAGCGAGACGACGCGCAGGGCGCGCGCGGCATGGGTCGAGGCGTCGTTGACGCGCCACGCGGATTCCTCGGCGATGTCGAGGAACTGGCCGGTTGTGACGACGCGTCGCATGCGGGCGTACTCCTCCCGCACCGCAGCGGCGTGCGGGTGCTCGGCGATCGCCTGCTCCATCAGGTCATCGCTCCAAGCGACCAGCAGGTCGCCGAGCAGGATCGCGGATGCGCGTCCGAACGCCTCGGCGTCGCCGGCCCAGTCCAGATCCCGGTGCTGCTCCTCGAGAGCGCGATGCGCGGCGGGACGGCCGCGACGCGTGTCGGAGTTGTCGATCAGATCATCGTGGACGAGGGCCGCGGACTGGAAGATCTCCAGGGCCGCGCAGAGGTCCCACAGGGCAGCCGTCTCGGCGGCCTCGGGGAGCGCCTCGCGCGCCACGGACAGCCAGCCGCTGTGGCAGAAGCGAGCCCGTAGGCGCTTGCCGCCCAGGAGCGTCCCGCGCGCGGCCTCGAGGAAGAGGGCGGCGTCCGGGCCGTAATCGTCGGACTCCTCTCGTCGCTGGGCGAAGAAGCGCTCCAACCGGTCGGCGACGGCGTCCTGAACGAGTGTCGAAGAAGTCACGATCCTCAGCTTAGGTTCTCAGCCGATGGCTAGCCTCGGGGGACCGGACGCGGCTAGACTGGAGGTCACCGACATGAGGGGAGACGTCATGCCACTGTCAGAACAGGAGCAGCGTCTGCTTGATGAGATGGAACGCCATCTCCTGCACAACGACGCGGACATCGTCAGTGCTCCCTCCGGGGATCGCACGCTCAGCTACCGAAACCTCGTATACGGTGCGCTTCTGCTGCTCGTCGGCATCGCCGCGCTGGTCTCCGCCGTCGCGCTCGGCAGCACGATCGGCGCGGTCGGGAGCATCGTGGTCGGCGTGATCGGATTCGCGGCGATGGTCGTCGGCGTGATCCTCGCGGCCACACCCGTCCGTCGTACCGGCCCGACCGCGGTTCCCTCGGGATCCTCCGCGAAACGACCTGCGCCGGGGTCGGCATCCTTCATGGATCGCATGAACGATCGATGGGATCGCCGCCAAGACGGCCGCTGAGCCTCTCCCTTCCAGAACCCGGATGCCATTGGCATCCGGGTTTTTTGTTTCTTCCGGCGTGCCGTTCGAAACGCCCCATTTCCCTCCACTCGCCCTCCCCGTGGAGATTCCCCGGTATTCCGGGGTTTTTGAGGTGCCAATCATACAGATCATCGAGACCGGTGGAGTCCAGCCATAGGAAAGTGGGGATAAGTGGAGTAAAGTGGGGCAAACCTCGAGGTTGGCCGGACACAGAGGGGGTGATGGCCGATGTTGTTGGGGACGCATACTCCGAAGCTCGATGACAAAGGTCGTGTCATCCTTCCGGCGAAATTCCGTGAGGATCTCGGCGGCGGCATCGTGGTCACCCGCGGCCAGGAGCGATGCCTCTACGTCTTCAGCACCGCCGAATTCGAGGCGATGCATGAACGCATCCGGCAGGCGCCGCTCACCAACAAGCAGGCTCGGGACTTCCTGCGCATGTTCCTCTCGGGAGCGAGCGCGGAAATGCCCGACAGCCAGAACCGCATCACGATCCCCGCTCACCTGCGCCAGTACGCCGGTCTCCAGAAGGAGCTCGTCGTCACCGGCGTCGGCGCGCACGCCGAGATCTGGGATGCCGCCGCCTGGAACGCCTACCTCGAAGCAGGCGAGGAGAACTATTCAGAACTGGAACAGGAGGTGATCCCGGGCCTCTTCTGACCTTCGGCTGTGATGCCCCGCCGCTCCCGCCCCGACACACTTCCCCGGTGCCGGGTCGCGAAGCGGAGGGGAATCAGAGCCGAAGATCACCGGAAAGAATCATGGACATCCGAGACATCCACACACCCGTCCTCCTCGACCGCTGCGTCGAACTCCTCGCCCCCGCGCTCCAGCACGACGGCGCGATCCTCGTCGACGCGACGCTCGGCATGGGCGGCCACTCCGAAGCGCTGCTCGAGCGGTTCCCGAACATTCGGCTGATCGGCCTTGATCGTGACACCGACGCGCTGCGCATCGCAGGACAGCGTCTGGCGCGCTTCGCCGACCGGGTGACCCTCGTCCACACGGTGTACGACGAGATCGCCCTGCACGCGCAGGGAGCCTCCGGCATCCTGATGGACCTCGGCGTCTCCTCCCTTCAGCTCGACGAGGCGGAGCGCGGATTCGCGTACTCCAAGGATGCTCCGCTGGACATGCGCATGGACCAGACCGCCGGCATCACCGCGGCCGAGGTCCTGTCGACCTACAGCGAGGGGAACCTTCGCCGGATCTTCGAGCGCTACGGCGAGGAGAAGCTGGCGGCCCGCTACGCCCGGTTCATCGTCCAGGCCCGCGACGAGAAGCCCCTCGTGCGATCGCAGGACCTCGTGGACCTCCTGCAGGCGGCGACGCCCGCGGCCGCGCAGCGGACGGGGCATCCCGCCAAGCGCGTCTTCCAGGCGCTGCGCATCGAGGTCAACGCCGAACTGAGCGTCCTCGCCGACGCGATTCCCGCCGCCATGGGCTCTCTCGCGGTCAACGGGCGCATCGTGATCATGAGCTACCAGTCGCTCGAAGACCGACTCGTCAAGCAGGCCTTCGCGGCGGCATCCGCTTCGACCGCACCTGCCGGCCTCCCCGTCGAGCTGCCCGAGCACGCGCCGCGCTTCCGCACCCTGACGAAGGGGGCGGAACTCGCCGACGAAGAAGAGAAGGCGCGCAACCCCCGGGCCATCCCGGTCCGCCTGCGCGCCGCCGAGAGAATCCGGGAGTCGATATGAGCCGTGCCACAGCGGCAGCAGCGCTGCCCGTGCCGAGCAAGCCCGCGGCTCGACCCGCGCGTCGGCTCACCACCGTCACGGCCCCGGCCCGCAAGCGCCGGCCGAAGCTCATCTATGCGCTCATCGCGCTCGGGGGAGCGGCGGCGATCGGAGCGGCCCAGGTCGGACTGTCGCTCGCGATCACTCGCGACTCGTTCGTCCTCGCCGACCTCACCTCCCAGCAGCGTGAGCTCGACCTGCGCTCCAGCGCCCTCAGCGACGATCTGGCCGGTCTCGCCTCGCCGCAGCGTCTGGCGACCAAGGCCGATGAGCTCGGAATGATCGTCGCCGGTTCCGCGTCCTACCTCCGGCTGAGCGACTCGGCCGTCCTCGGTGCGGACGCCGGAGCCGGCTGGTACTCCAGCGTCGATCCCACCGGGACCGGCGCGGTCCAGAACGCGCTTCTCGAGGCGAAGGCGGCCGCGGCGGCCGAGAGCAGCGAAGCCGCGGAGGAGGAGACTCCCGCTCCCGTCGAGTCGAACCTCCCGCCCACACTCGATGACGGACTCCCCAGCCCGACCACCCGCTGACCAGATGATTGAGGGAACCCCATGACGTCACGAGCAACGCGAGGACCCCGGCGCCGGACGGTCTTCGCCCTCGGAACGATCCTGTGCGTGCTGGTCGCCTTCGTCATCCGCCTCGTCGACATCCAGGTGGTCAGCGCCAACGACCACATCGCGGATTCCCTGGAGGTCGGAAAGCTCGGCTCGACGCAGACGCTCACCGGTGCCCGCGGCACGATCGAGGACGAGAACGGCATCGTGCTCGCTTCGAGCGTGAAGATCTACGACGCGCAGCTGAGTCCGAGCCTCATCGAGGAGGTCGACGGAAACGAGAAGAATCCGCCCGAGCACCCCTGGGAGGAGGCATCGGAGCTGATCGCCGAGATCACCGGGCAGGACGCCGCCGATCTGCGCGCCGGTGTCGCAGCGAACCTCGAGAACAATCCCGACTCGCAGTACTACCTGCTCAAGAACGGGCTGAGCACCGCCGACTACTTGAAGCTGCGCGACCTGGGCCTGGTCTACCTGTCGATGACACCGCGCGAGACGCGGCTGTATCCGAACGGGGCCGTCGCCGGAAACATCGTCGGATACCTCGACAGCGCGGGTGAGGCCCAGTCCGGTGTCGAGCAGCTCGAATCCGCCTGTCTCGCGCCCACGAGCGGGGAGCGCACCTATCTGCGCGGGACCGACGGCGTGATCATTCCGGGGAGCGACCGCACGGTTCCCGCGGAGGACGGCGGCACCGTCACCCTGACGATCAACAGCGATCTGCAGTGGTACCTGCAGCAGATGATCGCCGAGGAGGCGCACACCCAGAACGCCAAGGCGGGTTCGGTCACGGTGGTCGAGGTCAAGACCGGAAAGATCCGCGCCGCCGCCGAATGGCCCTCGCTCGACCCGAACGACCTCGATTCCTCGAGCCCGGAGGACTGGGGAACGCGCATCTTCACCCGCACGTTCGAGCCGGGATCGACCTTCAAGGCGATCACGGCGGCCACCCTGCTCGAAGAGGGGGTCGTCAACGGGAACACCACGGTCTCGGCATCCAGTCATGAGAAGTTCGCGAACGGAGCGGTCATCAACGACGCCTTCGTGCACGGCGCCCATCAGTACACGCTCGCCGGATCCATGATCGACTCCTCGAACGTCGCACTGGCGAAGTTCGGCACCATGATCGATGCGCAGACGCGCCACGAGTATTTGGAGCGGTTCGGCGTCGGAGAGACGACGATCGACTTCCCCCGCGAGGAGCCGGGTCTGCTGCACCCGGTCGAGAACTGGGACAGCCAGTCGCTGTACACGACGACCTTCGGACACTACTTCACCGTCACGGCGCCGCAGCTGGCCGGCGCCTATCAGGCGCTCGCGAACGGCGGCGAGAAGATCGACCTCTCGCTCGTCGAGTCCTGCACGCTCGACGATGGAACGGTCGTGCCCGCTCAGGCCCCCGAGCACGAGCAGATCATCTCCGAATCGACGGCGGATCAGGTCTCCCGCATCCTCGAGAACGTCTCGGTCCAGGGCGGGCTCTCCGACAGCATCAAGGTCCCGGGATACCGTGTGGCGACCAAGACCGGAACCGCGCAGGTGCCCGATGGCAATGGCGGCTACAAGGACGGGATCTACTTCACGAGCATGGCCGGCTTCGCCCCGGTGGACGATCCGGAGTACGTGGTCGTCGTGACACTCGACGAGCCGACTAGAGTTGTCTCGTCAGCAGCGACCGCGGATGCCTTCCAGAAGGCGATGACTCAAGTGCTCAAGGCCTACCGCGTGTCGCCGTCCTCCGAACCGATGGACGAGCTGCTTCCCAAATTCAAGTAGCCGGCACGAGCGTGCCGCACCTGGAGATTTCATGATCGCCCTGTCGCTCGCAGAGATCGCCGCCATCACCGGCGGCGACCTGCGCATCGACGGCACCGACACCGCGCAGACCGTGGTGGACGGGGTCGTCGACACGGATTCCCGAAAGATGGTTCCCGGGGGCGTCTTCGTCGCCAAGCCCGGTGCCGACACCGACGGACATCGCTTCGTCGACGCCGCGGTCGCCGCGGGGGCTGTGCTCGCCCTCGTGGAGCGCCCCGTGGATGCGCCGGTCTCGCAGATCGTCGTGCCGGATGCCGTCACCGCCCTCGCCGACCTGGCGCGCGCCGTCGTTGCACGGGTTCGGGATCAGGGCGATCTGAGGATCGTCGGCATCACCGGGTCCAACGGCAAGACGACGACGAAGAACATGCTGGCCCGCATCCTCTCGGACGAGGGTGAGACGGTCTCGCCGATCGCGTCGTACAACAACGAGGTCGGGGCTCCGCTGACGATGCTGCGCGTCACCCCGACGACGAAGTTCCTCGTGAGCGAGTTCGGAGCGGCAGAGCCGGGGAGCATCGCGCACCTGGCGGGTCTGGTCGAGCCGGACATCGCCGTCGTCCTGATGGTCGGCATGGCGCACGCCGGAGGCTTCGGGGGCATCGAGGCCACGGCGAAGGCGAAGTCGGAGCTCGTGACCGCCGCCCGCTCCACCGGCACGGCCGTGCTGAACATCGACGACCCCCGCGTCGCCGCTATGCGCGAGATCGCCGCCGCGCGCGGCATGAGCGTCGTGGGCTTCGGGCAGGGCGCGACCGCGGACCTCCGAGCCGAGGAGATCTCGGTCGCGGCGGACGGCACGCGCACCGCGATCGTCGTCGACGGTGAGACGCTGCCGCTCCACCTGCAGGTGCTCGGCGCGCACCACGTCAACAATGCCCTGGCCGCGATCGCCGCCGCTCGCGTTCTCGGCGTCGCGCCGGCCGTCGCGGCCGCGCGCCTCGAGACGCTCGAGATCGCGGAGCGCTGGCGCATGCAGCCCCTGGGCAATGATCGGGTGCGCATCATCAACGACGCGTACAACGCCAGCCCCGATTCCATGGCCGCGGCGCTGCGCACTCTGGCGCAGATCAGCGGAGCCGAGGAGCGCACCGTCGCGGTTCTCGGCGCGATGAGCGAGCTCGGCGAGGATGCCGGTGAGGAGCACGACCGCATCGGGCTGCTCGCGGTGCGTCTGAACATCCGCCGGATCGTCATCGTCGGCCCGGAGGCACGCCGGCTCTACCTCGCCGCGGTGGGCGAGGGTTCGTGGGACAGCGAAGCCGTCCACCTGCCCGACCAGGACTCCGCATTCGATTACCTGCGCACCGAGCTGCGCGACGGCGACCGTGTGCTCGTGAAGTCATCCAACTCCGTCGGGCTCCGACACCTCGGCGACCGTCTGGGAGAATTGTTCTCGTGAGATCACTCCTCATGGCTGCGGCCATCTCGCTCGCCTTCACTCTTTTCCTGACCCCGGTCTTCCTGCGGCTGTTCCGCCGCTGGGGGTGGGGACAGGTCATCCGCACACCGGAAGACGCGAGCAACCCGAGCCACGAGGCCAAGCGGGGAACGCCCACCATGGGCGGCATCATCTTCATCCTCGGCACGATCGTGGGCTACTTCACCGGCGTCTACGCGGGCGGGAGCACGCCGGCGCTGTCGGCGATCCTCGTGCTGTGGCTCATGCTCGGCTTCGGCATCGTCGGTTTCATCGACGACTACATGAAGGTCAAATCCCAGCGCAGTCTCGGCCTGTCCGGCTGGCGCAAGGTCTTCGGCCAGCTCCTCGTCATGATCCCGTTCGGAGTCGTGGCCCTGAACTTCCCGAACCAGTTCGACCAGACTCCGGCGAGCGGCTACATCTCGCTGTTCCGCGACATCCCCTGGCTCAACCTGTTCGCCTTCGGGGTGATCATCGGCTGGATCGTCTACCTGGTCTGGATCGCGCTCGTCGGCATCGCGACCTCCAACAGCGTGAACCTGACCGACGGGCTCGACGGCCTCGCCGCCGGAGCCGGTGTCTTCGTCGTCAGCGCATACAGCCTCATCGCCTTCTGGCAGTTCAAGCAGTCCTGCTTCAGCGCCACGGGTGCCGAGGCAGATGTCCTCGAGGCATGCTATTCAGTGCGCGACCCCTTCAACCTCGCGATCGTCGCGGCCTCTTTCGCCGCGGGGCTCGTCGGCTTCCTCTGGTGGAACGCACCCAAGGCCAAGGTGTTCATGGGCGATGTCGGATCGATGTCGATCGGCGGCGTGATCACGGCGATGGCGATCCTCACCCGGACCGAGCTGCTTCTGCTGCTCATCGCGGGCATCTTCGTCCTCTCCTCGGGGTCCGTGATCCTGCAGCGCGCGTACTTCAAGATCACCCGGGGCAAGCGCCTGTTCCTCATGAGCCCGTTCCACCACCATCTCGAGATGCGCGGGTGGCCCGAGGTCACGATCGTCGTGCGGCTCTGGATCATCGCGGGTCTGCTCGCGGTGTCGGCGATCGGCCTCTTCTACGTCGAATGGCTCAGCCTCGCATGAGCAGCCGCCTCGACTCGCTGACCAGCTGGCGCGCCGACTGGGCGGGGCTGCGCGTCGCCGTCCTCGGACTCTCGGTGACCGGCTTCTCCGCCGCCGACACCTTGACCGAGCTCGGCGCCGAGGTCCTCGTCCTCTCGGAGTCCGCCTCCGAGGAGTACGAGCGCCTCGTCCCCGTGATCGGTGCGCAGCTGGCGATCGGAGAACTGGATGAGGCACCGGCGGCGCTCGTCGCGTTCGCGCCGGACGTGGTCGTCGCCTCGCCGGGCTTCGCGCCCTCGCATCCGCTCATCCGCTGGACGCAGGAGCAGGGAATCGCCCTGTGGGGAGACGTCGAGCTGGCATGGCGGGTGCGCGACAAGGTCGTGCGCGATGACGGAACGCCCGCCGACTGGGTGCTCATCACCGGCACCAACGGCAAGACGACCACCACGCAGCTCACCGCGACGCTGATGCGCGAGGGCGGGTTGCGGGCGGCGCCGTGCGGCAACATCGGGATTCCGGTCCTCGACGCCGTGCGAGACCCCGCAGGGTTCGATGTTCTCGTCGTCGAGCTCTCCAGCCACCAGCTCTGGTACATCGGACAGAGCAGCGCCGCCGGCGAGCTCGAGCCCCACTCATCGGTCTGCCTGAACCTCGCCGACGACCACCTGGTCTGGCATGGCAGCGCCGACGCGTATCGCGCTGCGAAGGCCTTCGTGTACCGGAACACGCGCGTCGCCTGCGTCTACAACAAAGCCGACATCGCGACGCGGGAGATGGTTGAGGAGGCCGATGTGCGCGAGGGGGCGCGGGCTATCGGATTCGATCTCGGCGTTCCCGGGCCGAGCGACTTCGGCATCGTCGACGGCATCGCCGTCGACCGGGCCTTCATCGAGGACCGGCGCAACAGCGCCCTGGAGCTCACCACGATCGACGATCTGGTCGCCGTGGGCCTCTCGGCACCGCACATCGTGCAGAACATCCTCGCGGCGAGTGCTCTCGCACGCGCCGTCGGCGTCCCTGCCGAGGCCATCCACCGTGCGCTGCAGGGCTTCCGACTCGATGCGCACCGCATCCAGGTCGTCGCCCGCCACGCCGGCATCACCTGGATCGACGACTCCAAGGCGACGAACCCGCACGCCGCAGCATCCTCGCTGCGCGCCTACCCGGGAGCCGTCTGGGTGCTCGGCGGCGATCTCAAGGGCGTCGACCTCTCTGACCTCATCGCGGGAGCCGGACGCACGGCGGGCGCCGCGCTCATCATCGGTGTGGAACGCGCCGAGCTGGTCGCGGCATTCGAGCGACACGCGCCCGACGTGCCCGTGATCGAGGTCGTCAGCGCTGAGACTGAAGAGATCATGACACGCGTGGTCGAAACGGCCGCGGGGATCGTCGCAGACGGGGGCACGGTTCTCCTGGCCCCTGCCGCGGCATCCTTCGACCAGTTCGACAGCTACGCGGATCGTGGTCATCGCTTCGCCGAAGCGGTGCGCAGGTGGATCGACCGGGGGAGTGCTGATGACTCAGACGGCTCGCCCGTCGCGGAGTGAGTCCCGGGGACTCGCCGCGCGGGTCACACTGGGGCGAATCTTCACACCGCCGTCGACCGAGTTCCTCCTCATCGCATCGACCGCACTGCTGCTGACCTGCTTCGGCATCGTCATGGTCATCTCGGCGACGAGCGCCGTCGAGATGGGCGTCATGGACACCGCTCTCAAGCAGGCGATGTTCGCCGCCGTCGGAATCCCACTGATGTTCCTCGTCAGCCGGGTCCCGATCTCGGTGCTGAAGAAGATCGCCTGGCCGGCGCTCATCGCGGGGATCGCGATGCAGCTTCTCGTCTTCACACCGCTCGGCGTGGCCGCTGATGGAAACCGCAACTGGATCAAGGTCGCGGGCATATCGGCGCAGCCGTCTGAATTCCTCAAACTCGCCCTGGCGATCTGGATCGCCTACGTGCTGCTGCGCAAGCGCGCTCTGCTGGGCGTGTGGAAGCACGTGTTCATCCCGGTCGTCCCCGTCAGCGTCCTCGTGATCGGCACGGTCATGGCGGGCCACGACCTGGGCACGAGCATGGTGCTCGTCCTCATCCTGCTCGGATGCCTGTTCTTCGCCGGGGTCAGGCTGCGGCTGTTCGTCATCCCCGTTCTGCTCGGTGTCGTCAGCGTCGCGCTGCTCGCCGTGATGAGCCCGGACCGCATGCGACGAATGACGGCGAGCTGCGAGGACATGACCCTCTACGAGACCGACTGCTACCAGTCGATCCACGGGGTCTGGGGGATGGCCAACGGCGGGATCTTCGGCCTCGGACTCGGCAACTCCCAGGAGAAGTACGGCTGGCTGCCCGCGGCGGCGAACGACTTCATCTTCGCGATCGTCGGTGAAGAGCTGGGATTGATCGGCTGCATCGTCGTGCTCGGGCTCTTCACGTTCTTCGCCATCGGCGCCTTCCACATCATGCGCAAGACCTCCGATCCGTTCATCCGCGTCGCAGCAGGCGGCATCACGGTCTGGATTCTCGGACAGGCACTCATCAACATCGGGGTCGTGCTGCGCATCGTCCCCGTGATGGGCGTTCCTCTGCCGTTCATGTCCCAGGGCGGCACTGCGCTGATCGCGGTCCTGCTGGCGTGCGGCGTGCTGCTCGCATTCGCGCGGACGATCCCGGCGCCCGAGCGGGAACAGGTCGGTGGAAAGGGGTAAGGTCACCTGGTGACCTCGTACCTTCTCGCCGGCGGTGGCACCGCCGGCCACGTGAACCCTCTGCTCGCCGTCGCCGATGGGCTTCGTGCCCGCGACCCCGAGGCGGACGTGCTCGTCCTGGGAACGAAGGAAGGACTGGAAGCGCGTCTGGTGCCCGAGCGCGGCTATGAGCTGCTGATCGTCGACAAGGTGCCGTTCCCGCGCCGGCCGAACCGCCAGGCGCTGGCCTTCCCCGCTCGTTTCCGTCGTGCGATCGCGCAGGTCCGCGGGCACATCCGCCGCCACCGGATCGATGTCGTCGTCGGTTTCGGTGGTTATGCCTCCGCGCCGGCGTACATCGCTGCGCGCCGTGAGGGCGTGCCCTACGTGGTGCACGAGGCCAACGCGAAGCCCGGCTTGGCGAACCGACTCGGTGCGCGGCGTGCAGCCGGACTCGGCGTGGCCTTCGACGGGACCCCGCTCTCCGGCGCCGAGGTCGTCGGGATGCCCCTGCGCCGTGAGATCGTGGAGCTCGACCGGGTCGCGACCCGCGCGGAGGCGGCCGAGCACTTCGGTCTGGACGCCGAGCGCCCGGTCCTCCTGGTCTTCGGCGGCTCCCTGGGAGCGCAGCGCCTGAACGAGGCTCTGGCCGGCTCCTGGGCGGATGTCATTGCCGCCGGCTGGCAGCTGCTGCACGTCACGGGCGAGCGGAGCGAGCTCTCCGATCCCGAGGTGCCCGGTTATGCGCTTCGCCGCTATGTCGATCGCATGGATCTCGCGTTCTCCCTGTCCGATCTCATCGTCTCCCGCGCCGGATCCGCGACCGTCAGCGAGATCAGCGCGCTCGGCATCCCCGCCGTGTACGTTCCCTATGCGGTGGGCAACGGCGAGCAGAAGCTGAATGCGGCCTCCGCCGTGTCCGCGGGAGCCGCGATCCTCATCGAGGACGCCGGCCTCACCGGCGACAGCATCCGAGATCAGGTGATCCCACTGCTGAACGACCGAGAGCGCATCGCCGCGATGGCGAAGGCGGCCGAGGGCGTCGGCACGCGCACCGGCACCGAGAACATGATCGGATTGATCGACCGGGCCGTGGCGCGCTGAGCCTTATCCACAGCCCGGCGTGCCCCGAACCCCCGATCAGGGGCGCGAATTAGAATGAATGCGACATGATCAGACCTGACCTCTCCCTCCCGATCCCGGAGTCCATCACCGCCGCGCACTTCATCGGCATCGGCGGATCCGGCATGAGCGGACTCGCCCAGATGTTCCTCGACGCGGGCATCCGCGTCTCCGGCTCCGACCGCTCCGACAGTGACGCGCTCCGTGCGCTGGAGGCCGCGGGGGCGACCGTCCACGTCGGACACGACGCCGCTCACCTCGGTGAGGCCGATACCGTCGTCCACACCGGAGCGATCTGGCCGGAGAACCCCGAGTTCGTCACGGCGAAGGAGCGCGGCCTGCACGTGATCCACCGCTCGCAGGCGCTGCACTGGCTGATCGGCCGGCGCCGCCTGGTCTCGATCGCGGGGGCCCACGGCAAGACGACCTCGACGGGCATGCTCGTCACATCGCTGCAGGCCCTGGGCGCAGACCCCAACTTCGTCAACGGCGGCGTCATCGAGCAGCTGGGCGCCTCGAGCGCATCGGGCGCCGATGAGCTGTTCGTCGTCGAAGCCGATGAGTCGGATGGCACATTCCTCCTCTACGACACGGCGATCGCCCTGATCACCAATGTCGATCCCGACCACCTCGACCACTACGGCTCCGACGAGGCCTTCCACGATGCGTTCATCCGATTCGCGGATGCCGCCTCCGAAGCCGTCGTCATCTCCAGCGACGACCCCGGTGCGCTCCGCGTGCTGGCCGGGCTGTCGCACGAGAACGTCACGACCTTCGGTCTGGCCGAGGACGCGGATGTGCGACTGACCGAGATCTCGACCGCCGGTCCCGTCTCGGCGACGATCACGTATCGCGGATCCTCCGAGCGGTTGCAGCTGGCGATCCCCGGCGCGCACAACATCATCAACGCCGCGGGAGCCGTCGCCGTGCTGCTCATGCTCGGCTACGAGCTGGCCGAGTCGGTGCGCGCCGTCGAGGGCTTCGCGGGGACCGTCCGCCGCTTCGAGCTTCACGGAGTGGAGCGCGGGGTCAGCGTCTTCGACGACTACGCGCACCACCCGACCGAGGTCAAGGTCGCGCTCGAAGCAGCGCGCAGCGTGGTCGGCGACGGACGCCTGATCGCGATCCAGCAGCCGCACACCTATTCGCGCACTCAGCACATGTACCGGGAGTTCGCGGAGGTCCTCGAGGCCTATGCCGATCACACGGTGATGCTCGACGTCTACGGCGCCCGGGAAGATCCCGTGCCCGGTGTGACGGGCGAGCTCGTCAGCGGTGCTTTTCAGGATGCTGCCAACGTGCGCTACGTCGCCGATTGGCAGGAGGCCGCCGACTACACGGCGACCGTGGCCCGCGAGGGCGATTACGTCATCACTCTCGGCTGCGGCAACGTCTACCTGATCATCCCGCAGGTGCTCGACGCCCTCCGCGGCACCGCCGAGGCCTGAGCATGCGTCGCCCGGCACCGCTGCCGTCGACGGCGGAGCGCGAGGAACCGGCCCCGTGGCGGGGCCCGTCGCGCTCCGGTGCCGGTGAGGAGCAGCCGGATACGCCGGACCCCATCGACATCCGGGATCCGGGAGCAGATGAAGCCTCCGGAGAGGCGGCTCCCGATGCGAGCGTCGAGGATGCTCCGGACGACGAGCGAGTTCTGACGAGCCGTGACGTCTGGCGCGCGGCGCGTGCGCGCCGCAAGACCTTGCGGGCCGAGATCCGCCGGTTCACCCAGAGGTCGAGACGGCGGCGGATGCTGTGGCTGGGCGTGACGGGCGCGATCCTCCTTCTCATCGGGGGCAGCGTCGCCGCCGCTTACAGCCCGCTGTTCGCCGTGCGCCGGATCACGGTGGCGGGGGCATCGACGCTGGATGCCGGGCTCATCGAGTCGGCGCTGTTCGAGCAGATGGGAACGCCGCTCGCCCTCGTCGACGAAAGTGAGATCAAGGCGGCGCTGATGGCCTTCCCGCTGATCGAGAGCTACGCGCTCGAAGCCCGCCCGCCGCACGATCTAACGGTCAGGATCGTGGAGCGCACACCGGTGGGGGTGCTGGAATCGGATGCCGGATTCACCCTCGTCGACGCCGCCGGAGTCGCACTCTCGACGACGCCGGACCGACCGGAGGGGCAGCCGATCCTGAACGTCGTGGGCGGGCCGGGCTCGGATGCCTTCGAGTCCGTCGGCCTCGTGGTGCGGTCCCTGCCCGAGGACGTGCGAGCCGGGGTCGTGGAGGTCGCGGCGAGCACACTGGACGATGTCACGATCACGCTGGACAACGGACTGGTCGTCGTGTGGGGGAGCGCGGAGGAGTCGGTCCTGAAGGCGCAGACCCTGAGCGGCGTGCTCACCGCGAAGCCGGACGCCCGGAGCATCGACGTCTCGTCGCCGCTCGCCCCCGTCGCGGGATGACGAGGAGCCCGGTGATACGCCGACACGCCGTGTCGTTGCACGCGCGCGGGCGGATGGCGCATACCTTCGATCTGAGAGAACGCAATACCGGGAAATACTTTACACCTCTAGTTGAGGTTTAAGGTTCACATTCTTCCAGGCTCGACATATCGGAGGCCGGCCATGAGCCAGAACCAGAACTACCTCGCCGTGATCAAGGTCGTCGGCGTCGGCGGTGGCGGCGTCAACGCCGTCAACCGCATGATCGAGCTCGGCCTGCGAGGCGTCGAGTTCATCGCCGTCAACACCGACGCGCAGGCGCTGCTTATGAGCGACGCCGACGTCAAACTCGATGTGGGCCGTGAGCTCACCCGCGGACTGGGAGCCGGAGCGGATCCCGAGGTCGGCCGTCGCGCCGCAGAGGATCACGCGGAGGAGATCGAGCAGGCGCTCACGGGCGCCGACATGGTCTTCGTGACCGCCGGCGAGGGCGGCGGTACCGGCACCGGAGGCGCGCCGGTCGTGGCGCGCATCGCCAAGTCGATCGGCGCACTGACCATCGGCGTCGTCACGAAGCCGTTCTCCTTCGAGGGGCGTCGTCGTCAGAGCCAGGCGGAGGCGGGTGTCGCCAAGCTCAAGGAAGAGGTCGACACGCTCATCGTCGTCCCGAACGACCGCCTTCTGGAGATCAGCGACCGCGGCATCTCGATGATCGAGGCATTCGCGACCGCCGACCAGGTGCTCCTCGCCGGTGTGCAGGGCATCACCGATCTCATCACCACGCCCGGTCTCATCAACCTCGACTTCGCGGATGTCAAGAGCGTCATGCAGGGCGCAGGATCCGCGCTCATGGGCATCGGCTCCGCTCGGGGAGCGGACCGCGCCATCAAGGCCGCAGAGCTCGCCGTCGAGTCTCCTCTGCTGGAGGCATCCATCGAAGGTGCGCACGGCGTGCTGCTGTCGATCCAGGGTGGATCGAACCTCGGCATCTTCGAGATCCACGACGCCGCCGACCTCGTCAAGGAGGCCGCGCACCCCGAGGCGAACATCATCTTCGG
>NZ_CANROA010000017.1 GCF_947632095.1 uncultured Microbacterium sp. | reverse complement strand
ACGGCGAACTGCCCAGCGAGGGCGCCGTGACCGGCGCCATCCAGGTGCCCGCCGACGGACAGCCCGTGCTGTTCCTGCCCGACCACCCGCTCACCGGCGGCTACCCCATCATCGGTGCGCTCACCGACCGCAGCCTGGACCTCGCCGCCCAGCTGCCGCCGGGCGCCCGCATCCGTTTCCGCATCGAAGAAGGTCTCTCATGAAGAAGGTTCTGATCGCCAACCGCGGCGAGATCGCGGTCCGCGTGATTCGCGCATGCGCCGAGGCGGGCTACGGCTCGGTCGCCGTGTACGCCGACCAGGATGCCGAGGCCATGCACGTGCGCCTCGCCGACGAGGCCGTGGGGCTGGGCGGGGCGACCGCCGCCGACACGTACCTGTCGATCGACGCGCTGCTGGATGCGGCCCGCCGCTCGGGCGCGGACGCCGTGCACCCCGGCTACGGGTTCCTCTCGGAGAGCGCCGCATTCGCGCGCGCCGTCGAGGACGCAGGCCTCACCTGGATCGGCCCGACGCCGGCGAGCATCGACGCCCTCGGCGACAAGATGACCGCGCGCCGCATCGCGCAGAAGGTCTCCGCGCCTCTCGCCGCCGGCACCGATGAGCCGCTGGCCGGCCCCGCCGAGGCCGTCGCATTCGCCGAGCAGCACGGCCTGCCCATCGCGATCAAGGCCGCGTTCGGCGGCGGAGGACGCGGACTCAAGGTCGTGCGCGAGCTCGACGAGGTGGCCGAGGCGTTCGACGCCGCCACTCGCGAGGCCGTCGTCGCCTTCGGACGCGGGGAGTGCTTCGTGGAGCGGTTCCTGGAGAGCCCCCGCCACATCGAGGTGCAGGTCCTCGGCGACGGCACGGGCACCGTGGTCGTCGTCGGCGACCGGGACTGCTCGATGCAGCGCCGCAACCAGAAGCTCATCGAAGAGGCGCCGGCGCCCGGGCTCACCGAGGCGCAGCGCGCCGAGATCCACGACGCCGCCCGCCGGGTGTGCGGCGAGGTGTCGTACCGGGGCGCGGGAACCGTCGAGTTCCTGCTCGCCGCCGACGGCACGATCTCGTTCCTCGAGGTGAACACGCGCCTGCAGGTCGAGCATCCGGTCACCGAGCTCGTCACCGGCGTCGACCTCGTGCGCGAGCAGTTCCGCATCGCGAACGGCGAGGGCATCTCGTTCTCCGCGACTCCTGAGCCCGCCGGTCACGCGTTCGAGTTCCGCATCAACGCCGAGGACCCGGGCCGCGGCTTCCTGCCCAGCCCCGCCGTCGTCACCGTGCTGCGGGTTCCCGGCGGCCCCGGTGTGCGCTGGGACAGCGGCATCGAGGCGGGAGACGCCGTACAGCCCGCGTTCGACTCGATGATCGCGAAGCTCATCGTGCACGCGGACTCCCGCGACGCCGCGCTCGTGCGCGCCCGCCGTGCGCTGCGCGAGCTCTCGGTGGAAGGACCCGCGACCGTCATCGGCTTCGACCGCCTCGCGATCGACCAGCCCGAGTTCGCCACCGACGGCTTCGCCGTGCACACGCAGTGGATCGAATCGGCCCTGCTGCCGCGGCTCGAGCCGCAGCTGCGCCCCGCACCCATGGAGGACACCGGCCTGCAGCGCTTCGGCGTCGAGATCGACGGCCGCCGCGTGGTGCTCGGAGTTCCGGCCGCGCTGCTGCGCGGATTCGCCGCGGGTGCTCCTGCCGGTGAAGCGCCTGCCGCGGCCGACCCCGCCGAGCTGCGCACGCCCGCGCCCGGCAGCCTCGTGCGCTGGACGGTCGACGACGGAGCATCCGTCGCCGAGGGCGATACGGTCGCCGTGCTCGACGCGATGAAGATGGAGACCCCGGTCGCCGCCCACCGCGCCGGTGTGCTGAGCCAGTCGGCCGCCGTCGGCGACATGGTCGCCGCGGACGCCGTGATCGGCCGCATCGGCTGAGGCAGGACCGGCGGATGGCCGCCTCAGAGCAGTCGTCGCGCGGTCGCCCAGGCGGTCAGCTCGTGCCGTGACGACAGCTGCAGTTTGCGCAGCACCGCGGATACGTGGGTTTCGACGGTCTTGACCGAGATGAACAGCTCTGTCGCGACCTCCTTGTAGGCGTATCCGCGGGCGATGAGGCGCATGACCTCCTGCTCGCGGCTCGATAGACGGTCGAGTTCGTCGTCTGCGACAGCGGTCTCACCGGACGCCGCGCCGAACGCGTCGATGACGAATCCGGCCAGCCTCGGTGAGAACACCGCGTCTCCCGCGGCGACGAGGGCAGCGGCGTCGGACACCTCGCGGCCGGACGCGCCCTTGGTGATGTAGCCGCGGGCACCGGCACGGATGACGCCGACGACATCCTCCGCGGCGTCGGAAACGCTCAGAGCGAGGAACCGGGTCGAGGGCGCATCGGGTCCGGCACGTCGGATCACCTCTTCGCCTCCGGTGCGTCCGGCGGGGCCGCCGGGCAGGTGCACGTCGAGCAGCACGACGTCAGGCTGCGTCCGCGTGATGGTCTCGATGGCGCTTGGCACGTCGTCGGCCTCGCCGAGCACGGTCAGGGCGGGGTCGAGGTCGGCGCGCAGCCCGGATCGGAAGATGGAGTGGTCATCGATGATGACGATGGTCAGCTCAGGCACGGGCACCTGCCTGAGCGTAACGGATGCGCACCTGCGTGCCGGTGCCGCCGGGGCCCGGGCCGACGGCCGCTGATCCGCCGGCTCGCTGCATCCGCCCGATGATCGATTCGCGCACGCCGAGACGGTCGGATGGCACGGCGGCGAGGTCGAATCCCGCACCGCGGTCGCGGATGAAGACCTCCACCGTCCCGGGGGAGCCCTCGATGTAGACGGACAGCTCGCCGCCGGCGTGACGGGCGGCGTTCAGCATGGCTTCGCGGGCGGCGGCCGCCACCTCGCCGCTTGCGCGCTCGGAGATCGTTCCGGCCGAGACGACGGTGACGGCGGTCTCGAAGTCGAGCTCGAGCGCGTTGGCGAAGTCGCGCAGGTCGGTGGCGAGGTCGCTGTCGGCGACGTCGTCTCCTTCGTACAGCCAGGAGCGCAGTTCGCGCTCCTGTGCGCGGGCGATGCGGCCGACTTCGCTCGATGCGCCTGCCCGGTTCTGGATGAGCGCGAGGGTCTGCAGCACGGAGTCGTGCAGGTGCGCGGCCATGCGGGCGCGCTGCTCTTCGCGGATGCTGTGCACCCGGGCATCCTGCAATTCACGGAAGCGCGCCACCCAGGTGGCGGACCAGACCAGCCCCGTGCCGATGGCGGTGAGGAGGACGATTCCGAGCGCCGCGCCCCAGACGGATGTGCGTGCCTCTTGCGGAACGACGAGAACGACGAGTGCCGCGATCGCGGTGAGCACGGCGGTCGCGACACCGCGGACGATGAGGTCCTGCTGCGGTCCGCGGGCCGGGTCGCTTCGATCGAGGATACCGGACCAGACGCCGGCCGCGGAGGCGAGCACGACGGGCAGGACGAAGGGCGTCAGCGCCATCGGAGCACGAAGCCCCGCGGATGCTGCGGCTGAGACCTCGACGCCGATGACGAGCAGTGCGGCCATGGCGGATGCGAGCAGGATCCATGCGACCGGAGCCCGCCTCGTGACGTGTTCCGTGCCGTCGCGGAGAGGGGTGAACGCCCAGATCCACAGGTACAGCAGCGCCCCGGATCCGAACACCGCGGTGCCGGCGACGAACATGACCCGCACGGCTGAGACCCGCCACCTGTGCTGCGCGGCGATGCCCTCAGCGACGCCGGCGACCGTGCTCGAGCGTGTGCGCTCGAGGCGCGGCATCCCGAGCTGTGAGGTGGTCATGTCCTCTATGTAACCACCGGCATGCGTCCCTCATCGTCGAAGCCAGGGTTCGATCAGGGGGATCCCCCATGGCGACGGATGAGCGGATGCCGGGAGGATCGAAGCATGGAAAAAACGTTGACCTCGGATGCCCCGCCGCCGAGCCCTCCGGACACCGGATTCTTCGCCTGGGTGCGTTCACTCGGCTTCGTGCGCACGGAGGGCTGGATCGCCGGCGTCTGCTCGGCCGTCGCCCGGCGCACCGGTACGGATACGATCATCATCCGCGGCATCTTCGTGGTGGCGGCTGTACTGGGCTTCCCGATCGCCTGGGTGTACGCGATCGCCTGGGCGCTGATGCCTGATGGTGAGGGACGCATCATCGCCCGGTTGCGGCACGGCTCGGCGCCGGGGGCGCTCGGCGTCGTGATCACCGCCGGGTTCGCGCTGATCGCGGGCTGGGCGGGCGCATCGGTGTTCGGCGCTGTCGTGGCCGCTTCACGGCCGGAGGGGATCGGCTGGAACGCGGGCGCCCTCGGCGCCTGGCTCGTCGTGATCGCGGCGGTCGTGATCGGGGTCGCGTGGCTGCGCCGTCGCCCATCACCCGCCCGTCCTCACGGCGCCGGCCGTGAGCGGCTCAGCGCGGGTGGACGCTTCGGGGTCGTCGCGCTGAGCATCGGGCTCGGCATCCTCCTGCTGATCCTGTTCGGGATTCTTGCCCCCGCCATCTTCGGGTACGACGCGGGAGGCGCCGGGTCGGCGCTGGCCATGCTCGTCCTCCTGGCCGCCGCATTCGGCGCGGTGCAGCTCGTGCGCACCGTCGTGCGGCGTCGCCGGCATCCAGCCCCGTCATTCGCCCCGGTGTCCGCGCTGTCCGTGCGCAACATCGACGGCATCGCCGGCGAATTGGATGCTGGAGAGCCGGGTTCCGAGGCTCGGACCGAGGGTGCAGCATCCGCCGACGATCCGGAAATCGCGACCGACTCCGACTACGACGCCTGGCGCCGCGGTCAGGACGAGTGGCGCACCGGGAGCGACGAGTGGCGTCGCGAGCAGGCCGACGCGCAGCGCATCGTCCGCGAGCAGCAACAGGCCGAAGCGCGCGCATTCGCGCAGGAGGTCGCGCGTCGACGGGCAGAACGCCGGGCCGCACGGCCGCGGATCCCGTTCGCGTTCGGCGCGGTCGTGATCGGCCTCGCGATGCTCATGGCCGCGGCTGCAGGGCTCTTCGCGCTGCAGGATGAGGGGTGGGGCACCGAAACATACCGGGCGCTCGGCGCCTTCAGCGGCGCGCTGTTCGCCTTCGCCCTGGTGTGCGCCATCGGCATGATCGTCGCGGGTTCCCTGCGCCGCCGCAGCGGATTCCTCGCCGCCGTCACCACGATCGCCCTGCTCATCGGAGGCGGGACGGCACTCGGAGCCAACGGTGCCCTCGGCGCCACGACACGGGGAACGATGGTCACCGCGGGCAACGAAGAAATCGTTCAGGCCTATGGGGCGCTGTACCTCGAACTGCCGTCCCTGGGAGACGATGACGCGAGCATCGACGTGCAGCGCCGCCGCGGATTCACGAAGATCACCGTGCACCCCGACGTCGCCGCCGAGCTGCGACTCGACGTCGATTCCGAAACCCTGGTCACCATCATGGGGACCGACGACGACGGCTGGTACGTCGAAACCGAGCGGTTCCCGGCGACCGACGGGGTGATCACCTGGTCGAACGGACAAGCAGATCCGGCTGCGCCGGTGCGCACGGTCGATCTCACCCAGATCGACGGCGGACACATCACCATCTACGTGATGGAGACCGCAGACGACGGCACACCGGACGATGAAGGAGACACGGAATGAACGACATCGACGAGATGGACCACGCACCGGCCGAGCCGCCGCTGTTCCACCCGGCGCCCGGGCAAGATGTCGAGGGGCCGCGCATCCGGTGGGCGGCCATCATCTGGGGTGCTGTGTTCGCGGCGCTCGCCGCGTGGGGACTCTGGCACACGGCCGGGGCCGGACGCTTCGGGGCCCTGCAGGAAAACATCGTTTCGTTCCTCATGCTGGCGGACGCCGCGACCATCACGATCGGGGTGATCCTCACCATCGGAGCCGTGGTCCTGATCATCGGTCTCGTCGGCATCGCCCGGCAGCTGCAGAAGCGGACGTCCCCCGGCGGTGTCGTCGCGCTCCCTCCCCGCGCATAACTCCGGAAATTTCGCGGCACCGCGCACAGTGGCAGAAGAGACACCGCAGCAACGCAGAAGGCCGGGCCCCACGCAGGGGTCCGGCCTTCATGCTGACGTCGGAGGATTACTCCGGGTCGCCGCCCATCTGGCCGACGGCGGGAATGGGGCCGCCGTCGTCTGCGCCGGTCTTGCGGGCACGGGCGATGGCGTTGCCCACGTGGTAGATGAGGATGGCCGCGACGGTGCCGAGCACGATCGCGCCGAGCTCGAAACCGCCCCAGTTCATGGTGTAGCCGCCGACGGCGAGCACGAACGACACGGCGACCGTGTACTGGTTGACGGGGCGCGAGAAGTCCACGCGGTTGTCGACCCAGATCTTGATGCCGATGACGCCGATGAGGCCGTACAGGGCGGTGGTGACGCCGCCGAGAACACCGGCGGGGATCGTGTTGAAGATGAAGCCGACCTTGGGCGAGAAGGCGAGCAGGATGGCTGCGGCGCCGGCGACCCAGTAGGCCGCCGTCGAGTAGACGCGGGTGGCGGCCATGACGCCGATGTTCTCGCCGTAGGTGGTGGTGGCCGATCCGCCGAAGCCGCCGGCGATCGCGGTGGCGACGCCGTCGGCGACGAGCGCGCGGCCGGTGTGCTTGTTGATCGACGGGTCGTTGGTCATGGTGGCGACGCCGCGCACGTGGCCGACGTTCTCGGCGATGAGCACGAGCACGACGGGCAGGAACATGGGCACGTATGCCCACGCTGCCGGGTCGGTGAGGGCTGCGAGGTGGAAGTCGGGCAGGCCGATCCACGCGGCGTCCTCGATGCCCTCGAACTTCACCTGGTCGGTGAAGATCGCGACGATGTAGCCGACGATGACGCCGAGGAAGATGGAGATGCGCCCGAGGAATCCGCGGAACAGCACGCTGAACAGGATGACCGCGACGAGGGTCACGGAGGCGAGTTCGGGCTGGGCGTTGAAGTTGTTCCACGCGGCGGGGGCGAGGTTGAAGCCGATCAGCGCGACGATGGAGCCGGCGACGACGGGCGGCATGAACTTGTCGATCCAGCCGACGCCGACCGCCTCGACGATGAAGCCGATCGCGGCGAGCAGAACGCCGACGACGAAGATTCCGACGAGCGCCTGGGTGATCTGCTGCGGCGTCTCAAGGGCCTGACCCGCGTTGATCGCGGTGATCGGGGCGAGGAAGGCGAACGATGAACCCAGGTAGCTGGGCAGGCGGTTGCGGGTCAGCAGCAGGAACAGCAGGGTCCCGACGCCGGAGAACAGCAGGGTCGTCGAGACCGGGAAACCGGTGATGATCGGGACCAGGAAGGTGGCTCCGAACATCGCGACGATGTGCTGTGCGCCGATCGCGAAGGTGGCGGGCCAGTTCAGGCGTTCTTCGGGTTTGACGACCTGGCCGGGTGCGACGTTACGACCGTCGCCGTGGATCTTCCACGCGGGCATGCGGGTGCTCCTCATATTCGGGGTGGTGGGAGTGCTGAAAAAACACTACCGCCCCGGTGGGCATGCCCGAGTGCGGGCGGATGCTACGCGGTGAGCAGCTCGATCAGCTCGCGGTAGCGTGCGGCGGTGCGCTCGACGATCTCATCGGGCAGCACGGGCGGCTCGCCCTGCTTGTCCCAGTTCGCAGCGAGCCAGTTGCGGACGATCTGCTTGTCGAAGCTGGCCATGCGCTCATCGGGCGTCGTGCCCGTGCGCCAGGCCTCGGCTTCCCAATAGCGGGAGGAGTCGCTCGTGAGCACCTCGTCGGCCAGGCGCAGGGTGCCGGTGGCATCCGTGCCGAACTCGAACTTCGTGTCGGCGAGGATCACGCCCTTCGTCTCGGCGATCTCGGCGGCCTCGCCGTAGATGCGCAGCGAGACGTCGCGGAGCTCGGCGGCGCGGTCGGCGCCGACGAGTTCGACGGTCTGCTCGAAGGTGATGTTCTCGTCGTGCTCCCCCATCGGCGCCTTGTAGGCGGGGGTGAAGATCGGCTCGGGCAGACGGTCGCCGTTCTGGAGGCCGGCGGGCAGCGGGATGCCGCAGACGGTGCCGTGCTCCTGATACTCGGTCCAGCCGGAGCCGGTGATGTAGCCGCGCACGACGCATTCGACGGGCAGCATGTCGAGCGACTGCGCGAGCATCGCCCGGTCGGCGACGGCATCCGGCATCTCGCCCTCGGCGAGGTGATTCGGGAAGTCGATCTGGTCGAACCACCAACGGCTCAGCGTCGTCAGCAACGCCCCCTTGGCGGGGATGCCGGGGGAGAGCACGAAGTCGAAGGCGCTCACCCGGTCGGACGCCACGACGAGGATGCGCGTGTCCGCGGCGTCTTCCGGGGCATACAGGTCGCGGACCTTGCCGGAGTAGACATGACGCCAGCCGGGGATGCTCTTCGCTTCGCTCACGTGAACATTATTGCGTGCCGGAGGGTGCGCTCGGACCGCGCTCCCTCCGGCATCCGCCCGCCATGGGCTCAGTCGTTCAGATGCGCGATGGCGTAGTCGGCCTCGGATGCGGTGAACTTCTCGCCGTATTCGCTGGTGAGCTGGTCGCGGATCGCGTCCGGCGACATGGACATGAGGTTCTGGTAGTCCTTGGCCTTCGCAAGGGCGTTGGCGTTCCAGTCGGCGTCGATCGTGTCGATCGCGTACTGTCCGGCCTCGGCGGAGAACTTCTCGCCGTACTGGCTCGTGAGCTGGTCGTAGATGCCGGCCTTGCTCATGTTCATGAGATCGGAGTACTGCTCGGCCTTGGTGAGCGCGTTGGCGTATTCCGCGGGGATAGCGGGCTCGGCGGGCTCCGCCTGCTTCTCCTCGACCGGTGCGGCGGGCTCCTCCTCCTGCTCTTCGATGGCGGGTTCGGCGACGGTCTCGACGGCGGCCGGCTCGTCGGCATCCGGTGCGGCGCTCGTGCCGGAGGTGCCGGTGACGACGTTCAGCACGATCCCGAGGGCGATGATCGCGCCGGTGACGATCCAGGCGGTCTTCCGGTGCTGCGCGTAGCCGGCGAGGCGCTGTCCGCGGGAGTCGCGGGTCGCGCCGGTGAGCACGAGCACGAGGTCGACGAGCACCCAGATGCCGAGGCCGCCGAGGGTGATGAGCTTGAGGATGCCGGTGCCGATCTTGCCGAGATAGAACCGGTCGACGGCGAAGAAGCCGAGGAGCATCGCGAACAGCCACGTGAGGATGAAGGACTTGTCGCCGGTGGTGGCGGGGCTGGATGCGGGAACGGGGGCGGATGCCGGAATAGGCGGTGTCAGGGCGGGCGGGGCGACCCCTGCCGGGGCTGCGGGCGGTGCGGGAGTGGAGTTGTCGAATGTCATGCTCTGAGTGTCTCGGTGCAGGAAGTCGGGGCGGATCGGCCGGTCGGGCACAGTGTCCTCCGCCGATCGGCGGAGGCAGCCGCGGACGACCGGCCGACGCGCCGTGTCGGTGGTGCGCCGTACTGTCGAACCATGACGAACCCGACCAGCATCCGCCGTCGGATCACCCGGCGCGGGTGGTCCGTGCTGCTCGTGGTGCTCGGTTCGCTGTTCGATTTGTGCGCGGTCGTCAACGTTCCCGGCGGGGCCGCGCTTGCGGCTCAGCACGGAGGGGAGGTCACGATCACCGGGTTCGGCGCGGTGCTCGGGCTTCTCTCGTTCGTGGCGTGGATGAGTGTGCCCTGGCGGCGCAGGCATCCGCTCGTCGTTCTGATCGCCGGGGGAGTGATCGCGCTCATCGGCATCTCCTATCTGCTGCTGCTGGTCGGGGCGGTGAGCACGATCCGTCGGCATCCCGATCGTCTGCGGCCGGTGTCCGCGGGCGTGATCGCGGTGGTCGCGATCTTCGTGATCCGCGAGACGGTGACGCCGTGGTGGGGTGCGGCCCTGCCCTGGTTCGCCGCGTCATCGGCGGATCGCTCGGGCATCGGCTGGGCGATCGCATCCGTCGTCCTCGCGGTGGCATCGCTGACCGTGACCGGCGCGGTTGTGCTCTCCTCCCGCGCGCAGCAGCGCGCGGCGCTCAGCCGGGGGATCGCGGATGCGGAGCGCGAGCGGGCCGATGTGCTCGGCGAGGAGATGGTGCGTCAGGCCGAGCGCGAGCGCATCGCCCGCGACATGCACGACGCACTCGCTCATCGACTCTCGGTCGTGTCGCTGCATGCCGGCGCGCTGGAGATGGTGGCGGGTGACGATGCGGGAGGGATGGCCCGCACCGTGCGGGAGCAGGCGCATGCGGCGCTCGACGACATGCGCGGGCTCATCGGAGACCTGCGCACCGGCCCCGGGCAGGCGTCGCCGTCGACGATGCGGGCGATCGGCCCGTTGCTCGCCGAGACGCGGGCTGCGGGCGCGGTGATCGCCTCGTATGTGCTGATCGAGTCGCCCGAGCGGGCCGGCGCGCAGTTCGACAGCGCGGTTCACCGGATCGTTCAGGAGTCGCTGACCAATGCGCTGAAGCATGCGGCATCCGCTCCGATCGACGTGCACGTGCAGGTCGATCCCTCCGGCGGCGCGCGCATCCGTGTCGTCAATCCGCTGGTCGACGGGGGGAGGGCGGCCGCGCCGGTGGTGCCCGGTGGCGGCCACGGCGTGCTCGGCATCCGTGAGCGGGCGGCGGCACTCGGGGGCACCGCCTGGATCGGCCCCTACGAGGGGTCCTTCATCGTCGACGTGACGCTGCCCTGGCAGGAGCGTGTCGCAGGCTCCTCGTCCGGGGCGAACTGAGCGATGCCTGTCGAGGCCCGCGTGGTAGTCTTGGCCCACTACATCCCCCACGCCTCTCGGAGAAGCGCACTTGGGGGATTTTTTCGTATCCGGAGTTTGGGAGCGCTGGCGCGATGAACCGACCGGAGCGCGTGCCTCGTCCGCGCGGAGTACGGCACTACGACAAGCCGGCGCTCGAGCCCACGGCGCTCCTGGACCGATTCGTCGCACGCGGCATGAGCATTGCGGATCGAGATCGTGCACTCCGTTACCTTCGGCACATCGGCTACTACCGGCTCTCGCCCTACGCGATTCCCTTCCAGCGCAGTCACTCGGATCAGCTGATGCGGGAAGGTACATCGTTCGACGATGTTCTCGACCTCTATGTATTCGATCGCGCGCTCCGATTACTGGTGATCGATGCTCTGGAACGGGTCGAAGTCGCCGTGCGAGCCGCTCTCACCGACCACATGGCGACGACATACGAGGATCCGCATTGGTACGCAGACGCCTCGCATTTCTCGGATGCTCGCCAGCATCACGGCCTGGTGAGGATTGTCCGAGCAACGTCGGAGAGTCGACTTCTCGCTGTTGCCGAGCCTGCTCGGACGGAGAATGCGGGCTCCGCGACCATCACCCACAGATCAGCGCTCGAGCACTATCTCACGACCTATGGGAGGCCCGAGCTGCCACCGTCGTGGGTGATGGTCGAGGGGCTCACGATTGGGCAGTTGGCCAGCGCCTACCGCAATCTCATGCGCCGCTCTGACCGGACGGCCGTGGCTGCGAGCCTCGGCGTGACTGGTCCGGTGCTCGAGTCATGGATGCAGACATATGTGCGGGTGCGCAACGTGTGCGCGCACCATGGCCGCCTATGGAACCTCGGGCTGGGGGTGTATCCGATGATTCCGACTTCGCGGAGCATCGCGTGGTTGCGCGCGTCGGATTCGCTCCCGGAACGTTCGCAAAAACGGCTGTATCCGGTGCTCGTCTCGTTGCAATCGATTCTGAGCACCGTGTCGCCGGGGAGCGGATGGGCTGTTCGTCTGCATGAGCTCATGGAGACGCGACCGCTCATGAACCTTGCCGGCATGGGGATGCCATCGGACTGGTCTCGCGACGAGTTCTGGCGCAGGCGCCTGGAGTGAAGTGGTCGACGTGACGCTGCTCTGGCAGGAGCGTGTCGCAGGCTCCCTCTAGGCTCAGGACGTGGACTCCTCTCTCGAACAGAACCAGCCGCCCGTGCGTGTGCTGATCGTCGATGACGAGCAGCTCGTCCGGTTCGCGCTGCGCGCCATCCTCACGTCGGATCCATCCATCGAGGTGATCGGTGAAGCATCCGATGGGGCGGCCGCCATCGAGCAGGTACGGATGCACCGTCCGGACGTCGTGCTCATGGATGTGAGCATGCCGGGGGTTGCGGGTCCGCAGGCCACCGAGGCGATCATCGCCCAGTCGTCGGCGAAGGTTCTGGCGATGACCGGCCTGCGGGCGGAGGAGCACATGCTGCAGATGCTCCGCGTCGGCGCGAGCGGGTACCTCCTCAAAGACGAGCCTCCGCAGCGGATCATCGAGGCGGTGCGGCGCACGGCCGCCGGTGAACCCGTGCTGTCGGCGGTCAACGCGGCACAGCTCGTCCGGCTCGTCGTCGCGGACGAGGGCGGTACCGAGCGCGGGGCGGCTCTCGCTCGGATCGAGGGTCTCACCGAGCGGGAGCGCGACGTCGCGCTCGGAGTGGCCGCTGGCGCGACGAACCAGGAGATCGGTGCGCGACTGCACATCGCTCCGGGAACGGTCAAGACGCATCTCGAGCAGGTCTTCGTCAAGCTCGGAGTGCGCGGGCGGCTGCAGGTCGGCATGCTGGTGGAGCGTGCGGGACTCGGGCCGGTCGATATCTGAGCCATCCGGATGAACGGGTATAGTCCCGTGGGGTCCTGGGGGCTTCATCCACTCCGAGCGCTGCAGCGCTCAGCGAAAGGCCGCACAGCAATGATCGAACAGGCTTCCGGAGCATCCGCTCCTGCCGTCCCGCAGAACCCGTGGCCGGCGCTGTGGGCGCTCGTCATCGGGTTCTTCATGATCCTCGTCGACACGACGATCGTCTCGGTCGCGAACCCGGCGATCAAGGCGGCGCTCGACCCGGCGTCGAACAACCTCGACAGCGTCGTGTGGGTGACGAGCGCGTATCTGCTCACGTATGCGGTGCCGCTTTTGATCACGGGCCGTCTCGGCGACCGCTTCGGCCCGAAGAACATCTACCTCATCGGCCTGACGATCTTCACGCTGTCGTCACTGTGGTGCGGCCTGTCGGATTCGCTCGGGATGCTGATCGCCGCCCGTGCCGCGCAGGGACTGGGCGCGGCGCTCATGACGCCGCAGACGATGGCGGTCATCACGCGGATGTTCCCGCCGCAGCACCGTGGTGCGGCGATGGGCCTGTGGGGTGCGACGGCCGGTGTCGCGACGCTGGTCGGGCCGCTCGCGGGCGGTTTCCTCGTCGACGGCCTCGGCTGGGAGTGGATCTTCTTCGTGAACATCCCCGTCGGCATCATCGCCTTCGTCGCGGCGTGGATCCTCGTGCCGCAGCTCGAGACCCACAAGCACCGCTTCGACGTGCTCGGGGTCCTGCTCAGCGCGCTGGCGATCTTCCTCATCGTGTTCGGTCTGCAGGAGGGTGAGACGTACGACTGGGGTGCCATCTGGGGGCCGATCTCGGTGTGGGGTCTGATCATCGCCGGCGTCGTGGTGCTCGCGCTGTTCATCGTGCAGCAGGCGCGCACGAAGAGCGAGCCGCTCGTGCCGCTCGGGCTGTTCCGCGACCGCAACTTCTCGGCCTCGAACATCGCGATCGCCGGCGTCGGGTTCACGATCACGGCGCAGACGTTGCCGCTGATGTTCTTCCTGCAGACGGCGCGTGGGCTTACGCCCACCGAGTCGGCACTGCTGATGATCCCGATGGCGGTGATCTCGGGCGTGCTCGCGCAGCCGGTCGGCAAGCTGCTCGACCGCGTCGACCCGCGCGTGATCCTCGTGCCGGGGCTCGTCCTCGTCTCGGCGTCGCTGTTCTGGTACGCGGCGCTGTCGAACGTGGACACCCCGATCTGGATGTTCCTGCTGCCCTCCGCCGTCATGGGCATCGGCAGCGCGGGTATGTGGGGTCCGCTCGCGACGACGGCGACGCGCCGGCTGTCGCCGCGGGATGCCGGTGCCGGATCGGGCATCTACAACACGACCCGCACGGTCGGGTCGGTGCTCGGCTCCGCCGCGATCGCGGTGTTCATGCAGGCGCGTCTCGAGGCGAATCTTCCGGGGTCGGCGGATGCCGCGGGATCGATCAGCGGCGGCACGCTGCCCGACGTCGTCGCGACCGGTTTCGCCGCGGCCATGGGGCAGACGATCCTGCTGCCCGCCTGCGCGATCCTGCTGTCGCTCGTCGCGTGCCTGTTCCTTCGAGGCAACCCCGCGAAGCAGCGGGCCTGACCCGGATTTGGGTGGCGGAAGCCGGTGGCGGAAAGATGGGCGGATGAGTGTTCGTCTGATCCGTCCCACCGCTGAGCTCTTCGACTCCTGGTCATCCGCCGTCACCGAATTCGACGGCGTGCACATCGACGGATCGGGTACGACGGCGCCGGTCGCCGGCGATCGCGAGACGCTGGACGCACTCATCGCGAAGGCCGAGCAGATGGCCGATACGAGCATCCCCGCGCCGGAGGGGTACGTGCACAACGACCTCTACTGGATCGTCGATGCCGATGAGGTCGTGGGCTTCGTGTCATTCCGGCACGAGTTGAACGACTGGCTGCGCCGCATCGGCGGGCACATCGGCTACGCGGTGCGCCCGACCCGTCGCCGGCAGGGATACGCGCGCACGGGCCTCGCCCTGGCGCTCGACCGTGCTCGCGAGCTCGGGCTCGAGCGGGTCATGCTCACCTGCGACGACGACAACCCCGGATCGTTCCGCACGATCGAGGGCGCCGGCGGGGTGCTGGAGGACAAGATCGAACTGCCCGAGGAGGGCCACGCGCTGCTGCGCCGCTACTGGATCGCGCTGTAACGCCCGCCGACACTCGTCCGTCTGAATGACGGTTGTCGGCGCATCCGCCCGTTCTGGACTGACATGTGTCGAATCCGCTGACAACTGTCAGCCAGCCCGTCCGAAAACGCCGACGGCCCGCCCCGGACAGTGCCGGGCCGGGTCGTCGAACGACGCGCGCTTATTCCGCGACGCGCGCTGCGATGTCGGTGCGGAAGTGCCCGCCGTCGAGGTCGATGAGGCCCATGGCTTCATAGGCCCGTGCCCGGGCGGAGGCGAAGTCCGTCCCCGTCGCGACGACGTTGAGCACGCGGCCGCCGGTGGCGACGAGATCTCCACCGGGGGCATCCGGCCCCGCGGTCGCGGCGTGCACGAGGCGCACACCATCGATGGCGGCAGCGGCGGCGAGGCCGGCGATCTGGCGTCCGGTCTGCGGTGCTTCGGGATAGCCCTCGCTGGCGAGCACGACGGTGATCGCGACGTCGTCGGAGAAATCGGGCTGCGGCTGGTCCTCGAGGTTTCCGGATGCTGCGGCGAGGAGCAGCTCCGAGAGGGGCGTGCGCAGACGCGGCAGCACGACCTGGGTCTCGGGGTCGCCGAAGCGGGCGTTGAACTCGATGACCTTGATGCCTGCGGGGGTGAGGATGAGCCCCGCGTAGAGGAGGCCGATGAAGGGGGTGCCCTCAGCATCCATCTGGCGGATGACGGGGAGCGCGACGGTCTCGGTGACCTCTGCGACGAACTCCTGCTCGCTGCCGAACTGGTCGGCAAGCCACGGCAGGGGCGAGTAGGCGCCCATGCCGCCCGTGTTGGGGCCCGCGTCGCCGTCGTAGGCGCGTTTGAAGTCCTGCGCGGGGCTGAGCGGGCGGACCGTGTCGCCGTCGGAGAGGAAGAACAGGGAGACCTCGGGGCCGGAGAGGAACTCCTCGACGAGAACGGGGCCTGCGGGCAGGTACTGCTCGGCGTGCGCGAGGGCTGCGGCGCGGTCGTCGGTCACGATGACGCCCTTGCCGGCGGCGAGGCCATCGGCCTTGACGACGTAGGGGGAGCCGAGGTCGTCGAAGGCGGCTTCGACGTCGGCGATGGATGCTGCGCGCACCGCGCGTCCGGTCGGCACTCCCGCGGCATCCATGATCCGCTTCGCGTAGGCCTTCGAGCCCTCGAGCTGGGCGGCGGCCTTGCCGGGGCCGAACACGGGGATGCCGCGTTCGCGGAGCGCATCGGCGACACCGGCGACGAGAGGGGCCTCGGGGCCGATCATGACGAGGTCGATGCCGTTCTCGTTGGCGAACGTCGTGACGGCGCCGCCATCGAGCTGATCGAGGGCGACGAGCGTCGCGTCCTGCGCGATGCCGGCGTTGCCGGGGGCGGCGAAGATCTCGTGCTGAGTGTCTTCCGCCCGCAGGGCGAGGATGATCGCGTGCTCACGGGCACCGGAACCGAGGACCAGAATCTTCACGGCTCCAGACTACCGACGCGCGCGCGGCCCGCGTACCCTCGTTGCCCCGATGAACGGGTATGCGTCACAGCATATTGATAGGCTCGCGACACGTGGGGGTGCGCTCCGGATGCCACGCCCGGAGGGAGCATCGATGTCCGACCAGCAGCCGTACGAGCCGCCGCAGCCGCACCAGCCGACGCCGACTTATCAGCCGCCCGCATCCGCCGGTGCAGAGAATTCGACGGATGCCTCGCCCGCAGCCGCGGTTCCCGCATACCCGTCGGCACCCGCCTCTATACCTGCCCCAGCACCCGGTTTCGGCGCGGCGCCCGCAACCCCGACCGCGCCGACGTATCCGGGAGCCCCGCAGGCATTCCCCGGTGCGCAGCCGACCCATCCGGGTGCGCAGCCCGGGTACGCCGCACCCCAGCAGGCCTACGCGGGGGCGCAGCCCGGTTACCCCGCCGCCCACCCCGGCTACCAGGGGCACGCGGCGGCCGGGTACGGCGCCCCCGGTTATCTGGGTTATGTGCCTGCTGCGCCGCGCGGTGCGAGCCACCCCGATGATCTGACTCTGCCGCTGTACGGTGCGACGTTCGGTCAGGCGCTCAGCCGCTTCTTCAAGAAGTACGCCACTTTCTCGGGCCGTGCATCGCGCAGCGAGTACTGGTTCGTGCAGCTGTTCGTCGTGCTGGTGTCGGCGGTCGCGGTCGTTCTCGGTTCCATTCTCCTCGGCACCTCCGCCGCGCAGGAGTACAACGGAGGTGGCAGCGGCGTGACTGCCGGCATCGCGGTCATCATCTTCATCGCCATGGGGATGTTCAGCCTGGCGATCATCGTTCCGAGCCTCGCGATCAGTTGGCGCAGACTGCACGACGCGAACTTCGCCGGCCCGTTCTGGTTCCTGTCGCTGACCTCGGCCGGCGCCCTGGTCGTGCTCGTGTTCACGATCCTGCCGTCCAACCCGCAGGGGGAGCGCTTCGACCGCTGAGTCGACCGCGACGTGAGAGGACGGATGCCGCACGGCGTCCGTCCTCTCATGTCTTCGGATGTCGCGCTCTCAGCGCGTGATCGGACGCTCCACGCTCTCGTCCCACGGCACGGACCACCCGCATGCGTCGAAGATGCGATCGAGCACCATGGCGGTGAATCCCCACACGATGGTGCCGTCGAGATCGAACGCGGGTCCGCGGAAGGCGATGGCCCCGCGGCGGGTGACCGAGCGGAACCGGTTCGCGGGATCGAGGAGTTGCGCGACGGGCGCGCGGAAGACGTCCACGGTCTCGGCATGATCGACGGCGGCGACCTTCGAGGGGCGCGTCCACCAGCCGAGCACGGGTGTGACCCGGTGGTTGCTCGCGGCGAGGGGTAATTCGGGGAGCCGCGCGAGGATCTCGACGCCGGTCGGGTCGAGTCCGGTCTCCTCTTCGGCTTCGCGCAGGGCGGTGGCGACGGCATCCGCGTCTTCCGCGTCGCGTCCGCCGCCGGGGAAGGACACCTGTCCCGGATGCGATGACAGGGTCGGCGAGCGGCGCTGCAACAGCACGTCGAGGTCTTTCGCGACGGGTGTGTGGCGGGTGTCGGCGGGGATGCTGTCGAGCACCCCGAACAGGATGAGCACCGCGGATTCGCGGGCGGCGGTCCCCTGAGGGATCTGCGGGAGGATCCGTGGCGTCCAGTCGCCGGTCGCCACGGCGTGCAGCAGATCGTCGCGCGCTCCGTGCGAGTCAGGACGCATGCTCATGCTCCGAGGCTAGCCCGCTCTGCAGGATTGCGGCCCGAATCGGAGCGGACGCTTGCCGCCTGCGCGTCCGAATGACGAGGCGACGTACTCTGGGCTGATGGCCAAGAAGATCGACATCGCCGACGGACGTGCGGCACTGGATGCTGTGCGCACCGCGGCCGCGGCGGGCGAGAAGCCGGCCCGCACGGCGTCGGCGACCGCGGTGCGGTACCTGCTGCAGCTGCTCGATGAGAAGGCGCCGGGCAACAGTGTTGAGGTGCGGGTGCCGCCGTTCGGTGCGGTGCAGGTCGTGCAGGGGCCGCGGCATACTCGCGGGACGCCTCCGAACGTCGTCGAGATGGATGCTCCCACCTGGGTCGCGCTCGCGACGGGCGTCGAGGCGTGGGCGGATGCCGTCGCCGCCGGCCGCGTGATCGCCTCGGGCGTGCGCGCGGATCTGTCGGACCTGCTGCCGTTGCGGCCGTAGGGCCGGCGTCGACTCCTAGCGGCGCGGAACCACCAGCGGCACGCCCGTGATCGGGTGCGGGAAGACGTCGACCGGTTGGCCGTAGACCTGCTCGATCCGCTCCGCGGTGAGCACCTCTGCGGGGGTTCCCGTCGCGATGACCCGTCCGAAGGCGAGGAGGGTGAGGCGGTCGGCATGCGCCAGGGCGGCGTTCAGATCGTGGAGGACGACGGCGACGGTGGCCCCGGCATCCGCGGTCGCGCGCACGATCCGCATGACGTCCTCGTGGTGCTTGAGGTCGAGCGCCGCGGTGGGCTCGTCGAGCAGCATGATCGGGGCCTTCTGCGCGAGCACCCGGGCGAGGGCGACGCGGGCGCGCTCGCCGCCTGACAGTGAGGAGACGGAGCGGTGCGCGAGGCCGTCGACCTCTGTGGCGCGCATGGCCTCGAAGACGATGGCGTCGTCGTGCTCTTCGTGTTCGGTGCGCGCCCAGGGGGCGCGCCCCATGCGCACGACCTCCTCGGCCGAGAAGGGGAACGACACGGCATTCTCCTGCAGAAGCACGGCGCGCAGGCGTGCGAGGTCGCGCGGGCGGATGTCCGAAACGCGGCGCCCGTCGAGAAGGACGTCGCCGGATTCGGGGGTGAGGTCACCGGAGAGAACGCTGAACAGCGTCGATTTTCCGGCACCGTTGGGGCCGACGAGGGCATGGATCTCGCCCGGATTGACCTCGATCGAGGCATCCTCGAGGATCGCGCGTCCGGCGGATGCCGGGCGCACGGTGATGGCGGATGCTGTCAGGCGAGCGGTCATGCCCATCCTCCCGAACGACGACGCGTGCGAACGAGCAGCCACAGGAAGAACGGCCCTCCCACGAGCGAGGTGATCATGCCGATCGGCATATCCGCCAGCGGCACCGCGGTGCGCGCGACGAGGTCGGCGAGGGCGATCAGCAGTGCGCCGCCCACGGTCGAGGAGATGATCAATGGAAGGTGAGCGGGGCCGATCGTCATGCGCATGAGGTGCGGGATGACGAGACCCACGAATCCGATGATGCCCGCGAAGGCGACGGCCGCGCAGACGAGCACCGCGACGGTGACGATCACGACGATGCGCAGCGCTTCGACGTTGACGCCGAGGTGTCGGGCGGTGCGCTCGCCGAGGGCGAAGAAGTCGAGGCGGTGTGCGACGGTGATCGCCGCGATGATGCCGACGATGGTCAGCGGGGCGACGATCGCGATGTTCTGCCAGAGGGCGCCGTTGAGGGATCCGAGCTGCCAGAACACGATCTGCTCGCGCGTGGAGGTCGTTCCGAGGAAGGTCAGGAATGCCATGCCAGCGCCGCCGATAGCGTTGATCGCGATACCGGTCAGCAGGAGTGTGACGACTTCGGGGCGGCCTCCGGATCGGCTGATGAAGTAGACGGAGAAGACGGCGACGAGGCCGCCGATGAAAGCCATGCCGGGTGTCGTCCACATCCCGAACGTCGCCAGCCCGAAGGTCAGGCTCGCGGCGGCTCCGAGGGCGGCTCCCGATGAGACGCCCACAACGCTGGCATCCGCCAGCGGGTTGCCGAAGATGGCCTGCATGAGCACGCCCGACACGGCCAGGGCGGCGCCGACGAGCACGCCGAGCACGAGCCGCGGCAGGCGGATGTTGAAGATCACCCCGGAAGCGGACGCATCGTCGGAGTTTCCCAGCAGGATGCCGATGATCTCGGCCGGAGACAGCTGGTACTGGCCGCTGCCGAGCGACACCAGACAGGTGATGACGAGCGCCGCGGTCAGCGCGATCGTGACGACCGTGAAGCGCAGCCATCTGTGTCGTGCGGGAGTCGGCGTGACGACCTCGCCGCTCATTCGGCGGACTCGGCGGCCGTGGTCTCGCCGGAGGCGGGGGCGTACAGAGCCCGGGCGATGGCGCGGACGACCTCGGGCGATCGGGGCCCGAAGCTGAGGATCTCAGCATCCGCCATGTCGATCACGCGCTGGTTCCGACCGGCCGGCGTCTCGGCGACGGCCGGCACGCGCTCGATGAGACCGGTCACGCCGCCGACGGATTCGAGGCCGTCGGTCATCATGACGAGCACGTCGGGCTGGGCGGCGGCGAGGGCCTCGGCGGTCATGGGCTTGTTCCCCTCCCAGCCGATCTCGGTGGCGACGTCGATGCCGCCGACCGCGTCGATGAGGGAGTCGGCGCCGGAGTCCTTGCCGAAGATGTAGTAGACGTTGGCGTTGCCGCGCACGTAGAGGAACAGCATGCGGGCCCGGTCGTCCTCGTCGGCGGGGATGACCTCGGCGATCTCGGCGAGGGCCGCGTCGAGCTGCGTGTCGACCTGCTCGATGAGCGCGGCGCCGCGGGTGGGGATGCCGAGCGCGGTGGAGACCTCGGTGACGAGCTGGTCGGTGTTGTCCAGGCGCAGGTCGTCGGAGATCACCACGATGGGGATGCCGGCGTCGCGCAGCTGCTGGCGGACCTCCTTCGGGCCGATCGTCGTGTCGGTGAGGATGATGGTCGGGGCGAGCTCGAGGATGGCCTCGGGGTTCAGCGAGTGCCCGGTCTTCGTGACGACGGGCAGATCTTCAGTGCCGTCGAAGGCCGTCGATGAATCGCGACCGACGACGTTGTCGCCCATGCCGAGGGCGAAGACGGTCGAGGCGATCGTGCCCGAGATGTCGATCGCGAGGATGCGGCTGACGTCGGTGACCTCGACCTCGCGGTCTTCGGCATCGATGACGGTCACGGGAAGTTCGGGCGCGGTGGTGTCGGAGACCGGGTCGATGGCGTGCGTGGGCAGGCAGGCGGTGGAGCCGCCGGTCGCCGCGCGCACGTCGTCGACGAGATCGAGCTCGGAGAGCTGGAGGGCAGCCGCAGGGCAGAAATCGGATGCTTCGCCCTCTGCTCCGGCGTTCGCCGCAGGGGACGCGCACCCGGCGAGGCCGATCACGAGCGCGGCGGCGACGAGCAGGGAGAGCGGAGAGCACATAGGGAAGCCTGTCCTAATCTTTGACGCGACAGTCTCGAGCAGGACAAAGTTCGAGATGGAGGTTAGCTAAGCCTAACCAATTCTACCCATTGCATCGGCCCGGAAGGGTCTCATCGGCTGTGCGCCCGAGCGCAGCCGTATGCGAGGAGGCATCCGTGAATCACACCGAGTCCCGAGCGATACAGCATCGCTCACGCGCAGCAGTGGCGGCTCTCATCGCCGTGCTCATGGCGCTGTTCACCACGATCACCGCGCCGACGGCGATGGCCGCCGAAAGCGCGAGCATCGCGACCAGCGTGAGCGCATCCGAGAGCGGCCTCGAGATCACGGTGAACGCCACGGGGCTTCCCGAGGTCGCGGGTCTCTATGGTGCTTTCATCGAGCAGGGCAACGACGCGGCATTGAACGAGCAGTCGTACGTCGCCTTCGCGCTGCCGTTCCCCTCGGTGAAGGACGGCGCCGCCTCGTTCGTGCTGAACGCCCCGGCCGAGAAGCTGGACCGTGAGCGCTCCTACGAGGTCGTGCTCTGGAAGCAGCACAGCGCTTTCACTCCCGAGAACCTCTATGGTCGTGCGAACGTCGAGATCACGGCGGCGCAGTGGGATGCCGTCTTCCCCCCCCGGCTGAGCCGGAGCCGACTCCTGAGCCGACTGCGCCGGTCGACCCGGAGCCCACGGACCCGGAGCCCACGGACCCGGAACCTACAGACCCGACGACCCCGGTCGAGCCGGAGCCGGCGGTTCCTGCGCTGAGCGTTTCGAAGACGGAGGGTTTGAACCCGGCCGGTGAGTCGATCACGGTCACGGCGGAGAACTACGACGGTTCGGCGGATGGCAAGTACACGCCGGGTAAGGCCGGTTTCTACCTGCAGGTCGGGTGGATCGCCGAGGACTGGCGTCCGTCTGAGGGTGCTGCGTCGGCGAATCGTGCGAATGCGTTCTCGACGTGGGTGTCGGATGAGGCGGCGACGGCCGCTCCGACGAAGTGGACGGTGAACGCGGATGGCACGGTGAGTGCTTCGTGGACGGTCGAGATCGATCAGGCGTCGTTGGACGAGGCGTTGGCGGCGAAGCCGATTCCGGGTGCGAGGCTTGCGGTGTTCTCGATTGCTGCGGGTGGTGCGACGGTCGCGGGTAATGAGCTGGCTGTTCCGATCGCGTTCGGCAACGGTGGCGGCGAGGACCCCAACGGCCCCGACAAGCCCGAGGTGCCGAACAAGCCCGAAACCCCGGCGAAGCCGACCACCCCGCCGGCTTCTGTCGCGGGCGGTTCGATGCGCTGGGCGATCTCGTCGTCGTTCGTGAGCTACATCACGGGTCGCATCGCGCAGGGCGAGATCAGCGTCTTCAACGGCGCGACGCGCTCCGGCGGACTCTTCCAGTTCGGCCAGGCCGCGGGTAGCACGTACTACGTGAAGACGGGTCTCGGATCGGTCGGATACACCGGTTCGGTGCGCTTCACCGGACACCACGGTGTGCTCGATGTCACGGTCTCGAACCCGCGGATCGAGATCACCTCGGCATCCAACGCGACGCTCTACGTCACGCACGGCGGATCCCGCGTCGCCTTCGCGACGGTCAACCTGGCCGCCGCGACCAAGACGACGGCGAACGGTGTGGTGACCTACACCGCCGCACCGACCGCGCTCACGGCCGCAGGCCAGAGCAGCGTCCTCAACGGCTACAGCACGGTGCTCGACCCGGTGACTTTCACCGTCGGCACTCCCGCAGCAGCACCGGGAGGCACGGTCGGCACGGTAGCCGCGGCATCCGTCGCGCCGAAGGCGACGCTGCCGGCAGCACCGCCGGCGAGCCAGGGCGTCATGATCGACGCTGAGAACCTCGAGGCGCTGCAGACGGGCGAGAAGGCGACGGTCTCGGCCGATGGCTTCCAGGCCGGCGAGCAGGGCATCAAGGTCGTCGTCTACTCGACGCCCGTGCTGCTCGACACGGTGACCGCAGATGCGGACGGCGTTGCGAGCTGGACGGGCACGCTGCCCGCCACGCTCGAGAACGGTGCGCACACGATCACCTTCCAGGGGTCGGTCGACCGCGGGCTCGAGTTCACGCTCGAGCGCGAGACGGCGGCCGTCATCGGCAAGTGCACGGTCGAGGGCGCCACGCTCAACTGGGGTTACAAGGAGAGCTTCCGCAACTACATCGAGGGCATCGCCCACGGCGGGTGGGACCTCGAGGGCCTCGAGTACCGCTACCCGGAGTTCGTGTGGGGCGACGGCACCGGTTCATACGATGACGAGACCGGCAACGGCCTGGTCGACTTCGGGGGAACGATCGTCTTCAACGGTCACGACGGCGCGCTGAACACGCACCTGTCGAACGCGCGAGTCGAACTCGCCGGCGACACGGGGTACATCGTATTCGACATCACGGGCACGACCCAGGGCGGCGAGGCGGTCGATCAGAAGAGCGTTCGCTTCGTGGAGTTCTCGATGGCGGATGCCGTCACTGAGAACGGTGTCATCGCCCTCTCGGGTGCGGAGTCCGTGCTGACGGAGAGCGGTTCGGCAGCCTTCGGCACCTACGCCGCCGGTGAAGCGTTCGACCCGGTGTCGTTCAGTATTCCCGTCGGTGAGGAGTGCGGCATCGTCCCCGTCGCGGAAGAGGAGGCGTCCGAGCCGGAGGCCGCTGCGGTGACCACTGCCCAGATCGAGCCGATCTCCGCCGAGGCCGGGTTCCCGCTGTGGGCCTGGATCCTCATCGGCGTACTGGTGGCCGGCGCGGGAGTCGGTGGCGGAATGCTGATTCAGCGCCGCCGCACCCCGGCATCCGCGTCCATCAGTCAGGATTGATCCAACCGCACATTGCACGGTCCGAGGTCCGCGTCCGGTTCTGCCGGTTCGCGGGCCTCGGGCCTGCGTGCTTGTGCTCATGAGCGAAGGAGACAGAATGACTGCCCCTGAGCGTCCCGCCCGAGGAGGGCGCCGTCCCGAGCGTCCGCAGATCGTGCTCGAGGTGATCGAGCGGATCCGACTGACCCCGCACCTCGTGCGCATCGTCGCCGGAGGCCCCGGCATCGCGGCCGTCGCCGATAACGGTTTCACCGATGCGTATACGAAGATGCTCTTCGCGCCGGCCGAGGCGAATCTGACGCCGCCCTACGACGTGGAGGCGCTGCGCGAGAAGCTTCCCGTGGAGCTGATGCCCACGCGGCGCACGTACACGATCCGCCGTTTCGATCTGGAGAACGGCCAGATCTGGATCGACTTCGTCACGCACGGCGACGAGGGCGTCGCGGGTCCGTGGGCGGCCTCCGCCGAACCGGGCGATGCGGTCGTCCTCGGAGGCATCGGCGGCGGTTATGCGCCTGATCCGGAGGCCGACTGGCATCTGCTGGCCGGCGACGAGTCGGCGATCCCGGCGATCGCCGCAGCTCTGGAAAGGATGCCGGCGGATGCCGTCGGCGTCGCCTTCGTCGAGGTGCAGAACGTTGACGAGCAACTCGAACTGGTGCATCCGGCCGGGATCGATGTGCAGTGGCTGCACCGCGGCGACGCTGAGGCGGGCACCACGACGCTGCTCGCCGATGCGATCCGGGCCATGCCCTGGCGTGAGGGGCGCGTGCAGGTCTTCGCGCACGGCGAGCGCGGTGAGATGAAGCAGCTGCGTCCGTATCTGACGGATGAGCGGGGTCTGGATCGTACGCAGATGTCGCTGTCGGCGTACTGGGCGCACGGGCGTCGTGAGGATGCCTTCCAGGCGGAGAAGCGCGAGGAGATCGGTCAGATCTGATCGCTGGGACGGGAGCGGATGCCTCTCACAGAGGGTGATGGGACAATAGGCATATGTCTGCCCCCGAATCCTCCGCTCCCGTCGAAGCGACCGTCCGGCGTGTGCCGCGCTATGGCGTATTCATGGCGCTGGGCGCCGTGCTGGGGATCATCGCGGCCGGCATCATCACGATGGCCGGCAGCTATGAGCCGTCGACGGCGCTGAACGTCGTTTACCCTCCGGGGCAGGTATTCGGCTTCGCGCTGCTGTGGATGGTGCCGATCGGCATCGGGCTGGGCGGTCTCGTCGCGATTCTGCTCGAGCGCATCGCGCGCCGCCACGACCGGGTGGTGCGGGTCGACCGCGAGACGATCGTCGCCGAGGACTGAGCGCCGGCGATGCTCCGCGCCAGCTCGTTCAGGCGAGTTCGGCGATGATGGGACGGATCGCTGAATCGAAGGCGACCACGTCACGGCGCATGCCGTCGGTGACGGCGACCGTGAGATCTCCGATCCACCAGATGCCGCGCTGCGAGAACGGCAGCACTTGCACATTCAGCTCGAACGAGTGCGCGCGGCGTCCGATGTCCCGCTCGAATTCGGCGATCGCGCTGGCGTAGGCGCGGTAGGCGCCGCCTCCGGTCGCCGTCTTCATCGTCTCGAAGTAGCGCTTGCGGGCCGCGTCGGCGTACTGCTCGGCGGCCGCGGCGAGCGGTGCGATCGCGGTGCGCAACTCTTCCGCGCCGGTTTGGGGCAGTGCGAGATGCGATTCGAAGCCGTCGATGAGCTCGAGCGGCACATCGGAATGATGGGAGCGCGGTTCGACCGTCATGTTCCAGTAGCGCAGCCACTGCTTCTCGAGCCGCTCGGAAGCATCGATCGCGTCGGGCGCGCGCACGGGCAGATCGCGCAGCGTCGGCAGCCCGGAGGGTTCGCGGATTCCGAGCTTCTGGCGCAGGGCGAGCGCGACGAGCACCGGAACCCCGGCATCTTCGCGGATGAGCCACTGCGGCTTGTCGGCCATGGCCCCATCCTAGGGAGGAAGCGCACCGGAGTGGCGGAAGCGGATTTCCCATCGCCTGACGACCGGTAGTCTTATCGCGTGGCTGCCTCTCCCACCAACCCCTATTCCGATGCCGGTGTCGATACTGCTGCGGGTGACCGTGCTGTCGAGCTGATGAAGTCTTCCGTGCGCGCGACGCACGGACCGGAAGTGCTGGGAGGTGTGGGCGGCTTCGCCGGTCTCTTCGACGCGAGCGCGCTGCTGGGCTATACGAAGCCCCTGCTGGCGACGAGCACGGATGGCGTGGGTACGAAGGTCGCGATCGCGCAGGCCATCGATAAGCACGACACGATCGGCCAGGATCTCGTCGGCATGGTCGTCGACGACATCGTCGTGGTCGGGGCGAAGCCCCTGTTCATGACCGATTACATCGCGTGCGGCAAGGTTTTCCCCGAGCGCATCGCCGATATCGTGCGCGGCATCGCCGACGCCTGCTCGGCGACGGGCACGGCCCTCGTCGGCGGTGAGACGGCCGAGCATCCGGGTCTTCTGGGCGTCGACGACTACGACGTCGCGGGTGCCGCGACGGGCATCGTCGAGGCGGATGCCGTTCTCGGCGCCGACCGCGTGAAGGACGGCGATGTGGTGCTGGCGCTGGCTTCCAGCGGTCTGCACTCCAACGGCTATTCGCTCGTTCGTCACATCATCGCGGGTGCGGGGATCGGTTATGGCGACGCCGCGGCCGAGTTCGGCACGACGTGGGGCGAGACGCTCCTCGAGCCGACCCGCCTCTACACGCTTCCCCTGCTCCGCCTGATCGAGAAGCTGGCCGAGGGGTCGGTGCACTCGCTCAGCCATGTCACGGGTGGCGGCATCGCCGCGAACCTCGCCCGCGTGCTGCCGGTCGGCAGCTGGGCCGAGGTCGACCGGTCGACGTGGGCGCCGAGCCCGGTCTTCCAGGTGCTCAGCGACATCTCGGGCACGAAGCTGACCGAGACCGAGGGCACGTGGAACCTGGGCATCGGTTTCCTCGCGGTCATCGATCAGAGCCAGAAGGATGCCGCGATCGCGGCGTTGGCGGCCGAGGGCATCGACGCCTGGCAGGTCGCGACGGTCGGCATGGGTGCACGCCCGGCCGGAGAGTTCGAAGAGGGCGCCAAGGGCGTCGATGGTGGAGCTGTGCGCCTGATCGGCGCATATGCGGACGGAGTGAAGTAACACCCCATGTGCGGAATCGTCGGAGTGGTCGCAGGCGGCCCGGTCAACCAGGACATCTACGACGCACTGCTGCTTCTGCAGCATCGGGGGCAGGATGCCACGGGCATCGCGACCGCCGAGCCGAGCGGCGTCATGCACGTCACGAAGGCCGAGGGCATGGTGCGCGAGGCCTTCCGCACGCGCGACATGCGCTCGCTGCTCGGAAACGTGGGTCTCGGTCACGTGCGCTACGCCACGAAGGGCACGGCCTCCAGCGAGGAGGAGATGCAGCCGTTCTATGTGAACGCGCCCTACGGCATCGTCCTCATCCACAACGGCAACCTCACCAACACGCGTGAGCTCACGGCAGACATGGCCAAGGAGTACCGTCGCCACCTGAACTCCTCGAGCGACACCGAGCTGCTGCTCAATGTTCTCGCCGGTGAGCTGCAGCGCACGACGAGCGATGTCGACCTCGACCCCGAGCGCATCTTCGAGGCCGTCGCGGGCACGAACGAGCGCATCGAGGGCGCCTATGCCGTGATCGCCGTGATCGCCGGCTACGGTCTGCTCGCGTTCCGCGACCCGCACGGCATCCGTCCTCTGATCCTCGGCCGCCGTGACGGCGCCGCGGGCAAGGACGAGTGGATCGTGGCGAGCGAGTCGCTCGTGCTCGAGAACGGCGACTACGAGGTCGTGCGCGAGGTTGCTCCCGGTGAGGCGATCTTCATCACCGATGAGGGCGAGCTGCACACCCGTCAGTGCGCGAAGGACGCGCAGCTGTTCCCGTGCGCCTTCGAGTACGTCTACCTGGCTCGTCCCGACTCGACCATGAACGGCATCGCCGTGTACGAGTCGCGTCTGCGCATGGGGGAGCGCCTGGCCGACACGATCGCGAAGCACGTTCCGCGCGAGAAGATCGACGTCGTCATGCCGATCCCCGACTCGGCGCGCCCTTCGGCCATGGAGGTCGCCCGCAAGCTCGGCATCGAGTACCGCGAGGGCTTCTACAAGAACCGCTATGTCGGCCGCACCTTCATCATGCCCGGACAGGCCGTTCGCAAGAAGAGCGTTCGTCAGAAGCTCAATGCGATGTCGACCGAGTTCCAGGGCAAGAACGTGCTGCTGATCGACGACTCGATCGTGCGCGGCACGACGAGCAAGCAGATCATCCAGATGGCGCGGGATGCCGGTGCGAAGTCGGTCACCTTCGCCTCTGCCGCACCGCCCGTGCGCTACCCGCACGTCTACGGCATCAACATGCCCTCGAAGCATGAGCTGATCGCCCACGGCCGCACGATCCCGGAGATCGCCGAGGAGCTGGGCGTCGACCACCTCGTCTACCAGGAGGTCGAAGACCTCAAGGCGGCGATCATCGACGGCTCGGATGTCACCGACCTCGACATGAGCTGCTTCGACGGTCGCTATGTGACCGGAACCATCACTCAGGAGTACCTCGACTGGGTGGAGAGCACGCAGACGTCGTGACGGCTCCGCGGCCGCTGGCGAGAGGACGCATCCTCGCACTGCTGGGAATCCTGCTGTGCGCGTTCTCCCTGCGCTCGGCGGTCGCGTCGCTGTCGCCGCTGCTCGATTACGTCGCGGCGGACTTCGCCGTCTCGGCGGTCGTGCTGGGCCTCATCGGCACGGCGCCGCCGGTGTGCTTCGCGATCTTCGGCCTGTGCACGCCCCTGCTGGAGCGCCGGTTCGGCCTCGAACGGGTCACGGTTCTCGCGCTCACCGCCATCGCCGCGGGGCTCGTGCTGCGCGGTTTCGCCGGTGGCTCGCTGTCATTGCTGTTCACGACCGCGCTGATCTTCGCCGGTGTGGGTATGGGCAATATCCTTGTGCCGCCGCTCGTGAAGAAGTACTTCGCCGATCGCATCGGCGTGATGCTGACGCTGTACACGACGGCCATGGCCGTCTCGACGGTGCTGCCGCCGCTGGTCGCGGTGCCGGTGGCGGATGCTGCGGGCTGGCGGGTTTCGCTGGGGCTGTGGGGCGTGTTCGCGCTGGCGGGGATCGTGCCGTGGGTGCTCATGCTCGCAACGGGTCGGACGGCGGGCCTCCCGGCGGGGGCCGCTGCTCGCGGGACTGAGGCTGCCGATGCTGACCCCGCGGTGCTGTCGACCGGCCCGATCGCGGTCGCGCCGACGAGCTCGCGCCTCTTCGCGCGTCTGCTGCGCCTGCCGCTCGCCTGGTCGATCGCGGTCGTGTTCAGCACGTCGTCGATCATGGCCTATGTCGCATTCGCGTGGCTGCCGTCGATGGTGTCGGAGATCGCGGGCGTCTCGGCGGTGGAGGCGGGTCTTCTGCTGTCGCTCTTCGCCGTGATGGGACTTCCGGCGTCGTTGCTCGTGCCGGTGCTCGTCGTGCGGTTCCAGGCCACCCGCCCCGTCTACGCGGTGGGGTCGATCGCCGGCCTCCTGGGCGTTCTGGGACTGCTGCTCTGGTCGAATCCGGTCACCGTGTGGTTGTGGACGGGGCTCTTCGGCATCGTCGGCGTCATGTTCCCGCTCGCGCTCGTGCTCATCAGCATCCGTTCACGCACGCCCGAGAGCGCCGTCGTGCTGAGCAGTTTCGTGCAGAGCGTCGGTTACGTGATCGCGGCGGGCTTCCCGCTTGTCGTGGGCGTGCTCCATGAGGCGACGGGGAGCTGGCGGGTGCCCCTGCTGGTGATTCTGGGCGTCCTGATCGTCTCGATCCCGTTCGGTTTCATCGCCGGCAGTCGGCGCACGGTCGAGGAGGAGTGGGAGCGGCGTCACGGACGCTGGTGAGCGACATGTCCGTTCCGGGGCACGACAAAGACCCCGCTACCGAAGTGGCGGGGTCAACGGTCGAGAAAGGACTAGGCCTTCTCGAGCTCGTCTTCGTCTTCGTCTGCGTACTGATCCGCCCACTTGTCGACGTAGGCGTCTTCGTCGTCGGACGGATTCGCCAGTTCGCGCTCCAGTGCGGAGTAGTTCACCGACGGGCTATATGCCTTGAGTTCCCGGGCGATCTTTGTGTGTTTCGCCTTCTGACGGCCACGGCCCATGCGCGAGACCCCCTAACGAGTTGAGCTGTCGAACGGGCTGGCGTTCGCAGCGTTTCACGACACCGGCGTGCAGCCGGTAAGAGTAGCATTCAGGATAGCACGAGGGCCAGGTCCTCTGGCCTTCGCACGCACGCGAAGGGACTGATTCTCATGGTGGACACGACCTCCCCGACGCCCGATGAGGCTGCCGAGAATTCGGTCCTGCAAAAAGCCGTGATCGTCGGCCTCCAGCCCGGGCAGGCCCCGCATGTTCTTTCCGAGGCGGCGCGCTTCGCGCGGCTGCTCAGCGCGCCGCTGGTCATCGTTCATGTCGACGTGACGCGATTCGTCACCTATGAGGACCCCGACGGCTATGTGCACTCCGCGCCGATCGATCTGAACCGGGAAGCGGGGGTCGCCGATTTCGACGATGTGCGGGCCGCTGCCGCGTCCGCACTGGAGGGCTCCGGGCTGACCTGGACCGCCCGCCAACTCGTGGGGGATCCGGCCCTGGCGATGAAGCAGCTGGCGAACACCCTCGATGCGCAGCTCATCGTCGTCGGCACCCGCAAGCGCGGGCTGGGGGAGTCGATCCGTGAGTTCTTCACCGGTTCGGTCGCCGCGCGGCTGGCGCATCGTCAGCACCGCTCTGTGCTCGTGGTGCCTCTCGAGGAGTCGGTGCCCGACGACCAGAGTGAGATTTGGGCGGATTAGCGGCGCGGCTCGGGCGCCGGTTGCGCTGAGAGCAACGTCAGCACGCATGCGGCGATCAGCGCGAGGCTGAGAAGACCCAGCAGGATCGGTTCGGTGGGCAGCTCGGTGGTGAACTGCAACCGGTGGAACAGGGTCGACAGGCTCGCGTTGGTGCCGAGGAGGCCGGCCAGGATGCCCGCGCTGGCGCCGGTGATCCGTACCCAGGGGGTGCGGGTGAGGAAGCCGGCCATCAGGAGTCCGATCGTCGCGAGCAGGAGAATCGTCAGGCCGGGCGAATCACCCGCTGAGGTCTCGGTGTTGTGGAGGGGGAAGCCCGCATCCACCGGGCGGAGAATGGCTCCGGGCAGGAACAGGCAGAGGAGCATGAGCACCGCGGCGGCGGGAGCGATGTACGTGGACGCCCCGATGAGCCGGGGGATCAGCGGAATCGGGCCGGCGGGCGCCGTGGCCTGCTGGGGAACGCGCAAAGAGGGCAGATGCTGCTGGATGTGCGCGGCCAGGGCGGGGTAGCAGTTCGGGTGCGCGAGGATCATCGACCAGAGGTCGGGGCGGGCTGTGGCCACAGCGCCGAGCGTCGCGCTGGGGATGTTCGGGTCGAGAAGATCAGCGGCGGTGCAGGTGGACGGTTCCAGCGTGATCATCGTCATCCCTCGAGGTCGCCCGGCGGATCTCGCCGGCGCCGCTGGTCACCTTAGCGACTCAGCGGTCACCGCCGTTGAGGGCCTGTGCAAACTCGGATGCCGCGGCATCCAGCGCCTGTTCGAGAGCCGTCACGGACTCGGCGCTGAGAGCTCCGCCGTGCGCCACATGCGTGCGCATGTCGGTGCGGATGCGGACGCGAAAACCGTTCACCGCCGCATCCGCGCGCTGCATCCGCTCCCGGCTGGTGAGTCGCTCACCGTTCAACGGCGTCGATGCGGGGCGTGCTCGCGTGTGGCTCTTCGCCTGTGCGCGCTCGTCGTGCGCGGCCGCGGCGAGGTCGGCGCGCAGCGTCTTCATCGCCTGCTGCACGCTCTGGCGCACTTCGCTGGCGATCAGGCGCACAGAATCGGCGAGACCCGATTCGATTCCGGCGAGGTCGCCCTCGCGTGCGGCGAGTTCTGCGCGACCCGCATCGGTGATGGCGTAGATGGTCGTGCGGCCCTCGACGGTCTTGGAGACGAGACCCTCATCCTCGAGCTTCGCCAGGCGCGGGTAGATCGTGCCGGCACTGGGCGTGTACGTGCCGCCGGTGCGCTCGGTCAGCGCCTGAATGATTCCGTAGCCGTGCTGCGGAGACTCGGCGAGCAGCGACAACAGGTACAGGCGCAGGTCGCCGTGCGAGAAGACTGCGGGGCTCATGAGTCCCACTCCGCGTCGTCGGCGATGGTCTTCAGCGGGCGGCGGAGCACGGTGGTGTCGCCGGACACCGAATTGCTGTGGATGTCGACGAAGGAGCCGGCGAGTTCGCCGACCGAGCCGGTGTAGCTGACCGGCTTCGAGCCGCCGCGATCGATGCCGTCGAGCATGATGCCGCCGCTCATCGATCGGATGACGTAGTTGGCCGGCAGAGTCTCCTCGAGGCGGATCGTGCTGTCGCCGGAGATGGTGTTCAGAGTGATGGCGTTCACGGCTCCCGCGGCATCGACCCACACGGCACCGGACACCGTGTCGACCACGGCCTTTCGTACGGAGCCGGTCAGTGAGACATCGCCGGAGACGCTGTTCGCCGTGGCGGATCCGGTCAGGCCTCGCACCTGCATGTCGCCGGAGACGGAGTTGAGCGAGAGGTCGCCCTGGTGGGTGTCGACGATGATCTCGCCGGACACGGTGTTCAGGCGGGCGTCGTTCGCGAGCCCGGAGACGAGTGCGCCGGCGCTCACGACCCCGAGGGTGAGGGCGATGCCGCGCGGGACCGCGATGCTGATCTCGGCGCGGGGACCACCGGATCCGAAGTTGCGGAACACCTCGAGGAAGTTGTCCCAGCCGAGCTGCGGGTGGTCGATCTCGATCTGGGTGCCGTCGGATTCGATGCGCAGGTCTTTCACGGTCACGCCGTGCACCTCGATGCGGATGCCGGGTTCGTCGTGCGCGATGACATCGACCTGGCCTCCGACGAGGCCGACCTTGAGCCGTGCGGCCTGCGCGATGTCGATGACGCGTTCCTCGCCGGGGGCGATGAGCCACTTCTCGGGCATGGTGCTCTCCTCGATCGGGCGATATCGAGATATATCGCGTTGAGGAACACTAACACGATATATCGCGAGTCTGTCAAGGGGTGTGCGCCTCCATGCCGAGGGCATAGGGTCGACGCATGATCCGGCACCGCAGCCTGAGGACCGCAGCGCCGCTGTTCGCGGCAGCGGCCGGCGCTTATGCCGCGAACTGTGCCCTGGGCGCCTCCGTCGCCGTCCGTCTCATCGACACGAGCGGTTTCCGATGGCTGCACCATGCTCTCTACATCGTGACGTGTACGACATCGGCCGTGGCCGTCGGTGCGGGCCTCGCATCCCGGTCGTCCGCCGCGCGGAATGCGGCTCTGCTGCTCATGCCGGCGGCCGTGCCGCTGACGGCGATCGCCCGGGTCGGCGCCCGGACTCGGCGGCATCCCCTCATCGCGCTGGGCGCCGCACCCTTCTTCCTCGCGGCCGTCATCCGGTCGTGCCGACCCGATCGGAAGTGAACAGTATGGAACTGCTCGATGCCATCCGCCGCCGCAAGACCACCAACGGGGCGTTCCTGCCCGATGCGGTCTCCGAGGAGCATCAGCGCATCCTGCTCGAGGCCGCCGGGCGCGCACCCTCGCAGTTGAACAGCCAGCCGTGGCGGTTCGTGGTGATCGAGGACCGTGGCACGATCGCCGACATCGCCCGCATCTCGGGCGAGAGCATGACCGAGGTGATGTCGAACGGCACCTTCTTCGAACGGTACAAGCCCTACTTCCGGTTCTCGCAGGCCGAGATGGATGAGAAGCGCAGCGGGATGCTGTTCGACAAGCTGCCCGCCGCGCTCCGGCCCTTCACCGGCCAGGTGTTCACCAAACGAGGGCAGAAGCTCATGAACGCGCTGGGCGTGCCGAAGACCCTCGGAGCGGAGAACCGCAAGCTCGTCGCCGGTTCGCCTCTGCTGCTGGGCGTCATGCTCGATCGCGGCGAATACCGGCCGGGGCAGCTGTCCTCGTTCTACTCCGTGTTCAGCATGGGGGCCGCGATGGAGAACATCTGGTTGACGACGGTGGAGCTCGGCATAGGAATCCAGTTCATCTCGTTCCCCATGGAGTCGCCGGGGCGGTGGGAGGAGATCGTGCGGATGCTGGGTGTGCCCGACGACCTGGAGCTCATGGCCGTCTACCGCCTCGGATATCTGCCGCCCGAGCAGCGCCGGCCCGCGATCGACTGGACCAGCAGTCAGCGCAGACTCGCCTCGCAGTACGTGTTCCGCGAGACGTGCGCGACGCAGCAGCAGGGGTGGGACGCACCGCTCGGAGGATGATCTCACTCATCGGAGGTGCGGGGGATCTGCGGCAGATCCTTCACCGCGGGGCCCTCGATGCGGGTGCCGTCCGCGGCGAAGCGTGACGCGTGCAGAGGGCAGTCCCACGTGCACTCGGCGTCGTTCCAGGAGAGCACGCCGCCGAGGTGCGGACAGATCGCGTCGACTCCGCGCGTGACGCCGTCGACGGTCGAGATACCCACCAGGCGGATGCCCGAGCGGGCCACGACGCCTTCGCCCTCGGCCGGACGTGCGACGGGAACCGGTTGTGCGGCATCCGCCCACCCCGATGTCATCCGGACCGCGACCCTTCCGCCCTCGGCGATGCCGCGGCCGATGTCGGAGGGCACTGTCAGACGGGTGCCGATCGCCCGCATCCACTCCGCGCGGTCACCGAGCGGGTCGCCGAGGATCTCGGCGGTCAGCCGCAGCGCCGCCGCGGGCGCGTTCGACAGGCCCCACTTGGCGTAGCCGGTCGCGAGACGGATGCGGCCGAGGCCGCGCGGCAGCGCCCCGACGAAGGGGATGAGATTGTGTGATTCGTAGTCCTGGGCCGACCAGCGGTGCGTCTCCTCCGCGCCGGGGAAGTGCCGCCTGGTCCAGTGCGCCAGCTCGTCGAGGCCGGCGGCCTCATGCGGTTCCCGGCCGACCGGATGCCCGTTGCCGCCGACGATCAGGTTCGCGGCGTCGGCGGGGCCGTCGCCGGGCGAGACCGGGCGGATCGAGTGCGTATCACCATCGACCGAGATGTAGGTCTGTGCGGGTACGTCGCCGGGCACTCGGAACGAAACGCACCAGGAGCGCTGCCCGCGCACCTTCGCGAAGTACAGCCCGCGGTCGAGGATCGGGGTTCCGGTGGCCAGCACGATGTGCGGGGCGAACAGCGGTCCCTGTGCTGTCTCGATGCGCGACTCCGGCAGCGCGCGTGCGCCGGTCACCCGGACGCCCGTGTGAAGTCGCCCGCCCGTCGCGATGAGCTCCTGGGCCAGGGCCGCCACGAGCGCCATCGGATCGATCGTCACCTGGTCATCGAGCGCGACGGCGCCCGCCACGGGGAACGGCAGCTCGCGGACGTCGCTGCCCGCCAGCATCCGCGCCGGCAGACCCGCCTCGCGGGCCGCCTCATAGGTGCGGCGGATGCTGTCGAGCCCGGACCTGCCCGACGCGTAGGCGTGATCGCGGCGCCGGGTGAACGGGACTCCGGCCTGCTCGGCGAAGGCGAGCATCCACCGCATGCCGGACCGGTTCGCGTCGACGTACGCGCGCACGAGACCCGCCGGATGCTGACGGCGGATCTCGCCGAGGCGGTCGCTCTGCAGGAGGGAGAGCTTGCCGGTGTTCGAGCCCGATGCCAGCTCTCCGGGGGATCCGGCCTCGACGACCGCGACGTCGAGGCCGCGGCGTGCGAGCATCACGGCGGTGCTGAGACCGGTGAGGCCGGCGCCGACGACGATCGCATCGTGGCGTTCGCCGGGAACGAACGGCGAACCGGCGGGAGCGGATGGGGCGATCTTCCACAGCGAGGTCATGCGCCCACTCAACGTGCTCCGCCCCGATGGGCCCAGTGCCTTGACAGCGCGCGCGGGCATCGTGAGTCGGATGCCGCGACTACAGTGGCGACGTGACCCTTCGCCGCTTGCTGCTCGTGATGTGCGGCGGGATGCTGGGAACCGCGGCGCGCCTGGGGATCGCAATCCTCGTCCCGGATGTCGGCGGGATGCCGCTCGCGACGCTGATCGTCAACGTGCTCGGTGCCCTGCTGATCGGCGTGCTCGCCGCACGGCTGACCGGTTCCTCCGATGCGCGGACATTCCTCGGCGCCGGGGTGCTCGGCGGCTTCACGACCTACAGTGCATTCGCGGTCGGTACTGCCGCCCTCGATCTCCTCCCGGCGATCGCGTACGCGGCGCTCACCCTGGCGCTCGGCATCGTCGCGGCCGCGACGGGTCTGCGCATCGGCCGATCCGGCGAGCGGGGGAGAGGGCGGTGAGCGTCGTCGTCTTCCTGCTCGCCTGCATCGCCGGCGGGTTCGGAGCGGGGTTGCGATACCTCGTCGACGTCGGCGTGATGGCGATCACCCGCGGCCGGTTCCCCTGGGGGATCATCGTCGTCAACATCACCGGGTCCTTCGCTCTCGGAGTCGTGACGGCGTCCCTCCCCGAAGCCGTGTTCATCGTCGGTGCGGGTCTCCTCGGCGGCTACACGACCTTCAGCACGTCGGCGCTCGACGCCGTCGCCCTCTGGCGCGACGGGGAGCGCCCGGCATCCGTCCTGCAGATCGGCGTGACGCTCGTCGCATCCGTCATCGCGGCGTTCGCCGGCCTCGCCCTCGGCGGTCTGCTCTGACGTTCCCAGCCCGCTGAATGCCCGCTGTGAAAGACTGAGCCCGACCCCTTAAGCGCCTCACGATCGAGAGTCTCCCCGTGTCGAAACTCGCTGTCCTCAGCCTCCGCAATCGCGCGCTGATCGCCCTCATCACGATCGTCGCCGCCGTTTTCGGCGGCCTCGCGCTGACGAACCTCAAGCAGGAGCTCATCCCCTCGCTCGAGCTGCCCGCGCTGATCGTCATGTCGACCTACCCCGGAGCATCCCCCGAGGTCGTTGAGAACGATGTCTCCACGCCGGTCGAAGGCGCCATCCAGGGCGTGCCCGGGCTCGAATCGACGAGCGCCACGAGCACGACGAACGCATCGATCATCCAGGCCACCTTCGCCTACGGCGAGAACCTCGCCACCGCCGAGCAGAAGATGCAGCAGGCGATCAACCGCATCTCCTCGGCCCTGCCCGACGGCGTCGAGCCCCAGGTATTCGCGCTCTCGCTCGACGACCTGCCGGTCATCCAGATCGCCGTCAGCGGACTCGGCGACGCCGAAACCGCCCAGACCGATCTCGACAACGTCGTCCTCCCCACGATCGAGGACGTCGACGGTGTGAACGCGGCGCAGGTCATCGGCGGCATCGCACAGCGCATCACGATCACCCCGGACGCGGCGAAGCTCGCCGCAGCCGGCCAGAGCACGCAGGCCATCAGCTCGGCGCTGCAGCAGAACGGCACACTGTTCCCCGGTGGAGACATCACCGAGAACGGCGAGACGCTCACCGTTCAGACCGGTGAGAAGATCACCTCGATCGACGCGATCGCGGCCCTCCCGATCGTCGGGACGGATGCCACGATCGGCGACGTCGCGACGGTCGCGCTCGACACCGAGCCGATCTCCTCGATCTCGCGCGTGAACGGCGAGGACGCGCTGTCCGTAGCGATCACGAAGCTCCCCGCGGCGAACACCGTCGAGGTCTCCGACGGCATCCTCGCGGCCCTCGACGAGCTGCGCGAGACGTTCCCCGACGCCGAGTTCACGGTCGTCTTCGATCAGGCGCCGTTCATCGTGCAGTCGATCGAGACGCTCGCCACCGAAGGCCTGCTCGGCCTCGTCTTCGCCGTGATCGTCATCCTCGTATTCCTCATGTCGATCCGCTCGACGATCGTCACCGCGATCTCGATCCCCACGAGCGTGCTCATCACCTTCATCGGGCTGCAGGCCTTCGGCTACTCGCTGAACATCCTCACCCTCGGTGCGCTCACCATCGCGATCGGACGCGTCGTCGACGACTCGATCGTCGTGATCGAGAACATCAAACGCCACTACGTCGGCGACGCCGACAAGGGCGATGCGATCCGTCTCGCCGTGCGCGAGGTCGCCGCGGCCATCACCGCGTCGACCATCACCACGGTCGCCGTGTTCCTGCCGATCGTGTTCGTCGGCGACATGGTCGGTGAACTGTTCCGGCCGTTCGCGATGACCGTCACGATCGCGATGGTCGCCTCCCTCCTCGTGTCGCTCACGATCGTCCCGGTGCTCGCGTACTGGTTCCTCAAGCCCGGCGCCGAACTCGTCGGCGCCGACGGCGCGGTCATCGACCCGGAGCATCCGGATGCCCCGCCGACCAAGCTGCAGCGCGCCTACCGGCCGATCCTCGCCTGGACCCTCAAGCACTCCGCGCTCACCGTCGTGCTGTCGGTGCTCGTGCTGGTCGCGACCGGCGGCGCGGCGACGCTGATGAAGGTCAACTTCCTCAGCGACACCGGCCAGAACACCATGACCGTCACGCAGGATCTCGGCCCCACCGCGAGCCTCGAGACGAAGGATGCCGCAGCCCTCGTCGTCGAAGAGGCGCTCGAGGGCATCGACGGCATCGAGGCGATGCAGGTATCGGTCGGATCCAGCGGATCCGCTCTCATGGACTCGTTCTCCGGCGGCGCCGGAGTGACCTACTCGATCACCACCTCGGCCGACGTCGACCAGGAGCAGCTGCGCGCCGACGTGCTCGACGCCGTCGCCGACCTCGAAGACGTCGGCGAGATCGGTGTCAGCGCTGCGGCCGGCTTCGGATCCAGCGACATCGAGGTCAACATCACGGCACCGAACGGTGATGCGCTCGACGAGGCGACCGCCGCGGTCGTCGCCGAGCTCGACGGGCGCGACGGCATCGGTCAGGTCACCGACAACCTCGCCGCATCCCTGCCCTACATCGCCGTCGCCGTCGATCGTGACGAGGCGGCTCTGCGCGGACTGTCGGAGGTCGCCGTCGGACAGCTCGTCTCCAGCACGATGCGTCCGCAGCAGATCGGCTCCATCGAGATCGACGACAGCTCGCTGACGGTGTACCTGGCAGCATCCGAGCCGCCGGCGACCATCGCCGAACTGCGTGAACTCGCCATCCCGACGCCTCTGGGCATCATCCGACTCGCGGACATCGCCACGGTCGAGGAGCGCGAGGGGCCGACCTCGATCACGACCCAGCAGGGCCGACGCACCGCGACGGTGACCGTGCCCCCGGCATCCGACAACCTGGCCACCGCCACGGTCTCGGTCACCGCAGCGCTGGAAGCCGTCGACCTCCCCGATGGCGCCAGCGCCGAGATCGGCGGCGTCGCCACGCAGCAGGCCGACTCGTTCTCGCAGCTCGGACTCGCGATGCTCGCGGCGATCCTCATCGTCTACATCGTCATGGTCGCGACCTTCAAGTCGCTGCGTCAGCCGTTGCTGCTGCTCATCTCGGTGCCGTTCGCCGCGACCGGCGCGGTGCTGCTGCAGCTCGTCACGGGCCTGCCGCTGGGTGTCGCATCGCTCATCGGAGTGCTGATGCTCATCGGCATCGTCGTTACCAACGCGATCGTGCTCGTCGACCTCGTCAACCAGTACCGCGAGAAGGGGCTGTCGACCATCGACGCGGTGAAGGCCGGTGGCGAGAAGCGTCTGCGCCCCATCCTCATGACAGCACTCGCGACGATCTTCGCGCTCGCGCCCATGGGCCTCGGCATCACCGGGCACGGCGGGTTCATCTCGCAGCCGCTCGCGATCGTCGTGATCGGCGGCCTCGTGTCGTCGACCGTGCTCACGCTCGTCGTGCTGCCGACGCTCTACAACCTCGTCGAAGGCGCCAAGGAGCGTCGCGCCGCACGCAACCAGGGCGCGGATGCTGTGGACGAGGCTCCGGTCGAGGAGCAGCCCGACCACGCGCTGACCCGCCGCGAGCTGCGCGAGCAGCAGGACTGAAAACGTCGGCGCCCCGCCATGCGGGGCGCCGACGAAATCGGCATCAGCTCAGTTCGACGCCCCAGCTGAGGCTCCACGTCTCGCCGGGGGCGAGACGACGGATGCCGAGACCGCTGTTGAGACCGTCGGCCGGAGCCGTCATCGGCTCGATCGCGACCGCGAGCTGCTGACCGGGATAGCCGGTCGTCGTGTAGACCTGCACGAAATCGAACCCCTCGCCCTGCCACAGAGCGACCGTGCGGCCATCGGGCGCTGTCAGGGTGCTGCGCGCACGGCCATCGGCATCACGGCGCAGATCGGCGAAGCCCGTGTCGAGCGTGACATCGCCGAGGCGGATGCCGTCGCGCAGATCCTGCGGAGCGGGAGACGTGCCCGTCGGCAGCAGACGGTCATCGACATCGAAAAGGGTGTCTGCCGGCACCGTCAGCACGAGATCGTGCGGATCGACGTCGCCGATCGTGACGAACGGGTGCGTTCCCAGGGCGACAGGAGCCGCAGCATCCGACCGGTTCGTCAGCGTGTGCGTGACCTCGATGCCCGCATCCGTCAGCGCATAGGTCACGGTCGTCGCGATCTCGTACGGGTAGCCGGACTGCGGGTGGATCGTCGCGCTCAGAGTCGCCGCAGCATCCGTCTGCTCGATCTCATAAGCGGTGAAGCGCAGCAATCCGTGGCTGGCGTTGTTCATCGCCGGCTCCGTGACGGCGAGGTGACGGCTCGCCCCCTCGTCATCCCAGATGCCGTCGCGCACCCGGTTCGGCCACGGCGCGAGCACCACGCCCGAGCAGGACGGAGTCGCAACGTTCTCGGGGTAGCGGGCGACGAGGTCGACACCATCGACCGCGAGAGCGCGCAGGGATGCTCCGACCTGAGCGATCTGCGCCGTGACGGCGCCGCGGGAAAGACGGATCTGGAAACCGGTGGGGGAGAGCGAAGTCACCCCGCAATCGTACGGGGGTCTTTCCCAGGTGAGTGCCCTAAGCTCGTCAGGTCGGCTTCGGGCACCCGCGATCGCGCGGGCGTTTGATACTCAGTGTGAGCCCAGGGGCCGATGGTTCATAAACCATCACATGAATGGCCCCGGCCGACGAATGCCCGGGTATGTCTGCCCTGCGCTGATCTCTGCGCGCCGGAGCGGGCGCTGTTCTCGTGTCAGAGACAGTCAGGAATACCCATGCCTAAGAGTGGCAAGCCCAAGGGCGGACGTCCGTCCCAGAACTTCGAACCCCGCTACGCGAAGAAGACGTCGTTCCACGACCGTCACAACGGTGGCCGTCCCGCGTCGCGCGGCGACAGCGCCGAGACGGGCGAGCGCAGCTTCGACCGCCGTCCGGGCAGCAAGAGCCCGAACCACCGCGGATACCGTCCCGCCGAAACCGACAGCGGCGCACCCAAGCAGCGCTGGAGCAACGAGCAGCGCGCCGGTCGCGACGAAGCCCGCGGCATCCGTGGCGACCGTCCCCGCTACAACAACGACCGGCCGTCGTTCGATCGCAACGACCGCGGTGGCGAGCGCCGCTTCGACGACCGTCCCCGTCGCGATGAGCGCGGAGGCGACCGTCCCCGTTTCAACGGCGACCGTAATGAGCGTCCGGCGTTCAACCGTGACCGCAACGAGCGTCCCCGTTTCAACAACGACCGTCCGTCGTTCAACCGCGATGACCGTGGTGGCGAGCGTCCCCGTTTCAACGGTGACCGCAACGAGCGTCCCCGCTTCAACAACGACCGTCCGTCGTTCAACCGCGATGACCGTGGTGGCGAGCGTCCCCGTTTCAACGGTGACCGCAACGA
>NZ_CANROA010000016.1 GCF_947632095.1 uncultured Microbacterium sp. | reverse complement strand
CCGCGGCGAGCGCGACGGCGGCGACCGCGCCGATGGCCGGCGTCGCGGTGCGCCGCCAGGAGACCGGATGCTCCGCGTCGACGTGCGCGTCGGTCATCGTGCGGCGGCGACCGTCGGCGGCACGGCGCAGGTCGCCACGACCGTCTCGACGATCGCCGCGGGATCGATCCCCTGCGCCCACGCCTGCGGGGTGAGGGCGAGGCGGTGCGCGAGCACGGGCACGGCGATGCGCTTGATATCGTCGGGGCGCACGTAGGCGCGGCCGTCGAGCGCGGCGAGCGCACGGCCCAGCAGCACGAGGGTCTGCGATCCGCGGGGCGAGGCGCCGACGGCGACGTGGTTCGCCGTGCGCGTGGCGCGCACGAGGTCGACGCAGTAGCGTGCGACGTCGGGGTCCACGTGGATCCGTTCCACGGCCTGCTGCAGACGGGCGAGGCCTGCGGCGTCGACGACGGGCTCGACCGTCGCCTCGGGCACGCCCCGGCGGGCACGGGCGAGCACGATCTCCGTCTCGGCATCCGGGGTCGGATACCCGACGGCGAGGCGCACCATGAAGCGGTCGAGCTGTGCCTCCGGCAGCGCGTACGTGCCCTCGTACTCGATGGGGTTCGCCGTCGCAATGATGTGGAACGGCTCGGGCAGTGCGAAGCGGTTGCCCTCGACGGTGACCTGGCGCTCGGCCATCGCCTCGAGCATGGCCGACTGCGTCTTCGGCGTCGTCCGGTTGATCTCGTCGGCGAGCACGAGGCCGGCGAACAGGGGGCCCGGGCGGAAGCGGAACTCCCCCGTGTCAGGTGCGTAGACGTACGATCCGGTGACGTCGCCCGGGAGCATGTCGGGCGTGCACTGGATGCGGCGGAAGTCAAGGCCGACGGCGGCGGCGAGACTCCGCGCGGCGAGCGTCTTGCCCAGGCCCGGCACGTCCTCGAAGAGCACGTGACCGCCGGCGAGGATCGTGCCGAGGGCGATCGTGAGCGGTTCGTCCATACCCACGACGGCGGTGCGCACCCCGGCCAGGATGCGTGAGCCGGCGGCGGCGATCTCGTCGATGTCGGCGATCTCGGTCATTTCTCCTCCAGATGGGACGGAATTGTCTCGATGGCGCCGAGCACGCGCTCGACGTCGTCGCGGGTAACCTCTCGGGCGGTGAGCGCGGTGCGGATGCCGTCGCCGAGCAGCGCGTCGATGCGGGCGGCGTCACCGGGCTCGTCGATGTCGAGTCCTCGGAGCTGGAGCCTGCGGCGCAGCAGCGCGTCGAGCCGGGCGACGAGCATCGAGCCGACGGCGCCGTTGCGGGTGTTGATCGACCAGGCCAGGCGCGAGACGTCCGAGCCTCGGAAGTCCGGTTGGGGTTTCTCCGGCGGCCAGGCATCCGGCTCCGGCGACTCGTCGGCTCGGGTGATGATGCCGACGGCGCCGACGAGCAGCAGCCAGGCGATGACGAACAGCGGCGGCATGCCGATGAGCGACAGCACCCACACCACCACGGCGGCCCCGAGGAGGCCGATGATCGTCAGCGCCACGCGGCCCCTCATCGCCAGTGCTCCTGGATCTGCTCGAGCAGCGCGCGGGCGCGGAGGCGATCGGACTCCTCGGCGATGCGGCCGCCGAAGCGCACGCTCTCGTAGAGCGCGAGCAGCGCCCGTACAGCGTCTTCACTGTCCGCACGGGTGCCGACGATGCGCAGGGTGAACTCCCCCGGCGTCTCGGCGGCGCCGCGGCTCTGGCCGGCTCGTCTCGCCGCGTCCTCGAGGCCGACCCAGGCCGCGGTGATGGCATCCGTGGGTGCGAGGTCGGATGCCACGGCGTCGATGGCACCGGCGATCCCGTGCCGGACGACGGCCTCCTCGATGCGCTCCTGGGGTGCGGCCGCCGTGAGGCCGACGTCCGGAGTGCCCCCGTCCGCGCGACGCAGCGGGCGGTCGTGCCACCACTGGCGGATGACGCGCACGATGAGGCGAATGAGCAGGAACGCGAGGGTCAGCCCGACGGCCGAGGCGATGACGGCCGCGATGATCGCGATCCACGGGTTGGGCTCGCGGGGTTCGAGATCCGGGAGGCCGGAATCGGTCGGGCCGGGCGCCGGAGTCTCGGTCGGCATGATGACCTGGCCGGAGACGTCGATCGACTGGAACACCGGATGCCCCTGCAGAGCGGCGATCGCGATGAGTGCGACGAAGGCCAGTGAGATGGCGATGAGAGCCCTGGTGCGGGTGCGGGATCCGGCGCGCGCATCCTCGTGACCCATGGCATTCAGCCTAGGGGGGCGGGAGGACTCCGCCATGCACTCCGGCATCGTTCGCACCGGCGATGGTCGCCTCGGTGCGCGTCAGACCGGCGCGGTGCGGCCGGCGAAGCGGCTGACGCCGTCGCGGAGCGCGGCGACCTGTTCGGCGTCCATCTGCACGGCCTCCATCACCTGGCGCGGCACGTCGAGCGCGCGCTCGCGGAGGGCCCGTCCGGCGTCGGTGAGCACGATGTCGAGGCGCCGCTCGTCGGCGCTGCTGCGGCCGCGGGCCACGAGGCCCTCCTTTTCGAGCCGTTTCACCAGTGGTGAGGCGGTGGCGGGTTCCAGGGCGAGTTCGGCGGCGAGCTCTCCGAGCGTGCGCGGCGACTGCTCCCAGAGGGCGAGCATGACGAGGTACTGCGGATGGGTGAGTCCGAGAGGCTCGAGGATCGGGCGGTAGATCGAGACGACGTTGCGCGCCGCGGTGACCAGCGCGAAGCAGAGCTGGTTCTCGAGCTTGAGCATGTCGTCGTCCGTGGGCACCCCCTGATGATACCCGGCGGCCTAATGTTTAGTACACTAAGCATCATGGCGAACAGTTCTGACCGTGTCCCGCTGCGCACGCGCATCCGCGAAGCGGGCGGACTGTACAAGTGGTTCAACACGAACCTCATCCGCCTGGCTGGCCCCGCGGCCGTCGGCCCCTACGAGCCGACCCCGCCCCCGACCTCAGCGCAGCGCGCCGAGCGCGCCTGCCCCCTGTGCGGGCACGCCATGACCGAGCACACGATCGACCGGTCCGGCCCCAAGCCGCTCATGCACTGCCCCTGACGGGCGCCGCTGACCCTCAGGCGTGCCCCGCGCGCTCCATCGCCCGCAACTCCTTCTTGAGGTCCTGCACCTCGTCGCGCAGGCGCCCGGCGAGCTCGAACTTGAGTTCTTCGGCTGCCGCGAGCATCTGGTTCGACAGGTCTTCGATGGTCGCCTCGAGCTGAGCGGCGCCCTCCGCAGCGATCCCCTCGCGGCGCAACTGCGGCGTCGGGCTCTTGCCCTTGCCGGACTTCGTGCGCCCCTTGCCCCGCAGCATGTCCTGCGTATCGGATGCCTCACGCGCGAGCACGTCGGTGATGTCGGCGATCTTCTTGCGCAGCGGCTGCGGATCGATGCCGTTCGCCGTGTTGTACGCGATCTGCTTCTCGCGGCGCCGCTCGGTCTCCTCGATCGCCTTGGCCATGGAGTCGGTGATCTTGTCGGCGTACATATGCACTTCACCCGAGACGTTTCGCGCGGCGCGGCCGATGGTCTGGATGAGCGAGGTGCCCGAGCGCAGGAACCCCTCCTTGTCGGCGTCGAGGATCGCCACCAGGGACACCTCGGGAAGGTCGAGACCCTCGCGCAGGAGGTTGATGCCGACGAGCACGTCGTACACCCCGGAGCGCAGTTCGCTGAGCAGTTCGACGCGGCGCAGCGTATCGACATCGGAGTGCAGGTAGCGCACCCGCACCCCGTGCTCGCCGAGGAAGTCGGTGAGCTCCTCCGCCATCTTCTTCGTCAGCGTCGTGACGAGCACGCGCTCATCCTTCTCGACGCGGATGCGGATCTCCTCGAGCAGGTCGTCGATCTGCCCCTTCGAGGGCTTCACGACGATCTCGGGGTCGACGAGGCCGGTCGGTCGGATGATCTGCTCGACGACGCCATCGGCGATGCCCATCTCGTACTTGCCCGGGGTCGCGGAGAGGTAGACGGTCTGGCCGATGCGGTTCTTGAACTCGTCCCAGCGCAGCGGGCGGTTGTCCATGGCGCTGGGCAGACGGAACCCGTGCTCGACGAGCGTGCGCTTGCGTGACGCGTCGCCCTCGTACATCGCGCCGATCTGCGGCACGGTCACGTGCGACTCGTCGATCACGAGCAGGAAGTCGTCGGGGAAGAAGTCCAGCAGCGTGTGCGGTGGTTCTCCGGGCTCGCGGCCATCCATGTGCCGGGAGTAGTTCTCGATGCCCGAGCAGAATCCGAGCTGCTGCAGCATCTCGAGGTCGAATGCGGTGCGCATGCGCAGACGCTGCGCTTCGAGCAGTTTGCCCTGTCGTTCGAACTCGGCCAGGCGTTCTTCGAGCTCGGTCTCGATCGTGCCGATGGAGCGCTGGATCACGTCGGTGCCGGCGACGTAGTGCGAGGCGGGGAAGATCGGGACCGCATCGAGCTTCTCGATGATGTCACCGGTGAGCGGATGCAACGAATAGAGCGCTTCGATCTCATCGCCGAACAGCTCGACGCGGATCGCATGCTCCTCGTAGACCGGGATGATTTCGATCGTATCGCCGCGCACCCGGAAGTTTCCGCGTGAGAAGTCGACGTCGTTGCGGTTGTACTGCATCGCGATGAACTGCCGGATCAGCGCGTCACGGTCGTAGCGCTCCCCCACCTGCAGGGCGACCATCGCCCGCAGGTACTCTTCCGGGGCGCCGAGGCCGTAGATGCAGGACACCGTGGAGACGACGACCACATCGCGACGGCTGAGTAGCGAGTTGGTGGTCGAGTGGCGCAGACGCTCGACCTCGGCGTTGACCGAGGAGTCCTTCTCGATGAAGGTATCGGTCTGCGGGACGTACGCCTCGGGCTGGTAGTAGTCGTAGTACGAGACGAAATATTCGACGGCGTTGTTCGGCATGAGTTCGCGGAACTCGTTGGCCAGCTGCGCGGCGAGCGTCTTGTTGTGCGCGAGTACGAGCGTCGGCCGCTGCACCTGCTCGATGAGCCAGGCGGTCGTCGCCGACTTTCCGGTTCCCGTGGCACCGAGCAGCACGATGTCGGTCTCTCCCGCATTGATACGGGCGGCGAGATCGGCGATCGCCTTCGGCTGATCACCGGCGGGCACATATTCGCTGACGACCTCGAACGGACGGACGCTGCGCGTGGGTTGCATACATCCAGCGTAGGCGCCGCCACGGACATCCGGGCGGACGTTCCTTCTAGAGTGGGATCGTGATCGAGTTCATCATCGGTTCGAGCCTCGCGGCATCCGCCGGTCTCAATGCCTGGATGCCGCTGTTCCTGCTGAGCCTCGCCGATCGTTTCCTGCCCGCCGTGGATCTGCCGTCCGGCTGGTCATGGATCTCGAGCGACATCTCCCTCTGGGTGCTCGGTGCGCTGCTCGTGCTCGAGGTCATCGCCGACAAGATCCCCGCCCTCGACTCGATCAACGACGTCGTGCAGAGCGCGCTGCGCCCCGCCTCCGGTGGAATCGTGTTCGGCGCGGGAAGCAGCGCCCAGACCATTGCGGTCGATGATCCGTCCACGTTCTTCGCGGACTCAGCCTGGGTGCCGATCGTCACCGGCGTGGTGATCGCGCTCGTCGTGCACATCGTCAAGGCCACGGGACGCGTCGCCGCGAACGCCGTCACGGGCGGGCTCGCAGCACCGGTGCTCAGCGCGACGGAGGATGGAGCATCCTTCCTGCTCGCGGCCCTCGCGATCATCGTGCCGGTGCTCGCCGGGCTGCTCCTGATCGGACTCGTCGTCCTCGCCGTCGTCCTCATCCGGCGGTTGGCACGTCGTCGCGCGGCCGCTCGGACCACAGCACCGCGATAACCGCGGCGAGCACCGACATCGCCAGCACCGCGGCGAGGAACCACCACCAGCCCGCCTGGCCGAACGCGACTCCGAGCGCCCAGCCGAACAGGCTCGAGCCGGCGTAGTAGCCGAGGTAATACAGCGACGACGCCTGCGCGCGGGCGCCGTCGGGAGCTGCGACCGGCACCCAACCGGATGCGATCGTGTGCGCCCCGAAGAACCCGGCCGTGAACAGGATCAGCCCGACGATGATCACCCACGTGACCGCGATGAACATCAGCGAGATCCCCACGATCGACAAGCCGATCGAGGTCAGCAGCACCGGCATCCGCCCACGCCTCGTCGCGAGCCGACCCGCCCAGGGTGAGGAGAACGTGCCGGCGAGGTAGGCGAGGAACAGCAGCGAGACGAACCATGCCGGCAGGAAGAAGGGCGCCTCCGCGAGGTGGAAGCCGAGGTAGTTGTAGACCGCGACGAATGCCCCCATCAGCAAGAAGCCCCGTGCATACAGCGCGAGCAGGCTCCGTGATCGCAGCGCGCGGCGCATTCGGATGCCGATCCCGACGGGCTCTCGCCGTCGACCCGGCACGAAACCGCGCGCCCGCGGCACGAGCAGCAGGAAGGCGACCGCCGCCACCGCGCACACCGCCAGGGTCGCGGCCATGCCGATGCGCCAGCCGAACGCCTCACCGATCGGTCCCGAGATGAGCCTTCCGCTCAGACCGCCCACGGTCGTGGCGGCGATGTATCCGCCGGCGGCCGCCGCGGCGTGGCGGGCCGAGACCTCCTCGCTGAGGTAGACGAGGGCGACGGCGGGCATCGCCCCCAGCCCGATCCCCTCCGCCACCCGCAGCACCAGTAACAGTGTGAGCCCGTTCGCGGCGACGGCCGCGAAACCGCAGACGGTGGCGATCGCGACGCCTGTCGCCATCGCGGGGATGCGGCCGATCCGATCGGCGATGAGAAACCAGAACAGCACCGAGCCCGCAAGCCCCAGCGTCGCGGCCGAGACTGCGAGCGCCGCCGTCGCGGGACCCGCGTCGAGATCGACGGCGATGAGCGGCAGCACCGCCTGCGGTGCATATAGCTGCGCGAAGGTTGCGACCCCCGCGAAGAACAGGCCGATCAGCAGGCGCCGATAGGCGGCCGTGCCCGGAACGTGCCCGGTGAAGGCATCCGCGCTCACCGCGCGGCGATCCGCTCCCATGCCGCGTCGGTCTGCCGCAGGGTGTCGTGCATGGTTCCGGAAGTATCGATGACGATGTCGGCGATCGCCCGGCGCTCATCGTCGGAAACCTGCGCGGCGATCCGTCGGGCGGCGTCGTCGGCGCTCATGCCGCGAAGTGACACCAGACGATCCAGGCGGACGGATGCCGGAGCATCCGCCACGACGATGAGATCCCACGGGTCGTCCACGCGCGCCTCGACGAGCAGCGGCACGTCGTAGAGGACCACGGCATCCGCGTCGGTCTCGAAGGCCTCAGCGAAGCGGCGCTGGGACTCGTCGCGCACGGCGGGGTGCACGATCGCGTTCAGCGCGGCCAGCGCCTCGTCGTCGCCGAACACCCGCGCGCCGAGGGCGGCGCGATCCAATGCGCCGGAGGCGTCGATCATCTCGGCACCGAATCGCGCGGCGACGGCGTCGAGCACCGGCGAACCGGGCGACTGAACGTCGCGCACGATCTGATCGGCGTCGACGATCACGGCGCCGCGCTCGGCGAGACGGCGCGCGATCGTGGATTTGCCCGAGGCGATTCCCCCGGTCAGCGCGATGAGAGGCATGTCCTCATCCTGTCACGCCGACCGGGGACGAATCGCGTCAGCGCGCCAGCAGCTGGCGCTTCGAGCTGATCACGCCGGTGTCGAAGCCGGCCAGATGCAGGCCGCCGTGGAAGCGCGCGTGCTCGATCTTGATGCAGCGGTCCATGACGACCGAGAGACCCGCACCCTCGGCAAGGGCTGCGGCCTCCTCGTTCCACGAACCGAGCTGCAGCCACAGCGCCTTCGCGCCGACGTCGATGGCCTCCTGCGCGACGCCCGGCAGGTCGTCGTGCTTGCGGAACACGTCGACGATGTCGGGCACGACCGGCAGGTCGGCGAGCGAGGCGTAGACCGGCTGACCGAGGATCTCGGTGGCGCGCGGGTTGACGAAGTAGATCTCGTACGGCGAGCTCGACAGCAGATACGTCGCGACGAAGTACGACGCGCGGGCCGGGTTGTCGGATGCACCGACGATCGCGACCGAGCGCGAACGGCGCAGCAGCGCGAAGCGCTCCTGCTGGTTCGGGCTCACCCAGGTGCGAGCGGGGTCGGATGCCACGGGAGCCGCACCCGGCAGGGCGCACGCCTCGACGGGCGGGGTGAACTCGCAGGCGTCGGCGCTCATCGGGTCTCTCCTGTCGCGGCGGTCAGGGCCTGATCGAGGTCCCAGATGATGTCCTCGACGTCCTCGAGGCCGACCGAGATGCGGATGAGGTCGGCGGGCGCACCGGCCGCGACGAGCTGCTCGGCCGTGAGCTGGCGGTGCGTTGTGGATGCCGGGTGGATCACCAGGGTGCGGGCGTCACCGATGTTCGCGAGGTGCGAGGCGAGCTGCAGGTTCTCGATCAGCGTCTCGCCCGCGGCGCGGCCGTCGTCGGCCTTCACGCCGAAGGCGAAGACGGATCCGGGGCCCAGCGGCAGGTACTTCTTAGCGCGCTCGAAGTGCGGGTGGGATTCCAGGCCCGACCACGTGACGTACGAGATGCGCGGGTCGGAGTCGAGCCATTCGGCGACGATGCGCGCGTTCGCGAGGTGCGCATCGATGCGCTGCGGCAGCGTCTCGATGCCCTGCAGAAGGTTGAACGCGGACTGCGGGCTGAGCGCCGGGCCGATATCGCGCAGCTGCTCCGAGCGGAGCTTGGTGAGGAAACCGTACTCGCCGAAGTTGTCCCACCACTTGATGCCGCCGTAGGAGGCGACCGGCTCGGTCATCTCGGGGAACTTGCCGTTTCCCCAGTCGAACGTGCCCTTCTCGATCACGACGCCGCCGAGGGTGGTGCCGTGGCCGCCGAGGAACTTCGTCACCGAGTGGATCACGATATCGGCACCGTGCTCGAGCGGACGCGCGAGGTAGGGCGTCGCAAGCGTCGCGTCGACGACGAGCGGCACGTCGGCGGCGTGCGCCACCTCGGCGAGGCCCTCGATGTCGGCGATCTCGCCGGACGGGTTGCCGATCATCTCGACGTAGACGACCTTCGTCTCGGGACGGATCGCCGCCGCGTAGTCGGCGGGATCCGTCGACGGCACGAACGTCGTCTCCACGCCGAACCGGCGCAGCGTCACGTCGAGCTGGGTGACGGTGCCGCCGTAGAGCTGAGCGGATGCCACGACGTGGTCGCCGGCGCCGACGAGGGCCGCGAACGTGATGAACTCCGCGCTCATGCCCGATGAGGTGGCCACGGCGCCGATGCCGCCTTCAAGGGACGCAAGGCGCTCCTCGAGCGCGGCGACGGTGGGGTTGCCGATGCGCGAGTAGATGTTGCCGTACTTCTGCAGGGCGAACAGGTTCCCGGCATCCTTCGCGTCGTCGAAGACGAACGAGGTGGTCTGGTAGATCGGCACGGCGCGCGCCCCGGTGGCGGCATCCGGCGTTCCTCCGGCGTGGAGCGCGCGGGTGCGGAACCCGAAACGATGTTCTTCCGTCATGTCTTCCTTCGTAGAGAGCGAGGTCAGGGACGCGTCGCCGCGAGAGCCGCGGCGATGGCGTCCACTGCTTCCGGGTTCTGCAAAGAGGTGGTGTCGCCGAGCGCCGTCGGCACGCGGCCAGCGCGGTGATCCTGCTCAGCCTCCCACAGCTGGGCGAGGAGTCGGCGCATGATCTTGCCCGAGCGGGTCTTGGGCAGGTCGGGCACGATGACGATGTTCTTCGGCTTGGCGACGGGGCCGATCTCGCGGGCGACGCGGTCGCGCAGCCCTGCATCGGTGATCTCGCCGGCGCCGGATGCCGTGACGAACGCGGTGACGGCCTGCCCGGTGAGGGCATCCGGAACGCCCGCGGTGCCGGCCTCCCCCACCGTCGGGTCGGCGACGAGGGCCGACTCGATCTCGATCGTCGACAGCCGGTGGCCGGACACGTTCACGACGTCGTCGAGGCGGCCGAGGATCCAGATGTGCCCGTCGGCGTCGCGCGTGGCGCCGTCACCGGCGACGTAGTAGCCGCCGTGCGCACCCTTGCCCGCGTAGTCGGACCAGTACGACGTGCGATACCGCTCGGCATCGCGCCAGACGGTGCGTGCCATACCGGGCCACGGACGGCGCACGACGAGGGTTCCGGAGCGGCCGGGGGCCACCTCGTCGCCGTTCTCGTCGACGACGGCGGCGTCGATCCCCGGCAGCGGCACGGATGCCGAACCGGGTTTGAGCGTCGTCACCCCCGGCAGCGGCACGATCATCGCCGCTCCCGTCTCGGACTGCCACCAGGTGTCGACGATCGGCAGCTCACCGCGGCCGAACGTGCGATGGAACCACACCCATGCCTCGGGGTTGATCGCCTCGCCGACCGTGCCGAGCAGGCGCAGCGACGACACGTCGTGATCGGTGGGCAGCTCGTCGCCGAACCACGTCATGAACGTGCGGATCAGCGTGGGAGCCGTGTAGTAGACCGTCACGCCGTAGCGCTCGATGATCTCGAGATGCCGCTGCTGATGCGGGGCGTCCGGCGTGCCCTCGTAGATGACCTGGGTGAGGCCGTTCGAGAGGGGCCCGTAGATCTCGTAGCTGTGCGCGGTGACCCAGGCAAGATCCGCCGTGCACCAGTGCACGTCGTCGTCCTTCGCATCGAAGTGCGCCCAGTGCGCCCAGCTCGTGTGCGCGAGATACCCGCCGGAGGTGTGCACGAGCCCCTTCGGCTTCCCGGTGGTCCCGGAGGTGTAGATGATGAAGAGCGGATGCTCCGCGTCGAACGGCTGCGGATCGTGGGCCTCGGATGCCGTGTCGACGACGTCGTGCCACCAGACGTCTCGGCCCTCGGTCCAGGCGATGTCCTGGCCGGTGCGCCGAACGACGAGGACGTGCTCGAGGTCGGGGAGGTCGGCGGCGGCGATGTCGGCGGCCGACTTGACCTCGACGGCCTTGCCTCGGCGGAACTGTCCGTCGGTGGTGACGAGCAGCTTCGCACCGGTGTCGGAGAGGCGGAAGCGCACCGCCTCGGCCGAGAACCCGCCGAACACGAGCGAGTGCACCGCGCCGATGCGGGCGCAGGCGAGGGCGATGACGACGGTCTCGATGAGCACCGGCAGGTAGACGACGACCCGATCCCCGGGTCCGATCCCGAGGGACAGCAGCCCGTTCGCAGCCTGCGAGACGCGCCGCTGCAGGTCGGCGTAGGTCACGGTGACGCGGTCGCCCGGCTCGCCCTCGAAGTAGAGAGCGACCTTGTCGCCGCGACCCGCGGCGACGTGACGATCCACGCAGTTGTAGGCCACGTTCAGCGCGCCACCGACGAACCATTCCGCCTTCGGCATCGCGCCGTCGGCGGGCGATTGCCATGTCATCGCGGTGTGCCACGGCGTCGACCAGTCCAGCCGCCGGGCCGCCTCTTCCCAGAAAGCGATGGGGTCGGCATCCGCCGCCGCATAGATCGCCGCATCGACATTCGCCTGCGCGGCGAAGGCCGCCGGCGCCGGATAGGTGCGCTTCTCGATCAGGCGTGCTTCGTCGGTCATGTCCACCGCCGCAGAAGATACTTCTCGATAAGACCGAGAATAGTGTTCGTCAGTGTTCCGAGAAGCGCCAGCAGCACGATGGCGAGCAGGATGCGGTCGACACGACCGTTGTTCTGCGAATCATCCAGCAGGAACCCGAGCCCCATCGACGACGCGATCAGCTCGGCGGCGACGAGGAACAGCCACGACTGCGCGAGTGCGAGGCGCAGACCGGAGATCACGGACGGGATGACAGCCGGCAACTGCACGGTGCGGAACAGCGACCAGCCGCGCAGGCTGAACGATCGTCCCGCCTCGACGAGGTGCGGGTCGACATGGCGCAGTGCGTCCGCGACCGTCGTGTAGACGGGGAAGAACGCGCCGATCGCGATCAGCGTGACCTTCGACTCCTCGCCGATCTGCATCCACAGGATCAGCAGCGGCACCCAGGCCAGCGAGGGCACGGCACGCAGAGCCGCCAGCGTCGGGCTGAGCAGCACATCGCCCAGCTTCGACAGGCCCACGACGGCCGCGATGACGAGCCCGATCAGCGAACCGATCGCGAAGCCGAGCAGCACTCGCTGCACCGAGATCGCGATGTGCGTCCACAGCTGCCCGCGATCCGCGAGCTCGACACCCGCCCGGAACACCGATTCCGGTGTCGGCAGCCGATACGCCGGAACGAGGCCCGAGGTCGTCACGACATGCCAGATGACGAGGATCACCGCGGGAAGCAGCGCACCCGCGACGATTCGGCCACCCGTGCGGACCCCGATACCGCGGGAAGCGGCATCCACCCGACGGGGACGGCCGGACGCGAACGCCCGGCCATCCGCCGAATCGGCGGGAACCGTCACACGCTGATCGGGAAGGGACGCGCTCATTCTGCCGCGACGGCCTTCTCGGCGAAGTCGGCGAAGATGATCTCCTCCAGCGCAGTGTCAACGGCATCCTGACCGCCCTGCACATCACCGGACTCGACGATCACCGGAGCGATCTTCTCGAGAACCGTGATCTGCGCCTCACCCGGAACACCGCTGACGTCGAGGTTCGAGCGCTCCTGGATGACGGTCGTCGCCACAGCGATGTCGATGCCGGCGGCTTGGGCGAGCAGCTGAGCCGTCTCATCCGGGTTCTCCAGCGCCCACACACGCGCCTGCTCATAGGCGTCGACGACGGCCTGCGCGAGATCCGCGTGGTTCTCGATGAAGTCCTCGGTCGCGTTCAAGAAGCCATAGGTGTTGAAGTCGACGTTGCGGAAGATCAGCTCCGCGCCGGACTCCACCTCGGCGGCGCCCATGATCGGGTCCAGACCCGCCCAGGCCTGGACGGATCCGCCTTCGAGTGCGGCGCGACCATCCGCGTGCTGCAGGTTCTGAACCTCGATGTCGTCGACCGTCAGACCGCCCTCTTCGAGCGCCTGCAGCAGGAAGAAGTACGGGTCGGTGCCCTTGGTCGCGGCGACCGACGTGCCTGCGAGGTCCTCCAGCGAGTCGATGTCGCTGTCGGCGCCGACGACGATCGCCGACCACTCCGGCTGCGAATAGATATCGATCACCTTGATCGGCGAGCCGTTCGCCTTGGCCAGCAGCGCCGCGGATCCGGCCGTCGAGCCGACATCGACGGACCCCGAACGCAGCAGCTCGTTGGCCTTGTTGGAACCGGCCGACTGAACCCACTCGACCGTCACGTCGTCGCCGAGGATGTCTTCCAGAAGGCCCTGGTCCTTGACGACGAGGCTCAGCGGGTTGTAGGTCGCCCAATCGAGCGTCACCGTGCTCGCGGACCACTCCCCCGATGCAGCGCCGTTGTCGCCCGAGGCATTCTCACCGGCGACGCAACCGGTGGCGACGAGCATCATCATTCCGGCGATCGCTGTCGCAGGAATGACTCGGCGGGTGATGATGCTCATCAGTTCTCCTCGGTGTTGCGGTGATGGGTCTCCACACCGAGGCCTTCGAGCAGCTCGGTGCGGAGGTTCGCGAGGGCGCGATCTGCGCGGTCGCGGGGTCGGATGCCGGGAACATCGATCACACGGGCGATCGATGCCGAATCGGCGGATGCATCGGCTGCCAACGAACGCAGCAGCAGGACGCGATCGGCCAGGTAGAGGGCCTCCTCGACATCATGGGTCACGAGGAGGATCGTCGTGGGCTCTGCCGCGTGGATATCGAGCAGCAGATCCTGCATGCGCAGACGGGTCAGAGCATCGAGAGCGCCGAACGGCTCGTCGAGCAGCAGGACACCGGGGTTGCGGGCAAGCGCCCGGGCCAGTGAGGCACGTTGTGCCATGCCGCCGGAGACCTCGCGCGGACGCTGGTCGGCGGCGTGCTCGAGGCCCACCAGACGCAGAAGCTCGCGGACGCGGTCGGCGCGACGAGCGCGCCCCTTGACGGAGCGGGGAAGCCCCAGCTCGACGTTCTGCGCGAGGGTGCGCCACGGCAGCAGGCGCGGCTCCTGGAACGCAACAGCCGTGCGCTCATCGATGTCGGAGATCCCTGTGCCGTCGAGTGCGATGACTCCGCCTGTCGGAGCGTCGAGACCCGCGATCAGCCGGAGCAGCGTCGACTTTCCGCACCCCGAGGGACCGACGACCGCGATGATCTCGCCCGCGGCGAGCTCGACGTCGACATCGCGCAGTACAGGACGCTCACCGTCGCGCAGGGCGAACGTGCGGGCGACGCCTTCCAAACGCACCGTGTTGGCAACGCCGGACGGCACCGGTGCCGCGTCGGCACGCGGAGGCAGGAGCGTCGTTGTCATGTGACCATCGTCGCGGAGCAGCGGAAACATGACGAGTCGAGTCGTAATCCGACGTCACACCCGTCTGAAACGGCCCCGGAACGACGGAACGGGCCGCCACCCGGAGGTGACGGCCCGTTCTGCGTTTCAAGCGTTATTACGCGTTGCCGCCCGAGAGCTTCTCGCGCAGTGCGGCGAGAGCCTCGTCGTCAGCGAGCGTGCCGGCGCCGGCCGAGTCGCTCGTGAAGGACTGGGCACCGCCGAAGTCGTCGCCCGCAGCGGCCTCAGCCTCTGCAGCCTTGATGACGGCAGCCTTGTGAGCTTCCCAGCGAGCCTGGGCTGCAGCGTACTCCTGCTCCCATGCCTCGCGCTGTGCGTCGAAGCCTTCCTTCCACGCACCCGTCTCGGGGTCGAAGCCCTCGGGGTACTTGTACTCGCCGTTGTCGTCGTACTCGGCAAGCATGCCGTACAGAGCCGGGTCGAACTCGGTGCCGTTGGGGTCGACCGACTCGTTGGCCTGCTTGAGCGACAGCGAGATACGGCGACGCTCGAGGTCGATGTCGATGACCTTGACGAAGACCTCTTCGCCGACGGAGACGACCTGCTCGGCCAGCTCAACGTGCTTGCTGGAGAGCTCGGAGATGTGGACGAGGCCCTCGATGCCGTCTGCGACGCGCACGAACGCACCGAACGGAACGAGCTTGGTGACCTTGCCCGCGGCGATCTGACCGATCGCGTGGGTGCGGGCGAAGACCTGCCACGGGTCCTCCTGCGTCGCCTTCAGCGACAGGGAGACGCGCTCGCGGTCGAGGTCGACCTCGAGGATCTCGACGGTGACCTCCTGGCCAACCTCGACGACCTCGGAGGCGTGCTCGATGTGCTTCCAGGAGAGCTCGGAGACGTGCACGAGGCCGTCAACGCCGCCCAGGTCGACGAACGCACCGAAGTTGACGATCGAGGAGACCTGGCCCTTGCGGACCTGGCCCTTGTGCAGGTTGTTGAGGAACGTGGTGCGCGACTCGGACTGCGTCTGCTCGAGCAGAGCGCGGCGCGAGAGGACGACGTTGTTGCGGTTCTTGTCGAGCTCGAGGATCTTCGCCTCGATCTCCTGGCCCAGGTAGGGGGTCAGGTCGCGGACGCGGCGCAGCTCGATGAGCGACGCGGGCAGGAAGCCGCGCAGTCCGATGTCGACGATGAGTCCACCCTTGACGACCTCGATGACCGTTCCGGTGACGACGCCGTCGTCTTCCTTGATCTTCTCGACATCGCCCCACGCACGCTCGTACTGAGCACGCTTCTTGGACAGGATCAGGCGGCCTTCCTTGTCCTCCTTCTGGAGAACGAGAGCCTCGACCACGTCGCCGACCTGGACGACCTCGTTGGGGTCGACGTCGTGCTTGATGGAGAGCTCGCGCGAGGGGATGACGCCCTCGGTCTTGTAGCCGACGTCGAGCAGAACCTCATCGCGGTCGATCTTGACGATCGTGCCTTCGATGATGTCGCCGTCGTTGAAGAACTTCAGGGTCTTCTCGACCGCGGCCAGGAAGTCCTCGGCGGATCCGATGTCGTCGATCGCGATCTGCGTGGTGGCCGGGGCGGTCGTTGCGGTAGTCATGTAGTGGGTTGTCCTTGTGGGTGGATACTCGGGCCCCGGCAGCGCACGCCGAGCGTGGAAAAGCTGCGGGACAGGTGGATTTTGAGTGAATCATCACTGAGGCATGCGGATGCTCGCCACAAGTGACACTTCAGAATATCAGAGAAACGCCCAGAACAAGCCTGTGGATAACTCGAACGCGCGCCGCGACCGTCGGGTTACCGTGTGCGGGTGACACCGCCCCGTTCGAAGACCCGCCGCCCCGGCATCCCCGCTGTCGCCGCACTGATCGCGATCACGCTGTCCGGATGCACTCCGACCCCCGAGCCGACGCCCTCGCCGACGCCCGCCTTCGCCAGCGAGGAAGAGGCTTTCGCCGCGGCCGAAAAGGTGTATCGGGCTTACATGGCTGCGTTCAATGACGTTGATTTTCGATTGCCGACGACGTTCGAACCACTCTCCGGCTACACAGCCGGCAGCTACGAGCGCGACGAGCGCGAGCTTCTGTCGCAGATGCACGCGGCGCAACACGTCCGCGGCGGCGCCATCGAGATCATCGAGTTCTCGGGAGTCGAAGTCACCGAACATGGTGAAGTGTTTGCCACAACTTGCAACGACGTGAGCAGCACGACCTATCTCGATGAAGAAGGCCGGAACCTAGTACCGGCAGATCGAGCAGCACGGTATGCGCTTGAGCTGGTCTTCTCCTTGGATGAGACCGGACTAAGACTCACTGAGGCTACGACAGCTGAGGATCCATCGTGCGCCGAATAGCAACGTCGCTGTTGGTCGTTTCCATAGCTCTCTCAACCTTGAGCGTCTCGGGAGCTGTGAGCGCGCTATGCACTTCAGCCCAGCAATCAACAACAGGATGCCCACCGAAAAATACCGGTACCGAAATCATCATCGAAGACTCCCGGGATATCGGCGGCACACCGATCCACATCCCCGTCGGCGACCGGGGGCCCGGCGGCGAGATCATCACCGCGCCGGATCCGCGCGCCGTCGAGTTCACGAAGTGCCTCCATGACTGGGACAGCTACATCCGATGCTTCCGCGGCAGCGAGGAGGAAGAGCCCGACGAGGAGTCCGAGGACGAGACGGTCCCCTCGATCACGATCTCCGATCTCGTCCGCTTCGCGCCGCTCGGAACCGCCCTCGCGGGCGAACCAGAGAACGTCGGAGTCGCCGGCCTGCCGACGAACTTCGTCGCCGCAGCATCCGTCCACACCGTGAGTGAGACGCTGTTCGACCTTCCGGTGACCGTCCGGTTCACCCCGGCCTCCTACGACTACGCGTTCGGCGATGGCGCGACGCTCACCACCGCCGTCGCGGGCAAGTCCTGGGAGCAGCTCGGTCAGGCGCAGTTCACTCCGACCCCGACGAGCCACACCTATGGGGAGCGCGGCACCTACCTCGCATCCGTCGATCTGCGGTATACGGCGGAAGTGGATTTCGGGATCGGATGGTTCCCGATTCCCGGCGAGGTCACCGTCGCGGGTCAGCCGCAGGAGATCCGTGTCTTCGAGGCGCACACCGCGCTGGTCGCCTACACGTGCGAGCAGTCGCCGCGCTCGCCCGGCTGCTGACCCGTGTCGTGTCGGTCCCCTGTGGGAAGCTGATGCCATGAGCGAAAAGCTGATGCTCCTCGACACTGCGTCCCTCTACTTCCGCGCCTTCCACGGCATCCCCGACAAGGTGAAGGCCACCGACGGCACATCGGTGAACGCTGCTCGCGGACTCCTCGACATGATCGCGAAGCTGACCCAGATCTACGATCCCACGCACGTCGTCGCCTGCTGGGACGACGACTGGCGTCCGCACTGGCGCGTTTCCCTCATCCCGAGCTACAAGCAGCACCGCGTCGTCGAGGTCGTCGAGTCCGGCCCCGACGTCGAGGAGATGCCCGAGCCGCTCGCGGCGCAGTTGCCGGTGATCCGCGAGTCGCTGGAGGCGCTCGGCATCCCGATCATCGGCGCCGCCGCCCACGAGGCGGACGATGTGATCGGCACGCTCGCCACGCGCTCCGAGATGCCGGTCGACATCGTCACCGGCGATCGGGATCTCTTCCAGCTCATCGACGATGTACGTGCCGTCCGCATCATCTACACCGCTCGTGGGATGAGCAACCTGGAAGCCGTCACCGCCGAGACGGTAGAGTCCCGCTACGGCATCTTCCCCTCCCAGTACGCGGACTTCGCCACCATGCGCGGAGACGCCTCCGACGGCCTTCCCGGTGTTCCCGGCGTCGGGGACAAGACCGCGGCGACGCTCCTGCAGAGCCATGGCGACCTCGCCCGCATCCGGGCCGCGGCCGAAGCCGGCGGCGGCATGAGCGCCGGCGTCCGGGCCAAGATCCTGGCAGCATCCGCCTATCTGGATGTCGCGCCGACCGTCGTCGCCGTCGCCACCGACCTCGATGTCGCGGCCCCGTCCGTTGCGCTCCGCCCGCTCTCCCCCGTGCACGCAGCCGACGGGCGACGCGTCGCCGAGCAATGGAATCTCGGGGCCTCTATGGAACGCGCGATCGCGTCGCTCTCTCAGAAGCCCCGCTGAAACCCGACCCTTTCAGGAACGGCCGAACGCCTTCACCATCGCCGTCGTGAGTGCGACCCCGTAGAAGACGGCGACGGCCAAGAGTACGAGGAGAGGAATCTCCCACCCTCCGCTGCTCTCGTGAAGCGCGCCGAGCGCCGGTGCCGCCGTCGCCGCGAACAGATAACCGCCGCCCTGCACGACCGCCGACATCGTCGCCGCCTCCGAGTCCGAACGCGCCTGCCGAACGAGAGCCGTGAAGATCAGCACGAAGCCCGCCGCATGCGCAACGGCCCCGAAAGACGCCCACACCGCCGCGAGCGACGGATTCATGAGCAGTCCGCAGACCATCACCGCGAAGCATCCGCCCATCATCACCGCTGACGGCACCGGCCCCACCACGCGCATCAATGCGGGCGCCATCAGCGCCCCGATGATCGCAGCGCCCTGGAAGATCGAGGCGAGAGCCCCCGCGGATGCCGCATCGACCGATGTCGTATCCAGCAGGATCGTCGGCAACCAGGTCGACATCGCGTAGTACACCGCCGACTGAGCGGAGAAAGAGGCGAGCAGCAGCCACACGATCGGACGACGCATGGTTCCCGTCATCCGTCGCTCGACGATCACCGGCACCGGACCGGTCAAGGTCTGGGGATCGATACTCACCGCGCCGGCGCGTCGAGATGCGTCCCCAGCGGGAAGATCCCGAAGAGCCCGGCGTCGACGAAGGATGTGCGCGGACCAGAGGACGACGCCGAGGACAGTGATCATCCCCCATGCCAGGAGTGCGAACGACCAACCGAGGAGTTCCGCCAACGGAACCGTGCCGAGAGCGGTGAGAAGGGAGCCGACGTTGAGCGTCGCGGTGTACGCCGCGGTCGCCGTCGCAACACGATCCGGGGGAACATCGCGACGGATCACCACCGGAATCACGACATTGCCGATCGTGATCGATGCTCCGATCACGAACATCCCCGCGAGCATCGGAGCATAGCCCGGGATCGCGCGCAGCGCCGTGCCCGCCAATACACCGCACAACGACAGCAGCAGCGCCGTCTCGGCCCCCGCCCGCCGTATGAGGAGCGCAGCCAACGGCGTCAGCGCCGCGAACATCAGCACCGGTGCGGTGGTGAGCATCCCCGCCGAGGCACCCGTCAGCCCGAGATCGGCGGTGATCTCGGGCAGCACCGGAGTCACCGCGATGATCGGACCGCGCATGCTCAGCGCTGCCACGAGCACGGCCGACAGGACGAACCAGGGCATCGCGCGGCGCATCATGAGCTGCGCCCCGCTCCCCCGAACCCCATCTCAGATCACGCCGAGCCGAGTTCGCGCGCCGTGGTGATCCATTCCTCGAGCTTCGCCGTCGCGCGGCCGTCGTCGATCGCGGCCTCCGCACGGTCGTAAGCGTCGCGAAGACGCTCGAGAATCGGTCTCTGCACCTGAGCCGCGTCTCGCGAGAGCTCGAAGGAGACGATGCCCGCTGCCGCATTGAGCAGCACGATGTCGCGGACCGCGCCCTTCGTGCCGGCGAGAGTCTCCCGGAGGATCCCGGCGTTGTGCTCGGGAGTTCCGCCGATGAGCTGCGACATCTGAGCGACGGGGATGCCGAGATCCCGCGGGTCCAGATCGTGCTCGTGGATATCGCCACGTGTGACTTCCCAGATTCGGCTGTGGCCCGTGGTCGTGAGCTCGTCCAGCCCGTCGTCACCGCGGAATACCAGCGCAGTCGCCCCTCGTGTCCGGAAGACGCCCGTGATCAGCGGGACGCGCTCGAGCTGGGCCACGCCCACGGCGTTCGCCTCCGCGCGGGCCGGGTTGCAGAGCGGGCCCAGCATGTTGAACACGGTGGGAACTCCGAGCTCGCCCCGCGCAGCACCCGCATGCTTGAAACCGGGGTGGAAGGCAGCGGCCCAGGCGAAAGTGATGCCGGTCCGATCGAGCACGGCGGAAACGTGCTCCGGATCCAGCGTCAGTTCGAGCCCGAGCGCACCGAGCACATCCGATGAACCGGATGCGGAGCTCGCGGCGCGGTTCCCGTGCTTGACCACCGGCACGCCGGTAGCCGCGATGATCACGGCGGCCGTCGTCGAAACGTTGACCGTTCCGTAGCGGTCGCCGCCCGTGCCGACGATGTCGAGCACATCGGGTGAGACCGGCAGCGGCACAGCGGCTTCGAGGATCGCGTCGCGGAAACCGACGATCTCATCGATCGTCTCGCCCTTGGCCCTCAGTGCGACCAGGAAACCGGCGAGCTTCGCATCGGAGACATCGCCCTGCATCACCTGGCGCATCGCCCAGGTCGACTCCCAAACACTGAGATCACGCCTTTCGAGGAGGGAAGTGAGGACGTCGGGCCATGTCAATGAGTCAGCCATGGAGCGATCTTATCGGCGGCGGAGAGGTGCGCCGTGACACCGCTGGGCATCGACACCCTTGATTTCATCGGCATTCACCGAGAATTCGCAGTGTTCTCTTAGGCAACCCTTAGTTAGACTCGGGCGAATCGACCTCCCCAGGTGCAAGAATCACGCTCCAGGATCAGCCATAATGGAGGGGTGACCACCTCAGCGACCTATGCCCCGGCGGCAAGAACCATCAAGCGCCCGAATCCGGTAGCTGTCGGCACCATCGTGTGGCTCGGCAGCGAGGTGATGTTCTTCGCGGGACTGTTCGCGATTTACTTCACCCTCCGCAGCACGTCCCCCGAACTCTGGGCCGACCGTACCGATCTGTTGAACGTGACCTTCGCGTCCATCAACACCGCGATCCTGGTCCTCTCCTCGTTCACGTGCCAGTTGGGCGTGTTCGCGGCTGAGGACATGCAGTCCTACCGCATCAAGAAGGGCCAGGTGAACGCCGCCGGCCGCCGCCGCCTCTTCGGATGGGGAATGGTCGAGTGGTTCTGGCTGACCTTCGCACTCGGAGCAATCTTCGTCTCCGGCCAGGTCTGGGAGTACGCGACGCTCGTCGCCGAGGGTCTGCCGATCCAGGCTGACGCCTACGCCTCCGCCTTCTACATCACGACCGGCTTCCACGCCCTCCACGTGACCGGTGGTCTCATCGCATTCCTGCTCGTCATCGGACGCGCATACGCCGTCAAGAACTTCACGCACAAGGAGGCGACCACCTCGATCGTTGTGTCCTATTACTGGCACTTCGTCGACGTCGTCTGGATCGTGCTGTTCTTCGTCATCTACTTCCTGAAATAAGAGCGGAGCTGACCTGCGAAATGGCACGAGAGAAGAAGCGTCGCTCGAATGGTCGCCGCAGCCCCCTGGCTGCCGCGGCCCTCATCGGCGCGGGACTCCTGATCACCGGCGGCATCTACGCCGGCGCTACGGCAGCGATCGCCGCGACCGAAACGCCCACGGCTGCGAGCACGCAGCTCACGGTTGAAGATGGCGAGAAGCTGTTCCAGGCGAACTGCGCGACCTGCCACGGTCTCGACATGCAGGGAACCGCCAACGGCCCGAGCCTCTACGGCGTCGGCGAGCTGTCGGTCGAGTTCCAGCTGGCCACAGGCCGCATGCCCCTGCAGATGCAGGGACCGCAGGCACCGCAGAAGCCCGCACAGTTCACAGAGGACCAGATCCACGCGATGGCGGCCTATGTGCAGTCCGTTGCCCCCGGCCCGTCCTACCCCGCCGACGAGATCCTCGACGGCGGCGGAGACGTCGCCCACGGCGCGGAGCTCTTCCGCATCAACTGCGCGATGTGCCACAACGTCGCCGGCGCCGGTGGAGCGCTCACCGAGGGCAAGTACGCCCCCGCGCTCACCAACACCAGCGCGCTGCACATCTACGCGGCCATGGTCACGGGCCCGCAGAACATGCCGGTATTCGGAGACATGAACCTTTCCGACGACGACAAGCGCGACATCATCTCGGCTCTGCTGTTCCAGCAGGAGGCCGTCGAGGTCGGTGGCTTCACGCTCGGATCGCTGGGACCTGTTTCCGAGGGTCTTTTCATCTGGATCTTCGGCATCGGCGCGCTCGTCGCCGTTTCCGTGTGGATCACTGCGAAGTCCAACTGACGAATTCATATCGAAGAGGAACGTACGAGGAGCACCATGGCACACGACGACGACTCGCAGGCTCTTGACAGGGCCTACCAGCCCTCTCCAGGGCTGGGTGTCGCAGTCAGCGATCCCGTGCAGAACCCTGGTCTGCCGCCCCACCGGGTGCGGATGACGGACAAGGATCCGAAGGCTGAGAAGCGCGCGGAACGCACTGTCTACACGCTGTTCTACCTGTCGCTCGCCGGCAGCATCTGGGCAGTAGCGGCATACATGCTGTTCCCGATCGAGGATGGGTCGCTCCTAGCGATCCGCTACAACAACCTCTTCATCGGGCTCGGCATCGCGCTCGCGCTGCTTGCTATCGGCATCGGCGCAATCCACTGGTCCAAGGCGCTCATGAGCGACAAGGAGCACGTGGAACTGCGCCATCCCACCCGCGGCACCGACGCGACCCGCGAGGGCGCCATCGAGGTCTTCGAGGCGGCCAACGAGGAGTCCGGCTTCGGGCGCCGCTCGATGATCCGCAACTCGCTGATCGCAGCACTCGTGGCATCCATCGTTCCGGGAGTGACGTTGTTCCGCGGCCTTGCCCCGCACAACAACTCGGGAGGAAACCCGCACGCGGGAGACCCCGTCTACCTGCTCAAGCACACGATGTGGGAAGAGGGCCAGCGTCTGGTCCGCGACCCGGACGGAACACCGATCCGCGCTGCGGACGTCACCCTGGGCTCGGCGTTCCACGTCATTCCCGAGGACCTGGCCTCGCTCTCGCACCACGACGGCTACCTCGAGGAGAAGGCCAAGGCCATCGTCCTCATGATGCGCCTGCGCCCCGAGCAGCTCATCGAGACCGAGGACCGCAAGGACTGGTCCTACGACGGAATCGTCGCCTACTCGAAGGTCTGCACGCACGTCGGCTGCCCTGTTGCTCTGTACGAGCAGCAGACGCACCACCTGCTGTGCCCCTGCCACCAGTCGCAGTTCGACGTCACCGACCGCGCAAAGGTCATCTTCGGCCCGGCTGCGCGCCCGCTGCCGCAGCTGCCCATCACCGTCGACGATGAGGGCTACCTCATCGCCCGCAGCGACTTCACCGAACCCGTCGGCCCGAGCTTCTGGGAGCGCCATTGAGTACCGCAACGCTGTCCAAAGAGGACAAAGACAAGAAGGCTCCGCTCGGCGGACGCTTCGTCGGAGGTGCGGCGAACTACATCGATGAGCGCTCCAGCATCTCCGGCATCGTCAAGGAGATCGGTCGCAAGATCTTCCCCGACCACTGGTCGTTCATGCTCGGCGAGATCGCGCTCTGGGCGTTCGTCGTGGTCTTCATCTCCGGCTCGTTCCTGACGTTCTTCTTCCAGGCGTCGATGGTCGAGACCCACTACACCGGTGCATACGCGCCGATGCGCGGTATCGAGATGTCCGTTGCGTTCGAGTCCGCGCTGCGCATCTCTTTCGATATCCGCGGTGGTCTGCTCGTCCGTCAGATCCATCACTGGGCTGCCCTCGTGTTCATCGCCGGCATCGGCGTGCACATGCTGCGAGTGTTCTTCACCGGTGCGTTCCGCAAGCCGCGCGAGCTCAACTGGGTGATCGGTTTCGTGCTGTTCATCCTGGCTCTCGCCGAAGGCTTCACGGGCTACTCGCTTCCGGACGACCTGCTCTCGGGCAACGGTCTGCGAATCATCGACGGCATGATCAAGGGTCTGCCCCTGATCGGCACGTGGACCTCGTTCCTGATCTTCGGCGGCGAGTTCCCGGGCACGGATATCGTCGGCCGCCTGTACACGATGCACATCCTGCTGCTGCCGATGCTGGTAATCGCCTTCATCGTCCTGCACCTGATGCTCATGATCATCAACAAGCACACGCAGTTCGCCGGCCCCGGCCGGACGAACGACAACGTCGTGGGCTACCCGATGATGCCGGTCTACATGTCGAAGATGGGCGGATACCTGTTCATCGTCTTCGGCGTGATCGTCCTGATCGCATCGTTCTTCCAGATCCTGCCGTTCTGGCAGTACGGGCCGTATGACCCGTCCCCCATCTCGGCTGGTACGCAGCCCGACTGGTACATCGGCTTCGCCGATGGAGCACTGCGCCTTGCGCCGTCGAACTGGGACATCGTGTTCATGGACCGGACCTGGTCGTTCGGAATCCTGATTCCCGTCGCAGTCCTGGGTCTGTTCATCGTCGCTGTCGCCATCTACCCCTTCATCGAGGCGTGGATCACGGGCGACAAGCGCGAGCACCACATCGCTGAGCGCCCGCGCAACGCCGCGACGCGCACCGCGATCGGTGTCGCCGGTGTCATCTTCTACGCGGTCATGTGGGCAGCTGCCTCCTCCGACCTCATGGCTACGCACTTCATGCTCACCATGGAAGGCGTCATCCACACCCTGCAGGCTCTGCTGTTCGTCGGCCCGATCCTCGGCTACTTCATCACGAAGCGCATCTGCATCGCGCTTCAGAAGAAGGACCGCGAGATCGTCCTGCACGGTTACGAGTCCGGACGCATCGTCCGCCTCCCCGGTGGCGAGTACATCGAGGTGCACAAGCCCGTCGATGTCTACGACCGGTGGAAGCTCATCGATGTCGAGTCGTACGAGCCGCTCGTCGTCCGCCCGAACGCCAAGGGACGCATCCCGTGGACCCAGAACGTTCGTTCGGCGATGTCGCGCTGGTTCTACGAGGACCGTCTCGCTCCGCTCACGCAGACTGAGGTCGCTGCCGCGGATGCTCACCAGCAGCACGTCACTGAGGCCGCAGATGCGGCGGAGGCAGCGGAGATCCAGGGCGCTCACGAGCGCGCCGGAGCTCCTGACGCCCCCCTCACCGCTCCGGACGAGAAGCACCTCGGCGAGACCGCCAACAAGCCCAGCACGGTGATCGCCGATGAGTCGGGCAAGAAGAACAAGGAGGGGAACGCGGAGGCCTGATCTTCGCTCCTCTCCCCGGGCCCCGCAGCTTTCGAGCTGCGGGGCCTTTTCGTTCCCGCTGCGACGTGCGCATTCGTAGACTGGCGACATGAATTCTGTAGTCGACTATTTCACCGCAAAGCTCTCTTCCGAGACCGATGCCAGCGACCTGTACGCTCGTCAGAAGGCCGGGGATCAGATCGTCCTGATCGATGTCCGCTCCGAGGAGGCGTGGACTCAAGGACGGGTCGCCGGCGCCGTGCACATGCCCTACTCCGAGATCGCCTCCCGGGCGGTCGACGAGGTTCCCGCCGGTACGGAGGTCGTGGTGTACTGCTGGAGTCCCGGTTGCAATGCCGGCGCGAAGGGTGCACTCGAGTTCGCGAGGCTCGGCTATGCCGTGCGGGAGATGATCGGCGGTTACGAATACTGGGTGCGCGAGGGATACCCCATTGAAACAGCCGATGAGATCAGCCGCCGCCCTATCGATCCCAATGTCGGTGTGCCGCGCATCCGTTCCCGCGCCTGAGCAACCCACGGCCCGGCCTGCGCTCAACGGACCTTATCCGCTCCTGGTCAAAGCCGCTCGCCTCCCCTGACGAGCATCGTGTCGTCGCCAATGCTTGGTGACACGTTGCTGGGAAGGCATGCGTGATGACGAAGATGACGATTCTGCTTGCCGGTTCATCGGCGGCGATTCCCGTCGGAGGCGTCGACTGTGCTCCAGCAGCCGATGGGGAGACGGACCTCTTCCACCCCTCCCCCCTATCGGGACTGTCGCCCCCTCACGCAGCACCATCAGTCTGGGGACCGGTCCCGGCCAGATGTGCTCGATGCAGCAACCGGAAAGAATCTCTATCCGCAGCTGCCTAGCACCTCCGTCTGTGCCAATAGGCCGGAGATCTGCGACGAAGGGCGGATGTTCTGCCTCGATCGCTCGCAGTACCGAAATGACTACCGCTCAGATCCCATGGTCCTGGCTTGTCGTCCAGGTGATCGAGCACTCAACATCGCCGATGTCTCGCCAGGGTATGCCCGCGGATGCTTCTCCCCTGTGGACGTCCCCGCCTCAGACGGTCAAACTCGCCGGCATCTGCCGTGTATATCCCCTTCTCCCACACACCTGCATACGGGCCTGTGCTGCACAAGGGTGCACTCTGCTTCGACCCCGCAGAGACCCGCCGTGAACCGCACCGCCACAACGCAGAACGCCCCGGATAATCTTGTCCGGGGCGTTCTTGATGCGAGAGTCAGCGGGCGAAGTTGCCGCGGTAGAACTCGTAGACCCAGCCGACGATCGCGATGACGAAGATCGCGAGCCCGATCGGCAGGAGGAAGGTTCCCACCGCCATGCCGACGAGGAACACACCTGCAGATGCTGCGAGGACCATGGGCCACCAGGACCACGGGGCGAACTCGCCGACCTCGGGGTCACCGTCGTCGATGTCCGACGTCAGGATGTCCTCGGGCAGCTCGCCGCCCTGTGACTTGTGTACGCGCTGGAGGTACACAGCGACCATCGCGCCCATGACTGCTCCGAAAAGCAGCGCGACCGTACCGACCCACTCGACACGCGCAGCGCCGACGAGCTCGGGGTAGGCGAGGACGTGCCAGACCGTGTAGACGGCGGCGACGATCAGGAAGAAGACCGCGAGGATCCACCAGATGACGACGTTTGAACGCATGGCTTACTTGGCCTCTCCGCTAGCACCGGCCAGAGCCGGTTCCGGTGCGGCGACGGGGTGCTCCGCAGCCTCGGGGTGGTTCAGGTCGAACGCAGGACGCTCGCTGCGGATGCGCGGGATCGACGTGAAGTTGTGTCGCGGCGGCGGGCAGCTGGTCGCCCACTCGAGCGAACCGCCGTAGCCCCACGGGTCGTTGACCATGACCTTGGGCGCCTTGCGGGCAGTGATCCAGACGTTCAGGAAGAACGGGATCATGGAGGCGCCGAGGATGATCGATCCGATGGTGGAGATCTGGTTGCCCCACGTCCAGCCGTCAGCAGCCGAGTAATCGGCATAACGGCGGACCATGCCATCGACGCCCAGCCAGTGCTGGATGAGGAACGTCATGTGGAAGCCGATGAACAGCATCCAGAAGTGGACGTAGCCGAGACGCTCGTTGAGCATGCGTCCGGTCCACTTCGGCCACCAGAAGTAGAAGCCGGCGAACATCGCGAAGACGACAGTGCCGAAGACGACGTAGTGGAAGTGGGCGACCACGAAGTACGAGTCGCTGATGTGGAAGTCGAGCGGAGGCGCGGCCAGGATGACACCGGTCAGACCGCCGAAGACGAACGACACGAGGAAGCCGAGAGAGAACACCATCGGCGTCTCGAACGTTACGGAACCTCGCCACAGCGTTCCGATCCAGTTGAAGATCTTCACACCCGTCGGAACTGCGATGAGCATGGTCATCAGAGCGAAGAACGGCAGCAGAACCGATCCCGTGACGTACATGTGGTGAGCCCAGACCGAGACCGACAGCGCCGCGATCGCGATCGTCGCGTACACGAGAGTCTTGTAGCCGAAGATCGGCTTACGGCTGAAGACCGGGAAGATCTCGGAAACGATGCCGAAGAACGGCAGAGCGATGATGTACACCTCGGGGTGGCCGAAGAACCAGAACAGGTGCTGCCAGAGCAGGACGCCACCATTCGCCGGGTCGTAGACGTGCGAGCCGAGGATGCGGTCGGATGCCGCAGCGAACATGGCTGCTGCGAGGACCGGGAAGGCCATGAGGATCAGGAGACTCGTGACGAGCGTGTTCCAGGAGAAGATCGGCATGCGCCACATCGTCATGCCCGGTGCACGCATCGTGATGATCGTCGTGATGAAGTTCACGGCGCCGAGGATCGTACCGAATCCGGACATTCCGAGTCCGACCATCCAGAGGTTTCCTCCGACTCCCGGAGAGAACGATGCATTTGCGAGCGGCTGGTAAGCGAACCAACCGAACGACGCAGCACCCTGCGGCGTGAGGAATCCGGCGATCGCGATGATCGATCCGAAGGAGAACAGCCAGAATGCGAAGGCGTTCAAACGCGGGAATGCCACGTCGGGCGCGCCCAGCTGCAGCGGCAGGATCGCGTTCGCGAAGCCCGCGAAGAGCGGCGTCGCGAACATCAGCAGCATGATCGTGCCGTGCATCGTGAACAGCTGGTTGTACTGCTCCTTCGTCGGGATGATCTGCATTCCCGGAGCGAAGAGCTCAGCGCGGATGACAAGAGCCATCACACCGCCGAGGAGGAAGAAGATGACCGAGGAGATCAGGTACATGTACCCGATCGTCTTGTGGTCGGTGGAAGTGATCCACTTGACGAAGATGTTGCCCTTCTCCGACGTGCGCGACGAGCTCAGCAGAGCCGCCTGACGCGCCGGAGTGCCACTGGGGCGTGATCCGTGGAGATCACCGTTGGCAGAATTCGTGGACATAGAGGCTTACTCTCCCTCTTCCTCGGAGCCCGATCCGGACTGAGCACCAGTTCCGGGAAGGTTGTTGAGACGGTCGTACGCCTTGGAGATGTCTCCGGTGTTGCCGAGATCACGCAGCGAAGCGACGTAGTCGTCGTACTCGTCCTGCTCGACGACCTTGACGTTGAAGAGCATCATCGAGTGGTACTCGCCACACAGCTCGGCGCACTTTCCGGCGTACTCGCCGACGCGCGTCGGAATGAAGGACCAGTCGTTGTCCTTGCCGATGTACATGTCCTTCTTGTACAGGAAGTCGATGATCCAGAAGGAGTGGATGACGTCGCGCGACTGCAGGCTGATGTGGACCTTCTGATCGACCGGGAGGACCAGCGTGGGCAGCTGCTCCTGGTCGATGTTGCCGTCGGCGTCGGGCTGGGCCTGAATGCCCATGGTCCACACGGCGTCGGAGAGGTCGTCGTTGTCGCCGGCGTACATGAAGTCGAACGCCCACTGCTTGCCGATCGCGGTGATCTCGACATCGGCATCGTCGCCCCACTGGGTTTCGATGGCGGCCTGATCACGCGCAGTGAAGAAGAACATCCCCATCACGAGGATCAGCGGGATCACCGTGTAGAAGATCTCGATGGGCATGTTGTATCGCATCTGGACCGGGAGTCCGGTCTGCCCCTTGCGGCGGCGGTATGCGACGGCGGCCCAACCCATCAGGACCCAGGTGATGATTCCCACGCCCAGAAGGACGATCCAGGAGTTCACCCACAGATCGGCAACCCGATCCGTCTGGTTCGTGGCGGCAGTGCCGTCTTCCACGAAGCCTGGGAGGAATCCGTGGAGCTGGGTGGGAGTACATCCCGCCAGGGCCACAGCTGCCGCAATTCCCGTAGGAATGGCGGCCCAACGAAGGCGGCGTTTCGAGGGCACGATGCACCTTTCAAGATCGCGGACAGGGCACCTACCAGTCTAGGGCAAGCGCACACCTGATTCATGCCAACCACGCAGGTCCGGCACAGGGGATGTTCAGTGGAAGCTGTCTCCGCAGGCGCAGCTGCCCGCAGCATTGGGGTTGTCGATGGTGAATCCCTGCTCGGAGATCGTGTCCTTGAAGTCGATGGCCGCGCCATCGAGGTAGGGAACGCTCATGTTGTCGACGATCACCTCGACGCCGTCGAAGTCGACGGTCTCGTCGCCTTCGAGGTAGCGCTCGTCGAAATAGAGCTGGTAGATCAGGCCGGAGCATCCGCCGGGCTGAACCGCGACGCGAAGACGCAGGTCATCGCGGCCTTCCTGCGAAAGCAGGGTCTTGACCTTGTTGGCCGCGGCCTCCGTGAGGGTGACACCGTGGGGCGCGGTGTTCTCGGTCTCCGTGGTGAGTGTGGTGTCGCTCATGTCGCTCCTTGTGACAGGCCGCGGATGACCGCGGATGGTTGTTCTGATTCTACCGGCGCGCACCCGCACGAGGGCGGGTGCGCGCCGGATCTCAGAGCTCGTCGCGGATGAGGGCGTTCATGCGCGTCAGCAGGAGCGCCTCGGTCGCGATCGCGTGGCGGAAGGTATCCAGGTGCAGGGATTCGTTCGGGCTGTGGGCACGCGAGTGGGGGTCCTCGACGCCCGTGACGAGGATCTGCGCCTCCGGGAACTCGTGAACGAGATCCGCGATGAAGGGGATCGAGCCTCCGACTCCGAGGTCCACCGGTTCGACGCCGTAGCCGTCGGCCATCGCCTGGCGCGCGAGTCCCACGGCCCAGCCGCTCGTATCCACGAGGAAACCGTTGCCGAGATCGACGTCGGAGAACGTCAGCTCCGCACCGAACGGTGCACGCTCGCGCAGATGCTTCTCCAGGGCTGCGTAGGCCTCCTCCCCTGACTGTCCCGGTGCGACGCGGGCGCTGACGACGACGCTCACCTCGGGCGCGAGGGTGTTGGATGCCGCTTCGACGCTGGTCGCATCGATGCCGATGACCGTGACGGAGGGCTTGTTCCAGATTCGACTGAGGATGCTGTCGCGGCCTGCGGGCGAGACCCCAGGAAGCAGGCCGGCCTCATCCCGCAGGGTCGCCTCGGAATATTCCGGCGTCGGCGTGTCGCGCTCTGCGAGCCCGGCGACCGCCACGGCGCCGTCGTCAGCCCACAGGGAGGAAAGCAGTCGGATCGTCGCCATCATGGCATCCGGGACCGCGCCGCCGAACATGCCGGAGTGCGATCCGTGCGCCAGTGTGCGCACGGTCAAGGTGAAGCGGGCATTGCCTCGGAGGGAGACCGTGAGCCCGGGTGTCTCGGAGTCCCAGTTGCCCGAATCCGCGACGACGATCGCATCCGCGCGCAGCGCGTCAGCGTTGTCGCTGAGGAACTGACCGAACGATCGCGATCCGTATTCCTCCTCGCCCTCGATGAACATAGAGACGCCGAGGTCGAAGTCGTCACCGAGGGTCTCGGCGACAGCACGCAGCGACGCGATGTGGGCCATGATGCCGGCCTTGTCATCGGCAGCTCCGCGGCCGTACAGGCGTCCGTCACGGACCGTCGGCTCGAACGGCGGGGTCTCCCAGAGCTCGTCCGCACCGGGAGGCTGGACGTCGTGGTGCGCGTACAGCAGGATCGTCGGCCTTCCGTTACGTGCCGCGCGGGTTGCGAGGACGGCCGGCTGCCCCACCTCATCCGTTCCGGGAATGGCTGCGCGCAGCACCTCCACGCTGTCAAAAACGCCCGTATCGCGTGCCAGCGACGCTACGTGCTCAGCGCTGCGCACGAGCTGCGTCTGATCGAAGGACGGCCAGGCGATACCGGGGATCCGGACGAGATCGCCCAGGTCGGAGAGAGCGGCGGGAACGCCGAGGGCGACCGCTTCGGTGACGGCGGATTCGACGGCGGGGTCTGCATTGGGCGGCACAGATGTCATGCGAGTAATCTTAAGGCCGAACTTGATCCGTCACTGAGGAGAGCCGTGTCCACTTCCACCCCGTCGACGAACGACGACTCCCCCGAGACGCCGTCCACCGGCAAGGGTCGTCCGACCCCGAGCCGCGCCGAGCAGGAGGCCGCCCGGCGACGCCCGCTAGTCGCCGACACAAAGGAGGCTCGCGCAGCGGCCAAGGCGCAGCTGCGCGAGCAGCGCGAACGCGCTCAGGCCGGTATGGCCGCCGGTGAGGACAAGTACCTGCCCCAGCGCGACAAGGGCCCGCAGCGCCGGTGGGTGCGCGACTACGTCGACGCCGGGTGGCACATCTCGGAGTGGGTCATGGCTCTCATGGTCGTCGTGATCCTCGTCTCCCTCATCCCCGACCCGACGTTCTCGACCTATGCGTTCGTGGGCCTGTGGTGCTTCATCTTCGTCGCGGTGGCCGGCATGATCATCCTCGGCAACCGCGTGAAGCGCAAGGCCCGGGCACGTTTCGGCGCCGACCAAGTCGAGAAGGGCCTGGGCTGGTACGCCGCCATGCGCTCGCTGCAGATGCGCTTCATGCGTCTGCCCAAACCGCAGGTCAAACGCGGCGAGTATCCCGCCTGATCCGCCGAAGCACAGCAGAACGCCCGCCGACATCGTCGGCGGGCGTTCTGGGTTACGACGACAGAGTCAGCGCCGGCGCAGACCGCGATTGATCTGGCGGGCCCAGAGCGGTCCGCGATACAGGAAGGCCGTGTAGCCCTGAACGAGGGTGGCGCCGGCGTCCAAGCGCTCGCGAACATCGGATGCCGTCTCCACTCCCCCGACGGAGACCACGCAGAAGTCGGAGGGCACCGCATCGCGGACGACGCGAAGAACCTCCATCGAGCGCTCCCGCAACGGCGCGCCGGAGAGCCCTCCCGCACCCGCTGCCTCGACGGTGGCGGCATCTGTGCGCAAGCCATCCCGCGAGATCGTCGTGTTGTGGGCGATGATGCCGTCGAGCCCCTCGGCGACAGCCATGCGGGCAATCGCCTGGATCTCGTCGTCCGACAGGTCGGGGGCGATCTTCACCAGCAGCGGAGTCCGATCGGCCGCGATCTTCACAGCGCGCAGCAGCGGTGCAAGAGTTTCGACCGCCTGCAGACCCCGGAGCCCCGGAGTGTTCGGCGAGGAGACGTTGACGGCGAGATAGTCGGCCAGCGGCGCGAGGGCGAGGGCACTGGACACGTAGTCCGCCGTCGCGTTCTCGACGTCGACGACCCGGCTCTTGCCGATATTCACGCCGACGACCGTCTTCGGACGTCGTCGACGCAGCTTCTCCAATCGGCGGACCGCAGCATCCGCGCCGGCGTTGTTGAAGCCCATCCGGTTGATGACCGCACGATCCTCGACCAGACGGAACAGACGCGGCTTCGGGTTGCCCTCCTGCGGGATAGCCGTCACCGTGCCGACCTCGACGTGACCGAAACCGAGGGCGGCGAGACCGCGCACGCCGATGGCGTTCTTGTCGAAGCCGGCCGCCACGCCGAATGGTGAGTCGAAGGTGAGGCCGAGCGCCTGCACCTGGAGACCGGGGCCGGGCGCGGCGACCGCGCGGGTGATCCATGAGAACGGGGGCGCCCCGAGCGCACGGATCACCGCCATGCCGGCGTGATGGGCGGACTCGGGGTCGAAGCGCGAAAGGACAGCGCGAAAGAGCAGCGGATACATCCCTGCCAGATTACCTGTCGGCGCTCTCCCGCTGCGCAGCGATGTGGTCGGCCCGGAGATCTCCGATCGCGCTCTCGAAATCCTCGAGGGAATCGAACGCCTGGTAGACGCTCGCGAAGCGGAGATAGGCCACCTCATCGAGATCGCGGAGCGGCCCGAGGATCGCGAGGCCGATCTCGTTCGCGTCGAGCTGCGAGACGCCGGTCTGGCGCACCGCCTCCTCCACCCGCTGCGCGAGGACCGCGAGGTCGGCCTCGGTGACCGGGCGCCCCTGGCAGGCCTTGCGAACACCGGAGATGACCTTCTCCCGGCTGAACGGCTCCATCACACCGCTGCGCTTGATGACGCTGAGGCTCGCCGTCTCTGTCGTCGTGAACCGACCGCCACACTCCGGGCATTGCCGGCGCCGGCGGATCGACAGCCCGTCATCGCTCGTGCGCGAGTCGATCACGCGGGAATCAGAATGGCGGCAGAACGGGCAGTGCATAATCTGTCAGCGTAGTCGCTCAGCCCTCCGACGCGCCGAAGCGCGCCTCGATCGCGTCGCCGTGCGCCGGAAGCACTTCGGTGTTCGCCAGTGCCACGACGCCAGCGCGGACCGCGGCGAGGGCAGCGTGATCGTAGCTGATCACCTGCTGCGGGCGCAGGAACGTGTACGCGCCCAGGCCCGGTGCGTAGCGCGCCTGACCGCCGGTGGGCAGCACGTGGTTGCTGCCGGCCATGTAGTCGCCGAGGCTGACCGGCGTCTGGTCGCCGACGAAGATCGCGCCGGCGCTGGTGAAGGCCGATGCCGCCTCCTCCGCGTCCACGAGGTGCAGCTCGAGGTGCTCCGGAGCGTAGGCGTTGCTGAACGCGGTCGCCATGGCTCGATCGTCGACAAGCACGATCGCCGACTGGGGGCCTGAGAGCGAGACGCCGACGCGCTCGCTGTGTCGCGTGCGGGCCGCGAGGTCGGCGACCTCGACGGCGACGCGCTCGGCGAGGTCTGCGTCATCGGTGACGAGCACTGCGGATGCCTGTTCGTCGTGCTCGGCCTGGCTGATGAGGTCGGCGGCGATGAGGCGCGCATCCGCCTCGCCGTCCGCGACGATGAGAATTTCTGTCGCGCCCGCCTCGGAGTCGGTGCCGACCACGCCGGCGACCGCCCGCTTGGCGGATGCGACGTAGTTGTTGCCAGGGCCGGAGACGACGTCGACCGGGTCGAGGCCGATGCCCTCGACGCCGTGCGCGAAGGCTCCGATCGCGCCCGCGCCGCCGATCGCGTAGACCTCGGTGACGCCGAGGAGGCCGGCGGCGGCGAGGATCGTCGGGTGGATGCGGCCGTCCTCGCTGTGCTGCGGAGGGGAAGCCAGTGCGATCTCGGTGACCCCGGCGACCTGCGCGGGGACGACGTTCATGACAACGCTCGAGGCGAGTGGGGCCTTGCCGCCCGGGATGTACACGCCGACGCGGTTCACAGGCTGCCAGCGCTGCGTGATGCGCGCGCCGGGGCCGATCTCGGTGACCCGCGGTGCGGGCACCTGTGCCTCGGAGCCCTGCCGCACGCGGGCGATGGACTCTTCGAGGGCCGTGCGCACCTCGAGCGAGACGGCGGCGAGGGCGTCCGCGATGTGCTCAGCGGGGACGCGGATCGCGTGGCCGGTGACCCGGTCGAACTGCTCGGCCTGCGCACGCAGCGCGGACTCTCCCCCGGTGCGCACGTCTTCGACGATGCGCGCGGCGGTCTCGAGCGCCTCGGCGCGTGCCTGCGCGGCGCGCGGGACGGCCGCGAGCATGTCTGCGGCGGAGAGGGTCTTGCCCCTCAGATCGATGGTGCGCACGTCAGCCCTTCGTGATGTCTTCGATGTCGTGCAGATAGCCGATGCGGCCGTCATCGTTGCGGATGACGTAGGCGCCGCCACGGTCCTCAATTACCAGGGCCCAAGCGTCTGGGCCGATCGTGAACAGTTTCTCGCCGCTCTCGTCGAGGACATCACGCTCGGTCGCGGCAAGGGCCCAGAACGGCTGCGAATCAGCGGTCGGGATGATGCCGGTCTTGTCGGCATCGCCGGCGACGGCTTCATCGCCGGATGCGACTCGGGCTGCTTCGGCATCACCGGGAATGGCGGGCAGCGCGGTCGAGCGGCGGCGACGGGCATAACCGGGGACGTAATCGGGATCGGAGTCATCGGCAGCGGTGGAAGTTCCCAGCGCCCCGGCCGAGGCATGTGCTGTCAGGGGCACGCTCTCCAGGCTTCCCAGACGGATGATGTCGTCCGTGTCGTTGACCTCGACGATCTCGACGTCGTCGTCATCGTCATCGTCATCGGACGAGCCGACCTCGACGGCGTCCGGTCTGGAGGAGTCATCGTGCGGTGCGTCCTCTGTGGGTGCGATCGACGGAGCCGACACGGGCTTGACGGGACGCGGCGCACGGGGGCGCGCGATGACCGGTCGAACGGGATTCGCGTTGCGGTGGGCCAGCGTCACGAGACGACCGCGGAAGTCTTCCTGCAAACCGGGGATCAGCGGGGCGAAGACGGTGACCGCGACGAGCGCGAGCAGTGCGAGGAACTCGACGACCATGACCCACGACACCAGGAAAACGTCCCGGATCATCAGGCGCTCGACGATGATCATCGCCCAGTAGAGCGCGCCGAAGGAGAACACCGCCGAGGCGAACTGGTCGATGCCGAGAGAACCGACCCTCCGGATGCCGTCCGGGGAGAACCGACGCAGCACGATCAGGAAGACCGCGAGCGTGGGCAGGCCGATCGGCTGGATCCAGCTAAGCGTCTGGCCCCAGATCGAGGTGGGGCTCAGCATTCCGTGCAGCGGGAAGAAGGAGGCGACGAAGGCGACGAGCCAGAATCCGACGATCAGGAGCTCGCGCAACGTGAATCCGAGGATCCCGTACTCCGGGGTGACTTCGTCGTCGTAGAGCACACCGTCGTCATCGGTGAACGCCTCGTCGCGCGTCTCGCGGACCACGGGTGCCGCGCATTCGTCGACCGGTTCGTTCTCTGCGCGGGAAGAATCCGTGCTCATGAAACGACGTTTCCTTTCAGATCTGATGTGCGCCGACGGGTCCGGCATCGATGGGTCACGATATTACCCCGTGAACGGTGCCGAAAAGCCTCTATCCACAGCCAGGGCTCCATCAGCCCAGGCACGTCGGACCGAGCAGCGACTTCAGGTCGCCGAACAGGTCGGCGGAGACGGTGACGGGCATCGGCACTTCGAAGACCTTCGCCGTGGCACCGCGGTGCACGCGCAGCATGACCTCCGTCTCGCCGCTGTGCCGGCGCAGCACCTCCGCGAGGTCGTGCATGACGCGCTCGGTCGCACGCTGTTCCGCGAGCACGAGGGCCAGCGGCCCCGAGGCGTCGAAGGATCCGACATCCGGAGCGAACGCCGACTGCGCGTGCAGATTCATTCCGTCATCGCGCCGGGACACGCGTCCGCGCACGGCGAGGATCGCATCCTGCTGCAGCGTGTGCTGGAACTCGGTGTAAGTCTTGCCCATGAACATGACCGTGATCTCACCGTTGAAGTCCTCGACCGTGATCATGCCGTACGGGTTCCCGCTGGCCTTCGCAACGCGGTGCTGGACGCTCGTCACCAGGCCCGCGACCGTCACCTGGTCGCCGTCCTGCAGGTCTTCCGAGGCGAGCAGGTTGTGGATCGAGATCGATGCATGCTTGGCGAGGGCGACCTCGAGCCCTGCCAGAGGGTGATCGGAGACGTACAGGCCGAGCATCTCCCGCTCGAAGGCGAGTTTGTCCTTCTTGATCCACTCGGGACGGTCTGGGACCTTCGCCGGTGGCGCCTCTTCGGTCTCGTCGTAGAGGCTGTCGAAGTCGAACCCGATGGCTCCCTGCGCCTCGTTGCGCTTCTGGCCGACGGCCGCATCCACGGCATCCTCATGGATCTCCATCAGCGCACGACGCGAATCACCCATCGAGTCGAACGCTCCCGCCTTGATCAGCGACTCGATCGTGCGCTTGTTCGAGACGTGCAGCGGAACCTTCTTGAGGAAGTCATGGAACGACGTGAACCTCTCGTCCCTGCGCGCCTCGATGATCCCGTCGACGACGTTCGAGCCGACGTTGCGCACGGCACCGAGCCCGAAGCGGATGTCCTCTCCGACTGCTGCGAAGAAGTTGATCGACTGGCTGACGTCGGGCGGGAGGACCTTGATGCCCATGCGACGGCACTCGTTGAGGTAGAGCGCCATCTTGTCCTTCGAATCGCCGACGCTCGTCAACAGCGCCGCCATGTACTCGGCCGGATAATGTGCCTTCAGATACGCGGTCCAATAGGAGACGAGACCGTAGGCGGCGGAGTGCGCCTTATTGAAGGCATAGTCGGAGAACGGAAGGAGGATGTCCCACAGCGCCTTGATCGCGGCTTCGCCGAAGCCGCGCTCCTTCATGCCGCCCGCGAAGCCCTCGTACTGCTTATCGAGCTCGGACTTCTTCTTCTTGCCCATCGCGCGGCGCAGGATGTCGGCCTGGCCGAGGCTGAAGCCGGCGACCTTCTGCGCGATCGCCATGACCTGCTCCTGATAGATGATCAGGCCGTAGCTGATGTCGAGGATGTCCTTGAGGGGCTCCTCGAGCTCGGGGTGGATCGGGGTCACCGGCTGCAGCCCGTTCTTGCGCAGGGCGTAGTTGGTGTGCGAGTTCGCACCCATCGGACCCGGTCGGTACAGCGCGATGACGGCCGAGACGTCCTCGAAGTTGTCGGGCTTCATCAAGCGCAGCAGCGATCGCATCGGCCCGCCGTCGAGCTGGAATACGCCCAGCGTGTCTCCGCGGGTGAGCAGTTCGTAGGCGGGCTTGTCGTCGAGCTCGAGGTGCTCGAGATCGACCTCCTCACCGCGGTTGGTGCGGATGTTGTCGAGGGCATCCGAGATGATCGTGAGGTTGCGCAGCCCCAGGAAGTCCATCTTGATCAGACCGAGCGACTCACAGGACGGGTAGTCGAACTGCGTGACGATCTGGCCGTCCTGCTCGCGCTTCATGATCGGGATGATGTCGATGATCGGCTCGCTCGACATGATGACGCCGGCGGCGTGCACACCCCACTGGCGCTTCAGCCCCTCGAGCCCGAGCGCCCGGTCGAAGACCGTCTTCGCCTCGGGATCGGTCTCGATCAGCGCGCGGAACTCGCTGGCCTCCTTGTAGCGGGGGTGCGCCGTGTCGAACATTCCCGTCAGCGGCATGTCCTTGCCCATGACGGCAGGAGGCATGGCCTTCGTGAGGCGATCGCCCATGCTGAACGGGAAGCCGAGCACGCGCCCGGCGTCTTTCAGAGCCTGCTTCGACTTGATGGTTCCGTATGTGACGATCTGCGCAACGCGCTCATCGCCGTACTTGGCCGTGACGTAGTCGATGACCTCGCCACGGCGCCGGTCATCGAAGTCGACGTCGAAGTCGGGCATGGAGACGCGGTCGGGGTTCAGGAACCGCTCGAAGATCAGGCCGTGCTCGAGCGGGTCGAGGTCGGTGATCTTCATCGCGTAGGCGACCATGGAACCGGCGCCGGAGCCACGGCCGGGACCGACGCGGATGCCGTTGTCCTTGGCCCAGTTGATGAAGTCTGCGACGACGAGGAAGTAGCCGGGGAACCCCATCTGCAGGATGATGCCGGTCTCGTACTCGGCCTGCTTGCGGACCTTGTCGGGGATGCCGTTCGGGTACCGGTAGTGCAGTCCCGCCTCGACCTCCTTGATCAGCCAGCTGTCCTCCGTCTCGCCCTCGGGAACCGGGAAGCGCGGCATGTAGTTCGCAGAGGTGTTGAACTCGACCTGGCAGCGCTCGGCGATGAGCAGCGTGTTGTCGCAGGCCTCGGGGTGATCCCGGAAGAGCTGGCGCATCTCGGCGGCGGGCTTGATGTAGTAGCCGTCGCCGTCGAATTTGAAGCGGTTGGGGTCGTCGAGGGTGGAGCCCGATTGCACGCACAGCAGCGCCTCGTGCGCATCGGCCTCGTGCTGGTGCGTGTAGTGCGAGTCGTTCGTGCCGACCAGAGGGATGCCGAGATCCTTCGCCAGGCGCAGGAGATCGCTCATGATGCGCCGCTCGATGGAGAGGCCGTGATCCATGATCTCGGCGAAATAGTTCTCCTTGCCGAAGATGTCCTGGAACTCCGCTGCTGCCTCGCGCGCAGCGTCGTACTGCCCGAGACGCAGACGGGTCTGGATCTCGCCCGAGGGGCAACCGGTCGTCGCGATCAGGCCCTTGCTGTACTTCTGCAGGATCTCGCGGTCCATGCGCGGCTTGAAGTAATAGCCCTCGATGCTCGAGAGCGAGCTCAGTCGGAAGAGGTTGTGCATGCCCTCGGTCGACTGGCTCCACATCGTCATGTGGGTGTAGGCGCCCGAGCCGGAGACGTCGTCGCGCTTCTGATCGGCCGTTCCCCACTGCACACGGGTCTTGTCGCTGCGGTGGGTGCCCGGAGTCACGTACGCCTCGAGGCCGATGATCGGCTTCACTCCGGCGTTGTTCGCGGCGTTGTAGAACTCGAAGGCCGCGAAGGTGTTGCCGTGGTCGGTGACGGCGATGGCGGGCATGCCGTAATCGGCCGCCGCCTTCGTCATCGCCTGGATCTTGGCCGCACCGTCGAGCATCGAGTACTCGCTGTGCACGTGCAGGTGAACGAAGGAGTCGGATGCCACGAGTCGAGTCTACGTCGGCGCGAGGACATTGGAATTTTGGTATGGACTCGCGCGGGTCCGAACGACTATTCGCCGCGGAGGATCTCCAACGCGTGCACGAAGTCGGCGGGGTAGGCCGATTCGAACTCGACCCACTCCCCCGTTCCGGGATGCGTGAAGGCCAGCTTGTGTGCGTGGAGCCACTGACGGGTCAGGCCCAGACGTTCCGACATCGTCGGGTCCGCGCCGTACAGCGGGTCGCCCACGCAGGGATGCCGGTGCGCCGACATGTGGACTCGGATCTGGTGCGTGCGGCCGGTCTCGAGGTGGATCTCCAGCAGCGACGCCCCGGGGAACGCCTCGAGCGTCTCGTAGTGCGTGACGGAATCCTTGCCGTCCGGGGTGACCGCGAACTTCCAGGAATGGTTCGGGTGCCGACCGATCGGCGCGTCGATCGTTCCCGCCAGGGGGTCGGGATGCCCCTGGACCACAGCGTGGTATATCTTCTCGACCGTGCGCACCTTGAAAGCGTGCTTGAGCGCCGAATACGCGGACTCGGTCTTGGCGACGACCATGAGCCCGCTCGTGCCCACGTCGAGACGGTGCACGATGCCCGCGCGCTCGGCCGCACCGCTGGTCGCGATGCGGAAACCAGCGCCGGCGAGAGCGCCGAGAACGGTCGGGCCCTCCCAGCCCTGCGAGGGATGGGCGGCGACGCCGGTCGGCTTATCGATCACCACGATGTCGTCATCATCGTGAACGATCCCGAGCTCGGGAACGACGACCGGAATGATCTTCGGCTCCTCCTTCGGCGCCCACTCGACCATCAGCCAGCCGCCGGCCCGGAGCCGGTCGGATTTGCCGAGCACGGCGCCGTCGAGGCTCACTCCTCCGGCTTCCGCTACCTCAGCTGCGAACGTGCGCGAGAATCCGAGCATCTTCGCCAGAGCAGCGTCGACGCGTGCGCCTTCCAGCCCGTCCGGAACGGGGAGAGACCGGGATTCCATCAGACTTCCTGCTCTCCGCCGACGGGTGAGACGGCATCCTGGGCCGCGTCGTCCTTCTCGCGCGTGCCGTCGAATCGGATGCCGAGAACGACGAGGAGCGCGACGGCGATCATGCCGCAGACGATGAAGATGTCCGCGACGTTGAAGATCGCCGGCATCATCCACGGCATCGAGATCATGTCGACGACGTGGCCGACCGCGAATCCGGGCTCGCGGAAGAGACGATCAGTGAGATTGCCGAGCACACCGCCGAGGAGGAGGCCGAGAACCACGGCCCACCGACGCGAGCTCAGCGCGAAGGCCTTCCAGATGATCGCCGCAGCGACCAGCGTCAGAGCGATCGTGAAGATCCACGTGACGTTACTGCCGAGGGAGAAGGCTGCCCCCGAATTGCGGATGTAGTACAGCTGGAAAAACTCGCCGAGGACGGGCACGACCTCGTGGAGCGGCAGATGCGTGATGGTGAGATGCTTCACGAACTGATCGGCGGCCAGCACCACGATCGCGAGAATCGCGACGGTGATGCCGGCCGCCGACCGACGAAAGGGACGACGTCCTGGCAAGAGGACGCCTTACAGACCGATAGCGGAGACCGACGTCGAGTCGGTGACGTTCGCCTTCTCGTCGAGGTCGCGGAGCTGGCCCTCGATGTAGCCGCGCAGCTGAGTGCGGTAGTCGCGCTCGAAGTTGCGCAGCTCGCTGATGCGGGCCTCGAGTGCATTGCGCTCGCGTTCGAAGCGGTTCATCTCCTCGCGCTGCTGCATCTGCGCGTCGGTGCGGATGCGCTCGACCTCGATGCTCGCTTCGGAGATGAGCTGGTTCTTCTTCATCTCACCCTCGGCGACGTGCTCGTCGTGCAGGCGCTGAGCCAGCTCGATGATGCCTGCCGTGGAGGAGGACGCTCCATCAGCGCTCGCGGCGACCGGAGCCGCCTGCACGGGCGCTGCTGCGGCCGGAGCCGCCTGACCAGACTCGTAAGAGGCGAGCTTTGCCTTCAGCTCTGCGTTCTCTTCGAGGGCCTTGCGCCATTCGACGACGATCTCGTCGAGGAAGTCATCGACCTCGTCCGGGTCGAAGCCGTCCTTGAATCGAACGTGCTGGAACTGCTTGGTGACGACGTCATCCGGGGAAAGTGCCATTTCTCGGCTCCTCTTTCGATGAGTTCTGTTGCCAGTGACTGAAGTATGGCTCGGTATTGATGCGGCGCGTACCCGGGGCGCGCACCTTGGAGCAAGCATAGTCCTCGCTCGCAAGCGGCGCGATGTCGATCGCGCCAGGGGTGTCGGAGACGCTATCAGATGAACGCGCGCACGATCGACATGAGGATCAGCACGGCGAGCATTGTGAACGTGAATCCGAAGTCCAGCGACAGCGTTCCGAGGCGCAACGGAGGAATGAACCGCCGGAACAGCTTGATCGGTGGGTCCGTCACCGTGTAGACGACCTCTGCGGCGACAAGGCCTGCGCCCTTCGGACGCCAACCGCGATTGAACAGCGGGATGTATTCGAGGATGAGGCGTCCGAACAGCGTGAACAGGTAGAGGAGCAGCAGAAGATGAACGATCGAGGCGATCGCTGAGATCAGAGTCCCCACAGCTCAGGAATGGTCGAAGCCCGCAGACTCCGGATCCGCGTTCGTGATGCCGCTCTGACCGGAGACGGCGATGTTCTCGGGCGAGAGCAGGAACACCTTGCTCGTCACGCGCTCGATTCGCCCGTAGAGACCGATCGACAGACCGCTGGCGAAGTCGATGAGACGACGCGCGTCGGCATCCGACATCTGCGAGAGGTTGATGATGACGGGAACGCCCTCGCGGAAGCTCTCCGCGATCAGCTGAGCGTCGCGGTACTGCTTGGGGTGCACCGTGAGGATCTCGTTGACGGCGCCGGCCGCGGGCTGGCGGATCGCGACGGGGCGACGCAACGGCGTGACCGGCGCCGGAGCCGGCTCGTCCTGTTCGCGTGCCGCGGGCTTGCGCACGCTCTCCCGCTCTCGCGAAGTGCGAACCGGCTCAGCGGCGAGCTGCTCCTCGTAGGCTTCTTCTTCATCGGCGAGACCGAGGTAGACCATGGTCTTCTTGAGCGGATTTCCCATCGTGTCCTCCGTGTTCGACGTGGGCTGAACTGTTTCGAGGTTATCCCCGGTCGGGCCGGGGTCCTGTTATTGCGGAACCGATGCGCAGGTGTGTCGCACCCGCGGCGATCGCCTCGGCGAAGTCGCCGGTCATGCCCGCGGATATCCATGTCGCCCCGGACTCGAGAGAGCGGATGCCGTCGGAGATCTCGCGCAATCGGGCGAAGGCCGAAGCCGGCTCCTCATCGAGCGGCGCAACTCCCATGACGCCGCGCAGGCGCAAAGACGGGAGCCCGAGGACGTATTCGGCGAGTCTCTGCGCCTCGTCTGGTACGACTCCGCCCCGACCGGCATCCTGCGTGAGGTTGATCTGCACGAGGACATCCAGCCGGTCGTCGTCGACGGCCGCGCGATGCAACGCATCAGCGAGCTTCTCCCGATCGACCGAGTGAACGGCCTGGGCGGATCGCCGGATCGCGCCCGCCTTCTTGGTCTGCGCCTGGCCGATGAAGTGCCAGCGCAAACCATCCAGCGGCGGTTCCGCGGTCTTCTCCGTCAGCTCCTGCTGCCGATTCTCCCCGACATCGCGAACGCCGAGATCGTGAAGATCACGAACGACCGAATAAGGATGGAACTTCGTGACGACGATCCGGGTGATCTCCCCGGGGTCGCGCCCGTTCGTGCGCGCGGCTTCCGCGATCAGAGCATCGATCGCGGACAGCCGCGTGCCGAGGTCAGTCACTGCGTCTCCTGTACCCCTGTTTACTTCAGGAATTCCGGGATGTCGATGTCGTCGTCCGAGAACGCCGGTTCCAGGCTCGTCGTCGCGATGCGCGGCGCGGGCTGGTTCTCTTCGGGCTCACTGACCGCCGGCTCGGCGGTCGTCTCGTCCGAGAGCGTGATCTCGGGGAGCGTCGTCGCCGCTGCGGGGCGGGAGACGACCATCGGGTCCAGACGCAGAGACGGCTCACCGCCGTCGAAGCCCGCGGCGATGACCGTCACCCGCACCTCGTCGCCGAGAGTGTCGTCGATAACTGTTCCGAAGATGATGTTCGCCTCGGGGTGCGCGGCCTCCTTGACGAGGTCGGCGGCGTCGTGGATCTCGAAGATGCCGAG